>JAKUUR010000002.1 GCA_022448455.1 Candidatus Thioglobus autotrophicus
TAAAAAAAAGAATTTGATTAAATTATGAACTAAATAATTTTTCATAAATTCATTATAAGTAAAAAACCCAGAGCTAGCTCTGGGTTTTTTTATTTGTTATGTTTTTCTACGCTTCCATTCGATATTAAGGAAGACTTATTAACAATATTAGTGATCCTTTACTTTAAAAGGGATTGTTATAATTAAATGCACCCACACAGCTTGCATACTCATCCCACCTGTTTGCTGTAAATTCAGTTCCAGCAGTAATTTGCGGACCTACGCTAAACAAATAACCACCTGCTAATGCTGTTTTGAAAAGTTCAATATTACTATCAGATAAATTTAATGTATGTTTGCATTCTTCATGAGCAGCGACAGTAACAACAACCTCTTCTTCCTCATCTTTAATTACACCAATAACTTCTTCCTCAGCAGCAACCTTAGCTTGGTAAGCAGCAGTTGAGGCAGCAGCAGCGGCTTTCTCTGCTTCTAGTTGTGCTAGGAACTCAGCCAGTCTCTTTGCACGCTCCTCTTCTGCGATAATTTCTGCCATCATTTCCTCAGCAGCAAGTTCTGCTTCCAATTGTGCTTCAAATGCAGCAAGTTCTTTTTCTAATGCTTCTTCCGCAACTCTAGCTTGATAAGCAGCAGTTGAGGCAGCGGCTGCGGCTTTCTCTTCAGCAAGCTTTTGCTGGAAGGCTTCAAGTGCAGCTTGTCTAGCTAGATCTTCTTCAATTTCCTGCATCCGTGCGGCTTCAGCGGTGGCGGCGGCTTCAGCAGCTTGGGCTGCAAGGTCTGCCTCTAGTTGAGCCTCAAACTCAGCAAGTTGTTCATCTAAAGCAGCTTTGGCAGCGGCTTCGGCGGCGGCTTTCTCTTCGGCAAGCTTTTTCTGGAATGCTTCAAGAGCATCTTGATTAGCTAGGTCTTCAGCTAGTTGTGCTTCAAAGGTAGCTATTTCTTCATCTAAATTTTCATAATATTCCTCATCACGATCATCTCCGCCAGCAAAGACGTTAAATGCCAATAAGAAGATAGTAAAGAATTTGATTGATTGATTTATCACACTAACCCCCAAAAAGTTGAATTAATATTTTTTATGTATCCACTTATTTTATACTAGATATATTTTTTAATTTAATCTAATTAGTGAATTTATTCCTTGATGATTTATTGACTTTTTTTGATGATTTTTCACTTAACAAAATCTCAAAAAAATGCCTAGCAATTAGTAACAAAGCTTTTCAAGTCAATAACGGTAATATCCCTAAATGGTCCCAAGCTATTGACACTATTGATGCCCTTCCTAAAGGTAAAGTTGCTCTAAAACAACCCTATATCAGTATTAATCAAGATGGTATTGACAGTGAATTATTAATGGAGGCACTCCACAAACTTATACCTTGGAGGAAGGGTCCTTTTATGATTAATGGCCTTGCGCTAGAAAGTGAGTGGGATGGAGATATGAAATGGCAACGCATAACGAAACACATCAAACCCCTAGAAAACAAACTAGTGTTAGATGTTGGCGCAGGCAATGGTTACTTTACTATAAGAATGGCCATGGAAGGTGCAAAGCGGGTACTAGGGATTGAGCCTTTTTTGTTATTCAACTATCAATTCAGAGCCATAAAGTCGATGATTAAATCACCCTTAAATGCTTTATTATTGCCAGTAAAGCTAGAAGACATGCCAAAAAAACCTATTTTCGATACGGTTTTTTCTATGGGTGTTTTATATCACCAGAGAGACCACATGGCACACTTGTCACAATTACGTGAAATGATGGTGCCGGACGCCGAACTTGTCATAGAAACCCTTGTAATTGAAGGTCCAGAGGATTACATACTAGTCCCTAAAGGCCGTTACGCGCAAATGCGAAACGTTTACTCCATACCAAGTATTAAAACTCTTAAATCTTGGCTAAATGATGCAAATTTCAATAATGCCAGGGTTGTTGATGTTTCTAAAACTACAACAGAAGAACAACGCAAAACGCCATGGATCGGTGAAAATGGGGCTTCTCTAGAAGATTTTCTTGATCCACTTGACGACTCTCTTACGATTGAAGGTTACCCAGCACCTGTGAGAACAATTGTCGTTTGTGAACGCTAAATTAATGAAGATGTAAGTGGTTGGCGTATAATTTCCCTTGATTTTGAGGCATGCTATGATTTACCGTTTATTGCTGGGCTTAGCTTTTCTCCTAAGCCTTAATAATGTTGGCGCTCAGTCAACACCGAATGTTGTCGTCAGTATTAAGCCGATACACAGTATCGTGACCGCCCTTATGGAAGGTGTTTCAAGGCCCCAACTATTGCTAGAATCTAGCGACTCTGCACATACTTTTCACCTTAAACCTTCTCAATTAAACCTACTGTCAAATGCAGATCTTGTGATAACAATTGGAGACGGTTTTGAAACAGGTCTCAAAAAAACTCTTAGAAATATCAAAATTGGATCACATATTATCGTGAGTGAGATAGATGATCTTCATCTTTATCATTTTAGAAATCCAGATACAAATGAAATGGACAAAGGTGAGAAAGATGAACATACTGATAATGATTTACATCTCTGGTTAGACATTGATAATGTGCAACAAACTGCACAATATATTAGCGAGCAGTTAATAAAAATAGACCCCAATAATAGCAATACTTACGAAACTAATCTTATAAAAATTCATGCAAGACTAAATAAATTGAAATCAGAACTTCAACAACAATTAGCAACTTTTAGGTCAGAGCGTTATGCAATATATTCAGACACGCTACAATACTTTGAGAAGAGTTTTCATTTTCAAAAACCAGTCATCATAATGCCTTACCATGGCGCTCGACTTAGTATTCATAGAACTCTAGAAGCTAGAAATAAAATGAAAGATTTGAAAATTAAATGCCTACTTTATGGCCCCGAAAACACATCTAAAAAAGTAAACGTTTTGTCAGAAGGCTTACCAATAAAAGCGCTCAGAATTGACATCTTAGGTGCTAAACTTAATGCAGGTTCAGATCAATATTTTAATTTAATGAAAGGACTTTCAAATCAACTGGTCGAATGTCTAGAGTAAGAGCAACATTTAACAAGGCGTCAGCCAAATACGATGACAGCGCTTTTATACAAAACGAGATTTCAGCTCGTCTCGCAGAAAAATTGAATGTCATCTCAATAAACCCAAAAACAATAATTGATCTGGGCTCTGGAACAGGATTCCTAAGCGAAAAAGCAGTTAAAGCTTTTCCTGATGCAACATTGATCTGTATCGATTTCGCACAACAATCTTTGTTATCCAATGTTCATAACTTAAAGGTTTGTGCTAACGCTTACCAATTACCTTTCACCGATAACAGTATTGACTTTATTGTCTCTAATTTGATGATGCAGTGGTGTCCTGACCTCAAAACACTTTTAGATGAATGCTTTAGAGTTCTTAAACCCGGAGGCTTATTTCTTTTTTCAACGTTTGGTCCAGACACCCTCAAAGAATTAAAGCGTAGCTGGTCTGCTGTTGATAGCAATCCTCATGTCAATGAATTTACTGATATGCATGATATTGGTGATCAAATGCTGCAATCCGGCTTTCACAGTCCAGTAATGGAAATGGAAAGGTTAACACTCACCTACGATAAAGTCATCGATTTAATGCACGACTTGAAGGGTATCGGAGCTCAAACCGTGCACAACCGTTCAAAGTCTTTGACTGGAAAAACGAAATTTAATAAGATGATTGAAATGTATGAAAGTTATCGAAAGAACGACAAGTTGCCTGCAACTTATGAAGTTATTTATGGACATGCCTGGAAACAGGAAAAGCGGTTCGGAGCGATTTCACTAGATAACTAGCTATCTTACTTTTTCGTACTCGTTTGCAACAAATCACCGACACTGATGACACACTCTTGGTCTGAAAGCAGGATAGCGTTTTGACCAAAAAATGCGCCATAATTTTCAGAACTAAACTTCAGTGAAGTCAAAGTTGAGAGTGGCTCTTTGAAGTCTATGATTTCTCCGCTATCTTGATTGATTGTTGTTATTTTGCAGCGTTTGCATGGCTTCCTCAAACCGAACTCGTAGTTACCGTCTTGTGAGATCAGATCAAGAGATGTCTTGTTCTCAATATTGGATATATCACTGACAACTATGTTAGGTCTAAAGCGACCCATTGTAACTTCTTGCTTTCCATTTTCTCTGAGACCCTCATTTAACTTCTTCAACGAATCCCAGGAAGTTATAAGGTAGGGGAATTGGTCAGAAAATGCACTCTCGGCTTCACGACCGTGAAGGTATTTTGCTGGCACTGGACGTTTTCGATCGGAACAAAATCTCACCAGCCTCAACGTTTTTCCTTGCCAATATCCGAGCTCATCAGTTAACCAATATGAGGCAGCCTCTCCTTCGTCATATGCGTTACAAGTATCTCTCCAAACTGACACCTGAACTGACTCTTCCCTTTGAGCGTTAAGATTAATCTTTAGTTCGTGGCCTTTTGATGACTCTAGTAACAAGAAATCTTTAGCAATGCTCACAGTAATGGTCGCCATTGCTTCAATTTCACGTTGCGTTAGGAACTGATAATCGCTATCTGTAATCATCCACTCACGATCATACTTAAAGCCACGCAAGCCAGTTTCTGCTTCCTTTAGTGGAATGCCTTTGAGTGATTTGACAGGATAAATGTAAATGTCTGTAACTTGAATCATAAGCAACAAATATACAGACTTATTGTTTCAATTTATAACCAGTATGAAATATCCATGCAATTAAAGCAATACAGACACTTAAGAAAAGCAATACCATTAACAAGCTAAGTCCTACCCCAACATCAGAGATTTCAAAAAAACTCCAACGGAAGCCACTCACAAGATAAAGAACAGGATTAAACAAAGTCACTTTTTGCCATAAAGGCGGCAGCATACTTATTGAATAAAAGCTTCCACCTAAAAACACTAGTGGTGTGATTATTAGTAGTGGAATTATTTGCAGTTTTTCAAAATTGTCTGCCCACAAGCCAATAATAAAACCAAACAAACTAAAGGAAATACAAGTCAAAACTAAAAATCCTAGCATCCAAAAAGGATGCGCGATGTTTAACTCAACAAACAAACTAGCTGTAACCAAAATGATGGTTGCCAAGATTAATGACTTAGTTGCCGCTGCTCCAACATAGCCAATTAAGGTTTCATAAAATGAAACTGGTGCCGACAAAAGTTCATAAATCGTTCCAGTGAATTTTGGAAAAAATATACCAAAAGAGGCATTAGAGATGCTTTGGGTTAATACCGAAAGCATTGTTAGACCTGGCACAATAAATAAACCATAAGACACACCATCAATATTCTCTATCCTAGAACCAATTGCTGATCCAAAAACAACAAAATACAAAGCCGTTGAAATTACAGGTGAAGCAATACTCTGGAAAAGTGTTTTCCAGAATCGCAACATCTCATTAAAGTAGATTACTTTTATAGCCATGAAATTCATTATTTTTCCTTTACTAAGTCTACAAATATATCTTCGAGGGAACTTTGAACAATTTTAAGGTCTTTTAAATGCAGTTCAGAATTAGTAATTTCCTGGAGTAAATCTGATATATCAGTCTCCTCATCTTTAACAATAAAAGTATAAGAGATGTGCATTCCATCATCTGAAAGCTCAATGTTGTATTTATCTAGTGACGATGGTACTTTAGCCAGTGATTCTTTTAATTCAATGACTAACTGTTTCTTGCCGAGACTTTCCATTAAATGAACTTTTTGTTCGACTAATAACAACTCTCCATTATTAATCACTCCAACCCTATCAGCTATTTCTTCGGCCTCTTCGATATAGTGAGTAGTTAAAATAATTGTAACCCCTTTGGACTTCAACTCATTAACAATCTTCCACATATCCTTTCTAAGCTCAACATCAACTCCTGCGGTAGGCTCATCTAAAAAAAGTACTTCGGGATTATGGGAGAGCGCTTTAGCAATTAATACCCTTCTTTTCATGCCACCAGAGAGTGCTCTAATTTCAGAATCCTTCTTATCATAAAGCGACAAATCTTTCAGAAGTTGCTCAAGATAAGCATCATCTCTCTTATAGCCAAATAAGCCCCTACTAAATCTGACCGTACCCCACACAGTATCAAAAGTTCCAAGCGTTAACTCTTGTGGTACTAGTCCAATCATTGCGCGGGTTTTTCTGAAATCAGTGATGATGTCATTACCATCAACAGTGACACTTCCTGAGGTTGGTGAAACGATACCGCAGATTATCGAAATTAGGGTCGTTTTCCCGGCGCCATTTGGACCCAACAATGCCAAAATCTCACCCTTTTTAATATCCAAATTGATGTTTTTTAATGCTTCGAAACCAGAGTTATAGGTTTTTGAAAGGTCTTTGATGGAAACAATTGAACTCATTAAATGTAATTATTAGAATAATCAAAAAAATAGAGGTCATTGTACTCAGTTATTTAATAGCTGATAAGTTATTTTAATTCATCTAGCCAAGGTGGATTAGCCCCCTTTAGGGTTACCGTAAATCTTGCTATTTGATTAGCAAAAGTCAGTGTCTTTTGCAGTGTTAGTGTATCTATGGTGGCAACGGCTCAGAGGTATGAAGAGCTTCATCCTGAGGTAAGAATCATTTGGGAGAAAAGAACTCTCGATGAATTTGGTCATAAGCCAATTGATGAACTAGCAGAAGAATATGATTTGATTGACATCCTACCGAAGGCAATTTTTGAGGCTCCTGTTGCCAATAGCCTATCACGTCTTACTTAATCCGTTAATAATCTGAAAATACTTTATTTCTAAAGTGCTACTCCTTTCTTTATTTCGTTTGATGTGTGAGGGAGGGTAAATTAATACTTACCAGAGCACAAGAGGGGCTCCCCCTATGCCTTCAAAGTCTGAATAAAATTAACTATAGAAGACGAGCGCCATTTTCAACAGGCGTATCGGGCACTGCCAAGACTACAGATTTATCTTGGTTATAGAAACCTAAAACCAAGCATTCACTCATAATTGGACCGACTTGCTTGGGATGAAAGTTAACAACACCCATCACCTGTTTATCCAACAACTGTTTCTTTGTGTAAAGATTTGTGATTTGTGCGCTAGACTTCTTGATACCAACCTCTGAACCAAAATCAACATGCAGGATATATGCGGGGCTTCTAGCCTCAGGAAAATCCTCAGCTTTAATTATCGTACCAACCCTTATATCAACTTTTTCAAAATCTTGCCAAGTAATTTTCATATCATTCCCGTTTTTTTTGTTTCAAGTAAATCTCCGATAGCTCTCTCAAGTGATGCCTCAAAACCAGAGTCGTTTCCTGGGTTAGCTGCACAGTGCCCAAATGGAGAATCAAATGGACGGAGCTCAGCATTCATAATATAACTGGCCTCTACCGCATTATCTTCAGGTGGAAAATAAAGGTCTTGGGTACAAGGCATTAAGATAGTTTTTGCACGAATTGCCTTCAATGCCATTTTAAAATTGCCATTATAAAGAGGGCCAACACTGATATCACTTGCTTGCCATGTCGCAAGTTTAGCCAAGAGGTTGTTGGCATCCCAGTTCTCAACATGTTCATTTTCCCAATCAATCAACAAGTCCTCTATAGTTTCATAACCGATTTCTTGAAACAAAGAGTCGCGATAAAAGGTTTGAGAAAAAGCCCAGCCTGCATAGACTCTTGCAAAGGCTTTAAGCCCATCAACTGGTGGGGAGTCATAGTCGCCATTATTCCAATTCTGGTCTGCACAAAGAGCCGCTCTGACACCTTCAAGAAAGACGTAGTTATGTGTCGATGTTTTTGCCGAAGCACAGAAAGGCAAAATAGCATCAACGAAATCCGGATATTGCGAAGCCCACTGATATGCCTGACAGCCGGCCATTGACCAACCTGTGACAAGCGCAATTCTATCTATTCCTAGGTTTTCGGTAAGTAACTTATACTGACAGGCAATGTTATCCCAAAGTGATATATGTGGAAACCTAGGACCATCCTGAGGAGCTGGAGTATTGCTTGGTGATGAAGAGAAGCCATTACCAAACATATTAATCGACACAACAAAATGTTTCTCTGGATTGATCGCTCTGCCAATACCAAAAAAGCCCTCATTTCTTTGATGAGAGCCGGTATAAAAAGTTGGCAATACAACTACATTGTCCTTGTTTTTATTTAACTTGCCATAGGTTTTATAAATTAAGAAAGCTGAATCGAGCTTCTCACCTGATAGTAGCGAAACAGTGCCTAATTCATACTTTTCATAATCCATTACAGTGCCATATCTTTAGTCTTAATTTGTTTGTTGATTCGGCTTTTGAAGAACAACTAGCAATCCAAGGTATTGTCAAGCTCCCATTTTGTTAAATGCGAAGTGTAATCATTCCATTGGTTTTTCTTCAATTTCACAAAAGCGTCAACCAACTCACTTCCCAGTCTCTCTCTCAAAACATCACTACTCTCAAAAAGACGAATCGCGTCAAGTAAATTATGAGGCAACTGCTTGTAACCCTTTATATCCTCTCCCAGTTCATACATATTAATGTCTAGAGGATCACCTGGGTCACGGTTGCCTTCAACCCCATCAAGACCACAGGCAAGGATGCCTGCTTGCATCAAATAAGGATTGGCTGCTCCGTCCATCAATCGTAATTCAAAGCGCCCCGCTTCAGGAACCCTAATCATATGAGTACGGTTATTACCACCATAGGTTATAGAGTCAGGAGACCAGGTAGCACCGGAGAGTGTCCGAGGTGCGTTGATACGTTTATAGCTATTGATTGTAGGATTAAAGATTGCAGCCAAACAATCGGCACTATGCATAATGCCACCAAGAAATTGATAAGCCAAAGGTGATAATCCTAGGTCACGGGCATCATTATTCCCATCAAATAAGTTTTGAGTGCCATTTAAATTCCAGATTGAGATATGTGAATGACAACCATTGCCAGTCAAATGGGAAAAAGGTTTCGGCATAAAGGTGGCTCTCATTCCATGAAGTTCTGCTATTGACTTGACCATAAATTTGAAAAAGACATGACGGTCAGCTGTTTTCAGAGTGTCATCAAAGTCCCAGTTCATTTCAAACTGACCGTTGGCATCTTCATGGTCATTCTGATAGGGACCCCAACCCAGCTCAATCATGGCGTCACAAATTTGACTGATAACAGGATACTGTCGCATTAAAGCTTGCTGGTCATAGCAAGGTTTACTTTGTTGATCTTTAGTATCGGCAATATCAGTACCATCACTATTAATCAGGTGGTATTCACATTCAACCCCAGTCTTCATCCGAAAACCAAGCTTTTCAGCTTGCTCCAACTGCCTTTTTAGCGCAACTCTTGGAGAAGCTTCAACTGGCTTGCCATCCATCCACAGATCTGAAGCTAACCAACCAACTTCTGGCTTCCAAGGTAACTGAATAAAGCTTTCAGGATCCGGAATAGCAAACATATCAGGATGTGCAGGAGTCATATCCAGCCAGGCTGCGAAACCAGCAAAACCAGCACCATCTTTTTGCATACCATCGATAGCCCTTGTGGGTACCAATTTTGAGCGTAGATTACCGAACAAATCGACAAAACTAATCAAAAAATATTTGATACCGCGCTTCTTGGCTATATTTGAAAGATTGATAGACATATTAAAATCCTCGTAAATTTTATTTTTACAGTTGAAACTATTGTTTCAAGGTTGGGTCAAGTTCATTTATCAATATACACTTGATTAAATCAAAACTATTCTAATTTAATACAACCTTAAATACTCAGTTACTTCCCAGTCGCTAACAGCCTGGTGATAACGATCCCATTCATCCATTTTGTAGGCAAAAAATTGATTTAGCATTGATTCACCTAAAACCTCTTTTGCAAAATCATCGTGCTGAAGTTTTTCAATGGCTTCTAGAAGGTTTCGAGGTAGAGATTTAATTTTAGAGGCTTTTATTTCTTCAGGACTTAAGGTGTAAAGATTAACATTTAATGGCTTACCTGGATCAATCCTATTTTTAATTCCATCTATAGCTGCAGCAGTAGTCAAAGCCAACGATAAGTATGGATTCATACACATATCGGCGGCACGGTTTTCTATGCAAAAGCGATTTTGTGGAAGACGAAGCATACATGAGCGGTTATTGTCTCCATATGCCATTTGCGTTGGAGCCCATGTGTACACTCCACCCTCAAATCCTCCCACTACAGGAATCAATCCATTGTAAGAATTGACCGTGGAACATGCCACGGCAGTAATTTCTGTTCCATGCTTAATCAAACCACCGACCGCATGGTAGGCTGCATCCGAAAACTTACCATTCTTTCCTTCAAATATATTTTTACTGTTCGCAGTACTCGTTAAGCTTAAATTAATGTGAGCACCAGAACGCCAATCTCCAATTGTTGGTTTCGGCATAAAAGTAATAAACATGCCGTGATTTTTTGCAATCTCTTTGAGCAAAACCCTTAAAAATACCAAACGATCAGCCATTTGAAGTACGTTTGTATAAGTAAAGTCGAGTTCAAACTGAGAATATCCTCCCTCGCAAACAACATCCTTCAAACCCCAACCTAATTCATTGAGAGTATCAATCATTTCTCCCAAAAATTCCATAGAGTCAATGCTATATTCCACATCATATCCAAAGGCTTGGCGGCGTGGTCGTAAACCTTCACCGGGTAAAGGGTCGTCATCAAAAGCTTTGACAGGTTGACCGTTTTCCCAACGCATTGCTATAAATTCGGGTTCAATACCACAAAAAGCTCTATATCCAGCATCCTCAGCATTCTTCACAGCTCTTTTTAGTGTTTGACGGGGACATAAATTGTAAGGTTTACCCTCCCACCACAAATCAGAAAAAACCCAGGCACAGGTTTTATCCCAAGGACAGATCATCAAACTATCAAGATCTGGAACTGGAATCTGATCAGAGTCATTTGGCCCTAATTCTGGAACGAAAGAAACAGAATGAACAGCAAATTGAGGGCCTTTTCCAGCACACAACAACTCAAACTCAGATATGGGGATAGGTTTAGTTTTAGGAATGCCTAGAAGGTCTATCCAGCATGAAAGAATATACTTAACACCTGCCTTTTCAAGTTTTGCTTTGGCTTCATTAACGCGCTTTTTATCTGGAAGTGCCTCTGACATTAATGTTGGATATATGTTTGCCATTATTGACTCCTTTTGAGGTATAGTTTGTTGAAAAAAAATCACTATACCATATTATTAATGATTATTTTATTTTGATAATAGCAAGAGATCTCTACTGATGAAAGATACTAAAGATAAAAATGAAACTGATTTGAAAGGTTTTGCTGGCCATAGTGTTACACTTTCAAACAAGATCGATGATGAAATAACAAGAATTGGCCGAGGAACGCCAGCTGGTGAGTATCTTAGGCGCTACTGGCAACCAGTATTTATTTCTTCTGATTTAGCAGAACTCCCTGTTGCAATAAAAATACTTGGAGAAGAGCTTGTCTTGTTTCGAGATAAGAGCGGTCAGTTAGGACTAGTTCACAAACACTGTCCACATAGACAGGCCTCTCTGGAATTTGGAATTTGTCGTGAAAAAGGCATCCAATGCTGCTACCACGGCTGGCACTTTGATGTCGATGGCACATTGATCGAAGTTCCTGGTCAGCCAACCGCCACCGCAGATATTATAAAAAATAAGGTGCGTCTAGGCGCTTATCCTACTTTCGAGTTTAAGGGGCTTATCTTTGCATATTTAGGCCCAATTGATGAAAAGCCAGAATTTCCAATCTATGACAGCCTCGAATTTGAAGATATGGAAATGGTTCCTTACAAAGCACCCTTTAATTGTAACTGGCTTCAAGTACTCGATGCAATCGTTGATCCTATTCATACCGCCTTTCTTCACTCCAATATGAGTCGTCAACAATTTTCGGAAGGCTTTGGAGAGGTAGGTCAGATGGACTTCTTCGAGCGAGATAACTGGATATTAGGCTGCAACACGCGCAGAGTTGGTGACAACGTTTGGTTTCGAATCAATGAAGTTGTTTTGCCAAATTTTACTCAAGCGGGAGCAGCCTTTTCTGCTGATGGCACGAAACAAATCTTTTATGGGCGAAGCTCTTTCAGTCGTTGGGTAGTACCAATTGATGATGAAACGACCATCTGTTATGCTTGGGCTAATTTCGGTAAACGTGGTGATCCCCAAGCATATAACACGCCAGAAGGTCCAGAGCTGATTGAACAGGGTGAGGTTTTCGATCGACCATATGAAGAACGACAGAGGTTCCCTGCAGATAGAGAGGCTTGTGAAGGTATTGGTGCCATTAACATTCATAAAAATGAACAACTAGTGCGAAGTGACCGCGGCGTTGCTATGATGCGTCAACGAATAAGGAAGCAAATTAGAACCGTAATTGCTGGAAATCAACCCTACCTCGCCTCAAAAATTGCGGGAATGCCGATCCCCACTTATGGCGGTGACTCTGTTCTTTCTATCCCTAAAAATGAAGAAGGTGATGATGCATCTTTACTCAGTAAACTTGCACACGAGTTCGTTGACATTCAGTTTCAAGTTGATGGCAAATCGGAACAACAAAGAATTAAAATTGTAACTGCAGGATTGAAGGAAATGCAGTCAAGGCATAATTCAAAGATTAAATAAACAAATAAGGTAGGTATTGATAGCATGCTAGAAGAGAGAAAAGTAAAAGTGCATTTCAAGAGCAATCATGCAGACCCTAAGTCCTTTCCTCCGACAATAGAAGGGGAATCTGTTTTCGCCTTTACGGAAGCAAGATTTAACGAAGCTCTTGAAAATTACCCCGACTTGAAAGGAAAAATTGAGCCAGTATTTGACTGGGATTTGGATAACTTTTATGAATCAATGAAAACAGCAGAGGTACTCGTATGTTGGGATTTTCCTACCGAAAACCTTGCCGAAATAGCACCTAATCTTCGTTGGATTCATATCACTGGTGCTGGTGTTGAGCACCTCTGCCCAATGGATTGGCTTCCTAATAATGTTTCTGTTGTCAACAATAGAGGTGTGCATTCAGAAAAAGCGGGTGAATTTGGCTTGATGAGTGTTCTTATGCTGCACACTCATATGCCACAGATCATTGCAAATCAACATAACAACCACTGGGAATCACTTTACTCTACTCTCATAAAGGGCAAAACTTTGTTGGTTATTGGCGTTGGAAATATTGGCTACTCTGTGACAAAAAAATGCAAAGCACTTGGAATGAATGTTATTGGTGTCAGTCGCCACGGAAAAACTTTAGAAGATGTAGATGAAATGGTATCAGCTGATCAATTGGACGAAGTATTACCAAAAGCAGATTATATTTTTATGGCCACCCCAAATACCACTGAAACTCATAACTTATTGGATGGAAGACGGCAATCATTAATGAAACCTGGCGTTGGTATTGTTAACGTAGGTCGCGCTGCTACAATAGACTATGTAGCCCTGGTTGATAACCTAAATTCAGGTCATATTGGGGCTGCAATTATCGATGTATTTGACCCAGAACCGCTACCCAAAAACTCACCTTTATGGTCTGCTCCTAACCTCATGGTTATGCCACATATTTCTGCAGATGATGGTGACACCTACATTCTACAGACTCTCGAATTGGTTCTGATGAATATGCGTCGCTACCTTGCCAACCAAGAACTCAAGAACCTAGTGAGGCCTGATTTAGGCTACTAACTGGATAGTCCTATCTTGTAAGCTTACTGCCTAGTGGTGATCTCTGAAATATTTGGCAGCACTAATAGAAGCAAGGGTGATACTTTCAGATGGATTTGCCAATGCCTGTTCAAGTGTTAACTGTTTTGAGACAACACTGAAGACTCTATCAATGTCGTGTTTATGAATTAGTCTTTCATCATCTTCAACCGAGCCAGCAATCACAAATACTAGACATCGATTCCTCTTAGCGCATTTAGCAACGCCAATAGGTGCTTTTCCTCTTATGCTTTGACTATCAAAACGACCCTCACCTGTGATAACTAAATCAGCGCCTTTAATATGATGCTCAAAATCCATGGCATCCAAAACGATATTGATGCCACTTTTGAGTTCCGCATTTAAAAAAGCAAGAAAAGCTGAGCCTATTCCTCCAGCTGCGCCAGAACCTGGAACTTCTGAAACATCTTTTTTTATTGTGCTAGTTAAAATGTCAGAATAACGTGTCAGATTGGCGTCCAGTTGAGCAATCATTTCACTATTAGCGCCCTTTTGTGGCGCAAAAATCACTGAAGTGCCTTGTGGACCAAGCAGTGGATTATCAACATCGCACGCTACCTCAAAGCTGACGCCTTGAAGACGAGAGTCTATTGCACCAGAGTCAATACTACTAAGAGCACTTAAACTGCCACCACCTCGGTTCAGTTGGTTTCCTGAAATATCAAGTAGACGAACACCTAGAGCTTGTAACAAACCTGCACCACCATCATTACAAGCACTTCCGCCTAAGCCAACAATGATGTGATTAGCGCCCTCATTCACTGCTGCCAATATGAGCTCTCCTACCCCATGACTGGTTGCAATCATTGGGTTACGATTTTCTAAAGGCACCAAGCTCAAACCACAAGCTTTGGCAACCTCAATGACTGCTGTCTTCGAATTACCAAGCATACCCCAACTTGCATTAATGACTTCTCCCATTGGATCCATCACTTGCGCCGAAAAATAATGACCCTGGGTAGCAGATATAAGCGCTTCAGTTGTGCCTTCACCGCCATCTGCAACAGGCAATTTGAGTATTTCAGCGTTTGGGAAGACGTCAACAAATCCTGCTTCTATAGCATTGGCAACTTCACTGGCAGAAAGGCTTTCCTTGAATGAATCTGGTGCTATGACTATTCTCATATCAAAGTATTCACTTAACTATCAAAATAGAATCTGCTTTTAATTTTTTGGCATGTCCTCTGGGTCAATGCCAGGAACAAAAGTAATTCCTGCTTGTTGTTTCCAGTCATGCGGATAGGCGGCATAGAAAATGACACACTTTTCATCACATTCGTATGCGATTGAATTGTCCTTAGGTATATACAAAACATCTCCAGGCGTACAAACATATGACTCTCCATCACAGGTCAATCTAAAGGTGCCTTCCATGCAATAAATAATTTCATCACAAGTTAATTCCCAAGGTACTGAAACTTGATTTAAAAAATTGAGACCACCACACATAGTGTCACTGACAGCACTGGTGACAAAAGGCTTGATATAGGTTTGTCCTGGCTCTAAAGTATGTAAACGGTGCTCTATATCGCTAAATTTATAGAGTTTTGGTTTATTATCTTCCATCATTTTCCTTATTGAGTTAAGTTAAGTTTTTCATTCAATTCAACAACATAGCCATCCGGATCTTCTATAAATGCAAGGATACGGGTTCCAGCATTCATCGGTTTAGCTGGAGTGATAATCTTTGCTCCTTGAGCTTCGAGGTCTTCAACAGCTTTATAAACGTCAGGTGTTTCGATACAGATATGACCCCAGCCATTACCTTTGTCATAATGCTCTTTTTGATCCCAGTTATATGTCAACTCCAATGCGGGGAATTCAGTCTCGGGCCCATAACCTACAAATGCATTGGTGTAGCTACCGCCAGGATAATCAGTTCTTCTCAAGACTTGCATACCCAGAATGTCACAATAAAAATGGATTGATTTTTCTAGGTCTAGCACTCTTATCATTGTGTGAGCTAATCTATAGCCATTATCATTACTTTCAGTAGACATATGTCCTCCTTTAAATGTTTTTTGATGTTTTCATTACAGCCTCTGCGATCATTGTTTGGAATGCACGAACGCTATCTTCCCAATGAGGCGACAGAAAGCCACCTTCCTTTGCTACTGGTGAGGCACGACCGAGTTGCATTCTTTCACAAATTGCATGGTCTTCTTTATGCACATCCCACCATAATTTTTTCATTGCATCAACTTCTTCTTTTGATAGAGTTTGTCCCTCAGTCGTATAAATAACTCTTTTCTGCTGAGTGTGCCCAGAGTCAACTGGAACATTCAAGTAGACCCCAATCTGGTCAGGGAAATATCGACCAATAATAAAGTTAGGAAATAGCGTGAGGTATCTCGAGCTGACAGAAAGGCTGCCTTTCACTTTGTCTTCTTCATCCAGTTCAATAGCGCTTCCTAGACAAACATCATCAACGATAGTGTAGTGGTCTTTGAGTGGTTGATTTGTTGTCGTACGATGAACAAACTGAACATGGTAAGGTTCAATAAAGTTTTCCATTAGAAACTTCCAATTGGTTGAAATTTCACCAAAATCAAGTGTCGCAACTGGTTTGACTTGTTCAAAGTTGATATCATCAAAATACTTAATCAAGGGTGCTGAATACTCCTCAAATTCTGGCGCATCGGCACTTAGGTTAACGAAAATCCAGTCATGCCAGATAGCCAGTCTTACTGGCTTTAGGCCATGTTTAGATAACTCAAAACCCTCAACCTGATGTTCTTCTCCAGCAAAAAAAGGAGTTGCGCAAAGCTCACCATCCAAATTATAAGTCCAAGAATGATACGGGCAACGCAACTTAGTTCCCACATTTTTTGGTTCATCAACCAATTTTAGGCAACGGTGTCTACAGGCATTATGAAAGGCGTTGATTTCACCAAGCTTGTTCTTAATAAGAATCAAGGGTTGACCGGCAACCGAACATGTAACAACATCACCAGGCTTTTTGAGTTCATGAACAAATCCCACAAAAACCCAATTCTGAATAAATACGGTTTCGGATTCAATTTTCCAGAACTCAGAATTATTATAAGCTACAGCAGGAAGCCCATGAGCAGGTACGCTGTTCTTCAAAAAATTTGATAATAAAATGTCTATTCTTTCATTCATAATGACACCTTAAATTTAATCATATTTTTTACCCCATCGCTCAAGAGAAATTGTAGCTAACAAAATTATTAGCATGCCTAGCCACTGAGAATAGCCGAGTACATTTTGGAGTAGCATAACGCCAAGAATGATAGTAAAAACTGGCTCCATGTACATTACATTAGACGTGCGAACAGGACCAATTTTTGCAATAGAGTGGAAGAAAAAGTAAAAACCGCCACTCATACCTATAGCTGAAGCAATACCCCACATTAACATCGGTGCAGTCACTGATGCTATGGGTGCTGCAGTAGTCATAAAATAAATTAATACAAAAACCGTTGCAGGTAACACCATAATATATTTAATTAAGCCCCATCCTGGCGTCACACTCTCGTGACGAGATAGAATGTTAACAAACACCTGTGCAACTGATGCAAACAAACCCCAAAACACACCCCACAAATTCCAGTCACTAGTATCACTCTGAACCAGCACCCATATGCCCAGCAAAGAAGCCAATAGAGCCAAAACCGATAACACATCAATTGACCTACTTTTCATTAATGAATTAGCGAAAAAAGTAATGATTGGAAACGTGTAAATTACAACCACAGCCAAACTTAAAGGAATCAGTTTGATGGAATACATGTATGAGCCAACAAATATTGCTTGAAATATACTAATTAACACTAACCTTATACGAGCTTCCTTAGTTCTTTGTTTTTTGGGTGACTTATCTAAAACGCTAGACAAGGATAGGGTGAAAATATAGCGCACACTAAGCAACAAGAAAATGCTACCTCCTACTTTGTAAAAGTACGGAACAGCTGCCGCTGCAAGCGAGAAGCTAAAAGCTGATATTATGGCTGCAAGGACATTTGTAGAGAATTTATTGCTCATTGAAAATACAAATTTGCCTTGAAATGAAAGCCTGCATTTTATAACCCATTAAGAGTTATCGTCAAGAAGTAAATTTAATTGAAAGCTGTTGCCTTAAATAGCCTGGCTTGTTTGTTGTAATTGAAGTCGCCCCCCACTTCAATAATTGTTCAGCAGTTTGTATGTCATCAATAGCCCATGAGTGGTACTCAAAACCAGCTTTGGTGATACTGTTGACAAGTTCTTGAGAGTTTTTATTGTTTGAGCCAAGACCGTCGGCCTTGATATCTCTTAAAAAATCTAGCAACTCGTGGCTACTGACTGGCTCATTCACGTCATATAACCAGTGCGCTTTAATATGAGGCGCAATTGATTTAAAGGCTTTAATTACATGATTATCAAATGCTATGATTGAAATTTGTTCCTTTCGAAGATTCGAATTTACTATCCAATTGATCAGAGTAGGAACGATTTCAGGACCACATTTAACCTCGATAAAAATACCCTTATTGTTAGGTATTGTTTTAAAGACTTCGCTAAGTAAAGGGATTGATTGTGGGGCTAAATCACCTTTATAGTATGTAGATGCATCGAGTTTACTTAATTCAGCATAAGTGCTTTCTGCAACAATCAGTTTTTCATCACAGGTGCGAGAGGTATCCTCATCATGAATGCAGACAATCTGCTCATCTTTGGTAAGACGAAAATCACCCTCAATCGCATCAGCGTTCTGCGACCAAGCTAAGCGAAATGCCTCAAGAGTATTTTCTGGTGCATCATCGGAAGCACCTCTGTGAGCAACAATCATTTATCAATCTCTATAAATACTTTAATTATAAACTCTGTGATTTATAGTTGATTCTTAACGCGCTCTTAAACTACTTAGGCAATTTGCCTGATGTTTGATTTTTTAAAACAAAGAAATAGCCAATTCCATCCAGTAGCTTGGCATTAAACCAAGAACTAGAATCAAAGCTCCATTGATGGAAAGAATAATGCGCATGTCCAAGGGGGCTGTTACCGTAATTTCTTTTTCAGCATCATCAAAGTACATTGTTTTGATGATTTGGAGGTAGTAATATGCACTGATAACTGCAAATACAACTGCAGCAACCGCTAAATAAATATAGCCTGCTGAAACGACTTGCTGAAGAATAAACAGCTTAGAATAGAAGCCAATGAATGGAGGTACACCAGCCATTGAAAGCATAACAAATAGCATTAACAAAGCAAACCAAGGTGAGTGTTTGCTCAAACCTCTAAAGTCAACAATTTGATCTGCTTCAAATCCTTGTTTATTCAAAGCAATAATAATGCCAAAAGCTGTCAAACTCATTAATACATAAGCCAAAACATAGAAGGTAGCAGCGCCATAGCCTTCAACGACACCTGTTATAAAACCAAGCAAAATAAAACCGATATGGGAAATAGTTGAGTACGCCAACAAGCGTTTTATATTTGTCTGCATCAAAGCAACTAATGAACCTAGGCCGATAGAAAGAATTGCAAGAATTATGAACAAATCTGCCCAATAAGCTTGCAGTCCACCAAGACCATCGATTAGTAGGCGCACCAACATAGCAGTTGCAGCAAACTTCGGCACAGTGGATAAAAACATTGTGACTGAAGTTGGTGCACCCTGATAAACATCTGGTACCCACATATGAAATGGAACAGCACCGAATTTGAAGGCAATACCAATTACTAAGAACACTAACCCAAAGTTGAGAATAAGTACTTGCTCAGAGTTCAAGTTTGCACCCGTTGCAAATGCCGCAATTTGGCCAATATCTAGACTACCAGTAATACCGTAAATCATCGACATGCCATAAAGTAGCAACCCTGATGCGATTGCACCAAGCACGAAATACTTTAACGCTGCTTCTACCGCGACAGCTCGATCTCTAGCGATCGCTATAAGTGTGTACAAAGACAATGACATGATCTCTAAACCTAAGTAAATCGTCAGCATACTGTGGGCAGAAACCATAACCATCATGCCAAGCACTGAGAGCAGGGATAGAATAAAGTATTCACCTTTCAATAAATTATGTGCTCTTAAATAATGTCGAGAATAAACCAAAGCCACTATGCTAAAGACCATCATAAAGACTTTGAAATAAGAGCCGATAGTGTCAAGTACATAAGTGCCATCAAAAATAACAGCCGATTCACCAATTAGATTAAATGCAAAGTAACCGGTGATAGCTAGTGTGGATTGAGTTAAGTAATAAGTAAGATTTTGGAAGCGCTCAGAGACAAACAAGTCAAGTAGTAATATTAATGCAATAGCAGCTATCATAAACAACTCTGGAAGAGCAAAAAATAAGTCAGCAGTATTGAATTGATAATCCATCATAACGCCGCCGGTAGTTTGGTTGTGAGTGCTTGCTCAAGCAGGTTAACCATTGAAACATGCATCACTTCAATCAAAGGTTGAGGATAGACGCCAACAACTAAGACAGCTACTGCTAGAACCGCCAATACAAAGAACTCTCGAGTGTTGATGTCACTTAAAGTACTAACATCTGAATTCACTATAGGACCCCAGAAAACTCTCTTCACCATCCACAATGTATACGCTGCGCCTACTATTAAAATCGTTGCCGCAAAGAAGGCGTACCAGAAATTTGCTTGAAGTGAACCTAGAATCACCATAAATTCACCTACAAAGCCTGAAGTACCTGGAAGACCTGCATTTGCAAGGGCAAACAAGACTGCAAAGCCAGTAAATTTTGGCATTGAATTAATCACACCGCCGTAGCTAGAAATTTCTCTTGAATGTAATCTTTCATAAAGAACACCGACAACCAAAAACAGTGCTGCTGAAATAAAACCGTGAGATATCATTTGAATCATTGCACCCTCAAGACCAAGATAAACACTTTCAAGGCTACCACCAGCTATTGAGTATATTTGACCGTCTGTACCCATCTTAACAATTGAAAATAATGCGAAGACACCTAACGTTACAAAGCCCATATGCGAAATAGAAGAGTAAGCAATAAGTTTCTTCATGTCTTTTTGCACGAGTGCAACAAATCCAATATAGACAATTGCAATCAATGAAAGAACAATCACTACAATTGCAAACTCTGATGAAGCGTCAGGTGTTATGGGCAATGAGAAACGGAAGAAACCGTAGCCACCCATCTTCAACATAATTGCAGCAAGAATGACTGATCCACCTGTTGGTGCTTGTACGTGAGCATCAGGCAACCAAGTGTGCACTGGAAACATTGGTACTTTGACTGCAAATGCTAAGAAGAATGCCCAAAAAATCCAACTTTGCTCAGTGAGTGACAATGGTAGCTCATTTAGCACATCCAGAGAGAACGAGCCACCTTGAATGTACATGTATATTAGTGATACCAGCATGAATACTGAACCTAGGAAAGTATAAAGGAAAAACTTGATTGCAGCGTAAACACGGTTCTGACCACCCCAAATACCGACTATGAGTAGCATTGGTATGAGAGACGCTTCCCAAAAAACATAGAACAGTATTGCGTCCAGCGATGAGAATACACCAATGATTAGACCTTCCATTATCAAAAATGCTGCCATATAGTCGGCCGCCCTATTTTGAATAACTTCCCAACCGGCAATAATGACCAAGAAAGTTGATAAAGTCGTCAATAAGATAAGGAGCATCGAAATACCGTCAATGCCAATATGGTAGTTGATATTGAACTGAGATATCCAGGCAGTGTTTTCAACAAACTGCATTCCTTGGGTTGAGGTGTCAAAGCCGTTCCAAAGATTCAATGACAGTGCAAACACAATAATGGAAACTGCAACACTTACCCAGCGGGCTAAATCGCTGCGATTGTTACCAATAACTAGGACCGAAATACCTCCTACTATTGGCAACCAAATTAACAAACTAAGTAGCGATTCCATACTATGACCCTAACTGAATGAGTGGGTTTTCGCCAACAACAAGCACCCAAGTTAAAACAAGCATTAGACCGATAATCATAAAAAAGGCGTAATGATAAAGGTAGCCAGTTTGAACTGGCCGAATAACCGAACCCATGAAACGCATTAATCTTGCACTGCCATTAACAACAAACTGGTCAATAATTGTCATGTCCGAAATACGCCACAAAAATTCGCCTAGCTTTCTGGAGCCATTGGCAAAGACAATATCGTTCAAACGGTCAAAGCCATAAAGTGACTCCAATACATAGTTTGTGCGATGGAAACGTTCTTGAATTTTCTTAGCCCAATCTGTGCGATAAAGCGAAAATACCCACGCCGCCAAACTACCACCAACCATCATCCAAAAAGGAACAGTGACAATTGAATGTTGTAACAAACCAAAGGCTGAATGGAAATGCTCTTTCAGAGCAGCTACAGATCCATGCACGCTAGCATCAATATAGATAGAGTTGTCTAACCAGCCTGTGAATAACATTGGTTCAATTGTTAAATATCCAATAATCACAGAAGGTATTGCCAAAACAATTAACGGCACAGTAATCGATAGCGCAGGTTCGTGTACATGCTCTTCTGCATGTTGGTCAAGACGGGATTCACCATGGAACACGATAAAAAACATACGTAACGAATAGAAAGCGGTAATAAACACACCAAAAACGACCGCGTAATAAACCCAATCAGCAAACGGTAAATTAGAGAAATGGACCGCTTCAATAATCATATCTTTTGAATAAAAACCTGCAAAACCCGGGAAACCAATCAACGCAAGCGTTCCTATCAAAGCCGTAATATAGGTAATTGGCATTTTCTTTCTGAGTGCACCCATTTTTCGAATATCTTGTTCGTGATGCAAAGCAACAATCACTGAACCTGCGGCCAAGAATAATAAAGCCTTAAAGAAAGCATGTGTCATCAAGTGAAAAATAGCCACTGAGTATGCACTAACACCTAAGGCTACTGTCATGTACCCTAACTGAGAAAGTGTTGAGTAAGCAACAACACGCTTGATATCATTCTGAACGATACCCAGTAAACCCATGAATATTGCCGTAATCGCTCCAACCACCATCACAACAGTCAATGCCACATCGCTGAGTTCGAAAATAGGCGACATACGAGAGACCATAAAAATACCAGCCGTTACCATTGTTGCTGCATGGATCAGTGCTGAAATAGGTGTCGGACCTTCCATTGAGCCTGGTAGCCAGACATGCAATGGTACTTGCGCTGATTTACCCATAGCGCCTATAAATAAAAGCAGACAAATAACAGTAATTACTGAAATATCACCAAAGATTGTTTGACCGTTTACTTGATTAGCCAGTGTAAATACTTCTACATAATCCATGGTACCAAAAAACATTAGCAAAACCGCTATCCCTAATAGGAAACCGAAATCTCCCACTCTGTTAACCAAGAAGGCTTTGAGGCTTGCTTCAACTGCTGATTCTTTATGGTGCCAAAAGCCAATTAATAGATAAGAAACAAGACCTACAGCTTCCCAACCAAAAAATAACTGCATAAAATTGTTCGAGATCACTAGCATAAACATTGCAAAAGTGAACAGAGAGATATAGCTAAAAAACTTGGTGTAACCTTCGTCCTCTTGCATATAGCCAATGGTATAAATGTGCACCATTAAAGATATAAATGAGACCACAAGCAACATCACCGAAGTAAGGTTATCTACGAGAAAGCCAACACTCATATTAAGACCACCAACCTGCATCCAGGTGTAGATGTTTTCATTAAATACTTCAGCTCCCTGGAGTACATGATGATTGAAGACATAAAGTGCCAAAACCGTTGAAACTGTAACACCTAAAATGGCAATAGAATGAGACAAGGTTCGACCCAATCTATGACCAGCAAGACCAACTATGATTGCACCAATAAGTGGCGCTAGAACAATTGTTAAATAGGTATTTTCCATAGCTAGCCTTTCAAACTATTGGTCACATCAACATCAATCGAGCCACGATTTCTGTACATCAATGTCAGAATAGCCAGACCAATAGCAACTTCCGCCGCTGCAACCGTCAAAATAAAGAAGACAAATATCTGACCCGCCACATCCGAGGAGTAATAAGAAAAGGCAATAAAGTTTGTGTTCACTGCTGCGAGGATCAGTTCAACACACATCAACAACATGATGATATTAGTCCTGTTGATAAAAATACCTGCCAAACCAATACAAAAAACAATGGCACTCAAAATCAGATAATCAGATAGTGCAATCATTTAGGCTTCTTAGTCTTGGTTGACGAAATAGAAGCCAAACGCACCCTGTCTGATGCCTGAACACTAACCTGTTCAGAAATATTTTGCCTCTTGCTTCTGCTCTCTTTACGGTGCACAAGGGTAATCGCGGAGATAATCGCAATTAGTAATAAGACAGCTGCAAGCTCAAATGGATAGACATAGGTGGTATATAAATCACTTGCCAACTCGGTGATATTGCTATAGCCAGCAATATGCCTAGCAGGCTCCTCAACAGTTTCAAGATCAAACTGTCCAGCACTTAAAACAAGCGCCATTTGAGCAATAACAACCATCGAAACAAAGATTCCAAGTGGCAAGTATGTAGTAAATTTTGCTCGAATCGTTGACTGATCAATGTTGAGCATTTTTATGACGAATAAGAAAAGCACCATTACAGCGCCTACATAGACTAGGATCAATGTGATCGCTAAAAACTCAGCTTCTAACAATAGCCACAAACTTGCCACACTGAAAAAAGACAAAATTAAAAGCATTGCTGCTTTCAGGGTATTTCTTGCAATCACCAACATCGCCGAACTTGCAACGAAGCAGAAACCAAACACATAAAACAAAATTGATGAAAATTCCATAATCAGCCTTTATCTGTACTTCGAATCTGCTTGTCTGGCTTTACTGATAGCCTTTTCGTGCTTATCACCAACTTCCAGCAAACCTTCTTTGTCAATAATACTGCCCTCTCTAGTCTCAAATGCGTAGTCGAAGATGTGGGTCCCAACGATGGCATCTACGGGACAAGACTCTTCACAAAAGCCACAGAAAATACACTTAAACAAATCAATATCATATTTCGTTGCTCTGCGCGTTCCATCGTCCCTCATTTCGGACTCAATGGTAATGGCATTTGCAGGACACACCGCCTCACACAATTTACAAGCGATACAACGCTCCTCACCATTAGGGTAACGACGCAGCGCAAGTAAACCTCTAAACCTAGGCGAAATCGGTGTTCGCTCTTCAGGAAACTGAACGGTAATTTTGTCATTGGTTAACTGTTTTCCAGTAATCTTCATCCCTGCACGAATCTCACTTAATCCAAAGTCTTTAAAAATTTTTTTAATTTTATTAATCATTACTTATTTCCTCCCTAGAACCAAGGTCCTAAATGAAGTTGAGTCATCAATGCCACAACCATAATCCAAGCAATAGTGAGCGGTAAAAACACTTTCCAACATAGGCGCATAATTTGGTCATAACGATATCTTGGGAAGGTTGCCCTAATCCATAAATAAAGGAAAAGAAAAAAGCTCATTTTCCCAAGCAACCACATTATGTCTGGCACAAATGCAAAGAATTCTTGCAAATATGGCACACCCTCAAATGGAGAATGCCAACCTCCAAAAAACATCAATACAGCAAGCGCTGCCATCATAATCATGTTGATATATTCAGCCATAAAGAATAATGCAAAACACATTCCTGAATACTCAACATGAGTGCCACCCATAATTTCTGATTCGCCTTCGACGACATCAAATGGAGCACGGTTAGTTTCTGCTAATGCAGAAATCCAGAAAACAATCATCATTGGAAATAATGGGATCCAGTACCAATTCCAAATGCCGCCAGACTGGCTTGAGACGATTTCGTTTAAATTTACAGAGCTTGCTGCCATCACCACGGTAACAGCTACAAATCCAACCACAATTTCGTATGAGACCAATAATGAAGCACTTCTTAATGCCCCCAATAATGGGTATTTTGAGTTAGAAGCCCATCCCGCTAAGATGATGCCATAAATACCAACAGAGCCAATCGCTAGAACATAAAGCAGGCTGATATCCAGGTTGGTGATGTAGAAGTCTTGCCCCAGAGGTATAACTGCCCATATCGCAATTGCGGGTACAAAAGCTAATATCGGCGCCAATACAAACAAATAAACATTGGCCTTGGTTGGAAAAATGATTTCTTTAAACATCAATTTGAATACGTCAGCAAATGGCTGCAATAGGCCTATTGGGCCGACTCGGTTTGGACCAATTCTAAGCTGCATATAGCCAATAACCTTGCGTTCAGCATAAGTCATGTAAGCCATCATGATAATGAGTGGCAATATTAGAGCGACTCCTTTAATTAGGATGATGAGTACAACTGCTAGCCCACCATCAAACCATGGTACATATTGATAAACAAAATCTACAAAACCTTGCCACATAATCTATACCACTCCTAACACTGTCTCGGCAGATGAGTGTGAACAAACACACAACCTTCCGCTACTGATTCGTTAATATTGACTGGAACACCCTTATACAAGTCACCTTCTGAGAGTTCTAATAATTTTGCGGTTGCCTTGCAAACCGAAGCCTCACTTATCTGTCCAATCCGTGTCTGTTGTAATGAAGATGCATGACGAACAACTACATCACTAGCATAGGGTGTGTATTGCCAAACAGTAGTAATATTCGGCATTTTAGAATTGCTAATAGGAACTTCGATCTCGGAGGTATTAGGGGTTAAAGATAATGCTTTATCAGCTATCTGGGATGAATCCGTAAAGTCAAAACCTTGGAGATTGAGCAAGTCCGCTAAAACTTTAATTACCTTCCACCCTGGTTTGGATTCTCCAGCACTCTTAACCGAGGCGCTATAGGACTGAGCAATATTGTCTACATTAATGTGCGTACCAGAAGTTTCATAGAAACTCGCAATTGGTAAAATTACGTTTGCACAATTCAAAACTGATTCATCATCAAAACTATTCATGGCAACAACAAATGCATCATCATGACTCAAATGTTCAATTGCATTTTCTGAGTCAATACAGTCAAAAGTCGGGTAAACATCGAACAAAACAAATGCAGTAAAATCAGATGAAAGGATTTGTAGCGCATTTTTACCGTTTTCAGGCTTAAAATTTACCCTTTCTGCAGAATGTGCATTGCCCGTTAAACTTGCATTTAGAGTTTTTGCTTCTGAAGCTTTAGCGATTTCAGAAACCAGTGTAGCGACTTGATCCGAGCATTTATTACCATTCACATGCTCTCCAAGTACAACTACTGGATGCTCGGCATTTAATAGCGCATTAGCTATATCTATATGTGTTTGATGAACACTGACAGAATTTAAATAATCAGGCAAAGTTTGTGAATTTTTATCAAGTAACGCTTTTAAGACACCTGAAAGAGTAGCTACAGTATTTTGTGGGGATGTCAATACAGAATGACTAATGCGATAATTGAAATCGAAAGCCTTCGCATTTATAGTTGAAACGCTTGCACCATTTAAAGTCGCCTTTCTAATACGATGATTGATCATTGGCTGCTCTAAGCGTAAATATGAATTTACAATAAGTGCGTGATCAATGGTTTCTAATTCAGTTAAAGAAATATTTGACTCTAATACCTTTGCGTTACTCGGATTAGCAGCATCTAGCCGATAATCAAGGTTATCTGACCCTAGGCCTCTTGTAAATTTTTGTAGCAAATATAACTCTTCAAGAGTTGCGTTTTTCGATGCAAGAGTGCCAATTTGTGACCCCTCTTTAGCGTGTTTTTTTATGCCGTTTGCTGCAAAATCTAGTGCATCATCCCATGAAGTATCTTGCCATTCACCTTTAATTTTGATCTTAGGAATCAAGATACGATTGTCACTGTTAAGCCCTTGGTATGAAAAACGGTCTCTGTCTGAAATCCAAGTCTCATTGATGTTTTCATTATCTCTGGCAACTACACGCTTGACTTTACTTTCGTGTGTTTGAGTAAAGATATTTGAACCCACTAGGTCATGACGTGCAATGGTCTGAATCGAGTTCATCTGCCAAGATCTAACTCCATAACGGAAAGGCTTAGAAGTTAATGCTCCGACCGGACATACATCAATCATGTTGCCCGAAAGTTCTGACTGAATCCCTTCTGATAAAAATGGTTCAATTTTCAAATCTTCACTTCGACCCGTAGCACCCATTTCAACTATGCCTGCAACTTCTGCACCAAATCGAACACAACGTGTACAGTGAATACAACGCGTCATATCTGTTTGAATCAGGGCGCCTATCTCCTTATCATCAACAATACGCTTGCCTTCAGTAAACCTTGATATGTCAGAACCAAATTCCATAGCCACATCTTGTAACTCACATTCACCACCTTGATCACAAATTGGACAATCCAGTGGGTGGTTGATTAACAAAAACTCCATAACAGCCTTTTGCGCAGTTTTGGCTTTTTCATTTTTGGTATGAACTTTCATCCCAAAAGAGCTTTGTGTTGAGCATGCAGGTTGAGGGTTTGGATTACCCTCTATATCCACCAAACACATTCTGCAGTTTGCTGCGACAGATAGTTTTTTGTGGTAACAGAATCGAGGAATGTCGATACCCTCTCTATCCGCAATTGAAATAACAGTCTCACCTGAGTATCCATGTACAACTTTACCGTCGATTTCGATTTCAATATCAACCATCGTTTTCCACCATACTTTTCCCGTGCTTGATGTAGTACTCAAACTCTTCTCTAAAATGTGTAATAAAACTCTCAACAGGCATCGCTGCGGCATCACCCAATGCGCAGATCGTATTACCAATTATCTTATCCTGCACAGAAAGTAAAAGCTTTAAGTCTTCACTCTTACCCTGACCATCCATAATGCGTTTTAAGACTCGATACATCCAGCCTGTACCTTCTCTGCATGGGGTACACTGGCCACAAGACTCATCGTAATAAAAATGCGCTAAGCGCGTCAAAGCCTTCACCATGCAGGTTGTATCATCCATCACAATAACTGAGCCAGCACCAAGCATTGACCCTGCCTTTTCAATGGAATCATAATCCATCGTCATTTTCATCGCCTCTGCTGCAGGAATTACTGGGGTAGATGAACCTCCAGGAATTACCCCTTTAAGAGTTCTACCTTCCCTTAAACCGCCAGCCAATTCTAATAAATCACTAAAAGGTGTTCCCATTGGGATTTCAAAATTAGCGGGATTCTTGACATTACCAGTTACCGAAAAACACTTTGTACCACCTGAATTTACCACACCTAGATCAGCAAACCATTGGCCGCCTCGAGAAAGAATTTCAGGTACTGATGCAAAACTCTCGGTGTTATTGATGGTTGTTGGTTTGCCATATAGTCCTACATTTGCTGGATACGGCGGCTTAAATCTTGGTAGTCCTTTTTTACCCTCAAGCGACTCCAATAATGCAGTCTCCTCACCACAAATATAAGCGCCTGCCCCCAGATGAGAATAAAGATCAAAACACACCTTACTGCCTTTAATGTTAGTACCCAACAAACCAGCATCATAAGCCTCTTTCAAGGCTTCTTCAAAACGGTAATAAGGCTCCATGAACTCACCACGAATATAGTTATAACCAACTGTTGCATTCATCACATAGCCTGCAATTGCCATCCCTTCAATGACTGAGTGTGGATTAAATCTTAAAATGTCACGATCATGACAAGTGCCTGGCTCGCCTTCGTCAGAATTACAAACTACGTACTTCTGCCCCTCTTGATTGCGCGGCATAAAACTCCACTTTAAGCCCGTTGGAAAACCCGCACCACCGCGCCCCCTTAGACCTGAAATCTTTAACTCTTCAAGAATTTTCTCAGGTGATAGCTCGCCATGAAGAATTTTGTGCCAAACTTTATAGCCACCCATGGTTTCATAAGTCGCAAGACTTGAAGGGTTATCTTTATCTATACTTTTCAAACAAACGTTATTCACGTTAGACCCTCCAAAATCTCATCAATGCCTTTTTTTGTCAGGTTTTCATAATATTGGTCTCCAATTTGACACATTGGCCCGCCCACACAAGCACCCAAACATTCAACCCTTTTGACGCTCACTAGACCATCCTTACTTATCTCTCCCGTTTTGACGTCCAATTTTTCCTCTAAATAAGAGATTAACTCATCCGAGCCGTTTAGCATGCATGATATATTGTGACAAAAGCGAATCACATGTTTTCCTACCGGCTTGTTGTTATAGTTCTCATAAAATGTGGCTACCTCTTGAACGCTAATTGTGGGCATTTCAAGGTAATCTGCGACAGCTTGTTTTAACTCATTTGTTAAACTCCCACCATTTTCCTTTTGAACAATCGTCAGCGCCTGCATAACAGCAGAGCTTTGCCTTCCTTCTGGGTATTTTGCTACCCAAATGTCAATTTCTTTTTTCGCTTGATCCGAAATCATCTATCAATTTCTCCAAAAACAATGTCCTGGGTACCAATAATTGTCACCACATCCGAGAGCATGTGTCCTTTTGCCATTTCATCTATGGATGCTAAATGGGGAAAGCCAGGAGCTCGAATTTTGATACGGTATGGTTTGTTGGCACCATCAGAAACTAAGTAGACGCCAAACTCACCTTTAGGGGCTTCAACAGCTGAATATACTTCACCCTCAGGCAGGCAATATCCCTCAGTGAATAATTTAAAGTGATGGATCAATGACTCCATGTCATCTTTCATATCACCCCGGTTAGGGGGAGACACTTTATGGTCATCAGACATAACGGGGCCAGTGTTAGATTTTAACCATCTCACGCATTGTTTAACAAGGTGGCATGACTGACGCATTTCTTCCATGCGCACTAAATAACGGTCATAGCAGTCACCTGTGACACCTACAGGAATGTCAAACTCTAATTGATCATAAACTGAATAAGGTTGGGTTTTTCGAAGATCCCACTCAACACCCGACCCACGCAACATAGGTCCAGTAAAACCGAGCTGTTTTGCACGATCTGCAGTAACTACGCCAATATTGACTAGGCGTTGTTTCCAAATTCTATTGTCTGTCAAGAGGCCAGAATACTGATCAATGCTTTCTGGAAAATTGTTAGCAAAATCTGAGATAAATTCGAGCAACGATCCTTGACGATTTTTATTCATCTCCTTCAGTTCTTCTTTACTACGTAATTTTGATTCAAGGTATTGAGGCATTTTATCTGGCAAGTCACGATAAACACCACCTGGACGATAATAAGTCGCGTGCATCCTTGAACCACTGACCGCCTCATAACAATCAATTAACTTCTCACGTTCTCTAAAGGCATAAAGGAAGACACTCATTGCACCAACATCAAGCGCATGCGTACCTAACCACAACAAGTGATTAAGGATACGAGTAATTTCATCAAACATCACCCGAATGTATTTTGCGCGCTCTGGCACCTCTAATCCAAGCATCTTCTCAATCGCCATCACATAGGCATGCTCGTTACACATCATGGAAACATAGTCGAGTCTGTCCATGTAACCAATCGACTGGTTGTAGGGTTTTGATTCTGCTAATTTCTCAGTACCTCTATGCAAAAGCCCAATATGCGGGTCAGCACGCACTATCACTTCTCCATCCATCTCAAGAATAAGTCTCAATACGCCATGTGCCGCAGGGTGTTGTGGCCCAAAGTTAAGGGTGTAATTGCGCATCTCAGACATAGTTATTTCCTTATAACCCTAGGAACGCTGATGTTCGGCTCTATACTTACGGGTTCATAAACCACTCTGCCTAATTCTTCGTCGTATCGCATTTCGACTTCACCAATCATTGGAAAGTCTTTTCTAAGTGGATGGCCGACAAAGCCGTAATCCGTCAAAATTCTGCGCAAATCGGTGTGGTTCTCAAACAAGATACCAAATAAATCAAAGGCTTCTCTCTCATACCAATCGGCTGAATTCCAAATCCCTGTGACAGACTTAATCATCAGCGAGTCATCTGGAAGAAGCGCTTTTACTCGTAGACGATTATTGTTTGAAACTGACAGTAAGTGGTAAACAACAGCAAATCGATTGTTTTGTTTTTTTTCAGAAAGTTGTAACTCACGGGCGCGACCGTAACCAGAAGAGCTAGCGTTACCGTCCCAATCTGATTCTCCATAAGATAGGTAATCGATACCACACAAGTCAATCAAAATATCAAAATTAAACTCATCTCTTAGTTGAGTGCAGATCTTTACAACACTGCCGCTATCGATCGTCAACGTCAACTCATTAAAAGAGTCGTTAACGCTTTTTCTGCCAAATGCTTTGATTAATTGTTGTTTTAATTTTTTCATATATTAGCTTCTAGCAATGGTATTGGTGCGACGTATTTTATCTTGCAGTTGAAGTATTCCATACAACAGCGCTTCTGCAGTAGGTGGGCAGCCCGGCACATAGATATCAACCGGCACAATTCTGTCACAACCCCGCACAACCGCATAAGAGTAGTGGTAATAACCACCGCCATTAGCGCAGGACCCCATAGATATGACATACCTTGGCTCTGGCATCTGATCATAAACTTTGCGAAAAGGAGAGGCCATCTTGTTAGTTAAGGTTCCTGCAACAATCATCAAGTCAGATTGTCGAGGTGATGGCCGGAAAACGATGCCAAAGCGGTCGAGATCATATCGTGACGAGCCAGCCTCCATCATTTCAACAGCGCAACAAGCCAAACCAAAGGTCATTGGCCAAAGAGACCCAGTACGCGCCCAGTTGATTACCTTGTCCAGCGAAGTGGTAACAAAGCCCTCTTTCATTAAACCTTCAATAGCCATAATAAATTCTCGTTACTCCCACTCTAGCGCACCTTTCTTCCACTCGAAAATAAAACCTACCACAAGCAACAACAAGAAAACAGACATTCCTATAAAGCCAAACCAGCCAAGTTTCGATTGAACGACTGCCCATGGGATAAAAAAGGCAACCTCTAGATCAAACAGAATGAACAGAATCGCTACTAGATAATAACGCACATTGAAGTGCATTCGTGAATCTTCAAATGCAGGGAAACCGCACTCAAACTGGGAATTTTTCTCTTCATCAGGTTTGCTGGGTCCAAGAAGATAGCCGACAAGTGTTAGACCCACACCGAAAGCGATTCCTAAGAAAATAAAAACGATAATAGGTAAATAATTTTCTAGCACTTTTTTTGTTAGTTTTAACCACAAGAGATTATAACAACTTAATCACAAAAAACTAGAAAAAAGTACTCAAAATCAGCAAAAGAAGAGGTATTAACCTACATATTTAACTGTGTACCTCCAACAGTCAGCATATCAACCTTCAAACTAGGCTGACCAACACCAACAGGAACATTCTGACCTTCTTTACCGCAAACGCCAACACCTGGATCCATCTTAAGGTCATTGCCAACCATAGAAATCTGATGTAGTACCTCGTCACCTGACCCAATCAATGTGGCTCCCTTAATGGGCTTCGTTATCTTGCCAGCTTTGATCAGATAAGCTTCATTGGCTGAAAAAACAAATTTTCCAGAGGTAATGTCAACCTGTCCACCTTCAAAATTTTTTGCATAAATACCACTCTCTACTGACGAAACCATATCCTCAAAATGATCTTCACCATTTAGCATGTAAGTGTTGGTCATTCTTGGCATAGGTATGTGGGCGTAGGATTCACGTCTAGCATTACCAGTGCTAGGCTGACCCATGAGGCGACCATTTAGTTTGTCTAGCATGTACCTTTTTAATATGCCACTTTCTATTAATACCGTCTCTTGAGTTGGCGTACCCTCATCATCAATTGTCAAACTTCCACGATGGTTTGCTAGCGTTCCATTGTCAACAATGGTGCACTTTTCACTGGAGACTTGTTCGCCAATTCTGTTACTAAAAACGGAACTGCCTTTGCGATTAAAGTCACCCTCGAGTCCATGTCCGATCGCTTCGTGAAGCAGCACACCTGGCCAACCAGAGCCAAGGATAACAGGCATCTTCCCTGCAGGCGCCTCTTCTGATTCTAGCGCCACTAACGCTAGTCGAATGGCCTCCTTGGTATAAGTATTAGCCAAAGAGTTGTTGACAAAGTATTCATAGTCATAGCGACCGCCTCCGCCACTTGAAGCCTGCTCGATTCTACCATTATGCTCCACAATAACAGTCACATTAACTCTTACCATGGGACGGCAATCTATCTGATAGACGCCATCCGTAGAAGCAATTAAAACCTCGGTGTAAGAGCCAGAAAGTGACGCACTGACCTCAACCACTTTAGGTTCTTTTCGAGCGATCGAGTTAATCTGTCTAAGTAAGTCAACCTTTTCTTTTGAGGTTAAACTCTCTAGCGGACTTAAAGCTGGATACTTAGAAGGATAATCTATGCTTTTTAGAGGACTTGAGTTTTGACCTTGAGGGCTGTCAGATATTCCTTTTGCAAAATCAATGGCGCCTTGGATTGCCTTAAGGTTTAGTTCATCTGAATAGGAAAAACCCGTCTTATCTCTTCTAACACACCGAGCACCAACACCGTGGTTGATACTATATGAGCCATCCTTGACGATACCTTCATCCAACAACCATGACTCTGCTATTGAGTGCTGAAAATATAAATCAGAATAGTCAGAGCCAGTTTCAGATAGGCAATTCAGTAACCCATAAATCCCATCTTTAGTAATACTATGATCATTAAGTAATTGATTTATCATAAAACTTTAACACCATCTAGTTTTTCGATTATGGGCTCAGACCAAGGTCCTGTAATGACAAAGGTAACCTCAACAAAATTATCAAACAAGCTGCCAATAATTTCGCCACCAAAAAGCATCTTATCAGCAGCCCAAATACCAAAACCAGCCCAGCCACCACCGGCTAAATAAGTCGCCAAGGGTATGGTGTCAGCAATTGAAGGCTGGACATTTGCTGCTAAATTGTAATCACGCTCAATTAAATCAATATAGCCCGTCAATTCAATGTCGCTTTCCTCACTCTCGACTTGAAAATAATCAACCTTGGCCTTACCATTGTTAACTAACAATTTAACATTAATTCGGTCATACACAAAGCCCTGCTCCCTCAGTTCACTTCTTGACATCCTCATCCTATTCGCGATCGACTCTAAATTAATAAATGAGAGTAGCTTGAAGAAGCTTGGATCCTGATTGGTGAAAACACCTTCCTCAATATTGGTTGTAATAAAACCGCTTATTTTTGGTACCGTTGCCTCCCAGGGATTGCAGTCGCAAAATAGACGTACATCCGCTGTAAATGCGCCACCGCTGACCGGTTCATCTACTCCAAATTTGACTAAGAAGTCAGATAGGTTTTGATGCGAAGCATTTGCTCTTAGTGCTGTCCGACCATCCAACCAGTTGCCATTAAATATCAAGTCCTGTTCACTCAGCCCAACGTTTTCAAATATCAGGTTACTAATCTCCATGACTGGACCATGACTGATCAAATCTACCTCAAGGTTTGGAACAGGTTTTCCATTAATTACAGCATCCTTCGATATTAAGTGAAAGCTTGGAAAATTTTCTGGAGAAATTTTCCAAGGAATATTGATTTCGTCGATAGATGTTATATTGAGGTCGCTCAATTCGACAATAATTGAACCATCATCACGTACTGCTAAATCAACACCCACTTGAAGGTCTTTTGATTCAATTTGAGTGTGCCATTCATCACGCATTTTCTTACTAATGTAGGCATCTATGTTACCATCTGTATGACTCATTTTCACCCTCAGTGTTGAAGATTTGTCCTTAATCCAATCACTAGGGTTTAAGGCTAATTCAAATAATTCGCCACCTATTACACCCTGACCTTTTGTTTGTATGAGGCCATCATGGTATGAAATCTGTGAGTTATATTGTTTAACGGAAAAATTTTCATCGAATAGGCTTAATGTATTGTCGGTTACATACATGTCGAAATCAACCTCAAATTTTTTCTTTGTATCCTCTTGTAATGGTGTAACAATAGTGACATTACCCCAAACATCGCCGCTCAGTTCAAATTCATTTAGGTAGTCTTTAACTCGCACTGGAACAGGTGACTGTTTTATAAATTGAGAAATTGTCTCGCTGTTTGAATTAAATCTGCCATCTAATACTAATTTAGCTTCGGGTTTATTAAAATTGCGAATAGAAATATTTAAGTAGCTCAAATCAATGCCTTCGAGCTTAGCATTTTTTCCAGTTATATTGACATAATCATTAGAAAATGTCACCTTTGCATTTAGATCTGTTATAGGTGCCCAACCAGAATTCACATTTAACTTAGCATCCTGAAGGTTGGCTGAAAACTTTGTATTTGGAGTCTCAAGGTCTCCAGATATATTAAATCGTGTCGTCAGCATGATGTCTGACAAAACGCCCTCCGCTATAACTTTATCCAGCCACTCGGTACTTTGTGTATTGGCAAGCGCTTCGGGAATATTTTGATTGATTTTAGTGACATCAATCTGATCAATATAGCTTTGAAACTCTAGATAAACTTTGTCTTGTTGTGAAAAAATTTTTAGTTGAGCTGAAAGATTGAAATCTTCATTTTTTATTGTAAATGGAATAACGGCCACCCGATCAGCTCTAGCCCTGGCAACGTCAATACTGGTTTTGATGTTTACTGTGTTACCGAGTTTTGGCATCTCAGAGTCAATGACAATTGGCTGACTCACCATCGACAGCACAATCTTCTCTTTGTTCCTTTTTAATTCTATGGGTGCGAGTTGGACTGACTCATCACCAATAAGCACTGTACTATTCACTGACAGAGATTGAAGTGCTAATATTCCTGACAAACCCAAATTAGAAAAGACTGAGTCTGCATTGATAATGGATATATATTCATCAATAAAAGATGTATCAATAACCAATTCATTGATATCGATGTGTCCAGGAATCTCAATCCCTCTATAGAGTGCCAATAAATTAGCATCCCATCGCAACACGTCAATTGATGCTATTGGATTTAACCCAGCAGCACCGATATTAACTCCCCTAACTGCCAATAACAGTTCATTGTCTTGAAATTCTAATGACAATTTTTCAACGCTGACTTCTAGGCCACTGATTTCGGAAAGTCTTTCTTCTAGAGACTCTTTTATTGATTGAGGGAAGGTGATTAAAAATGCAACAATCAACAACAAAAGCATTGAAATTATGGCTGTTATCCAGGTGCTTATTTTTAGTAAATTAAGACTTCTGAGGAGGTTTTTTTTAAGCATATTTATGTTGCATTCGGCTGCAAGCCATTATAACCAAATGTATAATATGCCGGAATTTAATCTGATAACAAGGAAGATACAATGAGTCGAGGTTCCAAAGGCTCTACAAAATTAATGATTGCCGTCTGGGCTATTGTTATGCTGTTTATTGGCTTTAAAGCCTTTAATGCCTCTAGCGATGATTCAGCTAGCAAAGATTCTCAAGTCGATAGTGCAACATTAGAGCGCATCAAGCAAATTGGAGAGGTCAGGATTGACAGTAATATCGCTGTCGCATCATCTGAAACTTCAGAACAAGTTGAGCGTTCAGGTGAAGAAGTTTATAACACTAAGTGTCAAGTTTGCCACAGCTCTGGAATGAATGGTGCTCCTAAGTTCGCTTCTCTTGAAGATTGGGCACCAAGAATCGAACGTGGTATCGATGATCTTCTTATGGTAGCTATTGCCGGTAAGGGCGGCATGCCACCAAAGGGGACTTGTATGGACTGTTCAGACAATGAACTTAAGTCCGCCATTCAATACATGATTGATAGCGCCAAATAAACTTTGATCATTAATTAGGAGATTAGTGACTGAAAGATGCCCAAGCTCCTATTTTTTTCTACATCGTTCCATGGCAGTATTCGTCCATTCATGGCAATATAGACGCCCGCTTTTAACAACTGAACTGAACCTAAAGCACAACCAAAATTAAAAAAGGCATCAGAACCATTGACTACATAAGGCACCATCGATCCAAACAAAACGATTGTCTTGTCAATAGAGCTTTCACCCAATAGCTTGGCCGTTTCGCACATTGTGTCTGTTCCATGTGTAATTAGGATGTATTTTTCTTCACAATTAATGCATTTCTCTAAAATTAACTCGCGGTCAGCACCAACCATGTCCAAGCTATCTATTAATAGCAATTGTTCTATCAATAAATCTACTTCTATTCTAGCTCTTGAGAGTATTTCTGGAAAATGAGTCTTATCAAATTCAAGCTCACCGTTTGATTGATTGTAAACCTTGTCAATGGTACCACCGGTAATAAATAATCTAATTTTCATAATGTCATCTCGCATCAGACGTTTGCATTTCGTTAAATCTTTTGTATATCAATTATATTCCCTCTCACCAAAAATATCGGCGCCAACCCTAATAAAAGTGGCGCCTTTCTCTATTGCCAACTCCAAATCAGCAGACATCCCCATAGAAAGAGTATCCAAATCAGGATATTTTGAGAGTAATTCAGCCATTTTAGTAAAACTGTCAGCAGAATTATCTGGATTTGGTATGCACATAAAACCTCTTAAAGAAATGTTTGGTAACTTTTTTATTTCCGGAACAATTTCGTCAATATCTTCTAGAAAAAAACCAGACTTGGTTTTTTCTCGGTCGATGTTTACCTGCAATAGGACATTCAATTGACCCAGCTTAGGATGCCTTTGGTCACTCAGCCTCTTCGCAATCTTGAATCTTTCAATACTGTGAACCCAATCAAATTTTTCCGCAATACTTGCAGTTTTGTTTGACTGTATCGGACCAATAAAATGCCAAATCAGATTTTTTCCTTCAAGCGAATCAATCTTATCTAGAGACTCTTGCAGATAATTTTCTCCAAATTGCATTTGACCTGCATCTACAGCTTGTTGAATTTCAGTGACTGAGCGAGCTTTACTAACAGCAATCAACTCAACTTGTTGATCGTGCTTAACCGAATCGATTCGTGACTTTACTTTTTTAAGATTCTCAGCAATCATGAAAAAACTGATTGTGCGTCAAACACAGGGCCGTCAACACAAACTCGCTTCATTGCTGGACCGTCATCAGTTTGCACTTCCACTACACATCCAGCGCAACCACCCACCGCACAAGCCATGTATTCTTCTAATGAAACCTGACAGGGTAAGTTATAGTCTCTAGCTAATTTAGCTACAGCCTCCAGCATTGGGTGTGGTCCGCAAGAATAAACCCCAACTTGCGACAAACCCTCTTTCGACAAAGTGTCTAAATATTCTTTTGCTAAATCAGTTACATAGCCCTTATAGACTCCTTTGAAGCCTTGCAAACTGGCTAATCCACAAGCTACATTCCATTCTTCCAATATTGGCATGGTGTGCGTTTTTGAAGGACAAGTATTGCTTATTTCACTAGGTTGAGGTGTGAAAGGAAACGGTACTTCAGAACCCAAAATAACAAATGGGTTATAGTCATTATTGTTTTTAATTTGTTGTGCAATCGCAATTATGGGTGGCATTCCTACACCACCACCTATTAGAAGTGGATTTTTTTTATCAGTTACACGAAAACCATTTCCGATTGGACCAATCACAGATAACATGTCGCCTACTTTGCACTCAGCTAACTGACGAGTGCCTTCACCCACAATCTTGTAGAGTAGATCAAAGGCGCCATTCTCCTCATCGACTGACATAACTGAAATGGGTCTGCGCATGGCTGTAACATCTGATACTGTAATATGTACAAATTGCCCAGGAATAGTTTTTTGAGCAATTTCAGAGGATGATAATGTTAGGATATATTGCTCACCATCGTATTTATAATGAGCTAAAACCTGGCAATCATTAACACTAATTGTTTCTCTATTACTGCTTGTCATTTTGGGTAATCAATGTTCCAACACCTGAATCAGTGAAAATCTCTAAGAGTACCGCATGAGGTACACGGCCATCAATAATGTGACTCCTTGCTACGCCATTCTCAACCGCTAAGAGTGCACAGCTTATCTTCGGTAACATGCCACCATGAATTGTGCCATCATCTATAAGTTTTTTTACTGTTGTTGAATTCAGTCCAGTCACAAGCTCGCCGTTATTATCTAACAAACCTGCAGTACTGGTAAGTAGAATAAGTTTCTCTGCATTCAGAGCCTCAGCGATTGAACCTGCCACTAGGTCTGCATTGATATTGTATGATAAGCCATCCTTGCCGACTCCGATGGGAGCTATAACGGGAATAAAGTCACGCTGCAATAATAAATCGATGACTGAAGTATCTATTTTATCAACTTCACCAACATGGCCTAAGTCAATAATCTCAGAGGTTGGTTCGATTTTGCTTTTTAATTTCTTCGCGGTAATAAGGCGACCATCTTTCCCTGTTAAGCCAATAGAGTTGCCTCCATGTTGGTGAATCAGGTTGACAATCCCTTTGTTGACTAAGCCACCGAGGACCATCTCAACAACATCCATGGTCTCACTGTCAGTGACACGCATACCATCAACAAACTCACTGTCTATGCCTAGTTTTTTAAGGGTCTTTCCGATTTGAGGCCCACCACCATGAACAACTATGGGGTTCATCCCAACAGATTTCATGAGCACAATATCTCGTGCGAAACTAGACTTTAGTTCTTCGTCCACCATGGCGTTTCCGCCATATTTAATAACAATTATTTTGCCTTTAAATTTTTGAATATAAGGCAAAGACTCTGTAAGAACATCAGCGATTTTATGTGATGCCATAATCTATACATTTGTAAAAACTAGCGAGTATTTTAACAGCCAGTTCAACTAATGACAGACTTTACCTAATTTTTTTAATCGCCAATAATTGAAGGGCCATGGGGTTATAAATCCAAAAAATAAGGCTATCGGTAATACTGACCATTGAAATATCGCTCCCCCCGTGAACAAATAATCGACCAAATTCATTGCCAACTCCATTGACAACATAGAAATCAAACTCATCCCTAAAGCAGTTCTAATGGCATTCCCAAATCTGATCGATTGCCGCATCAACATGTATGTTTCTAGAAGAATACTGGTAATGATGCCATTCAGCATCGCCAAGGCAAAGATTATTATTACTGACACACCGCTGTCTTGCATGACTGCGATGGTACCAAAATCACCGATAGCACAGCCAATCAAGCACCACTTGGTGTTATTAGCACTAACCCTCCAAGTTTTTTTTCAGGACCAAAAATTATCACTGATAATCTAACCTGAAATATTATATTTTTTTGTTGCATTAGGCCATAGACTGTAAATATAGTCAAGCAAAGCCCAATGAAATCTTCAAATGACTATCACAAAAATATTTCCTGCAATTCATTTAAAAAATTGAAACCCTTTGTGGTCGGTTTAATCCATTTTTTTTGGATTTCTATTAAATCCAAATCAATCGCTTTGTCAAGTTTGGAACTTAACACTTGAAATGGTTGACCTGTTCTTGTCTCAAATAATTCGACATTAAAGCCATCCTTTAATCTAAGACTATTGAGCATAAACTCAAAGGTTATATTATCAACAACCTTGACAGATGATTCACTGTCATTGTGTTGAAATTGGACTAAGTAGTCCCTGGGAGATTTGGGCTTTAATGTTCTAAATACCTTTTTTCCCTTAATGTCTGTAATTTTTCCGTGAGCACCTGCACCAATCCCAATATAGTCACCAAACTCCCAGTAGTTGATATTATGCTGTGAAGGTGTTTTGCCATAGGCTGATATTTCGTATTGCTCAAAACCACTATTCTGTAACAGCGCTGCGCCTTTTTCCCCCATCTCCCAGATGTTGTCTTCTGCAGGTAGTTTAGGGGGATATTTTGCAAACAAAGTGTTTGCTTCAAGTGTAAGCTGATAGAAGGAAATATGGCTTGGTTGAAGTGCAATAGCGCAACTCAAGTCTTCCATACAGAGCTCAGTGGTTTGATCCTTTAAGCCATACATGAGATCTATATTGATGTTATCAAAGCCAACTTTTTGAGCTTCCCTAATAGCTTGGATTGCTTCCTCACTACTATGTATCCTACCCAAAAATTTTAAGTTTTTATTATTAAAAGACTGCACACCAATCGACAAACGATTGATACCAACCTCTCTAAACTGGGCGAACTTATTGGCATCAAATGTACCGGGATTTGCTTCAAGAGTGATTTCAATATTTTTAGGTATTGATAGTTTCTGTCTTAAGCCTTTGAATAATTCTTTTGCATCATTGACACTCATTAAACTTGGAGTACCGCCACCGATAAATATCGAATGTATCTGTCGGTTTTGAAGATATTTTAGATCACAATCCAAGTCTCTAATTAATGCAGCAATATAATCAGCTTGTGGGTCACCCTCATGTGAATTAAAGTCACAATAGGGGCACTTCTTGACACACCAAGGGTAGTGGATATATAGGGAAATTGGTGGTAATGCTAACAAACTATTCGAAAGATAAAAGGTGCTTTAAGATTTCTTGTAGTGCTTGACCACGATGTGATCGCCGGTTTTTTTCCTTTGCTGAGAGTTGTGCAGAAGTGCAATTCAGTTCAGGCAAATAAAAGATAGGGTCATAGCCAAACCCATTTTTACCTTTAAGTTCACGCAATATTTGACCCTCCCAAGATTTTTCAACAATTATCGGTTCAGGGTCATTGGCATAACGAACAAAAACCATTGCACACCAAAAACTTGCTCTACGGTCATCCTGATCACCCATACGAGAAAGTAGTTTAACAATATTGTCTTTGTCTGTCGCGTTTTCACCAGCGTATCTAGCAGAATATATTCCCGGCTTACCGTTCAGTGCGTCAACAACAAGTCCGGAATCATCAGCAAGCGCTGGAAGCTGGCTTTGAGCAGATGCGTTTCTAGCTTTAATGAGTGCATTCTCAATTAAACTGGCACCAGTTTCTGCCACCTCTTCTACTTTCATATCAATTTGAGAGACAACATTGTAGTGACCCTTTAGCATTGTATTTAGTTCTCTCACTTTGCCTTGATTGCTTGTAGCGAGGATTATTTTTTTCATAGTGTATAATCTTTTTGAACTGAGAAAATAGAGCAAAAGATGACCCAAGACGAAATGAAAATTGAGGTGGCAAAGGCTGCACTCAAGTATGTCGTTCCTAACTCTATTATAGGCGTAGGAACAGGGTCAACAGCAAATTTTTTTATCGATGAATTGGCAACAATTAAAGAACGCATCAAAGGTGCAGTGGCAAGCTCAGTTGCTACAGCAAATCGCCTTGAAGACCATGGTATTAATGTATTGGATTTGAATGATGTTGAAGAGATTTCAGTCTACATTGATGGTGCTGACGAGTCAGACAAACATTTAAACTTGATTAAAGGTGGTGGTGGTGCCCTCACCCGTGAGAAAATTGTTGCAGCAGTTTCTAACCAGTTTGTTTGTATAGCGGATGAATCTAAACTTGTAAGTGTGTTGGGGGCGTTCCCTTTACCAATCGAAGTTATACCGATGTCTACTAGCTACGTTAAACGTCAAATTGTTAAAACGATTGGTGGCTCACCAATTTTAAGAGAAGGCTTCACTACCGACAACGGAAATCTAATACTGGATATCCATAACCTTAAAATTGAAGACCCGAAAAGACTTGAAAATCAACTAAACAACGTCGTGGGTGTAGTTACAAATGGCCTATTTGCTGGTCGGAGTGCTGACATTCTTCTTTTAGGCACTGCTAATGGAGTTAAAACAATAAAGCTCTAGTCATTTTTGTCTCTAAGTTTCGATTTATTTAGAATATATTTTTATTGACTTAGTGTTTTATTGAAATATTAGTGCTATTTTTTTAAACTTAAATTATTGTTCACTGTACTTGGTATATAAAGCTTATCCACTTTAATTGAAAATTGACTCTTTAATCCTAGAGGAATAAAATCGACTGACGACTACCATGAATAACTTCACACCAATTAGTGCCTTAGCAGGCGGAATAATGATAGGACTGTCAGTAGTGCTTTATTTCTACACTACAGGTAGACTGGCAGGAGTCAGTGGTATAGTCGAAAACGCTATAACTAAAAAAGCCAATAGATTATCTAATATCTTTTTCCTATTAGGACTAGTACTAGGGCCGTTACTGTATGGCATCACTAAAGAACCTATAGCTATTGCATTTACCCTACCTGATCATTCCTTTGCTATAACTGACTCATACCCATTAATCATTATAGGTGGACTTTTAGTAGGTCTTGGAACACGACTTGGTGGTGGCTGTACATCTGGTCATGGTATATGCGGCATTGGCAGACTATCGAGTAGCTCTATAATAGCTACAGTAGTCTTTGTTGGCGTTGGAATGCTTACAGTTACAATTCTTCAACAATCTGGGATTTACTTATGAATGATAAAGTAATCTCATTATTATGCGGAGTTATATTTGGCTTAGGACTCGTTGTATCAGGCATGACAAACCCATCAAAGGTAATCGGCTTTTTAAGTATTACACATAACTGGGACGCTTCTTTAATATTTGTTATGGGCGGCGCTATATTAATTTTCGCACCATTCTTTTACTTCTTAAAGAATAGAGAAGCGTCAGCACTAGGTTTTGAGATTGAATTACCTTCTAAGCAAGAGGTAGATAGAAGATTAGTAATCGGTTCGGCTTTGTTTGGAGTGGGTTGGGGTCTTGTAGGATTATGTCCCGGTCCGTCAATATCCGCCTTAACCAGTCCGGGAATATCTGGCTTAGCTGTCTTCGATCCTATTGTAATAATATTTTTATTATCTATGGCAATAGGTATAGTAGTTAATAAAAACTTACTGCAGAAAACAATTCAGAATAAAAAATTAAATGTATGATTTTTCGGAGGCTGTATGCCACATAAAACTTTAGATATGTGTGGGTATAACTGTCCTATGCCTATTTTAAAAACAAAGCAGGCACTTGCAAAAATGGACATTAAAGAGACGATTAAAGTGATATGTACCGACAAAGGCTCAAAAAAAGATTTTGTTGCTTTTTGTAATCAGTTGGGACATACATTAATCTCTCAAGAAGATGAAGGTGACAAGTTCATTTTTTATATCGAAAAAAACTAACAAACTGGAGATTTATGTCTGAATCTAATGAAATGACACTTATTGCCTCTAAGGGCACACTTGACTGGGCCTATCCTCCACTAATTCTGGCCTCTACTGGTATTGCAATGGGAAAAGAGGTGTCTGTCTTTTGTACTTTTTATGGTTTAAATCTTTTACTTAAAGACTTATCACATCTTCGAATATCGCCTCAAGGAAATCCAGATATGCCTATGAAAATGCCGTTTGGACCTAAGTGGTTTCAAGGAATTAATTTTGGACCAAAAATTCCTAACATTATGTGGAACATTCCTGGTTTAGAGTTATTTGCAACCGCAATGATGAAAAAAACCATGAAGAATAACGGCATCGCTACCATTGAGGAGTTGAGAGAGATTTGCATCGAAATGGGTGTTAAATTCATCGCCTGCGAGATGACAATTGGCATGTTCGGATTTGCAAGAGAGGACTTTATTGAGGGTATAGAATTTGCCGGTGCTGCCACCTATCTTGATGTCGCTCATACCTCCAATCAGGACTTATTTATTTAGGCTACCTCCAGTTCAAAATATCCCAACCTTTCTTTTGGGCAATTTTTGTTAATATTTTGTCGGCATTAACAGCCACCGGATTGTCGACCAACCCTAGAAGTGGAAGGTCGTTGTGGGAATCAGAATAAAAGGTTGATCCAGTTAATGACTCTCCATTTTTTTGAAGCCAGGGCAGCAGTTTATCAATTTTCCCCGCTTGAAAACACGGTATACCTGACACTTTTCCTGTATAACGACCCGCTTTAATTTCAGGCTCAGTAGCAAGCAATTGATTAATCCCATATTTTTTGGCGATCGGTGCCGTAACAAAACTATTTGTCGCGGTAATGACAAGAACTGTGTCGCCCCTTTCTTTATGTCGATCAATACAATTTTGAGCTTTATCTAACATAATAGGCTCAATTTTTTGAATCATAAATTGATGATGAAATGCTTCTAATTCTGTCATAGAATAACGAGAAAGTGGTTCTAAACTTAACTCTAACCAAGCATAAATGTCCAATACCCCTAAATCGTATTGCTGGTAAAAATATTCATTCTTTTCACGATACGCATTGGCGTCAACTACACCTTCTTCACCTAATAATTCACCCCACAAGAAGTCACTATCCCCACCAATTAGAGTGTTATCTAAATCAAATATAGCTAAAGACATCAACTCTCCTTCACAATACTAACAATCTCATCGATTGAATCAACCACGTTGATCAACTCCAAGTGTTCTCTATTCACATAGGCCATATCAACTAATTGCTCAAACCATAATAGCAAAGGTTTCCAAAAACTTGAACCATATAAAATTAATGGTATCGGTTTCATTTTCTGGGTCTGCAGTAAAGTTAATACTTCCATCAATTCATCAGCTGTCCCATAGCCACCAGGAAAACAAACACAAGCGCTGGCATTCTTAACCAGCATCACTTTGCGCGAAAAAAAATACTCAAAGGTTATGACTTCATCCAGATAAGGATTAATATATTGCTCTTGAGGTAAATCAATATTAAGGCCAATGCTTTTAGATTTTCCTTCATAAGCACCCTTATTAGTAGCCTTCATGATGCCTGGACCAGCTCCAGTAAAAACATTATAACCAGCATCCGACAATCTCTTTCCCAGCTCATAAGCTTGTTGATATAAAGGGTCTGTATCCTTTACTCTTGCCGAGCCAAACACTGTAATATTGTTATGATAAGAGGCGAGGCGCCCTTTTGCAGCCAATAACTCAGGACCCGCATTAACTAAACTCATAACTCAGAAAAAGCAGTTAGTGCAGCATTGATCGTTTGATCAAGCTCATTTTTACCATGTGCAGCTGAAAGAAAACCACACTCATAAGCTGAAGGTGCAAGATAAACTCCCTGCTTTATCATTGATTTATAAAACTTCTTGAATAACTCAATATCACAATTAGAAACTTGAGAAAAATTAGTTACTTTTTCTTCGGAACTAAAGAATAACCCGAACATCCCACCAACGTTATTACTTGTCATTGAGACATTGCTCGTACTAGCAGCAGACACAATACCATTGACCAAATACTCTGTGCTGTCGCTTAAGTTTTGATAAAACGAATCATCTGCCTCTAAAATACTAAGCATCGCAAGACCCGAAGCCATGGACAATGGATTACCCGAAAGTGTTCCTGCCTGATAGATAGGACCAAGAGGTGCTATTTGGTTCATGATTTCTCGCTGACCACCAAAAGCTGCAACAGGCAAACCACCACCGATCACTTTGCCTAAGGTTGTAAGGTCAGGTTTAACTTGGTAGTAGGCCTGTGCACCACCTAACGCAACACGAAAGCCTGTCATCACTTCATCGAAGATAAGTACACTACCATAATCATCACAAAGCTTACGCAGACCCTGAAGAAATCCTTCTTTAGGGAGTATACAATTCATATTGCCTGCCACTGGCTCAACAATAATACATCCAACCTCCTCACCCATCTTGGAAAACAGTGCTTTGACAGAATCCAAATTGTTGTATTCAAGCGTTAAAGTGTGTTTTGCCAAATCACTTGGGACACCTGGGGAGGTAGGCACACCTAAAGTGAGCGCACCTGAACCAGCTTTAACCAATAAAGAATCAGAATGGCCATGGTAACAACCTTCAAACTTTACAATTTTGTCTCGTTTTGTATAGCCGCGAGCCAACCGGATAGCGCTCATGGTTGCCTCGGTACCTGAGCTAACCATACGAACCAGTTCGATAGAAGGCATCAGCTGACAGATTTTTTTTGCAAGCGATGTCTCAATCTCAGTAGGTGCACCAAAACCTAAACCTTTATCCAATTCAGCCCTAACGGCATCAACAATAAATGGATTCGAATGTCCCAAAATCATTGGTCCCCAAGAACCAACGTAATCAATATATGCATTTCCATCTACGTCATAAAGATAGGCTCCTTCACCTCGTTCAAAATAGATAGGCTCTCCCCCAACCCCTTGAAAGGCACGAACTGGGGAATTAACGCCTCCAGGAATATAATTTTTGGCTTCATTGAATAAAGTCGACGATCGTTCCATTAAATGTCCTGTGAATTAATAATAATTGGATACTGTTTTAAGTGGGTAATATGAGACCAAACAATGAGGATATTATCCAATAATAATTTCATATTTACGGTCGTTTGTGACATTGAAATAGCACGACTAATATCATCCAATAATTTAAATAAATAGTTAGTAGGTGTCTTCGTGATAATTCTATTAAGTTCTAGTTGAGCGCCCTCATGTTTAATTGCTTTTAATCTTATGCCTTCCGTGACTAGTTGCTGCAAACAGTTCAAAACTTGTAATTCGTTACCATTAAATATTTCAGTTTCAGTGGCCTTTGATGGATTGAGTGCTATCTCTAATAAAAGATCTTGCCAATTTTGATACTGAAAAAAATAATCCCCTTGAAGATCTTCAACTGCCTTAAATGGAACGCCATGGGCACTCTCTAATAATTGAACCGCATCAAAATCATCTCGATTAGCTTCATCAATATGTTGCGATAACCATTTCACACTTTCTTTACTATATGTTGGACTAATATGAACGGCCTGACAACGAGAAAGTATTGTAGCTGGAAGTGCATTTGAATTGTGTGCCAATAGAATAATAAGAGTATTGTCACGTGGCTCTTCTAAAGTTTTTAGCAGGCTATTGGCTGCATTTATATTCATTTGATCAGCATAGAAAATCATCCCAATCTGGAGCTCTTCTGCTGTCTTCCCTAAAGACTCACAGAACGCACGCACTTGATCAACTCTAATCTCTTTAGACAACGCGCCTGACTCATTTAACTCAGAACAACAATAAATTAAATTTGGATAATGTGATCGTCGAATTAACGTACTATAATCCAACAACTCTCTTGGATTGTCTTTTTTTAAAGCTCGACAATAGCTACATTCTCCGCAAGAATCCTCCTTACAAAGGAGGGTTTGAATGAGTTGCTCTGCAAGTTCAAATTTACCGATTTTTTCAACACCAGTAATTAATAGTGCATGCGGAAGATGATTTTGATCAATCATTTTTCTGAGCTCTGAAAAAGCACTTTGATGCCAAGGCAAAATCATAGAGCCTCTATGAATAATTGAATTTGTTGCTGGACTTGTTCAATTGACTGAGACGCGTCAATTAATTTAATCCGCTCAGGATAGAGCTTCGACCTATCAATAAACACAGATCTAACACGCTCAAAAAATTCACGCTCCTCTTTTTCAATTCGATCTTTTGATTTTCGAGATTCAATTCTAGTCATGCCAATATCAACACCTACATCCAACAACAACGTCAAATCCGCTTGAAATTTACCCTGAACCCAAGATTCAAGCTCAGAAATACGATCTAAATTGAGAAGTCTTCCACCACCTTGGTAGGCGAATGATGCATCTGTAAAGCGGTCACTAACGACCCATTTACCCTCAGCTAATGCAGGCTTGATTTTGTTTTGTATGAGTTCATTGCGCGCACTAAACATTAATAATAACTCTGTATCGCTGTGCATTCCCTCGTTATCAAGGCCCAACAATAGAGACCGTATTTTTTCCCCTAAATCAGTTCCACCAGGTTCACGAGTTTTTACAACATCAATGCCTTTTCGATGCAAATAGTCACAAATAAAAGCAATTTGAGTACTTTTACCGGCACCTTCGACACCGTCTATGGTAATAAATTTTCCTTTTTTCATAACGTTAATTTTAGACTAGATATTATTTGAATACCTCTTGATGTTATCTTTATGTTCTTCATAATTTGATGCAAATGCATGGCTGCCATCCTTTTTTGAAACAAAGTATAAGTCATTACCTACATTTGGATGAAATGCCGCATACAAAGATTCATAGCCAATTGAAGAAATTGCACCTGGTGGCAAGCCATCATATTTGTAGGTGTTATATAAACTGTCGACTTTTAAATCACTTTTCTTGAGTGGTGCTTGGTAAGCATCACCTAAGGCATAAATAACTGTTGGATCACTTTGAAGACGCATCCCTTGCTCTAATCTGTGGATAAAAACGCCGGAAATTAAAGACTTTTCTTGGTCAAGCGCTGTCTCTTTCTCAATCAGAGAAGCTAAAATTATTGCCTCGTAGGGAGATTTATAAGGAAGATTATTAACTCTATCGTCCCATAATTCACTAACCTTACCTTGCATCACTTGAAACGACCTCGCTAACACATTTCTGACACTTTCACCATAGTTAAACTGATAAGTTTCAGGATAAAACCAACCATCATGAGGCGCCTTAATGCCAAGCGATTGCATAATTTCTTCAAGTGTATCTTCTGATCTCAGACTTGGATCTGAGCTCAACTGCTCAAAGTAATGATTGAGTGTCTTTCCCTCTACAAGTGTTACCTTCGTAGTGACTACATTGCCACTTGAAATATTCTTAATAAAAGTCATAACATCCATATTTGGATCAATTTGATAATAGCCTGATTGAAGTTTTTTATTGGCCCCTAGAAGCTTGCTCAATGAATTAAAAAATAGTTCAGAATTAATCCATTTTTTATCACCCAAATCTTTAGCAACAGTACCTATGGATGCACCATGATTGACCTGATAGATTTGCTTTTCTTTGACGAGCATATCCTTTGATGTCCAGATCCAAATACTAATCACTAAGAGAATGACCAAAGCCAATAATCTTGAATAAGTTTTATTTATTGTTGCTAAATGCATTGCCAAGAATTACTGTCTTCCCTTTTTTCCTCAAAGGCATCTTTAATTTTCTTTGTTATTGGACTTTCACCAAAACTAATATCACCTATCTGGCTGATGGACTGAATTCCTATAATACTATTAGAGATAAAAACTTCATCAGCTTGGCCTAATTCTTTCACAGAAAGAGTGTCAACTTTTACCTTAATGCCTAGAGGTTTAACCAAATCCAAAATAACAGCTCGTCGAGTGCCTTCCACGCCACATTTGTCCAATTTAGGAGTAATCAGTGTATTACCATGAATTGCATAAATATTACCTTGAGTTACTGATATAACGTTATTATTTTCATCCAACATAATGCCTTCGTCACTTTTTATGCCTGCTCGAGCCAATACTTGCTCTAATCGATTGCAGTGCTTTATTCCTGCCAATTTGAGATTCGAATCATAGCCACTTTGGCAATACTCTAGACAAAATGAATTATTAAGGGTGACTTTTTGCAATTCTGAGACAATAACAGCACGAACTGGCTTGATATCATCCTTAAAGCCATAACCTCTTAAGGATTCTCCACGAGATAGAATTAACTTAACAACACAGCGATCGTAACCGCACAAAAATAGCGCTTTTTTAACATCACTTAACCAAACCGACTCATTAACCTTGCTTATTTTTAGCTGTTCACAACCTCTATTTAGGCGAGCAAAATGATTTACCCAAAAAAGTATTTTTTTATTTTCAACTACACAAGTTTCGAACAATCCGTCGCCGAACTGTATGTTGCGATTAAAGATGCTAATCTTAGATTGCTGTGCACCATTAATTAAAACAATTGGGGTCATATCATGAGAGAGTTAGTGGCTTACACAATCCATTATAAACAAAGTGTAAGAGAGCTTGGCACTACCTCTACAGGTTTATAATAGATGAAACAATTAAGAAAGTAAAACAGACATGGATGGTGTGCTTAGAAGGCTTGCGAATAACTTGCTTGAAAGCTGCAAAGACTTACTTCCAATTGTTTTAGTAGTCGCTTTTTTTCAAATCATAGTACTTAAGCAAGCCATTCCTGAAATAGGCTCCATACTTTTAGGAACCTTGTCAATTCTTATTGGTTTGACTTTTTTTGTTTCTGGTCTTAGGTTGGGACTTTTCCCTATAGGAGAAAACCTTGCCCATTCTTTTGTAAACAAAGGTTCATTGTTTTGGTTACTATTGTTCGCTTTTGCACTCGGCTTTGGATCATCCATAGCAGAACCTGCACTCATGGCTGTATCACAAGAAGCTGCAATTGTTGCTAGTATCGGTGGCATTATTGAAAACAATGAATTGGCTATCAATAAATATTCACTTCAACTAAGGTTGACCGTTGCGCTTGCTGTTGGTTTCTCAGTCATGCTCGGTGTTGTAAGAATCTTAAAGGGCTGGCCCTTACACTGGTTGATTATCCCAGGGTATTTTCTAGTGATGGCTATTACATTTGTCTCTCCTGACTGGATTGTTGGTGTTGCTTATGACTCTGGTGGAGTGACAACATCAACGGTTACAGTGCCTTTGGTAACCGCTTTAGGTATTGGATTAGCGAGTAGCATTCGAGGTAGAAATCCGCTTACTGACGGATTTGGAATGATTGCAATCTGCGCACTCTCACCGATTATTGCAGTTCTAATTTTTGGGATAGTTTTATGATTATTCTTCAACCTTTCATTTCTATGTTTTGGGATATAGCTCCTATCATTGGAATGATATTAATTTTTCAGCTATTTATTATCAAAGAAAAAATACCAAATCTAACTCAAACTTTATTTGGCATCTTTATGGTTTGGATAGGACTAACTTTATTTATTGTCGGGCTAGAAAAAGCACTATTTCCAATAGGAAAAATGATGGCCATTCAATTAACTTCGCCAGATTTTCTTGGTAAAACCCAACTGAACTGGAATGACTACTATTGGGTATATTTATTTGCAGCAAGCATGGGCTTCTCAGCAACCATTGCTGAGCCCTCTCTTTTGGCTATATCAATTAAAGCTAATGAGGTTTCAGGCAACTCAATCCGAGTTTGGCCTTTGAGAATTACAGTTGCCCTTGGTGTGGCGATTGGTATCGCACTTGGGAGTTATCGAATTGTTGTCGGTCTACCTCTTCATTACTTTATCATTGTTGGCTATGGGATAGTCATCGTACAAACTTTTTTCGCTCCGAAGCAAATTATCGCACTAGCTTATGACAGCGGCGGTGTCACAACTTCAAGTGTTACTGTGCCTTTGGTAGCTGCTTTGGGACTTGGCCTAGCAAGCACAATAGAAGGTAGAAATCCACTCATTGACGGATTTGGGCTGATTGCCTTTGCAAGCCTATTTCCTATCATGGGAGTATTAGCTTATGCTCAAATTAAACATTTAATTAACAAATAAGGAGGATGTAATGCACTTTAAATTAATAATCGCTTTTGTTGATAGCGCTAAAACCGATAAAATTTTGTCTGCGGCACGCGAACATGGAGCTACAGGTTCAACTGTTATTTCTCAGGCAAGAGGTGAAGGTGTTCATGACAAGAAAACTTTTTTAGGATTGCATATTGAAACACAAAGAGATGTACTCTTTCTTTTAGTGGAGCAACATAATGCTCTAAATATTCTTGAAACTGTTAACGAGGTAGGAGCCTTCGACAAAGAGTCACATGAAGGTATTGCCTTTCAAATTGATGTTGAAGATGCAGTTGGTGTTATGCATCAAATTGAAATACTAAGTAAAAACATAGAGGAGGAAATATGAAAAATGAATTACTAGTAAAAGATGTAATGTGGAAGGATGTTGATATTGTAGATCGTAATCTGAGTGTTCAGGATGGCTTAGATACTATGCAGTACAAAAAAACAAAAATGCTAATAGTTGATAAGGCTCACGAAAACGATGAGTATGGTGTAGTTTTAATTGCCGATATTGCAGCAAAGGTGATTGCTAAAAATAGATCTCTAGATCGAGTTAATGTTTATGAAATAATGAATAAACCTGCCATTTCGGTTCACTCGACAATGTATATTCGTTACTGTGCTAGGCTGCTGACTCGTATGAATATATCACGTTGTCCAGTCATTGATGAAGGCAAATTGGTTGGAGTCGTTAGTCTTACAAGTATAGTATTTAGGAATAATGAACTCAGAATGGAGAAATAATTTGTAGCCACATTGTGAAATGTAGAAATCAATATTCTTATATTTGCTCCATAATATATTGCGTTAAAAGAGCTACCGGTCGACCTGTTGCCCCTTTTTTTGAACCACCAAGCCAAGCAGTACCCGCAATATCTAGGTGAGCCCATCGATAGTCTTTGGTAAAGCGAGCAAGAAAACAAGCAGCTGTTACAGTACCAGCTTCCCGGCCACCAATATTCGCCATGTCTGCAAAATTAGACTTCAGTAACTCATCATACTCCTCATCCAAAGGCAATTGCCAGACCGTATCCATCGCATCACTGCCAGCCTTTTTCAAGTCATCTGCTAAAGCTTGGTCATTTGCCATTAATCCAGAGTGGTGCTTACCTAATGCGATAATCACAGCTCCAGTAAGTGTTGCAATATCAATCACAACTTTTGGACTAAACTTTTCACAATAAGTCAATGCATCACAAAGAATAAGCCTTCCTTCAGCATCTGTATTTAGAATCTCGACTGTTTGACCCGACATACTTTTAACAACATCGCCAGGCTTAGAGGCATCATGGGCAGGCATATTTTCAACGGTAGGCACCACAACGGTAAGGTTAACTTTAAGATTCATCTCAGCAACCGCACTCATAACACCTAACACCGATGCTGCTCCACACATATCAAACTTCATTTCATCCATCTTGGCGCCAGGTTTTAATGAAATTCCGCCACTGTCAAATGTCACTCCCTTGCCTACCAACACAACTGGCTGATCCTTACCTGCATTATTGTAACTAACACTAATCAACTTCCCAGGCTCAGAAGAGCCTTTAGATACTGAGAGCAAAGAATTCATACCTAATACTTCCATTTCGGACTCTTCTAGAACTTCACACTCAAGATTATATTTCTTGGCCAACGACTTTGCTGTTTCGGCTAAGTAACTAGGTGTACAAATATTAGACGGCAAGTCTCCCAACCTTCTAGTCAAAGCCATACCATTAGCAATCGCCAAGCCTTTATTAATTTCTACAGCGTCATTGTTTTCTGAATAAATACTTACTGCTTCTAGAGTGCCTTTTTCATTTGCCTCCTTAGCGTCAACTTTTTCGACTTGATAGCTTGCATTTTTTAATACACGCGCTGTCGTTAATTGCACCCAAGACTCATCACGATTATCAATTTGAATATCTGGTATCACTACATTTTTTACCTTCGCATCAGACAAAGCTGATGAAAGTGAATGAAGCACTTTAATGTAGTTCTTTTCATTGAGTGATGAATCACCTAAGCCGACAATCAACAATCTCTTTGTTTTATAACCACTCACCTGACTGAGCATCAAAGTTGCTCCAACGATTGCGTCAAATCGGTTCAATTCTAATAGTTTCTGAAGGTCCTTATTTTGATGAGTTTTGTCCTTGAAAACAAATGCTACGGCACAGTCACCGCTGTAATGTTCTACCGTCTGATGTGTGACAAAAAATTCCATTGCCTTTCCCGCAAAATTATAATCTTGGTATTCTACCAAAAATCTGTAAAATTTACTTCTTTAATAATGAATTTTCACTATGTATAAGTCACTTTTGTTCTTGTTTTTGTTATTTGCAAACTCTGCCTATGCAAATATCGAGGAAATCATTAACCGATTACAGCCATATTTCCCGAATATCAGTGCCGAACAAATAAATGAGTCACAACTAGATGGGTTTTATGAAGTGATCATTACTCAACCCAGGATAGACGTCATGTATATATCTTCTGATGCCCGATATGTTTTGCAAGGTACTGTGACAGATTTAATTACAATGTCCAATCTTTCTGCAATTAGAATCAATGCTACAAGAAAGCGGATACTTGATAATATTGATGAAAACAGCAAGATTGTCTTTAAAGCAGGGAATGAACAGTATATTGTTCATGTTTTTACAGATGTCGATTGCCCTTTTTGCGCAAAATTGCATGCCAATATGGCAGAAATGAATTCCTTGGGCATAACAATAAAATATTTAGCTTCACCGCTAGAACAACTACATCCTCAGGCACAAAGTGCTATGGAAAAAATTTGGTGTGCAGAAAACAGGAACCTAGCCATACATAATTATAAAACAAAACGTATTTTGCCAGTCAGTGAAGATTGTGAAAATCCTGTAGCTCAACAATTAGCGATTTCAAAGCAATTAGGAGTCAATGGTACACCTTCAATATTCTTAGAAGATGGCACCAACATACCTGGCTACCAAGATCCAGAAGAGCTTCTTCAAAACATTAAACAAACTCTTGCTCAATAAAACAAACGCTAGAGCCATTGCTCACCAAGCAATTTGTTCAATTGTTTTAAACAAACAATCTCTCTCTGAAGGCATTTTTCCAATTGATTCTGATGATTTGTCTTTTGCGAAATCTTTAACTTTTGGCTCAATTCGGTTTTATCATCACCTTAACGACGTTATAACACCTCGCTTAAAAAGGCCATTGGAAAAAAAGAATCTTGACATTCATTGCTTACTTATTCTGGGTGCATATCAACTTATTCATTCAGATACCCCAATCCATGCAGCAATCAACGAAACCGTAGGTGTTGCCGAGATTATCGGAAAACCATGGGCAAAAGGTTTTATTAATGCAATACTTAGAGGCATTGATCGAGACCGAGAGATTATTGAAAATACAAAACATTACTCTCACCCAAGTTGGCTGATCAAAAAACTAAAGCAAGATTATCCAAAAAACTTTCAAGAAATTCTCATTGAAAACAACAAAAAGGCTCCGATGACGATTCGCGTTCATCCATCCATTCAGCGGGATGATTACCAACAGCAGTTACAAAAAATTAATATCTTTAGTCAACCTTCCACTATAGCGCCTCAAGCTTTAATTCTTAATGATGCTGTTGGTGTGACTAAGTTACCTGGGTTCGAAAATGGCTCTTGTTATGTGCAAGATACTTCTGCACAATTAGCAGCACAATTGATTTCACCTAAAAAAGGTGAACTCATTCTAGACGCATGTTGTGCCCCAGGTGGAAAGACAACACACCTAGCTGAACTTTGCTCAGAAGCTAATATCATCGCACTGGACAGTGACAAACAAAGACTCTCAAAAGTTCGAGAAAACCTTGATCGGTGCAAAAATCATAACATCACTATTCAACAAGGGGATGCAAGAGATCAAGAATGGTGGGATGGTAAGCTCTTTGATAAAATTTTGCTAGATGCACCTTGCTCAAGTACAGGAGTTATTAGAAGACATCCCGATATTAAGTTACTAAAAAAACCGAAAGATATATCCCAAATTACCAAAACTCAATCTTTAATTCTTGGAAATCTCTGGGGACTTTTAAAGCCAGGCGGCCATTTACTGTATGCAACTTGCTCAGTACTAAAGGATGAAAATGTTCACCAGATTAGTCAATTCCTAGATAGATTTGAGGATGCAAAAAATGAAAAAATAACACTTCCTTGGGGAGATGGCGATATTGGGAGACAGCAACTACCTCAAAAAGAATATGACGGCTTTTACTACGCCAAGCTCAAAAAGGATCGCTGATAATTCTATTCCTAGTTACTTCTCAAGTGCAATATCTAGAACTTGATCGATCCATTTCACTTTTATAATTTCGAGGTTACCTTTAATCTTGTCTGGCACTTCAGAAAGTTCACGTTCATTATCATCAGGAATGATTACAGTTTTAATCCCGCCCCTCAAAGCAGCAAGTAGTTTTTCTTTTAGACCCCCGATTGGTGTAATCTCACCTCTAAGTGTAATTTCCCCCGTCATAGCTACAGCCGCCTTTACTTTTCGACCTGTTAATACAGAAACTAAAGCGGTACACATTGCCGCACCAGCACTGGGACCATCTTTTGGTGTGGAGCCATCTGGAACATGAATATGAATATCAAGTTTTTCATGAAAATCTTCGGCAATTCCTAAGACATCTGCGCGCTGACGAGTGACCGACATTGCAGCTTGAATAGATTCCTTCATAACATCACCCAATTGACCAGTGTAATTTAGCTTACCCTTTCCTTTGTAAGCAGAAGCTTCAATAGTCAACAGATCTCCACCTACCGTTGTCCACGCAAGACCAGTCACTTCACCAATCTGGTTATGTTCTTCTGCCAAGCCGAAGCGATACTTTTTCATTCCTAAGAATTTTGGCAAACTCTTAGAATTAATTATTGCTTTTGCCTTACGCTTTTTGAGAGTTAGATCCTTAACTACCTTTCGACAGATACTGCCAATTTCTCTGTCAAGGTTACGGACACCAGCTTCTCTAGTGTAATAACGGATAATGTCCATTATTGCGGAATCTTTAAAAACGATTTCGCTATTTTTGACACCATTATTATTCATCTGTTTTGCAATCAAATGCTGTTTAGCAATTTGCAATTTTTCATCTTCCGTGTATCCAGAAATCTGAATTACTTCCATACGGTCTACCAGTGCTTGGGGTAGATCTAGAGAGTTCGCAGTTGCTACAAACATTACTTGTGATAGGTCATAATCGACCTCTATGTAATGGTCATTAAAGGTATGGTTTTGTTCAGGGTCTAACACCTCTAACATTGCTGATCCAGGATCACCTCTAAAGTCGGATGCCATTTTATCGATCTCATCTAGTAAGAAAAGTGGGTTCTTGACTTTAATTTTCTGCATTTTTTGCACAATTGAGCCTGGCATAGCACCGATATAGGTTCGTCTATGACCACGAATCTCTGCCTCATCTCTCACCCCGCCTAGTGCCATTCGAATATATTTCCGATTTACCGATCTGGCAATAGACTCTCCCAACGAAGTTTTTCCAACTCCAGGAGGACCAACCAAACAAAGAATATTTGCTTTATTATGCGTGACACGAGTTTGAACAGCCAAGTGCTCCAATATTCGTTCCTTAACCTTATTTAAACCATAATGATCATCATCCAATATTTTTTGCGCTTTAATTAAATCTTGACTGATTCGTGTCTTTTTACTCCAAGGCACTGAACACAAATTCTCGATATAGGTTCTGATGATAGAGGCATCAGAAGATTGGGAAGACATTCTCTGTAACTTATTCAGTTCTCCTTGCGCTTTATCTTTGGCTTCTTTTGGCATTTTTGCTTTGTTGATGCTTGCTTGCAATTCCTCAATCTCATTTTCATCATCAAGGGTGCCAAGCTCTTTCTGAATGGACTTCATTTGTTCATTCAAATAATAGTCTCTCTGATTAGATTCCATTTGCTTACGAACTCGACTTTGAATTTTTTGTTCAGCACCAAGAACATCTAGCTCACCTTCAAGAATTGTAAGAATTGCTTCTAATCTATCTTTAGCAAGGGTACTCTCTAGGAGTTCCTGCTTTTCTTCAATTTTAAGATTAATGTTTGCAATGATGACATCACTAAAACGTTCAATGTCTGTAATCTCTTTAAGTACTTTATATACTTCCTCTGGAATTTTTTTGCTGAGTTTTATATATTTTTCAAAATTTTCTAGAGCCAGACGCATCATTGCTTTGATTTCTGTGTCATTCTCGAAGCTTAATGTGCAGTCACTCAGAATAACTTCAGTATGTTCTCCTAAGTCAACAAACTCTTCAATTCTCGATCGCTTAACTCCCTCAACTAAAACTTTTATAGTTCCATCAGGCAGTTTAAGCAACTGCAGGATTGTCGCCAAAGTGCCAACCTTGTGAAGATCTTCATTTTTAGGGTCTTCAATAGCTTCATCTTTTTGAGTGACCAAGAAAATATGCTTATCTGCTTCCATGGCATGGGTAATTGCATGAACTGAAGATTTTCTACCAATAAAAAGAGGGATAACCGTATGTGGAAAAACAACCACATCTCTCAGCGGTAGTAGAGGTATTGATTGCCTCTCTATGCCATTTGACTCTGTTGTGATTTCTGTTCCCATAATAATGAAACACCTTGCTTACCTAATAATCTCTTTAGATAGTGTCGAGTAACGTTAATTTCAAGTAGCCACTGACCAAATTCATTCATTTTTTCTTTCTGAATAAAGCCGACTTTATGAATCTCACTTCTAATATAAGCTGACTGAACATCTAACTGAATGCCAGCATAAGTCATCATACCACTCAGACGTTCAGATAAGGCTTGATAAAGCAAATCTATACCCTCTCCGGTATGAGCTGAAAGCCATACACGGTATATATTTCCTGCATAGTCTTTATCTACTTTTGGATGAAAATCACTCATTTCATCAATCTTATTCATCACAATTATGCTTGGAATTTCTTGTGCCCCTATTTGTTCAATAATATCTTCAACCTGTTCAATTTTGTCACCATTATCATTATCTGAAGCATCAACAACATGAAGAAGAATGTTAGCCTGACGGGTTTCTTCAAGAGTTGATTTGAATGCGGCTACAAGCTCATGAGGCAAGTCTTGGATAAAACCAACCGTATCTGCAACAACTGCCTCTCCTGCAGCTGGAAGGATAATTCGACGAATAGTAGAATCCAGAGTTGCAAAAAGCTTATCGTCGGCATAAACATGTGAATTAGTTAACTGGTTGAACAATGTCGATTTTCCGGCATTTGTATACCCGGCAAGTGAAATCATAGGAAGGTCTTTTTTGCGTCTTGATTTTCGACCCAGGTCATGCTGCTTGTGAACCTTTTCGAGACGCTTGCTAAGATATTTAATACGTTTTGAAATTAATCGCTTATCTGTCTCAAGCTGAGTTTCACCTGGCCCACGTAGACCAATACCGCCTTTTTGTCTTTCTAAGTGCGTCCAACCCCTGACCAGGCGAGTTGATAAGTGACGTAATTGTGCCAATTCGACTTGTAACTTACCCTCAAATGACTTCGCTCTAAGCGCAAAAATGTCTAGAATTAAACCAGTTCTATCCATCACTTGGCATTTTAAGGTTTTTTCTAGATTGCGCTCTTGTGTGGGTGAAAGTTGAAGCGAAAAAATTACTAAATCAGCTTCATTAATGCTCACAATGGAAGCTAACTCCTCAACCTTTCCTTTGCCAATGAAGAATTGAGCTCCGATAGAGTTTCTTTTAACTTTGATGGTTTGAACAATGTTGAGCCCAGATGACAGAGCAAGTTGCTTGAACTCATCCATTCCATTGGTTTGCTGGCGATTTGAAGTAAGCTCAACATTCACTAATACCGTTCGTTCACCTTGACCTACGGCATCTTTTTGACGGCTAAATAACTCCATAGGCATTATTGAGTCATCTGCATAAAAAAGTGAAAGTCATCAACTAGCTTTTCTAATATTATTTATTTTTTTTTCAGGTAAATAAAGAACCATCGGTTGTTTTTCCCCTTCAACCACTGCCTTATCAATAATAACCTCTTTTGCACTTGTAGTTGACGGCATTTCATACATAGTATCCAATAATAGATTCTCCAAAATAGCTCGTAAGCCTCTAGCACCTGTTTTTCTTTTAACGGCAAGCTTTGCAATAGCTACTAATGCAGTTTTTCTAATCGTTAGCTTCACACCTTCGATTGCAAAAAACTGTTGAAATTGTTTGACAACGGAATTTTTCGGTTTTGTAAGAATCTCTACCAAATCATCCTCATCAAGTGCACTAAGCGAAGTATGAACAGCTAGACGTCCAACCAGTTCAGGAATTAAACCAAATTTGATTAAATCGCCTGGCTCCAACAATCTGTATAGTTCAGCGAGTGTTTTTTCACTTTGCTCATCTTTGACATTTGCAGCAAACCCAATGCCAGTTGCTTTTTCAACTCGTCTGTCTATAACTTTTTCTAAACCATCAAATGCCCCGCCACATATAAACAATATTTTTGAGGTATCGACGTCAATTGTTTCCTGGTTTGGATGCTTTCTACCACCCTGTGGAGGTACGGAAGCAATGGTACCTTCTATCAGTTTTAGCATTGCCTGCTGGACACCTTCACCAGAAACGTCCCTAGTAATAGAAGGGGAGTCAGATCGGCGTGAAATTTTATCAATTTCATCAATAAAAATAATTCCTTGTTCAGCTTTGTTTGGATCAAAGTCACACTTGGCGAGCAAGCTTTTAATAACATTCTCTACGTCGTCACCGACATAACCTGCTTCCGTTAATGTTGTCGCGTCAGCTACAGAAAAAGGAACATCCAGAAAACGCGCCAGGGTTTGCGCAAGAAGGGTCTTGCCACTACCAGTAGGACCAATCAGTAAAATGTTTGCTTTATCCAACTCAACTTCGTTGGAGATGTGATCAGTCTTTAAACGCTTATAGTGGTTGTAGACAGCGACTGACAAAACTTTTTTAGCATGAGATTGACCAATAACATATTCGTTCAAGAAATTAAATAACTCTTTTGGAGTGTAATTCCAGTCCTGATGTTGGTCTTTTTTCTCTTTATTCGTTTGTTCTTGAACAAGGCTATAACAGGAATCTATACATTCGTCACAAATGTAGACCCCAGGTCCGGCTATTAAGCGGGACACCTCATCTTTGTGTTTAGAACAAAATGAGCAATTCAGGTCTTGTGTATTTTGTGCCATAGATAAACTAAAAGTTATCGTTTTGTAAGTACTTTGTCAATGAGTCCATATTTTACGGATTCACTAGCTGACATAAAATTATCTCGATCAGTGTCCTTTTGAATAGCCTTCATGCTTTGACCGGTATGTTTTTTTAGAATTGAATTTAACTTGTCTCTGGTCTTAAGAATCTCTTGAGCATGAATATCGATATCGCTGGCTTGACCAGAAAAACCTCCTAAAGGTTGGTGAATCATGCACCTGGAGTGTGGCAGAGAAAATCTTTTACCTTTTGCTCCAGCAGTTAGCAACAAAGTACCCATACTTGCAGCTTGGCCAATACAAAGTGTAGAAATATCAGGCTTGATGAACTGCATAGTGTCATAGATAGCTAAACCAGCTGTGACAGAACCGCCTGGTGAATTGATATATAAATGAATATCTTTATCGGGATTTTCAGATTCTAGAAAAAGAAGTTGAGCGACAACAACATTTGCCGCATAGTCCTCTATAGGGCCTACCATAAAAACAACACGCTCCTTTAGTAATCGGGAATAGATGTCGTAAGCTCTTTCAGTTCTACCAGAACTTTCAATTACCATAGGGATTTGATGTAGGTTTTGTATTGACATATTTAACTTTGTGGGTTCATAATTTCTTGAAAAGTCTTTTCAGTAACATTGACTTTGGCTTCAAGTGCAACATGTTTAGCTACAAGCTCTTCAACAACAATCGACTCAACACTTGCCAACCTTGAAGGGTCAGAGTTATGCCAATCAATCATTTGTTGCGCACTTTCACCATATTGCATAGACATTTCCTTTAGTTTAGCATCAACCTGCTCTTTTTCAGGCTTGATTTCTCTATCATTTGCAATTTTATTGACTAGTAGACCCAACTTTACTCTTCTTGAGGCCTCTTCTTGAAACATGGCTTCAGGAAAATTACCTTTTGAAGGTATACCCTGTTGTTCCATCCTTGCCTCCATATCTTGTTGCAACTTTATTGCCTCTGTACTAATGCTGCCCTCGGGAACTTCAAAGTCATTTGCAGTTAAAAGCGCAGTAAAAGCAGCATCTTTGTTTTGCTGAACTACACGAGAACTTAACTCCATCTGCATTTGGTTAGACATGTGACTTTTCATCGTCTCGAAATCTTTTTCACCATATTTTTTAGCAAATTCGTCGTCACGCTTCATTTCTTTGGGTGAACCCACTTTGTTAATCTTTACTTTAAATACAGCTTCCCTTCCAGCTAAATTTTCAACGTGATAATCTTCAGGGAATGTTGCTTTAACTTCTACCGTCTTGCCTGCAGAGACATCAATGAGACCTCGCTCAAACCCTTCAATCATTGCACCACGTCCGAGAACGATTTCAAATCCCTCTGCCGCACCACCTTCAAATGACTCGCCATCTAGCAATCCCTCAAAATCAATTATCAAACGGTCACCATTTTTAGATTTACGTTTAACGGTTTTGTATTCAGTCGCCCTATCTTGTAAATCTTGCAATGCCCTTTCTTCATCTTCATCAGAAACTGTTGCACTTATTTGATCAATACTCAGGCTCGATAATGGTGCCACACTAACTTCAGGGTACACCTCAAACTCAATTGTATAGCTAAAGTTATCACTATTTTCTGTGTCTACAGTGGTTAAAGAGGGTTGCGCAGCTGGAGAAACGTCAGCGTCTGCCAATGCCTCTGCCAACGTTTCACTCACTACCTCGTTTGTGGCATCTGCTTTGGCACTGGCACCGAAGCGTTGACGCAGAATTGTTGCTGGTATCTTGCCCTTTCTAAAACCATCAATGCGGACTTTTTTGGCAAGGCTTTGTAAAATAGTGTCCGTTTTCTGGTTGAAAGTATCTATAGGCAATTCAACTGTGAGTGATCTTTTTAACCCTTCAAGTGTGCTTAATGAGGTCTTCATCTATCTAATCCGTATCTAGTATAAAAAAAACAAGAAATTATACAGGATTTTGCTGTCTAATAAAAAAGGGCAGTTACTGCCCTTTTAGTAAAAAAAACTCAACTAAAAGCGTGAGCCCATGTAGCTCACCTGGTACTGCGCCTGAGACAACCATTCTGGGTTTACCTCTAGACCCCAACCCGGTTTATGATCCATTAATAGCCGACCTTCAACTATTTTGAAGCTTGGCGAAAATATATTGTCTTGCCAGGGGTAATAATCTAAACCCTCAATTGAAAACTCTAAGTACTTACCTGCGTTAGGGATAGAGCCCATAATGTGTGCAGAAAACAATGTCACCAAGGATAAGTTAGCCGAATGTAGAGTTACAGGTAAGTGGGCTTGTTTGGCTAACTTAGCAACCTCTAAGGTGCGAGTAACACCTCCCATATAACAGACATCGGGCTGTACAATATTCACCACCTGGGTATCTATCATGTGCTTCCAGATACGCATATCGTTATCCTGCTCTCCACCACTTATATCAATATTTAATGCATCTTTAACTTGACGGGTCCAGTCAGGTTCCCAGTATGGACAAGGTTCCTCGAAATGGCTGACACCATAATCTTGTAACATGTGTCCAACCTCAATAGCTTTAGCTGGCGTGTACGCGCTATTGGCGTCCACCAGTAGTGCTACATCATCACCTAAAACCTTGCGCACTTGTTTCACAATAGCCTCTGTACGACCAGGCCATTGATCCAAGTCATGACCACATTCTCTCCCTACACGAAATTTGAAGGCTTTATAACCATACCTCTCTTTGAGATCTAGAAAACGTTCAGCTTCAGCTTCAGGGGTGATTTCACGCTGCATACTCGAAGCATACACTGGCACAGAGTCAGTATTACCACCCAAAAGTTGACACACACTCTTGTTAGCTTTCTTGGCGTGAATATCCCAAAGCGCAGTATCTAAGCCACACAAACCACGATAAAGATAGGTTCCAGGGAACTTATGTTCCCGCTCTAACACCTCTCGGTTTAAATCAGTTATGTCGAGACCACTCCAGCCTAGTACATGAGGAGCCACTTGTCGGTGTACTACTTGAGCACTTATGTCGGCATTGTAGGCACTAGTTTGTCCCCAACCCTCATCACCTTCGTCGGTACGCACTCGGACCAAACCAATGTATTCGTTGGTAAAGGTTTCTATGCTAATAATTTTCATAATTAATCTCGGTTTAGCTAACTCTTTATTTAGATATATCAGCCAAAATCAGGTCCGAAGCCTTTTCACCCACCATAATTGTAGCGGCATTAATATTACCACATATAAGCTGCGGGAATATTGAGGCATCTGCCACTCGAAGTCCTTCTATTCCATGCACTTTAAGATTACTATCAACGACATTTTTGAGCGGATCAGGGCCCATACAGCAAGTACAAGCAGGGTGGAAAACAGTCCATGCATTGTCTCTAATATCTTCTATCATTTGAGCGTCTGATTTACACTCAGGCCCAGGTCGAAACTCATCAAGAATGACCTTGCTAAAACTCTCAGTTTGAGCTAATTGCCGCAACAACTTGACGCCCTCTAACAAATCTTGGACATCATCGTCATGAGATAGATAGTTAGGCTCAATTATTGGCGCAACAGTTGGATCACCACTCTTTATTCGAATCTGCCCTCGTGAATTTGATTTACAGTTTGATACCCCTAACAACATAGCTGAAAAAGGGTCTGGACTTAGCATAGCGCGCCTTCCAGGCGACTCAAGAGTATAACTTACAGGTGAAAAATAAAGTTGAATATTCGGCCCTGTAAGTCCATCCCGAGTTCGCACAAAACCACCCGACTGGTTGACACTTAAACTTAACGGACCAGTCCTAGTCAAGACATATCGAATACCTTGCCATAACTTTCCCCACCAAGGTCTCAGCTGATTATTCAAGGTTCGCACTTTACTTTTATAAATATAGTTCACCCCAAGATGGTCCTGGAGGTTTTTTCCAACGGCAGGGCTGTCATGGATAACTGAAACATTAGCTTCCTTTAGAAGTGAATCCGGGCCTATTCCAGATAACTGAAGAAGTTGTGGTGAGTTTACTGCACCAGCGCTTAATATCACTTCACGCTTGGCATTTGCTTGGTAAAGTTTGCTTGCTTTTGTGTATTCCACGCCAACAGCGCGCTTACCTTCAAATAGAATACGAGTGACGAGAGCCTTGGTAATCACGGTAAGGTTAGAACGCTTCATAACGGGACGTAAATAAGCTCGCGAAGCAGACATACGTTGTCCCTTATACGTGGTTATCTGGTAATGACCAACACCTTCCTGAATCTCACCATTCATGTCACCATTAAAACTGATTCCTAATTCTTCAGCTGCTGAAACAAAAGTGTCACTCAAGGGATGCAGCTGATCTGTAACGTCTGAAACATTTAGTGGCCCTCTACTACCCCGATATTGGTCGTCGCCATGTTGCCAGGTTTCCATACGTTTAAAATAGGGAAGCAAATCATTGTATGACCAGCCAGGATTACCAGCCTTTTGCCAGTCGTCAAAATCTTGAGGATTGCCTCGAACATGGACCAAAGCATTAATCGAACTAGAACCACCCAATAATTTACCTCGTGGCCAATAACTGGAACGATTATTAGCGCCGGGGCTCGGCTCCGCCATGTACATCCAGTTAACCTCTTTTTGGTAGTAGGTTTTGCCATAGCCGATAGGCATTTGTACATAAAAACGACGGTCTGTACCACCTGCTTCTATGAGTAATACTTTGTTAGAAGAATCCTTGCTGAGCCTATTGGCAAGAACACAACCTGCTGAGCCTGCACCGATAACAATAAAATCGTAATTATTCAAAAGACCAGCCATGTTTAAGTCAAATAATGACTATATAAAATTCACACTATTGTATAAGTAATCTTTAATCATTGCTTAAATATTTTTTTAGCATTATTCACTTACAAAAAAAATTACATTTGTTCAGTGTGAAAATAAGATAAACTAAGATGAGCCCTCACGTGTGAGGGTTTAATGTTTTTAAAATCTTAGGAGAAAAAATGAAACTAATAAATAAAGTATTAGCTGTCTCAGCTATTTCACTCAGTCTTATGCCTGCATTAGCCAGTGCTGACTGTGGAAAAGCAAGGCTGGCTGATTTTGACTGGAATAGTGCAAATGTCCATACTGGCATTGTACAATTTATTCTTGAGCATGGCTATGGCTGTGAAGTTGAGACGACAAGAGGAAGTACGACACCTATTATGGCTGCTCACTATGATAGCCAACTAGATATCGTTACTGAGCTTTGGTATGACAATATTGTAACCCAGTATGATGCTGTTGAAGCGTCTGGGGTGATTAGAAATATTGGAATCAACACACCAGACTCTCAGCAAGCGTTTTACGTGGACAGAAATACAGCTGATAAGTACAGCATAAAATCTGTATTAGATATGAACAATCCAGAAATTGCTGCATTGTTTAGTGATCCAGAAAACCCTGATATGGGTAGAATGGTAAGCTGTATTGGAGGCTGGACTTGCTACACTATTAACCATGTCAAGCAGCGTGTCTATGGACTAGATAAGTTCTATACTAACTTTGATCCAGGTTCTAGTGGCGCATTAGCTGCAGAAATTGCAGGCGCATTTGCTAAAGATCGACCGATCTTTACCTACTACTGGGCACCAACAGCATTGATGGGTAAGGTTGACTTAGTAAGATTAGTTGAGCCACCTTACGATGCAGCATGTTGGGGAGCAATGATGGATGTTGTTGAAGACATAAAGGCTAACGGAAAAGATGTATACAAGCCTACTTGTGCAACTGAATACAAAGACATGTCTCTAGATAAGTCTGTACTGACTGCATGGGCGGATACGCATCCAGAAGAGACAGCTTTCTTAGAAGCATATAGCATACCAACCGCAACGGTGAACAAGCTGCTAGCTTTCTATGAAGGCGAGGCTGACGGCGATATGGAGCTTCTTGCAATGGAATACTTGCAGAATAATTCTGAATGGAAGTCTTGGGTTTCAGCAGAAGTTGCTGCCAAGGTTTCAGGAGCACTATAAGCTAGATTTAATATAAAAAAAAGAGCTCATTCGTGAGCTCTTTTTTCTTATTTTCTGAATTAGAATCATGATAAAAAAGTTATTCACATATTTGGCCTTACCAGTTATTTTTATTTGGCTGTTGATAACGAGCTTTAATGCTTCAAGATTTAGACCAGATAGCGCTGCGGAACTTTTAACGGATGCAAGCTGGCTATATAATTGGCCAAGGTGGCTAGACATCCCATTGATGAAATGGATCAATGATTGGTTTAGAGTCTTTAATCAAGAGTACGGAATGTACTTCGAGGCAGTCAATAATTTCCTTCTTGGAGCAATCCTTTCCCTGAAGAAATTCTTAATGATGTTGCCATGGCCACTTGTGATTGCTCTCGTTGTAGCGATTGTTTTCTTTTCCAGTGGTCGAAAACTAGGTACCACCGTTTTTGTTGGAATTTGTACATTTTTTATTGGCTTTCTTCACCCAAGATTTTGGGACAAAGCGATTGAAACAACCTCTATTATGATAATTGGAATACTGTTCTGTATTTTAATTGGAATACCCTTAGGAATAGCCATGTCTCGAAGCATTAGAGTTCGAAATGCCACTCTTCCTGTTCTTGACTTAATGCAGACAATACCAAGTTTTTGTTATCTCATTCCTGGAATTATGCTTTTTGGATTAGGCGCTGTACCGGCAATCATTGCAACAGTTATTTATGCGGTTCCACCTTTAGTGCGTTTAACAGACCTTGGAATTCGCTTAGTTGACACTGAAGTCATTGAAGCAGCTGAAGCATTCGGAGCGAGTAAAAAACAAAAGTTACTAGGGGTTCAACTACCACTAGCACTTCCTAATATTATGCAGGGAATCAACCAATGCACAATGATGGCACTAGCTATGGTTGTTATTGCTTCTATGATTGGAACCAGAGGTCTTGGTGATGAAGTTTTACTTGGACTTCAACAGCTTAACGTCGGCAAGGCAACTGAAGCAGGACTTGCGATTGTACTTTTAGCAATTGTTCTAGATAGAATTACTCAAGCCTACGGTCAAAAAGTCCAAGATAGAAATAAGCCACCAGAAAAATAGCCTTTAATCAATGTCAAAAATAGAAATAAGAAATATTTATAAGATATTTGGAAACCATCCTGATCAAATTTTACCCATGGTAAAAGAGGGTGCAAATAAAGAGCAGGTCATGGAAGAAACTGGCCACACTGTTGGCCTAGACAATGTCTCTATATCAGTCAAAGAAGGTGAAATTTTTGTTTGTATGGGATTGTCTGGTTCAGGAAAATCAACTTTAATTAGACATATTAATAGACTCATTGACCCTACTGCAGGTCAAGTTACAGTTGACGGTGTTGATGTACTAAGTTTAGATGACAAGGAAATATTAGATTTCCGAAAAAAGACAATGAGTATGGTTTTCCAGCGTTTTGGACTTTTTCCTCATAAAACAATTATTCAAAATGTTGCTTATGGCCTTGAAATACAGAAAGTACCTGAGGATCAGAGAATAGAAATTGCCCAAGGCCAAATAGATTCGGTTGGATTACAAGGTTTTGAGAATCAATACCCTGCTCAACTATCTGGAGGCATGCAGCAAAGGGTCGGTCTAGCAAGAGCTCTTGCAACAGACCCTCAAATCCTTTTAATGGACGAAGCCTTTAGTGCATTGGACCCTCTAATTAGAAGTGATATGCAAAAACAATTAATAGAGCTTCAATCTAAACTCAAAAAAACCATTGTCTTTATTACTCATGATCTTGATGAATCCCTGAAATTAGGGGACCATATAGGAATATTAAATGGCGGAAGATTAGTTCAAGTCGGTCGCCCAGAAGATATTATCATGAATCCTGCTGATGACTACGTTAAAGCATTTGTTAAGGATGTTAATCGCTCTAAAGTGTTGAGAGCTCAAACAGTTATGACTAAAAAGGATCAGTTTGATACAACAAATATCAACCCATCCACTATATACAAGATAGATGAAAATACTGTGATTGAAGAGATCATCCCTAAAGTATTAAGAGAGAGATGCACTATGAATGTAGTCGATAAGAGTGGCAATACAAAAGGGTATATTACATCTGATGAGTTATCTAAGGCTTTAACGAAACATTAAGTTAGATGACTCAAAATAAGCCTCCTGGCAAAAACATTATAATTTCAGCTGCTGCCGATGGAATTGGTTGGAGTATAGCCAGTTTATCTTTAGATAAAGGCTACAACGTTTATTTGTCAGACATCAATCAAAAAAGAATTGATGAAATTAACGAGCATCCATTGATAAACGAAAAACTATTTATAGACAATGTCGATGCCAAAAATCCAAACTCTGTAGAAAAATATTTTTATTCACTGAAAGAAAGAATTGCAAGCATTGATGCCCTCATTAATAATGTCGGCATAGCCGGACCAACCGGACCGATTGAAAGTCTATCGATTTCAGACTGGAGAAACACAATAGACATTAATCTTAACAGTCATTTTTATTTTACTAAACACTCTATACCTTTGTTAAAAAATAATAAAGGTGGATCCATTATCAATATCTCTTCAACTGCGGGCTTGTTTGGACTTCCTCTCAGAACACCTTATGCTGCAAGTAAGTGGGCTGTTATTGGTGTGACTAAGTCACTTGCAATGGAACTGGGGGAATTTAACATAAGAGTCAACGCTATTTGCCCAGGATCGGTATCGGGAGATAGGATGAAAAGAGTCATAGAAGCAAAAGCAAAATCTACAGGGGTTTCAGAAGAAGAATTGCAAAAAGATCATGAATCAATGGTGTCACTTAAGACTTTTGTGAGCAAAGAAGACATTGCCAATATGGCCTTATTCTTACTTTCAAATGAAGCCCATAAAATATCTGGTCAAGTCATGACTGTAGACGGTAACACCGAAAGAATGAACTAACTACAGGGATGTAGTTATTCAGTTGTAATGCTTAAAAGTTACCAGCAAAGGATTTAGTGAAGACCAGCAATATACTCGGCTAAAGCTTCAATTTCAATAGTTGTCAGACCTTTGGCAACATTTCTCATCATCCCTTCATAATCATTATCTCTAGCAACCTCGTCAGAACCAGTCTGTTCATTGATAGAATATTGACGGAATGCCTTTAACTGTGCGGCTATATATTCAGCATGCTGAGCACTAAGAGCAGGAAATTTTGCACTCGGAATACCTAAACCCTTAGGACCATGGCAAGCAATACAAGCAGTGGTTTTCGTATCTTTCTTACCACCAAGATAAATCTTTCGAGCTAATTCGATTGTTTTTTCATCTGCCTTAGCGCTATTTTCACTTATAGTTTGAATTGAGTAATATGCTGCAATATCCATCATATCTTGTTCCGATAGTAAGGATGCGACACCCCCCATTATTGCATTGTCTCTTGCACCTGATTTAAATTCCTGTAGTTGCTTCAAAATATAACCCTCACCTTGACCGGCAAGCTTAGGAAAATTTGGCATGGTGCTATTACCAGCAAGACCATGGCAACCCATACATATTGCAGATTTAGCTTGACCTGCCTCAGCATTTCCAGAGGCTAGACTAGTTGCGCTAAGAGTTGCAAGTACAATTGATACAAAAATAATAATGCTCTTTTTCATTCTAAATCTCCAAAAAATTCCACGAAGTTATACTTGAATATTAACGGTTCCATTAACTTTTATTTATCAAGATAACGGAAAAACTACTCTCTAATCCCTTGAGTAGAAAGGTATTCGGCAATAGAGTCCTCAAACCCTTCTGCCATTGGAGCCATAGCATTCATAATCGCATTTTGACGTTCGCCTGACTGAAATTGCTCTAATTGTTGCACTATCCATTCGGCATCTCTGCCAGCTAGCGAAGGAACATCTTCATCGGTTGAATTCCCTCCCGGACCGTGGCAACTAGAACAGCCCAAAGCTTCAAACATAGCCTCACCTTCGCTCTTTGCTTCTTCTGATATAGAGCCCAGTGAAAAAGCTAATGCCATTATAGAAAGGATTAACAATAAAATCTTTTTCATTACGTATGCACTTTAGCTTTCTATTTATTTTCGTTAAATTATACACACATCTGTTTTATCCAGTGTGAACAGGATTCATGGAGAGCTATTTCCCTTTCCATTTGGGAGGACGCTTCTCAGAAAAAGCAAGCGGTCCTTCCTTGGCATCCTCAGATTTGAGCATTTTTTGATAAGCCTTAATTTGACCAGAGCGCATAGTTTCATACGCAGATTCTAAATCCATTTGATCTGTCTCTCTAATGACGGCTTTAATTGCCGCCAATGAAAGGGGGGCAGACTGAGCGATTTCATGCGCCCACTCAATGGCTTGCTTTTTTAACATTTTTAATGAACAACTTCTGTTCACCAAGCCATATTTTTTTGCCTCGTCTACACCCATTCTCCTACCGGTCATAAGCATTTCCATCGCAACCGCTCTAGGCAAGCGACGTGGCAATCTCAAAACTCCTCCGCTATCAGGAATAATCCCTAGAGTAGCTTCAGGCACAAAAAACTCAGCTGTGTTGGCTGCAATAATTAGGTCAGCTGCAAGTGCCAACTCAAAACCACCTCCAACTGCTAAGCCATTAACTGCAGCAATAACAGGCTTATCCAAATCCCACAATTCAGTAAGTCCAGCAAAACCACCCGGGCCAAAGTCTGCATCAACTGCCTCCCCCTCAGATGCTGCTTTTAAATCCCAACCACCACAAAAAAACCGTTCACCTGCACCGATAATAATAGCTGCCCTTAAATCAGCATCATCTCTAAAAGAGATGAAGGCATCGCCAAGCGCGTGACTTGTTGTCGCATCAATCGCATTAGCTTTAGGGCGATCAAGCGTAATTAGCAGCACTTCGTTATACACCTCACAAGTGACACTTTTTTTCATAAAATCTTCCTTAATTTTGAGATTATTATCATGTTACTACTAATTCAGTTTAACCAAAGCATCAACGGCAATTGCACCTTTTCCCTGAGGCAAAACTAGTAGCGGATTTATATCAAATTCAATGACTTCATTTGAATTAATTAAATCGACCGCTGACATCACAGCATCAATCACAGCATCAATATCTCCAGCTGAGTGTCCACGATAACCTTCAAGTATCGGATATAACTTCAACTCAGAAAGTGCTTCCAAAACACTATTTCTCTCAACCGGTAACAGCAATGGAATACTGTCGCTTAATAACTCAACCAAAACTCCGCCACTACCAATTATCAAATATTTTCCAAATAAAGGGTCACAATTGGCACCGATAATTAATTCTGCTATAGCGCCCTCTATCATTTCTTCAACCAATAATGAAGGTCCAATTTGTAGTAGCTCAGATACTGCTAATTTGAGCATCTCGGCATCTTTAATGTTAACTCTAATAGCCCCTGAATCACTCTTATGAACTAAGGCTTCACTTGACACCTTGACAGTGACTGGATAGCTCAACTTTTCTGCAGCCCTCAATGCACCTTCAATACTAGAAACTAACCCACCTTGAGGTATTGATAAGCCATACTTTGCCAATAATCGCTTTCCATCAAACTCAGTAAGCGTTTTATTGGTTTGCATTTTGCTTGAAACTGGAATGGAAACCTCTATAGGAGCTGAAGAGGTTCCATTAAAAGCTTGACCACACCTGTATGAATGATGTAGCGATTTTAGACAGGAATCCAAACCAATCATTGGCGCAATGCCACGTTTTTGGCATTCATCAATGATCCTTTTAGGCATACAATCGGCCATAGAAGCGAGAACGATAGCTTTTTTTCCTGTCTCTGTCGCTGCATCACACAGTGCATAGAAAGTATTATCCCAATCTTGTTGGCTAATTTTGTCAGTTCTTGGCCAATCTAACAGTAGCATGGTTGCGGCAAAGTCTCCACTCATCATTTGTTTAAAACAAGCCGCTGTACGATGACGATCTCCCCAAACAAAAGTATGGTAATCTAAGGGATTATCTACTTCAACAAACTCATTCAATGTGTTTTGAATTCGCTCCTTGTGGTCATTTTTAAGACCTGAAAAACAGATATCTAAACCATCAATTAAATCAGCCATCATTCCCGCTTCTCCTCCTGAACAGCTCATTGATGCCACACCATTATGATCAATTGTGCCCAAAATGCTGAGCAACTTTAAAGTCTCTAAAAACTCAGGAACGGTATCAACTCTTGCTATTCCGAGACGATCAAATAAAACATCAAACAATTGATCTGCTCCCGTCAATGAACTAGTGTGGCTAAGAGCAATTTTGGAAGAGGTATTTGTTCGGCCAGTTTTAATAACGACGATAGGTATCTTTTTTTCTAACGCTCGGTGTCCAGCATTATCAAAAGCGGCAATATCGCTAACACCTTCCATATGAAGACCAATGGCACAAACTCTATCATCATCCAACACCGCATTAATAATATCCGAAATATTTGTATTTGCCTGATTGCCAAGAGTAAACATGTAGGCAATAGGTAAGCCAATTGACTGCATTGTCATATTTAGACCTATATTGCCGCTTTGAGTAATGATTGCTACACCCTTATCGAGGGCTTCACAGCCATGCAAGTCTGGCCACAAAACAACACTATCTAAACTATTAATAAAGCCATAACAGTTGGGTCCAATAATCGGCATCTTACCTGCAGCTTCAACTAGCCTCTGATTTCTTTTGATTCCATCTTCACCCACCTCTCCAAAACCGGAAGCATATAACACTGCCCCTCCGCCTCCAATTTGGTTTAGATCAGCAACTATTTCTATCGCCGCTTCGGCATTAACTGCAATGAAAGTTGCATCTGGAGGCTCAGGCAAATCTTTAACACTTTTAAAACACTCTAACCCCTCAATAGTCTCCCTAGATGGATGAATCGCCCAAATTTTACCGGTATAACCCAATTTACGGCTCTCTCTAATAGCAAAATCAGCTCCTCGATGACCAACAACAGCAATTGACCTAGGAGATATCAGACGACTCAAATTTGATTGACTCATAAGGATTGTTTATTCGAAAGGTCTTAATAAAGACCTTGAGATAATATGACGTTGAATTTCACTAGTACCATCCCATATTCGCTCTACCCGATGGTCACGCCATATCCTCTCTAGAGGTAACTCATCCATCAAACCCATACCACCTAATATCTGTATAGCCTCATCAGAAACCATGGCTAGCATTTCTGTTGCCTTTAATTTTGCCATTGCAGCGTCACTATTGGTCATCTTTCCCTGAGAGTCATTCCAAGCAGCCCTCAAAGTAAGCAACTCAGCGGCTTGCAATTCCATGGACATGTCAGCGAGCTTAAAAGAAACCCCTTGAAACTTTCCTATAGTCTGTCCAAACTGTTCACGGGTTGCAGCCCATTCGGTCGCAATCTGTAAGGCACGTTCGGCTCTTCCTAGACACATTGCTGCTACAGATAAACGCGTTGCTCCTAACCACTCGTTAGCGATATCAAAACCGTGATCTACCTCACCCAATACTTGCGATTCATGAACACGACAGTTATCAAAATTAAGAATAAAGTTATGGTATCCACGATGCGAAACACTATTGTATCCAGTTTCTACAGAAAAACCTGGCGTCCCCATATCTACAAGGAAACTAGTGATTTTTTTCTTTGCGCCTCTAGAAGTTTCTTCAACACCAGAGGCCGCAAATAAAATCACGTAATCAGCCATATCAGCATGACTAATAAAGTGTTTGGAACCGTTGATTACAAAATACTCACCATCCAGCTCAGCGCGGCATTTCATAGAACGCACATCTGAGCCTGCATTAGGTTCAGTCATAGCCAAACAATCTACTTTTTCACCACGTATCGTTGGTACCAAATATTTATCAATTTGCTCATCTTTGCATGCCATTAATATATTGCTTGGCCTTGCAACAATATACTGAAGGCCAAAATTTGCCTTACCCAATTCTTTCTCCAAAAGACATAAAGTTAACGTATCGAGACCACCACCGCCATATTTCACAGGCATGTTGGTAGCATAAAGACCAAGGTTAATCGCTTTTTGTTTAATGCTCTCTGCCAAACTTGCATCGATATGATTGGTTTTTTCAACTTCATCTTCGTGTGGATATAGCTCTTGCTCGACAAAGCTACTAACGGTATCGATAATCATCTCTTGTTCACTTGAAAGACTAAATTCCATTTAATTCTCTTCCTATTTTTTATTGAAAATATTAAATCTGATTTATTTTGTTTTCGGTATATGCATTACTCGACCTTGCTGCTTTGGAGATGGAAGTTGCTGATGAGCAACCCAAATTGTTCCAAGTATTTCTGCGACGGCAGGCATGATTTCGCTGGCCTTCGATTTACTCGTATCAACGTGTATTAACATTTGCTCAGTTGTTGCCAACAGACCGCCACTCTGTGCATGAATCATCTGATGAAAAAAATGCAAACGCTTTTTATCGAGCCCAAGTATTTGAGTAGTAAAACTTAAAGGCTCTCCCTCTGATACATCTAGGTAATAATTTATGTGTGTTTCAACTGTATAGAAAGATTGACCTGCAGATCGATAATCCTCATCGATGCCAATATAGCGAAAGAGTGCATCAGAGGCGTCTCCAAATGCATAGAGATAGAAAGACTCACTCATATGACCATTGTAGTCAATCCAGTCAGAATGAACTTTCGCCTGATAAAGCGACAAAGGTTTACTTAAATCATCATTTGAAGAAAACTTTTTATATTCTCGATGAAGGTATACATCATTATCCATAAGTCACCAAAAAAAATCTCTTGGCCAAGTCACAATAAGACAATAGCTCAACCTAGTAAAGAATATGTTACTTGTCAATATAGCTAATGCTGTACAATTTCCGTTGTAAATTATACATAAAACGAAATTTATTCTTTTCGAAAAAAGTATTGAAAAGCTAAAAAGAATATTTCATTCCTGTGATTCACCCAAGAATGAAACTTATATAATGTCTTTGTCTCTAAGACATGACTCGAGCTATGCATAATTCTTACCGTCAGGCAAAATTTCTACTATCTTGCCCCTCATTAAAGGGATGCCCCGAAGACCATGGATATGAGGTTGTATTTGCAGGTCGTTCTAATGCAGGAAAGTCCAGTGCAATAAATGCCCTGACCGAACAAAAAAAATTAGCAAAAGTCAGTCGAACTCCTGGACGCACACAACATTTAGTTTTTTTTGAACTTGACGAACAACGACGCCTCGTTGACTTGCCAGGCTATGGTTATGCCAAAGTGCCAGATACAGTTAAACAAAGATGGCACCTAGATATGAGTAAATATTTTGACAATCGAAACTGCTTAATGGCAGCGATTTTAGTGATGGATTGCCGTCACCCCTTAAAACCATTTGATGAAATGATGTTGCAGTGGTGTGTTAACAACGATGTACCCACAAACATCCTCTTAACCAAATCAGATAAACTAAAAAAGGGCGCTGCTAGTTCAACAAAGCTTAGAGTCATTAAGTCCGTAGAAGACTTACCAAATGTCAATGTACAGCTTTTCTCTTCCCTCAAAAAAGTAGGTATTCCAGAGCTTTGTCAATATCTCGACAAGGTGTTCGAGCTTCCGAATGAAAGTTAACTTAGATCTTTCTTTGATTCAATCTGATGACACAATTATTGTGGCAAATAATCGCCAAGTATTGGCCATTAAGCAATCATTATCAGAACAGCATGGCCCACTCAAAATGCCAAACATTTTTTCATACACTTCTTGGCTCCAGAACTACTGGCAACAAAATAACCCTAAAAGATCGATCCGTCTACTCTCTCAAATGGAACTCAGATTTTTCTTTCAAGAGATTATTCAACAGGACTCAATCAACCATTCTGAAGCTGTAATTGATGAATTAATTAAATGCTACCATCTCTGCAAGACACATTTTATTGATATATCAACTATGTCAAGTTTTTACTCTAGCCCTTGTACTCAATTAGTTGAATGGATCTATAAACTTGAAAAAATAAAATTAGCTAGGGGCTGTATTGATTCGACCGATTTATTCACAATAGTTTATCAAACTCTCGAGAAATACGAAAAAAAGGGAAAATATTACGCTTTCGGTTTTAAAAAACCCACACCCGAACAAAGAAAACTCTTTCAAATCCTAGGCTGTGAATTAATTAAACCAATCTCCCCCGATAATACAATTCAAGCATTGTCATTTATCGATCATGAGCTTGAATTACAAGCAATTGCCCATTGGGCTAAAGAAACTAGCACACAAAATCCTGATTATCAAATTGGAATTGTCATTCCTAATCTGGGTGAATTACAAAACATGATAAAGAATATTTTTGACCAGGTATTCGCCTCAAGTTTAATAGAAACTTATCGCAAACCATATAATATTTCTTTAGGTATATCACTATACCAATACCCGCTCATTCAGAATCTTCTCAACATTATCAAACTCTCAAAACAAATTATTGATGACAGTATTGATCACAAAACATTCATAAAAGTAATAACCTCTCCCTTTATTCAAGGAGCTCATAAAGAATCCAACAATCGTGCCTTATCAGTTAATCGAATCTTGGCACTTGGTAGAGAAAAAAGCTCAACCAATAAAATTCTTTTGTTGATAAAAGACTGTCCGCAGTTATCTCAAACTATTACCGAACTCAGACAACTGAAATTTCAAACTAAATTACCATTAGAGGATTGGTTAATAGTCATTAACAAACTTCTTACAACTTGGGCTTTTGCAACTGATAGAAGCTTGACAAGTAGTGAATATCAATTATTTGAAAAATATCAAAATGAAAGTCTAATTCTCAATAAGCTGTCTGATTTTCATAAAAAGATCGGTTTCATTGATGCCGTAAAAACTTTACAAACACATTTGAATTCAGTTGTTTTTCAAGCAAAAGGTGGTGATGCCAAAATTCATATCTTAGGTGCACTTGAGGCTGAGGGATTATTTTTTGATGCTGCCTGGATATCCAATATGACAAGCGATTTTCTCCCAGGAGCGATTAAAACTCCTCTCTTCATTCCTGCTCAAATCTGTAGGGATTACGAACTTCCTAATTCAAGTTTTGATGAAATTGATAAAAATACTAAAGTTACTTTGCAAGCTTTAAAGAATTTAAGCAACAATATTACTTTTAGCTATGCTAAATCAACAAAGAATCGTGAACAGCTGCCTTCACCATATTTGCATTTTGAAGAGTTCCAACCAAAAATCTTAAAAGCTGTCATGACTCGGAAATTAAACCATATTGATGATCATAAAGCCCCCAATATTGTTGATTACACCATCAAACAAGGGATAAAAACACTTCAAAATCAAATGAGTTGTGCTTTTAAAGGTTTTGTCGGACGTCTTTGTATAGACGATTTTGATACTCCACATATTGGGATTAATCGGCAGCAACAAGGCAAATTAATTCACAAAGTTTTGGAAACTTTTTTTGGGGAAATCCAAACAGGAAAAGAGTTGTTAGAACTCCCAGATTTAGCTCTCAATGATTTGATTGAAAAACACATTGACCTTGCAATTCTTAAAATACCTAAATCGAATTTTAAATTACTTGAAAAGACTAGATTAGTCAAACTCATTAAGCAATACCTTGAGCTTGAAAAGCAAAGAGGTGATTTTGAAGTGATAAAAACAGAATCAACTTCAGAAGTTGACATTAACGGTCTAACCTTTACCACAAGGTTAGACCGAATGGATCGTCTTGAGAATAATGAGAAACTTATTATTGATTACAAGAGCGGCGCGATTGCAGTCAGCAAAATGATTGGTAACCCTATCGAACAGGCCCAACTGCCAATTTATGCGATATCAAATACTGTAGATGGGGTTGCATTTGCAGCAATAAATCCGAGTGACTGCCAATTCAAAGCGATCACTAAAAACAAGTCCGCTTTGCCGTTAAAACCACAAACAAAATCCAAGATGCCAGAATGGGATATACAATTAATGGAGTGGCATTCAGCCTTGAATTCTGCAAGCGATGATTTTCAAAATGGCATCGCAAAAGTTCTTCCAGCAAAAAATGCCTGTGAATTCTGTGATTATGATTTACTTTGTCGGGTTGAGAAATCTCCCAATCACTGATAGCCTTTTTTGAGCTATTTGCTCAACAATTAGAGCCTTGTCTAGCTTCGAAACATTAATTGTTTTTAATGCCACTAAAATTTCCGAAATAGGCTTAATATCTATACGCAACTCTTTAAAAGCAATAAGTATCTTTTCAAAACGCCTCTGACGACGCAAACTATCAGTTTTCAGATAAAAATTCAGTACTTCTTCTGTAGAATGTGAGAGCAAATGTTTGGAAAAAAAATGCCACTCAGCAACAAGTTCAGCTATTTGTTGATAATCTTTAGGGCACTTAAGATGGGAACACAATGCACTAATATCTTCAAGCTTCTGTTCATGGAGCCAGAGTGCAAACTTAACATCAAGATCCTCTACTGATGCATCAACTAGTTGAGAAATATGACTCCCAGTTGAAGTTAACATAGGAAAAAGACGATGAAAAGCACTAGATTCAATCAAAACATCAAAAAATATAGAAGGTTTATCTGAGCAAAGTGCCAGAGAAAGCTCCTTAAAAACTCTTTCTGGTACAAGCGCATCCACTTCTCCTGAGATTACCATTTGCTTCATTAATTTCCGAGTTTCAGGGGCAATATTAAAACCTAGTTTGTCAAAACGAGAGGCAAATCTTGCTACCCGCAATAATCTGACCGGATCTTCTGAAAATGCATCAGAAACATGTCGAATAGTTTTTGTTTTAATGTCATCTAATCCACCATAAGGATCAATCAATTCACCTTCTAGGTTTCTAGCAATAGCATTAATAGTTAAATCACGACGATACAGGTCCTGTTCAAGGGTTACACTTTTTGATGTATCGAATTCAAACCCAGAATAGCCAATACCGACTTTGCTTTCGATTCTAGCTAAGGCATACTCATCGCTGGAATCTGGATCAATAAAAACAGGGAAATTTTTTCCCACTTGACGATATCCGAGAGATTTCATTTCTTGAGGTGAGGAGCCCACGACAACATAGTCCTTTACAGATTTGTTATTAGATATACCTAATAGTTCATCACGAACAGCACCACCTACCAAATATATTTCCATAATTATTGATCGCAGATATTGAAGAAACCTCTAAAGTTCTCTTATAATACACGAATGGACATTAAGAAAAAGTTATCACCTGAAGCATATCATATCACCCAAAAATGTGGCACTGAGCCACCATTTACCGGTGAATACTATAACCACTACGAAACAGGTCATTATCACTGCGTTTGTTGCGATGCTCTATTGTTTGAATCAAACACAAAGTTTGATTCAGGAAGTGGTTGGCCAAGTTTTTACGAGCTCGCTAAGAGCGACTGTATTCGACAAATTGAAGATGACTCTTTGGGCTACATCAGAATAGAAGTTAGGTGTTCATCTTGTGATGCACATTTAGGTCATGTTTTTCCTGATGGTCCTCAGCCAACTGGAAAGCGTTACTGCATTAATTCCGTTGCATTAAATTTTTCGGAAAAAAAGTAAAATCTATATCTCTACAATCTACTTAAACAAAAGTACCATCACACCCAAAAAACCTAGAAACACTGAAAAACCTTTCTTGAGTTTATTACTATCTACGATATGCGTTACCTTGGCTCCTAATGGTGCAAACAAGATACTTGCTACAACAATACTTGCAAGTGCTTCTAAGTGAACAAAACCGATACCACCAGTAGCATCTTCTACACTCAATCCAACAACAATAAAACCAATACTACCAGCAATAGCAATAGGCATTCCGACAGCTGCTGAAGTTGCAATTGCTTTTTTTATTTCAACATTGTTATAAACCAAAAAAGGTGTTGTCATCGTGCCACCACCTATACCCACAATAGCAGAAACTAAACCAATAATATAGCCAACAATTAGCCAAACCCAGCGAGCAAGGTTGTCTACGTGACCCGAAGCACTGACACCAAACCACATAATTAGAGCAACACTAATTTCAAAGAAAGCAAAAAATATTCTTAAAAAATCAAAACTCATATATTTCGCAACTATCGCCCCGCTATATGCGCCTAAAAGCACAGTTGGCGTGAGTTTAAAAAAGTTTTGCCAAAGTATCGCTCCGTGTTTATGGTGCGCATATACGCTTGAAAGCGAGGTAAAAACAATTGCTGCTAAAGCGGTACCAATTGCAGTGTGCATTAAAGCCGATTGACTGATAGTTGGTGCTAATAGATACAGCAATGCAGGGACCATAATCAAGCCACCGCCTACTCCCAAAAGGCCAGCAACGAAACCAGAAAATACACCTAGAAGTAACAAAAGAATTAGTGTTTCATTCATGATATTTTGTCCGAGTTTTCAACTAGTTTTTGTGCAAAAGTCTCTATATCAGATTGCCTTTCATTCGCTATACTCTCTCCCAAAGAAACGAGATAGTCTAGATAATCTTTCTTAGTGTTATCCATGCTGCTAGAATGGCTTTCGTCAAATAAACCATCTAGTCGAAGATAATTTGATGCACTATCATAAACTGCATTGAGCTGATAATCAGAAACAGAAGATATTGCATTAGATGTCATGAAACCTCCCTGGTAAAGCCACTCTGCAGCACCCCAACTTGAGGTTATTTCACAATCAAGATGTGTACTTTGCCTTCCAGTTCCAAGTGAAAGCATCATAGTGTCTTTTGCATGTAGTTCTGGATTGTGATAGCGAAACTCTGCGTAGGCAGAAAGAGCCGGATTATTTGCAAAAACTCCTCCATCTATAAAACAACGATGCGCTTTATTATTAACTGTAGAAATTTGAGAAGGCGGAAAGTAAGTAATCGCTGAGGTTGCGCTTCTAAGCAAATCCTTTAGATAATAATTATGCCGTGAACTTGTTTGTGCTTTTTGCTGGCGAAAAAAATAATTCTGCCCTCTTGATAGTTCGTATACTGGGATAAGTGTTGGTTTTAGTAGATCTTTTAACTGAGTGTTACCAAAGTACTCTTCAAAGACAGACTCTATCCCTTTTGGATCATATTTAACATTCACCAACCCAGAAACTGATTTTATTTCCTGCAGTACAGAAGCATTAAAAATAACATGACCATTTTCAATGTAAAGGTCGATAATTTCTTCAGCAGTATATTTTGGACGGTCATGATTGTCAGGCGTAAGTAAGCCAGCAATGATTATGGCACCAGTACTAGCTCCTGAAAATAAATCAAAATAATCAATAATTCTTGCATTGGGATTATTACTGAGTTGCTTAAGGTATTTTTCTAGATGGGTTAAGACAACCGCAGGAACAATGCCTTTAATACCTCCCCCGTCGACAGATAGTATGCGGGTTTTAGTTTTCATTTTTTTAGATTTTCTTTTATTGGGACCAAATATGTTCGGAAAAATGACGTCTACACATTGATTGATATTGGTCATTACCGCCTATCACAACCTGGTCTCCATCACTAACAACTTTGCCATCAGTGTCGAGGCGCACTACCATGGTTGCCTTACGTCCACAGTGGCACACGGTTTTAAGTTCATTAAGGTTGTCAGCCCATGCTAACAAATACTGACTGCCAGGGAAAAGCTCACCCCTAAAGTCTGTCCGAATTCCGTAACATAAAACAGGTATATCTAACTTATCAACCACTTGTCCTAGTTGCTTTACTTGTTCTTTGCTTAGAAAATGGCTTTCATCAATCAACACACAATCAATTGTCTTGTTTTCATTCCGCTCTGAAACCAGTTCAAAAAGGTTGTTGTCTTGATTAAATAAATGTGCTCCTGCCTCTAAACCAATTCGTGAAGTTACTTTTCCTACACTGTATCGGTCATCAATTTCTGCAGTTAATAAAAAAGTGTTCATACCTAGTTCTTGATAATTGTATGCAGATTGAAGCAAAGATGTAGATTTACCCGCATTCATTGAAGAATAGTAAAAATAAAGTTTAGCCAAAATATAACCCCTTATTTGAACAATATAATATTATAACCTTTGACAACAATTAGTTATACGACATCATTAAAGCTCTTTAAGCTTGGCGTATGTAATGAGCCTCCCACATCCTCATCTGAAAGTCTGATTTAATTCCGGAGAAAACTGGTATAAAACAAGCACTTGTGACCACGATAGGGGTAAAGGGCTCTCCGAAATGCTAGAATTCATTGATAAAATAGAAAATGGTTACATTTCCATCATTAGCGACAACGACTTGTTTAGATATGATGATAGGGGCGGGAAATCAAAATGAAAAAATTGTTAAAATATTCACGACAATAATGATTGGCATAGTGCTGATCATAAAAAATAGTTATCTGTTTTAAACCGCGGCTTGAATGAGATGAATGACAATATTAGAACTGATTTAAACAAGGACTTCGTGCAGCTCAAAAACGGGTCGATCAGTTATAGATGGAGCGGGCCAGTGGAAAGAGAAATCGTTGTGATGGTGCATGGCCTTTCAACGCCTCGTGTTGTATTTATGCAGAATGTTGGGGCTCTAGTGGAGGCTGGGTTTCGAGTATTGACTTATGATCATTTTGGTTATGGATTTTCTGACAGGCCCAATATCAAATACGGAAAACAGTTGTATGATGACGAATTGATTGAACTACTTGGTGCGCTTGGAATAAAGACAGCGGTGAACCTAATTGGCTATTCAATGGGTGGTGGAATTTCGACTGTCTTCGCTGCGAACCATCCAGAAAGGGTAAAACGCTTAGTTTTAATGGCGCCAGTCGGTTTTATGCCTAAACAGAGGGGGGTCAATAAACTTTTATTGATTCCTGTTTTGGGCGAGTGGTTGATGACTATGGTGGTGAAGAAAAAAATGATTGATCGTTTTTACTCTGAGGTAGAGAAGGGAGTGGCACCAAGAATAATGGCAGAAAGCTTTGAAAAACAATTCGAATACGCGGGTGTTGAGCGTGCCTTTTTATCATCCTTAAGAAATTTTCCCATGGAAAACTTGCAGGCCGAATATCAACGACTAGGAACAACCACTTTCCCTAAACTTCTAATCTGGGGGACTGAGGATAGTGATACTCCTTTTGCAGGGTCCGAGAAAATATTGCCACTAATTCCCGATATTCAATTCTTCAAAATAGACGGTGGGGGGCATTCTATCCCGTACTCTCATGCTGATATCGTTAATCGTAAGATTGTCGATTTTCTGAAAAAATGAAGTGCAATATTTAAAAAGTAACAACTTCTCTAAACACTAAATAGGAGATATTTAGAGAAGTCATGATCGCAAGCATTCCATGATGAGCAGAATACTCAAGGAGACATGAAATACTTTACGCTGTTAAATATGCCTTGCTAAAGTAGGCTATTTGGACCAGAACAAAGCTGATAATATTCCTGCAGGACTTCAGGGTTTTCTAGAGCTGTTTTATTATCTATCGGCAAGTTATGAATTGCCTTCTGAACAGCTAGCTCAACAATTTTTCCACTCTTGGTTCTTGGAATATCAGACACCTGAATAATTACATCTGGCACATGTCGAGGGGAAGTATTACTTCGTATTTGAGTACAAATTCTTCCCTTTAATTGATCATCTAATTGCAGACTATCTCTTAATTTAACAAACAAAATTATTCGCATATCATCTTGTCGATTTTGCTCAACAACAACCGATTCTATAACCTCTTCCAGTTTTTCAACTTGTCTATAAATCTCTGCCGTTCCAATTCTGACGCCTCCCCGGTTAAGTGTCGTATCAGAACGACCATAAAAAACCATTCCGCCATTCAAGTTTAGGCTTACAAAATCACCATGGCACCATACATTAGGATAACGATCGAAATACGACTGACGATATTTTTTCCTGTCATCATCATTCCAAAAACCAGTTGGTTTGGACGGAAAAGTTTTGATACAGACTAGCTCTCCCTTTTGATCAATCACTGACTCTCCTTTTTCGTCCCATACTTCAACTGACAAACCAAGCCCGCGTGTTTGGAGCTCACCACGATAGACTGGGAGCATTGGGGAACCCAAAACAAAACACGAAACAATATCAGTACCACCAGAAATAGAAGATAAACAAACTTCGGACTTTACTTTTTGATATACATAATCAAAACAATCTAAGCTTAACGCTGAGCCCGTCGATAAAATCATTTTCAAAGATTCCAAATTATGAGTTTCTCTGGGACATAATTCTTTCTTTCTAGCTGTGTCCAAATATTTTGCCGAAACACCCATGAAATTAAATTTTTCTTGTTCAGCAAAATCAAATAGGATATTGTCATTATTATTTATAAATGGAGAGCCTTCATAAAGCATCAAAGTAGCCCCAGAAGCCAAACTACTTACAAGCCAATTCCACATCATCCAGCCACAGGTCGAAAAAAAGAACACTCTGTCACCGAGTTTAATATCACAGTGCAACATGTGCTCTTTTTTATGCTGAATTAATGTTCCTCCGACACCATGAACAATACACTTTGGAACGCCTGTTGTACCGGATGAAAACAAAATATAGAGAGGGTCATTGAACGCCACAGATTCAAATTCTAGATCTGGATTTGTAGATTCGTTGACGATTTCATCGAAGAAAAATAACTGGGTTAAATCTTGAAAATAAGGGCTATCAGTAACAAATCGCACCAATAGGGTATGTTCAACACTTGGCAGCTGAGAGACAATTTTTTCATTTTTTTCTAGACAACTAAACTCTTTGCCGTTGTAGTAATATCCATCAACACAAATAAAAACCTTGGGTTCAACTTGACCAAACCTATCCAGTACGCCTTGCACTCCAAAATCTGGTGAACATGAAGTCCACACAGCTCCTAAACTTGCAGTAGCAAGCATCGATATAACTGTTTCTGGCATGTTCGGCAAAAAACCAGCAACTCTATCACCTTTCTTGACGCCATTTTGCTTTAACCAGAATGATAATCTGGCGACCTGTTTGTATAAATCTAAATGACTTAAATAAGTCTTTCGCTTGTCTTCCGCCCAAAAAACAATGGCAGGGTTATTGCTTCTATCACTTAACAAATTATTTGCAAAATTGAGCTTAGCTTGAGGGAACCACTCAGAATTTAAAAAATCCTCTCTATTTTTCAATATCTGATTGGATTTTTTTTCAGCAATGATTGATGCATAATCCCAGAATGAAGACCAAAATAGTTCGGGGTAATTACATGACCATTGGTATAAGTCTTCGAAATCTCCTAGCTTTGTCTGGAATTGTTTATTAACTTCCTGCATAAAATCGCAAGCCTGAGTAGTATCAATTTCCATAGAACTAGGCTGCCAAAGCATAGTGTTCATTTTATTGTCAATCTGATTTTAAAAAATATCATTATAACTAGTCATTTTTTGCTTAAGTTTTTAAATAACGACGATTTATTGTGATTAATCATTCTTATATTCTAAAGTTTAATTATTGAAACTGTTCATGAAATATATTTAAATAACCTAATGGTTTGACTTCTGAGTGTTACAATTAATCTCAAGACTGAATATTTTTATTTAGCCTTTCTGTATGTAGTTTTTCAATTGGGATTATAGATATCATTTCGATATCTTTGCTAATCTTTAAAAAAAAGGAGAATCAATATGAAAAAAACACAGATTAACAATAAGCCGTTAATTCTTGGTCGTCAAGTCTCTCGCCGTGATTTTATCAGAGGCTCAGCAGCTCTTGGAATTGCCGGCACAACAGCAGGCTTACTAACAATGTCGGGAAGCGCTTTCGCCGCCACACCTCATCGCGGTGGACGTCTACGTGCTGGCATTGCTCATGGCTCTACCACGGATTCTCTGGATCCTGCAACCTATGAGAATGGCTTTATGTCAAACGTCAACTATTCCATTCAAAACCATCTCGGTGAAGTGGACTCCACTGGCGCTATGGTGCCAGAATTAGCGGAGAGCTGGGAAGCCACAAATGGCGCACAAACGTGGGTAGTGAATCTACGTCAAGGAGTTGAATTTTCCAACGGTAAAACACTAGATGCTGACGATGTCATTGCTTCTTTTCAACACCATATGGGTGAAACAAAATCACCGGCTAAATCGTTACTAGAGCAAGTCACCAGTATGCGCAAGGATGGCAATAACCGAGTGATCTTTGAATTATCCGGTGGTAATGCTGACTTTATGTTTGTCGCTTCTGATTATCATGTTGCCATAAAACCTTCTAAAGACGGAAAAATTGATCCTACCGATGGCGTAGGCACGGGGCCCTATACTCTGTCAGAGTTTGAACCGGGAGTTCGTTTTCTAGGCAAGCGTAATGCCAATTACTTTAAGTCTGACAGAGCTTGGTTTGACGAGTTTGAAATGCTTTCAATTGTTGACCCTACAGCTCGTACAAACGCCTTAGCCACTGTAGAAGTGGATACCATTGACCGAGTGGATTTAAAAACCGCACACTTGCTCGCTCGTAAACAAGGCATCAATGTGGAAGAAACCACTGGAACCAAGCACTACACCTTCCCAATGCGGACTGATACAGCGCCATTTGACGATAATAACGTTCGTCTTGCGCTTAAGTACGCACTCAAGCGTGAAGAGCTGGTGGAGAAAGTTCTGTACGGACACGGCACGATTGGTAACGATCATCCGATTGCACCCATCAATCAGTTTCATGCAGCAACCTTACCACAGCGTCAATACGATCTGGACAAGGCACGCTTTTATGCCAAGAAAGCCGGTGGTGTTAAAGTGCAGCTTTCAGCTGCAGACGCGGCCTTCCCTGGCGCGGTTGATGCTGCTGTTCTTTATCAAGAACATGCAGCAGCAGCTGGCATCGAGATTGAGGTGATTCGCGAGCCGAATGATGGTTATTGGTCTAATGTATGGATGAACAAACCTTGGGGCGCTTGCTACTGGGGTGGACGACCTACGGAAGACTGGATGTTTAGTACCGCCTATATGGGTGGCGCGTCTTGGAACGACACTTTCTGGCAGCACGACCGTTTCGATGAGTTGTTACTTCTTGGACGTGCTGAAACCAATCAAGACACACGTCGTTCAATTTACTACGAGATGCAGCAAATAGTCAGTGACGAAGGTGGCGTTGTCGTACCTATGTTTGCCAACTATGTCTTTGCTTCAGTTGAAAAGGTTAGCCATGGCGCCTTGGCTGGAAACTGGGATATGGACGGTAACAAGTTCTTTGAACGTTGGTGGTTTGCCTTTTAAGTAGTATTGAAAGGCAAGTTAGCCTTGCAACATATACTTAAAATTATAGCCCAGCGCCTTGCGCTGGGCTTACTTACGCTGTTTGCTATTTCACTAATAATTACCTTTGGCGTAGAGCTGTTGCCTGGGGACTTGGCACAAGCAATTCTTGGACAGGGCGCAACACCGGAAACGGTGAGGGTCTTTCGCCTAGAATTGGGACTCGACAAACCCCCTTATTTGCGTTACCTAGATTGGCTGGGGGGAATGGCAACAGGTGATATGGGCGTCTCGCTGTCAAACAAGCGCCAAATTTCAGAACTGATTGGCATGCGTCTTTCGAATACGCTCTTTCTTGGCGGGTTTGCGGCATTGATTGCTATACCTCTAGCATTAACCCTTGGAATTCTCGCCGCTCTTTATCGTAACTCACTTTTTGACCGTACCATTAATACGGTTACCATAACATCTATCTCTTTTCCTGAATTCTTTATCGCTTACGTTCTGATTCTGTTTTTTGCCATCAATCTAGGATGGTTTCCTGGTATTTCAAATATCAGCTCAGAATTGTCACTGGGTGATAGACTCTACCGAACATTACTGCCAGCAGCGACATTAACTCTCGTATGCGTTGCCCACATGATGAGGATGACACGGGCCTCCATTATTAATTTATTGGCCAGCCCTTACATTGAAATGGCACGACTCAAAGGGATTAAACCAATGAGAATCATTATGCGCCACGCCCTTCCAAATGCCTTAGCGCCAATTGTCAATGTCATTGCACTAAATTTAGCTTACCTTGTTGTAGGCGTGGTCATTGTAGAAGTGGTTTTTGTTTACCCGGGGCTCGGTCAATTATTGGTGGATAGCGTATCCAAACGAGATGTTCCTGTTGTACAAGCCTGTTCAATGATTTTTGCTTCGGTATACATCTTACTAAACTTATTTGCCGACATCGTTTCTATCATCACCAACCCTCGTCTACTATACCCGCGCTGATGAATAACATGTTCAAAACACTATCATCGGCGCCACTCAGTGCAAAATTTGGCATGATTGTCATTTTCACTTATCTCGTGGTGGCCGTTTTTGCACCGCTCATCGCGCCGTACGGAGAGCGGGAGATTCTTGGAAGAGCCTATGAATTGTGGTCTAGCGAGTACCCGCTTGGTACCGACAACTTGGGCAGAGACATGCTTTCGCGACTCATTTATGGCGCCCGTAATACCCTTGGGCTGACTCTTACAATCACCGTTTTAGCGTTTTTACTTGGCGGCATACTTGGTATGATCGCTGCAGCACTTGGCGGCTGGGTGGATCAAATTCTTAGTCGTATCGTGGATGTCTTTATGGCAATTCCTTCACTAATCTTCGCCCTGTTGATACTCTCTATCTTTGGCACCTCAATGCCTTATTTGATTGCCACTATTGTTGTTCTCGATGCCACCCGTGTTTTCCGAATAGCTCGCGCCACCGCAATGAATGTCGCTGTGATGGATTATGTGGAAGTTGCACGACTCAGAGGTGAAAAACTGGGTTGGGTTATTCGCAAAGAAATTTTACCGAACATCACCGCCCCCTTGCTGGCTGAATTTGGCCTGCGTTTTTGCTTTGTTTTTCTTTTCATTTCGGCGCTCAGTTTTCTCGGCCTTGGCATCCAACCGCCTACGGCAGACTGGGGATCCATGGTGCGCGATAGCTCCACACTGATTTCTTATGGTGATGTTACACCTCTGATTCCTGCTGGTGCTATTGCGCTGTTGACGGTAGCAGTCAATTTTGTGGTGGATTGGATGTTGCACAGATCAAGCGGACTGAAAGATGTTAGTTGATATGAAAGATAATTCGGGTAGCGAGTCTGAGCCGTTACTACAAATGAAGGGCCTGCGTATTGAAGGCCTGTCGGAGAATGGTTGGCAGGAAATCGTTTGTGGCATTGATTTACAACTGAAACGAGGCGAAATTATAGGTTTAATTGGTGAGTCTGGCGCAGGAAAATCAACCATTGGCTTAGCGGCAATGGGTTATGCCAGAGACGGTTGCCGCATTACTGAAGGCGACATTATTTTTGATGGCATTGAATTGCGAACTGCGTCCGAAGAGGAAAAACGCAAACTCAGAGGCACTCGAATTTCTTATGTTGCCCAAAGCGCTGCTGCTGCTTTTAATCCTGCACATCGTTTGCTGGAACAATTTGCAGAAGTGCCGGTCGCTCACAAAATACTAAGCCTTAGCAAGGCAAAAGAAAAAGGCCGCGCGCTTTATCGAAGTCTTGATCTTCCCGATCCTGAAAATATTGGAGAGCGTTGGCCACATCAAGTCTCTGGAGGCCAGCTTCAACGGATGATGGTTGCCATGGCAATGTCCTGTGAGCCGGACTTGATTATCTTTGATGAACCAACTACTGCATTAGATGTAACCACTCAGATTGAAGTCTTAAAAACAATTAAAGAAATTGTGATTGACAGAAACGTCGCCGCCATTTATGTCACTCATGACCTTGCCGTGGTCGCTCAAATGGCAGACCATTTGATGGTGTTGCGTCATGGAAATCTGATTGAAGTGAACAGTACCGGTCAGATTCTTAAAAGTCCCAAACAAGAATATACTCAAAATTTATTAGATGCTCGCAGTCGAAATGAAAAAATTACTGCACAAATTCCGAATCCGAAAACACTGCTAAGCATTGAATCTGTTACAGCAGGATACGGTAAAGGACCCGATATTTTGCAAGATGTATCGATTTTGGTCGAAAAAGGACGCACTGTGGCTGTGGTCGGAGAATCTGGTAGCGGAAAAAGTACATTGGCAAGAGTTGTTACCGGGCTGCTTCCAGCACGTTTCGGTGGTATCCACTTTCGAGGAGAGCCACTCCCAGATAAGTTGAATCATAGGGAAAAACAACAACTACAGAAAGTTCAAATGATTTCCCAACTGCCAGATATTGCACTTAATCCACGTCAACGGGTACGGGATATTATTGGTCGCCCTTTGAGTTTTTATCTCGGTTTAAAAGGTAAGGAGAAAGAACAACGCATTAATGAGTTGCTTCAACAAATTGAACTTCCCCAAAGCTTCATAGACCGACTACCAAGTGAACTATCAGGTGGCGAAAAACAACGTATCTGTATCGCTCGTGCACTGGCTGCCGAACCTGAACTTATTATTTGTGATGAAGTAACTTCTGCCCTTGATTCCATTGTTGCCAAGGCCATCCTCAACTTGCTGCAACGACTTCAAAATGAGCTTGGAGTGACCTATCTATTCATCAGCCATGACCTTGATACCGTAGCCAATATCGCCGACCAAGTTGTTGTTCTATATGCAGGACGGGTGGCCGAACAAGGTTCTAAGTCAGCCGTTTTTCAGCCACCATTTCATCCTTATACTCGACTTTTACTTTCATCAGTTCCAGAAATGCGTCAAGGATGGCTAGAAGAAACTCTTTCCACTCGAGAAGCTAAAGCAGGTATTGCTCGCGAGGTAAAAATTACTGAACAAGGCTGCCCCTTTGCTGAACGTTGCCCTATAGCTATTGAGGACGTTTGTGTAGCCTCAAGACCTCCGCTACAAACCACGACTTCAGGACATGTATATGCATGCCAACACTCGATAGAAGTATTACTTAGAGAAAGCCAATATTAAACTCGGTAAAATTCAACAGGCCAGGATTACTTTCAAATAAAATTGTTTATACGCCATCAGTTTTAGCCCATTGTCTTATCGCCCCAAATTTTTCAGTATTTGAAAATTTAATTGACTCAGGAAAAACCTCTAGATACCTTTTCTTGCCATTTATGTTGATGAATTTGAATACCATTTTCTAGAGCCTCTATGTTACTGTTTAAGTAGAAATAGTCGGCATCACAAGTTACCTTTAGTTGGGTATAAATATTAATATCCCATCCAGGCCGCGATTGATGGGAATGCCAGCGGCATTCACTACTAGCAGAGCGAGGGTCATCGGGCAATATACTGTGCCTCTCAGTACAGGATTCACCCACAGTTAGATTGTGTTCTAGAAAGGTAAACTCACCAAAATCGTCATTAATTAGCGTAGTTACACGACCATCTGTTGCATCAGTTTGTGTCATACGGTCATGCTTTTCTGGCCTTATTTTTTTGGTTTTATTAACTGGACAAACGTAGCCCTGACCTAAATCCCGAGCTAAGACTGCACTACGATCATGACAAGGTATAGTTAAACAAGCAGATGCCAAATCCAAAGTTAACTTTGTCTTTTTTGGTGTAGGCCAAAGCAAGGGGAAATAAGCGTTTGACACTGCTAAACGCAGTCTGTGTCCAGCCGGTATCTGATATCCTGTGTCATCCAATTTGATAGATACATTTATTGCCTCGCCGGCCACCACCAACTTCGGACAATCTAAGCCATCTCGCATAGCAAGATTGAGAACACCATAACTAATCCTTTTGCTGCTACCGCTCGGAGATACATCACACAGACGAACAATTATTTGGCCGCAATTTTGATTACTTGTAACAGTCACCTTAAATTCACTAGCACCCAGTATAGATATAGGATGTTCAAGTGGCTCTGTATCAAAGCACAGGCTATTAACATCATCTTGACGTTGATCTGTTGGAAAATCTGGTCCACACCAAATCACGCAATATTCACCACTTGCTGAACCAGTAGTTAGGGGACTTTGCAGAGAAACTTCGCCCATGGTTTTGACATCAGTTAACTGTCCATTAGGGCTTAAATTAAAGTCTACTGTCTGACTTTGTAGTGGCCATTGATTTCCCTCTACCCACAGTCCAGGCCTCTGTTCATAGGTCGCTTGAGGTGGTACAGCATCTTGAATATAAGCGGCAATAACAGCTTCATCCATAATACCGTTATTGATATCTTTGAGCCAATAATCCCACCATCGCTTGGCTTCGGCTAAAAAGTCCACCTCTGGCTTGGGTGATGCAAAATTTGGGTATTTGTGAGCCCAAGGGCCAATCAGAGCTTTTTTCGGACCAGGCAAGCCTTGTATTATGCGTGGGATTGCAACTGAATAGGCATCACCCCAGCCACCAACACAATAAACTGCAGCTTTAAGAGCGGAGTAGTTCTCATTAATAGAACCATGTTTCCAATAAGCATCTTTATAAGTGTGTTCTAGCCAGTTTCTTGCTAATAATGGCATGTTCTGCAATCGTTCAAGCCAATGCTCTCGCCACGTCTCCGGCAGTAATAGTGGATCGGGCGCCTTGGCCATATAGCAAGACATCGTGGAAGCCCAGCTAAAATTTTCTGTCAATAAAGCACCACCACGATAATGAATATCGTCAGCGTATCGATCATCTGTAGAACAAACTGTGATTATAGCCTTTAGTGCAGCTGGTCTCAAAGCTGCCACCTGCAAGGAGTTGAAACCTCCCCAAGATTTACCCATCATACCCACCTTACCGCTACACCAATCTTGCTGTGCAAGCCAACCAATTATTTCAACAGCATCTTCCAATTCTTGCTGCAAATACTCATCAAGTAACAAGCCATCAGATTCACCACAACCACGCATATCTACTCTCATGCATGCATAACCAAAAGCAGCCCAATAGGGGTGCATTTGTTCATCGCGAATGGCTGTACCGTCACGTTTTCGATAGGGAATATATTCTAAAATAGCTGGCACTGGTTGTTCAATGGCATTGGTAGGTAGCCAAGCACGTGCTGCAAGCTGAACGCCGTCAGTAAGGGGGATAAAAAAATTCGACCACTCTTCAATGGTGTTGGTGAAGTTAGGTTCAGTCGACATAGCTTAATACTCTATACACAGGCCAGTATACAATTTAATAGAGCTGTAGAAGTTCTTAGTGAAGTAATTATATTTAGATTTCAAAATATAAAAAGTATAAATAGTCAATATGTCGATATTTTCGATATATAAAATAGCTTCTTATCAACCTTTTGATTATTTTAGTTGGTATATCTAATACTTTTAAATAAAGAGAATTACATGTCAGAAAAAAAGGGTTTAAAGGATGCATATTCAATAAAGACTTCTGAAGATTCTATCAATCTATACAGAAGCTGGGCTTCTACATACGATAGTGATTTTGCTAAACAAAATGACTACCGCTCTCCTTCAGCAATAGCCAAATATTATGATAAATATTCCAATAATAAAGACACTCCAATTCTAGATGTTGGTGCAGGAACAGGGCTCATTGGAGAGTGTCTAAATGTAAACTCATATAGAGAAATAGATGCTATTGATATTTCTCCTGAAATGCTAAATATTGCTAGATTAAAAAATTGCTATTCAAAAATAATTGAGGCAGACCTTACCGAAAGATTAATGATAAATGATAATCATTATGGAGCAATCGTAAGTGCAGGGACTTTTACTCATGGTCATGTCGGGCCAGATGTGTTAGATGAACTTTTAAGAGTCACCAGATCTGGCGGTCTTTTTGTTTTAACAATTCATTATAAGTTATATAAAAAAGCTGGATTTGATAAAAAATTTTTAGAGATTGAAAAGAGTATAACAAAGCCCAATTTTCATGAAGTATATGCCTATGGCAATAATCCAGACAAAGATCATGGCAGTGACAAAGTAATTATCCCGGTATTTAGAAAAAAATAAACTAGAGCTTTTGATACTAGAAGGAAGATAAATCTCCCTCAACATGAAAAGAAATTTAGACTTTTATCTTATGTAGATTTATACTAGGTTTAAACTTTAAATATAGTTTTAGTATGAAAACACTCCTTCGAATATTTATTCAGACTTTCAAGGAGTGGGGCAATATAAAGTTAAGAGTTAGCTTTGAGCTCCCTTCTTAAAACCTTGCCAACATTCGTTTTTGGAATTTCATCAATAAATTCGACGTGTTTTGGAACTTTATAGGCAGTTAACTTATCACGACAAAAAGTGATAATATCGTCTTCTGCAACATTTTGTCCTTCATTCAGGACTATATAAACTTTTACACTTTCTTGAGATTTTTCATCTTCCACGCCAACACAGCCACATTCCATAACAGCGGGATGTTCATTGACTACTGCTTCAACTTCGTTAGGATAAACATTAAAACCAGAGACTAGGATCATGTCTTTTTTACGATCAACAATAAAAATATTACCAGTTTCATCTATTCTAGCAATATCTCCAGTTTTAAACCAGTTGTTCTCATCTAGCCCAGAGTCTTCAGAGTTCCAATAACCACTCATAACTTGTGGACCACGTACACATAACTCTCCAGGTTCATTAAGCTCGGTGATTGCCTGGTCATTTTCATCTCGAATTTGCACTTCAGTGTAGGCTGTAGGCAAACCAACTGAGCCAGTAAATTCCTTTTGTTTGTAGTCAGGCACACTGACTAATGGTGAGGTCTCTGTCAATCCATAGGCCTGCCAAAAAATTGAATTTGTCACCCCGTACCATCTCTTTGCAGTTGTATCTAATGCCGCCATCCCACCGCTCAAAGACATAATCAGGTTACTAAAATCTAAATCTTTAAAGCTGTCACTATTAAGTAGTGCTTCATAAAGGGTATTAACCCCAGAAATCATATGAAACTTATGTTTTTTCATAATTGAAATAAAAGTTTTGAGGTCCCTTGGGTTGGTGACGAGAACGCTCTTGACACCAATATGAAACAACATGAAGTTGTGCACTGTGAGCGCAAAAATGTGATAAAGCGGTAGCGGACAAATTGCAACCCTTTGCTCTTTATCAGAGTTTTCATACATTTGTGGATCGAGAGTAAAAAAAGCTTGAATAATGTTTGCTAGAATATTTCGATGTGTCAGTATTGCCCCCTTAGACACTCCAGTTGTGCCACCAGTGTATTGCAAAAATGCGGTGTCATTTATCGATATATCAACACCAGTAAAATCAATTTTTAGGCCTTTATTTAAAACTTCTGTGAACGCTAGTGTGCCATTTATATTAAATTTTGGTACTAATTTTTTAACCTTTCTGGCAACAAAATTAATAATCTTCCCTTTAAAACCAAGAAGATCTCCAACGGTAGTAACTACCACTTTATCTATGCTAGCAAGGTCTGATTTTTCGACAACATGGGCAACACCTTCCCAAACTAATAGTAACTCGGCTTCACTGTCTCTTAATACATGCTCTAATTCTCTTGGAGTGTATAGAGGGTTTATATTGACGACAATAACTCCAGCCATCAATGCACCATAAACGATAACTGGATAAGCCAACATATTTGGCATCATAACGGCAATCCTGTCTCCAGGCTTGAAACTTTGACTGAGCCATGAGGCAAAGGAATTTACTTGCACAGAAAGCTCGTCAAAAGACATCTCAACACCAAAACTTTCAAAAGCTATTTTTTCACTATGCTTATTGCAAGAGTTGTTAAAAAAATCTACTAGATTTGCATTCTCTTTAAAAAAGTCAGTCTCTTCGATATTGCTTGGTATGTTGCCTTCCATATATCCTCTCGGTTAAATTAACTCTCCTTAACTTTATTTATCAATATTTGTTTATATTGATTATAAACTTCTCCATCCTTTTTTAATGCATAACAAGAATTTCCAAATTTTTCCCCAATAGATTTAGCCTCTTCCAAAGAAATTTTCTTCCTATCCTCTGCTGTTTTTTCTTTCCAGAGGGTTTGATAAGCTATCGTAGCAGCATGAGCCAATAAATCTGTTATATGCCGGCACCCTTTTTCTGAACCTAATATTTTTAAAACCTTCCTATTAAAGCCTGATACTACAAATTCCCCTTTTAATTTTTCACAATTTATCACCGCTTGAGGACATACGTTATAAGGGCCTGAGCCAATAACAGCTTCTATATCAATAATCTTTCTGTCATCATCGAGTGTTAGTCTAATGGCCATATCGTGCAGCGGCTCTCCTGCACTAATATAACCTCTATGCATATTTTTAAATGAATAAGTCTTAGTGTCTAATAGGAATACCTCGATATCCCATAATCCATCCTCTCTTTTATAGCCCTTACCCTTGATTGTTCTGTTATGTTTTGAGTCTCTTTTTACTGGCTTAGTTAACATTTTGTTGTCCCTTATAAAATACTATTTTTTGACTTCATGTGTTGTTGCTCTAATTCTAACACCAAATCTTTCACCCTAGGGATATTAGAAATAGAGCCCACTCCTTGACCTGCTGAAAAAATGTCACGCCATCTTTTAGCAGTAACCTTGCTTATATCAAAATCGACCTTTAATTTTTGCTTGATGATTGGCATTGCCATCCTCTTTAAGTCACTCAGAGCGCTCTTAACGCCCCCCTCATTAGTGGCAATACCTGAGTTATTGAGTGACTGCTCAAGCCAATTTCCATTAACCCCAGTAATCTTGTTAGATTTAATAATCTCCTTGGCAGATGCATTAATAATCATTTCTTTAAATTCATCACTAGCATCACTTTCTTTTGTTGCGATGAAGCGCGTACCCATGTATGCCAAATCCGCTCCCAAAGCTTGAATGGCCAAAATGGACTCGCCTGAGCTAATACTACCTCCGACAATAATAATGCCGTCAAATATTTCTTTTACCTCTGATACAAACGCAAATGGTGACAAGTCGCCTGTATGCCCTCCGGCACCATTGCAGACCAATATTAAACCGTCCACACCAGCATCGATTGCTTTTTGTGAATGATATAAGTTAATGACGTCCGAAAAAACCAGGCCGCCATATTCGTGCACTTTCTCAACAACTTGTTTGGGGTTTCCTAAAGAGGTTATTACAATAGGCGGCTTATGTTTCAAGATTAACTCTATGTCATCGCTACTGCGAGCATACATCTTACTAACGATAATATTAACTCCCCAGGGCAATGAATTCTTGCCACTACCAAGGGCGCTAGTTATTTCCGAAAAGGATTGATCTAGCGCTTCCAAGGTTCTACAATTTGCAGTCGGAAAAGAGCCAACAATGCCAGCACGAGAAGAAGCAATAACCAGTCTTGCGTTAGAGACAATAAACATAGGTGCCTGAATAATTGGCAACCTCAGGTTGTGGATAAAATTTTTATTATCCATTTAGTTTTTTATATTTTTTATAATGCCAGCGGCACCCATTCCTGTACCTATGCACATTGTTATCATGCCATAATCAATATTGTTTCTTTTCATCGCTGACAAAATTGTAGCTGTCCTAATGGAACCTGTTGCACCTAAGGGATGACCAAGCGCAATCGCTCCACCTAGTGGATTGACTTTTTCTGAATCAAGGCCTAATTCTTTAATGACTGCCAAAGATTGTGCTGCAAAAGCTTCATTGAGCTCTATCCAGCCGATATCATCAATACCCAAACCAACCGATGTTAAAACCTTAGGGACTGCTTTTACTGGTCCGATGCCCATTATTTCTGCTGGCACCCCAGCAACAGAAAAGCCCAAAAACTCCGCTTGTGGATTTAAGTTATATTTTTTAAGCGCCTCTTCACTTGCAATTAAAACTGCTGCTGCACCATCTGACATTTGTGAACTGTTGCCTGCAGTCACCGAACCGTCCTGAGCAAAAACAGTCCTTAATTTTCCTAAAATCTCGATACTGGTGTCTTCTCTAGGTCCCTCATCCTTGGACACGACATTAGTTGAAGTTGTATATTCCTTAGAATCAAGAGAATAGCCAGTTTCAACTGTTGTTATGGGGGAAATTTCATTTGTAAATAAACCATCTTTATTAGCCAAGATTGCTTTTTGATGGCTATTAAAGGCGAACTCATCTTGCTCATCTCTGCTGATGCTATATTTCTGCACAACCTTTTCAGCTGTTAAGCCCATACCATAGGCTATGGCTATATTTTCATCTTCTAACACTTTTGGGTTAACAGAAGGCTTAAAGCCAGTCATTGGAACACTACTCATACTTTCCACACCGGCTGCAATCACAAGGTCTGCAGAGCCTGATTTAACGAGATCTGCTGCGTTGGCAACAGATTGTAAACCAGAAGAACAAAATCGGTTTAGGGTATATGCTGGAGTTGAATCTGGAAGCCCTGCTAACAGTGTTGCTATTCGAGCTACATTGAGGCCCTGGGGTCCCTCTGGCATCGCACAGCCAACAATAATATCATCTATATTATTGTTAATCTCTTGGCTCTCATCAGAGGCCGTCAAAACACTTTGTATTGCATGAACCAATAGATCATCTGCCCTGATTTTAGACAAGCAACCACGAGCCTTTCCAACTGGAGTTCTTTTTGCATCTACGATATAAGCTTTTCTCATTTTTTTCTCCAATTAATTACGAAGCGGTTTGCTATTCTTTAACATGTATTCAATTCGGTCTTGAGTTTTTTGCGTTCCCAAGAGTTCAATAAAATACTTTTTTTCCAAGTCAAGGATCATTTGTGAGTTAACTACAGTATTCTCTTCAACTTTTGAGGCAGTCATTACTTTAGCTAGACGAGTAATAATAAAATTATCGTGGTCCGACATAAAGTGGCCCTCATAAAGATTCACGACCTGCGCCATAATGTTGGCATAACCTGCCTTACCAACAACTTTGAAAGTAGTATCTAAAGGTGGTTTAAAGCCAGATTCAAGTAATGCCAGTGCCTGCTGTTTTGCAACATAAAGCAACTCATTTGGATTGGCAATAATAACATCGTCAGCTTTCAGATAGCCCATTTCTTTGGCCTCTAAAGCGCTTGCTGAAAATTTAGCCGTGGCAATTTGTTCAAAGTACTTAGACAGCAATGGAAAAATATCGTCTGTTTCTTTATTGGAATATGCCCTTAAAGCCATCTCTTTACTGCCACAACCAGCAGGAAAAACTCCGACACCTACTTCAACCAAACCGATAAAAGAGTTCATAGAGGCAACTATCCTATTGCAATGCAAAAGCAACTCACAACCACCTCCCAAAGCCAGCCCATCAACTGCTGCAATGGTTAGTATTCTGCCATGCTTTAAACGCATCAGTGATTCCTGCAACATAGAGACAGTTTTTTTGATCGAGTAGAGCTTGCCTAGTTTTGGTAGTTCTGGATGCATAACTTCAAAGGCCTTCTTCTTAGCTTTTGAAGCCACGCCTGGATCTTTTTCTAAAAGACCTAGCTTAATCGCTGAAATAATTTCATAAAGATTTGCGCCAGCACAAAAATGTTCTTTTTCTTGTCTAAATATCAAAGCATGAAAGCCATTTTCCTCAAGAAAATCAAGACAATTAGGGATATCAAGTAAGACACCAGAACTTAAAACATTCATTTTCGTTTTAAAAGATATACTGGCGACACCATCACCAATATCAATTAACTTAGTTGTATCACTTTCTAACAAAACTTTTTGTTGGTGCTGCTTCTCGCCATGTAATAGAGGTTTAAATAGTTGCCTCTCATAAACAGGATGAGAAGATCTCGGAATATATTGATCTTTTTTTGGATCAAAGGCACCTTCTTCGCTATAAACAAAGGACCTATCTGAGACCCAAGATGGCAACGGCTCTTCTAAAAGAACCTTACCGCTATCAATATCGGCTATTAAGTTATCTCTCATAGCACTCCAACCAGTCAGCTGAGCCTGTTCAAATATACCCCTCTGCCATCCAAAGCCGGATTTTAGTGCTAAGTCAACACATCTCACAGTTTCAGCAACATGCTCTAACTGATAACAGGCATAGTGGAAAACATCCCGATAGACAGACCATAAAAACTGGGCCTGAGGGTCATCACATTCAGATAGAGACAGTAAAGCTTTTTCTATACTGCCATTTTCTTTAAGAATTTTTTTGACTTCAGGACTGATAGTTTTATCTGATAGCCTGTATTCATTTTTCTTTGGATCAAAAACATAAATATCCTTGCCCTTTTTTTCGTAAATACCCTTCCTTGTTTTACTTCCAAGACAACCTTTTTCAATTAAATCATCAATCCATGCTGGTAACTTAAATAACTCAATCCAAGGGTCATCTTTAGCGTTCTCATATATATTCTTGACTACATTCGACATCACATCAAGTCCAACAATATCTAGCGTTCTAAAGGTTGCACTAGCGGGTCTACCAACCCTCTTACCAGTCAAGGCGTCTACAGTATCCGCAGAAAGAGAGAAATTCTCTGCATGTTTCAAGACAACCAATAAAGAAAAGACACCAATTCTATTGGCAATAAAGGCAGGGCTATCTTTTGCATAGACAACCTCTTTGCCTAATGCAGAAGTGATAAAGCCTTCAGCCTTATTTAGTAATTTTTCATCACTATAAGAGGTTCTAATGATTTCAACTAGAGGTAAGTATCTAGGCGGGTTGAAGAAATGGACTCCAAAAATTCGACTTCTTAAATGTTCTGGTGAGTGTTCAGCAATTTTCTGAATAGACAATCCAGAGGTGTTTGTAACTAGAACTGCATTGTCATTAACATAAGGCGCTATATTGGCAAATAATTGTTTTTTGATGTCTAGATTTTCAACGACAGATTCAATAATAAAATCACACTGCGCTAAAATATCCATCGACTCGTAAGTAGACGTTTTAATTAAATCAAGCACCGATTGACTTGCCAAAGGTGTTGGCTTTAGTTTCTTTAGAACTGCAAGTGACTTAGCTAAGACTTCTTCACTCACATCAAACATAACAACCTCGAAGCCTAAATTCGCGAAATGTGCTGCAATTTGACCACCCATAGTGCCTGAGCCGAGTACAGCAATTTTGCTAAAAGCTTTATCAAAATATTGTTTCATAGTTTTCCTATTAATTTATGTGTCTAAATTTTCAAAATCATCAACCTTAAGTGACTCGAGAACTATTTCATTTAATCGTAGCCAGTCATTTTTTTCTTCGCTGGTTAAAACTTCATTATCAACCAACTCCTGTAACCAGAACTCTAGGGTTGAACTTGGCTGGTATTTGTATCCAGCTTTTTTTACCTTTTGTTTGAGTGCTTTTAACAAAATTCCTGCCTCATAGCCTTGAAATAAAATATAGAACGGATGATCAGGAATGTCTTTTAAATCAGAGCACAAGCAACTTGAGAAATTCTCTAATAACCAGTCGATATCAGCAATAGATTTAGAACTAGAAACAATTAACCGGTCATCTATTTTGGCATTTGTTACAGAAAATGGAAAAAATAAAAACTTCAATAGTAATTTTACAACTCGATTAACTGGCAAGCTTTCTATATTAGTTAGCATTGCTGTATCTGCTTCTTTAACTAATTTAAGGATAGACAACTTCAAAATGCTTTTTACCTTGTCGTCGTTTTGAAATTTTTCCTCGTACAGCTTCAAGCAGGCGCTAATTTCATACATTGCAGAAATTGCATCAGCAAAACGGCCCGAAACCATCTCTTTACGCTTTAAGGAGCCCGCCAATAGTAATAAAGCAATATCACTCAGGCAGGCAAACTTGGCCGATAAAACTGCCAAATTTCGATAATACACCCTAGTGGTAGAATCGCCATAGGGTTTTGCTAATCGCCCACGAGTCCAAGAAAAAAGGATTGCCCTTGCAATATTCCTCATAAAGTTTCCGACATGTTTTGTGAGCGCTTTATCAAAATTTAGAATTGATTTTTTGTTATTATCATGGAGTGCATTTAGTTCATCCAGCATCGTTTGATGGCAACGAATTAAGCCTTGTCCGAAAATCATTAAACTTCTAGTAAGTATGTTTGCCCCCTCAACGGTAATAGCTACAGGTGCGCCAGCATAGACGTTAGCAACATAGTTTCTTTTGCCTTGCATAACTGCCCTTCCCCCATGAACATCCATAGCATCAATCGAGGACTGTTGAAGTAGCTGGGTATTTCGATATTTAACGATGGCAGATATAATTGACGGCCTGTGACCAGCGTCAAGAGCCCATGTCGATAGGTTAATGTTTGCGGTCGCTCTGTATGCATTGGTCGCTAGCGTTGCTAGTTTCTCTTGAATACCTTCCATACTTGCTATCGATATACCAAACTGCTCACGGGTTTGAGAATAGGTACTTGTGGTTAAGAGCATTGCTTGTGTTGCAGATGCGCCGGTGACCGGCAAGGAAATACCTCTTCCGACGCTTAAACTCTCCATCAACATTCTCCAGCCATGCCCAATCATCTTTTCACCACCAATAATCCAATCCATAGGTATGAAAACATCTTCACCATAAATAGGGCCATTTTGAAAAGGCTCACCAACTGGAAGATGACGAGTACCTATGCTGACACCCTGAGTCTCGCGAGGTATCAGTGCACAAGTGATACCTAAATCCTTTTTTTCGTAAAGAGGGTGATCTTTGGGCAATAAGTTGTCTGGGTCGTAAGCCTTAAAAGCCAAACCTATTACTGTGGCAATAGGAGCCAGTGTAATGTAGCGCTTTTCCCAATTGAGCCTGAACCCTAGCACCTTCTCGCCCTCATAGTCTCCATAACAAACAATTCCATTGTCTTCAAGTGATCCAGCATCAGAACCGGCAACAGTCGATGTCAGACCAAAGCAAGGAATCTCTTGACCTTTTGCCAAGCGAGGCAAGTAATGTTGTTTTTGTTTTTCAGTGCCATATTTAAGAAGCAGCTCTCCAGGACCTAATGAATTTGGAACCATAACGGCAATACCTAAAAATTGAGAAGCTGAAGAAAGTTTACCTACAATTGTTGCATGCGCAAAGTGTGAGAATCCTAAACCATTGAACTCTTTGGAAATAATGATGCCAAGAAAACCATTATCGAAAATATAACGCCAGACCTCTTCTGGCAGGTCTTGGTTGACCACTATTTCATAAGAGTTGATCATAGAACAGAGCGTATTAACTTCATTGTCGACAAAACTTTGTTCCTCTTCTGTTAGTTCTGTCGCCTCCAGTTCTGATAACTCTTTCCAATTTGGATTACCTTGAAATAGTTCGGCATCCCACCACACGCTTCCTGCTTCGAGAGCAATCCTCTCAGTCAAGCCAATCGGAGGTAATGCCTTACGCATGGCATTAAACAGAGGCTTAGTAAATATTGATAGCCTGATGCTAGGGACAAGGAATATTCCTAGTAACAGCAGTATAACTAATACAATCTGTGCACCTAAATGACCAGCTATAACGGCACCAGGATATGCCAACGCGGTAGCCAGCAACCATACCTGCCAAAGTTTTAATTTTGTTTTTACCAATACAAGTAAAAGCAAAAAACTTATTAACACAAACGAAAAAAGCGAATATTGAAATATATTTTCTAACATAAAAATTAATGCCTATTTAGAACTTCAGGTTAAACGAGATGCGCACTTCAATAAATGATTAATAAGTATAGTGACAAAAATAGAAACTTAGTTATCATAATATAATAAAATATTAACACTTTCTTACAATTAACAAAACTGTAATTGCATGAACATACATAGCATTGCTTGGAAATCCATTCTAAGACTTCAACAAATTTATCCCAAAGAGGTTGGTGAAATTTGCAGCAGAATAGGTTTACCTGAAAAAATATTATTGAATCAAAATTTAACACTGCCTATTGAGGTGTTTTTAAATTTTTTTATTCAAGCTGAGTCTATTTTTGATGACGAACTAATCTCGATTAATTATTCTAAAATGGCACAAATAAGACCGAACTATGCTGAATTATTAGGTCTAATATTTGTTTATTCAAGGCACCTGAAAGAGAGTTTTAAATTACTTCAGACATATATTAATATAGAGCTTGAGGGTATCAAAGTTTTAGTCACCAAACATCAGGACATTGTAAAAATTCAATTCATTGCAGACCCTATAATAGAATACCCAAGTCTATATGAAAACTTATGTTTATCAATGCTTGCCGCCTTTATCAGGTCAAAAAGATATGCAATTAAACATATCACTACTAAAATACAACCAAGCAATAAATCCATCAATGAAAAATCAGTTTTTAATTGCCCAATTAATTTTAATGGTACTGAAACCTCTATTGTGATTAGCCACAATACTTTTATGAAAAAAAATAGTATTGCTGACTCAAAATTAGTTGCTTTTTTAGTCTCAATTGCTCAAAAAAAGTTACAACAGAAACAAACCCAAAGCAACATGATTGATAGGGTAGAAACTCTACTGTGTAATTATGAAAATAACTACAACAACGTCAACATTGAGGAAATATCTAGTCAGCTGAGTATGAGTGTTAATTCGCTTCGAAATCAGTTGTCAAAAAATAAAACGAATTTTCGTCAAACATTTAACCAACATAAATTAAAAAGAGCGAAACTGATGTTAAAGGAGGGACAGTCTGTTAAAGTTATCTCATACTTACTAGGTTACGCAGAGCCATCTTCCTTTATCCGGTGGTTCATTAGTCAAACAAACATAACACCGACCACCTTCAAGAAGGATCTACAGAGCTAGGTTGATTTATGACAATCTGTCTTTGATAAGACGAGAAACCTGACCCATGCCAGCTTTGCCGTCTAGCTGGCCTTTGAGCATACCCATAAGTTTGCCCATGTCTTTCATAGAATCTGCACCAGAATCGGTTATCGCCTTATCCACAGCTGCAGCAACTTCTACATCACTTAGTTGCTCTGGCATGTAGCTATTAATGATAACCAGCTCAGCCTCCTCTACCTCAACTAAGTCAGTTCGACCAGCGTCAGAGAACTGAGATATGGAATCTTTGCGTTGCTTGACCATTTTTTGAATAACGGCCATCACTTGTGCATCATCAAGCTCGATGCGGTCGTCAACTTCTTTTTGTTTGATTGCCCCAAGAATCATACGTACTGCTTTGAGGGCTTGTTTGTCTTTCGCTTTCATTGCCGATTTCATATCATCGGTAATGCGTTTTTTTAGCTGAGACATATTGCGTTTTTATGTTGCACCAAGAGAAACCTCTTAGTACATACGTTTGCGATGAATACGGTTTTTTGCCATTTCTTTGTGTGTCCTTTTAACGGCTGCAGCCTTTTTGCGTTTATTAACCCAAGTCGGCTTTTCAAAAAACTCTTTTTTTCTTACATCTGTAATAACACCGGCTCTATCACATAAGCGTCGGAAACGACGAAGCGCAATATCAAATGGCTCATTCTCTCTTACTTTAATTGCTGGCATATAAAAATTCCTTTAAGATTCTTCTTGCGTTTTTTCATTTGGAGCTTCTGTAATAGTTTGTTCACCACTTTCAAAATCAACTAATTGCACTACAGCCATTGGGGCCTTATCACCTGTGCGAAAGCCTGCCTTAAGAATGCGAACATAACCACCAGGACGGTCTTTATAAAATGGACCCAATTCGGTAAATAACTTTGCAACCATTGCATCATCACGTAACTTCGAGAATACGTGACGACGGTTTGAGACACTGTCTGATTTCGCCTTAGTAATTAATGGCTCAACTACACGACGAAGTTCCTTTGCTTTTGACAAAGTTGTTTTAATAGCTTCATGCAAGAATAGTGAATTTGCCATATTCTGAAACATCGCTTTTCTATGTGATGAATTACGGTTAAGTTGTCTACCTGACTTTCTGTGTCTCATTATTTATCCTTATTCACTCATTAGATCAACTGGAGGCCAGTTTTCTATCTCTGTACCGAGTTCAAGATTTTTTTCAGTTAGGACTTCTTTAATTTCATTAAGCGACTTACGACCCAAGTTTGGCGTCCTTAATAAGTCCTGCTCTGATTTTTGAATAAGGTCGCCAATGTAGTATATTTGCTCTGCTTTTAAACAATTGGCAGAACGAACCGTTAATTCTAGCTCATCGACAGCAGACAAATACATCTGAGGGAAATCGTCAGAAGTTGGCTGTGGTTCTTCCTCAACTACCGGCTCAAGTTCTACAAATGATGAGAGTTGATCTTGCAGTATCGTTGCTGCACGCTTAACTGCCTCTTCCGCGTCAACTGAACCGTTTGTTTCAATAATAATATTCAACCTATCTAGGTTTACTTTTTGTTCAACACGTGCTGATTCCACTGTAAAACTGACACGTTTGATTGGTGAAAAGCTTGCATCCAACTGAATACTACCAATAGTTTCGGAGTCAACAGTTCGAGAACCAGCAACATCGTATCCAACTCCAGTGCCAATTGTAATTGTCATTCTAATTTTGCCACCTTCGTTTATAGTCGCGATAACTTTCCCAGGGTTAAATACTGATACATCTGTACCATTTGCTTCGATATCTGCTACAGTTAGTTGACATGGACCTTCTTTCTCGATTATTACAGTAGCGGTTTCACTCGCATTAAGTCCTACAGAGGCTTCCTTAAGGTTAAGAAGGATATCAAGCACATCTTCTTGGACATCCTCAATGGTTGAATATTCATGCATTACACCATCAATTGAAACTTCAGTAATTGCTGAACCAACCATAGAAGACAATAAAGTTCTTCTTAGTGAATTTCCCAATGTATGTCCAAAACCACGTTCAAATGGCTCAAGAACAACACGATACTCGTTTGCAGACAATTCAACTGAATCGACTAGTTTTGGTTTTAGAAAATCTTTTGCACTTCCTTGCATATTTAATTCCTATTTAGAATACAATTCAACGATTAAATGTTCTGAAATATCAGCCGACAATTTATCACGAGAAGGCACATTTTTGAATATACCTTTCAATGACTTATTATCAACGTCAACCCACTCAGCTAATCCAATCTGTCCTGAAATCTCAACTGCTAGTTGAATTCGGCTTTGTTTTTTTGCTTTCTCTCTAACAGAGATTTCATCATTTGCATTTACCTGATAAGAAGGTATGTTGACAACCTTACCATTCACTACGATTGATTTATGAGAAACCAATTGCCTTGCCTCTGAACGGGTTGAAGCGAACCCCATACGGTAAACTACGTTATCAAGGCGACATTCAAGAAGCGACAATAAGTTCTCGCCTGTCGATCCTTTTTTAGAACTGGCTTTTTTGTAATATAGTCGGAATTGCTTCTCTAACACGCCATATATACGTCTAACTTTCTGCTTTTCACGCAACTGTAAGCCATAACCACTACCTTTTTGACGACGAGCGTTTACACCATGTACACCAGGTAACTGTGATAATTTACACTTTGAATCGATCGATCTAATGCCGCTCTTAAGTTCCAAGTCAGTACCTTCACGACGTGCTAATTTACATGTAGGACCTGTATATCTTGCCATAATTTACCCTTATACTCTTCGTTTTTTAGATGGACGACAGCCATTGTGTGGAATTGGCGTCACATCAGTTATTGATTGAATTTTTAAGCCCTGTGCATAGAGGCCACGGATAGCCGAATCTCTGCCTGGACCAGGGCCATTAACTCGAACATCAAGATTCTTCATACCAAAAGCTTGTGCCTTCTCACCACAGCTTCCTGCAGCAACTTGTGCTGCAAAAGGGGTTGATTTTCTCGAACCTCTAAAACCTGCACCACCTGAAGTAGCCCAACATAAAGTATTCCCATGACGATCAGTAATCATCACAATGGTATTATTAAAAGTTGCATGAATGTGTGCAATACCATCTGAAACGATTTTCTTGGACTTTTTCTTAGTTGATTGTTCTTTTGCCATAATCATATGCCCTAATTATTTAATTAACCGACGAGGACCCTTGCGAGTTCTGGCGTTAGTTTTTGTTCTTTGACCACGCAAAGGAAGCGACTTCCTATGACGAATACCTCTATAGCACCCTAAATCTCTAAGACGTTTAATATTCATTGCAACTTCACGTCTTAAATCACCTTCAACTTCATACTTAGAGACAACTGCACGAATAGATTCCAACTGATTCTCTGTTAATTCAGAGACCTTAGTACTAGGCTCTAGTTTTAGCGTTTCACAAATTAATTTTGATCGGGTTTGCCCGATGCCAAAAATTGATTGCAAAGCAATTACAATGTGCTTATCTGTTGGAATATTTATTCCTGCAATTCGTGCCATAAATTCTACCTATACCTCGATAAATACTCAGTAAGGGTGATGAGTATTTTCACCCAAAATTCTATAGTTGAAAAATCGTGCAATTTTACTTTGTAAATGAATACCTGTCAATGTCATCACCCTTGTCTTTGCTTGTGACGTGGGTCTTTACAAATGACACGAATCACTCCACGTCGCTTGATAATTTTGCAATCTTTACATATTTTTTTAACAGATGCTCTTACTTTCATAACTAACCCTTACGTTAAGTTCGCTTTGCGCATCAAACCTTCATACTGATTTGACATCATATGAGATTGCGCTTGAGCGATAAAATCCATCACCACGACAACGATGATGAGAAGACTGGTGCCACCAAAATAGAAGGGCACATTCCAATATAAAATTAAAAATTCAGGCAATAAACAAACTGAAGTAATATAGATTGCACCAACTGCTGTTAGCCTTGTGGTTACACCATCAATATAATCCGCTGAGTGCTGACCTGGCCTTATTCCTGGAATAAAGCCACCAGACTTGCGTAGATTATCTGCTACATCTTGTGCATTAAATGTAAGCGCTGTATAGAAAAAGCAGAAAAATACAATCGCAGAAGCATAGAACATGATATATAGCGGCTGACCCGGGGATATACTTGAAGTGATATCTGCCAACCAGCCTAGTCCTTCTGTTTGTGAAAACCAACCACCCAATGTTGCTGGAAATAGAATAATGCTAGAGGCAAAAATTGGCGGAATAACACCCGCCATGTTGATTTTAAGAGGCAGATAGGAGCTTTGACCTCCGACCATTTTACGTCCTTGCTGACGCTTGGCATAATTCACAGTTATTCGTCTCTGGCCTTTTTCCATAAAGACAACAAAGCCCATCACTAGAGCTACCATAATCAAGATTATTACAAGAGCAAAAACACTTAATTCACCAGTACCTACCATACTAAGCGTATTACCTAATGAGACAGGTAATCCAGCAACGATACCTGCAAAAATAATCATTGAAATACCGTTACCAACACCTTTTTCAGTGATCTGCTCTCCTAACCACATCAAGAATAGTGTTCCTGTCGTCATCGTCACAACAGTAACAAAGCTAAATGTCAGACCAGGGTTTGTTACCAGAGCAACTCCTGCTCCTGATTGTGATTGTAATGCTATTGAAATTCCATACGATTGAAAGACTGCCAAAAACAAAGTACCCATACGAGTATATTGAGTAATTTTTCTTCTACCACGCTCACCTTCTTTCTTTAATTGCTCAAAATGAGGCACCACAGAAGTCATAAGTGTCATGATAATTGATGAGGAAATATAAGGCATTATTCCAAGAGTGAATATAGATAAGCGTTCTAACGCTCCTCCTGAGAACATATTAAACATACCCAAAATACCATCTCTGTTGTCTTCTACTAAAGAAGCGAGTGCTGTCTGAGATATGAATGGAATCACAATATGTGTCCCCAGTCTAAAAACGATTAACGCACCCAATAGATAAAGCAAGCGCTTTATTAAATCTTCACTAAGTCCTAGAGGTGATTGGCTCATTTCATTACTCGCTAATGGTTCCTTTGGCAGCTTCAATAGCTGCTTTCGCACCTTTTGTTACCTTAATACCAGTCAAGTTAACGGCACGTGTAATTTCACCTGAAAGCATAACTTTGACTCTTAGAATATTTTTAGTAACAAGGTTGTTTTTCTTTAAAACATCAATATTAATGTCAGTTTCAGTTAACTTATCAAGTTGAGAGAGAGTTACTTGCGAAGTTACCCTTGAGATGCGTGAAGTAAAGCCCACTTTTGGCAATCTTCTTTGTAATGGCATCTGGCCACCCTCAAATCCAATCTTGGTAGAACCACCAGAGCGAGAACTTTGTCCGTTATGACCTCGGCCACATGTTTTTCCAAGGCCAGAACCCATACCGCGACCGACACGCTTTCTGCCAGATTTTTCGCCCAATGCAGGCTTCAATGTATTAAGATTCATTGCTTACCCCTCTACTTTTAATAAGTAAGAAACTTTATTAATCATGCCTCTTACTTCTGGCGTATCCTGCAACTCTACTGTATGGTTGATTCGCTTTAAACCAAGACCATTTACCGTAGCGCGATGCACAGGAAGACGACCATAAAAACTTTTAATTAAAGTCACACTTAGGGTTGCTTTTTTAGTGGCAACTTTCTTAGTGGGCTCTTTTTTTACTGCAACTTCTTTGGTTGATACTTTTTTAGTAGCAACTTTCCTGGCAGGCGCTTTTTTTACTGCAACTTCTTTGGTTGATGATTTTTTAGAAACAGCCTTTTTTGATGCTGCTTTTTTTTCTATTTTTTCTTCAGCCATTACACTTCCCCAGTAATTTCTTCAACAGTTTTACCTCTTTTAGCTGCAATAGTCTGTGGTGATGACATTTTTGTTAATCCATCAATAGTAGCTCTAACAACACTTATTGGGTTACGTGTACCGTTACATTTTGCCAAAATATTGTGCACACCCACAGCCTCTAAAACACTTCTCATTGGACCACCAGCAATTACGCCAGTACCTTCAGAAGCAGGTTGAAGATAAACCTTTGCGGCACCGACACATGAAGTAATTGGATAATGAAGTGTGCCGTTAACTAATGGTACTAATTTCATTGATCTTTTTGCTTTATCCATCGCTTTTTGAATAGCTATAGGAACTTCGCGTGCTTTACCAGTACCGTAACCGACTTTTCCGTTACCATCACCGACAACCACTAAAGCAGAAAAACCGAAGATTCGACCACCTTTAACTACTTTAACAACGCGTCGAATATTAACCAGTTTTTCGATGAATTCACTTTCTACTGTGTAATTTTTTCTCTTATTTTCAGCCATTCTTTAAACCTTTAAAAAACTCATAATTAGAAATCTAAACCGCCTTCTCTTGCAGCTTCTGCAAGCGCCTTGACTCGACCATGGTATTTGAAACCAGAACGATCAAATGCGACTTTAGCTACTTTAGCCTTTTTGGCAGCCTTTGCTATTAAATCTCCCACTTTCGTAGCCGCCTCAACATTACCACCATTTTTAATTTTGGCAGACACGCTTGAGGCTGAAGCCAACGTTTTAGTGCCACAGCTACTAATTATCTGAGCATAGATATGCTGGGAAGATTTGTGGACACACAAACGCTCTACACCTCTTTCAGCGTGCTTTGCTCTAAATTTTGTTGCCCTTCTTATACGGGCTTGTTTTTTTGCAAATTTCATCTAACTACCTTTCAATCTATGATTTCTTTTTAGCGTCTTTACGAACAACTTGTTCATCTGTATAACGAACTCCTTTGCCTTTATATGGCTCAGGTGGACGAAACGCTCTAATTTCAGCAGCCGCTTGACCTACTTTTTGTTTGTCGATTCCTTTCACTAAAACTTCTTTCTGCGAAGGTGTTTCAACACTAACACCCTCAGGCAAATCGTAATTTACTGGATAAGAAAAACCTAAAGTTAAACTTAAGACCTTACCTCTTGCTTGAGCACGATAACCGACACCAATCAAAGTTAATTTCTTTTCCCATCCCTCTGTTACACCTTTAATTAAATTAAATGTATTAGCTCTTACTGTTCCCGCTTGAGCCCAGGCGCTTTTTTCTTCTATCTGACTATTCTTTACCGGAAAAAAAGTCAAGACATTATCAGTGTTTTTAATAGTGACTGATGAATGGACATTCATAGTCATTTCACCCAGTTTTCCCTTAACAGTTAAGACTTCCCCAGACTGTGACACTTCTACGCCATCTGGTATTGTAATTGGTGATTTTGCAACTCTAGACATCTTAAATCTCCACTATTAAGAAACACTACACAAAACTTCGCCACCAATATTTTGCGCCTTGGCAGCTTGTCCTGTCATAACACCTTTTGGCGTTGAAACGATAACAATGCCTAGACCGTTAAGTACGCTTGGCATATTATCTTTGCTGGCATAAAGTCTTAAACTAGGCTTAGAAATTTTTTCTAATGACTCAATGACAGGCTTGTTGCCGTAGTACTTTAATTTAATTGTTAATGTTTTATTTGCAGCATTATCGCCATCAATTGCAAAAGACGTAATGTAACCTTCATCCTGCATAACACTTGCAATAGCAGACTTTAAATTTGAAGCAGGGATGCTTACTTGTGCTTTATTGACTGCCTGTGCATTCCTAATTCGGGTCAACATATCAGCTATTGGGTCAGACATACTCATACTGTTCTCCTACCAACTTGCTTTAGATAAACCAGGAATTTCACCATTCATGGCACGTTCTCTGAGCTGAGACTTGGCTAAGCCAAATTTACGATAAAAGCCATGTGGACGACCAGAGAGGCCACAACGATTACGCTGACGAACTGGTGAAGCATCTCTTGGTAGTGACTGTAATTTAATCATTGCCTGAAAACGGTCTTCATCAGAAGTGTGAACACTCTTAATAATTTTCTTTAACTCAAGACGTCTTTCTTTGTACTTTGCGACTAATTTTGCTCGCTTGACGTCTCTATGTATCATAGACTTTTTAGCCATTATGTCATCCTTTAAATGGGAAATTAAACATCGCCAATAATTTCTTAGCATCATCATCGTTCTTTGCATTGGTCGTGATTGCGATATCCATGCCACGCATTTTTGTTACTTTTTCAAAATCAATTTCTGGGAATACGATTTGCTCATTAATACCCATATTGTAGTTTCCACGACCATCAAATGATTTATCACTAAGACCACGAAAATCTCTAATACGAGGAATAGCAATATTCACCAAACGATCAAGAAACTCATACATTCTTTCTTTTCTTAGCGTTACCTTACAACCAATTGCATTACCTTCTCTAAGTTTGAAACTTGCAACTGATTTTCTTGCTAAGCAAGTTACCGGCTTTTGAGAGGAAATTAAGCTCAACTCTTCCAATGCACTTTCTAATACTTTTTTGTCACCTAACGCACTACCCAGTCCCATATTGATCGTAATTTTTTCAATTTTAGGGACTGACAAAGCGTTACTCACACCTAATTCTTCCTGAAGCTTAGGAATAATCTCATTTTTATATTGTTCTTTTAGTCTAGACACTTCTCACCTATCTTCTATTATGTCAAAGTACGGTTTCACCGTTTGACTTGAAAAACCTTTCTTTTTCCCTTTTTTCATTGATTCTAACACCAACACGGTCTGCCTTTTGAGTGGTGGAATTATAAATCGCCACATTAGATACATTTAAAGGCATCTCTTTTTCTTCAATGCCACCTTGTATCCCTTTCTGAGGGTTTGGTCGAACATGTTTTTTAACTATATTAAACCCTTCAACAATAAGCTTTGAGCCCATCACTTTTGTAACCGTACCAACTGAGCCTTTGTCTTTACCAGAGATTACGATAACCTCATCATTTTGTTTAATTTTATTCATTACAACACCTCTGGCGCGAGTGAAACAATCTTCATAAATTGAGCACTTCTTAACTCACGAGTGACAGGACCAAATATACGTGTGCCAATCGGTTCTAACTTAGTGTTTAGCAATACCACTGCATTGTTATCAAAGCGTATCCGAGAACCATCTTTACGACGAATACCTTGAGCTGTACGAACCACAACTGCATCGTAAACATCGCCTTTTTTTACTTTGCCACGAGGGGAAGCTTCCTTAATGCTGACCTTAATGACATCACCTATATTGGCATAGCGGCGCTTTGAACCACCTAAAACTTTAATACACATAGCTCTAACTCCACCACTGTTATCGGCAATATGTAATCTTGTTTGCATCTGAATCATGTTCTTCTCTCTTCAATGCGATCAGTTAATCAATACTCACTGATTTTTCAACAACTTCTATCAAAGCCCAATTCTTTGTTTTTGAAAACGGCTTTGACTCAGAAACTCTAACAACATCTCCTAAACCACACTCATTTTTTTCATCATGTGCATGAACTTTAGTGCTACGCTTAATATATTTTTTATAAATAGGATGACGCACTCTGCGCTCTATCAAAACAGCAATTGTCTTATCACGACTGTTACTAACAACCTTACCAGTTAGTACTCTTTCTATAGAATTCGACTCGCTCATGATTGCTTCTCGTTAATAATTGTTTTAATTTGGGCAATTGATCTTTTTGTTTTTCCGAGTTTTGACAGGTCAGTTAGTTGTGAACTTCGGTGTTGCATACGCAACTCGAAATGCTCTTTCAGAAGTGTCATCAACTCTTCATTCAACTGAGGTAAGTCTTGCTCTCTTAATTCTTTAACATCCATTACATTATTGTCCGTTTAATTATCATTGTCTTGACAGGAAGTTTTGCAGCAGCAAGCTCCAAAGCCTCTTTTGCAACCATCTCATCAACACCTTGCATTTCAAATAAAATCTGCCCAGGTTTAATTTGTGCAACCCAATATTCAACACTGCCTTTGCCCTTACCCATACGTACCTCTAAAGGCTTTTTAGTGATAGGTTTATCAGGAAAAACACGAATCCAAATTTTTCCTTGACGTTTAACGTGCCGAGTCATTGCGCGACGTGCAGATTCAATCTGTCTCGCCGTCATACGACATCTGTCAGTCGCTTGTAACCCAATCTCACCAAAGCTAACATTATGACCAGTCGCTAAACCCCGGTTACGGCTCTTCATGACTTTTCTAAATTTTGTACGTTTAGGTTGTAACATCTCTAAATTCCTTTACTTCTTGCTTAATTGTTTACCAGCACCACGTTTAGCAACTTCTTCTAGAGTGCCTTTATTATGATCAAGGATTTCACCTTTGAAAATCCAAACTTTAATACCAATGACGCCATGCTGTGTATTTGCACTAAAACTACTATAGTCAACATCTGCTCTAAAAGTATGCAGAGGAACACGACCCTCGCGGTACCACTCTGATCTTGCTATTTCAGCACCATTCAATCGACCACTCACCATAACTTTAATACCCAGAGCTCCTAAACGAGTTGCATTACCTAAAACACGTTTAACGGCGCGCCTATACATCACACGCTTTTCAAGTTGTTGAGCAATATTTTCGGCAACTAATCGTGCATCTAATTCCGGTTGTTTGACTTCCTCAATACTGATATGAACTGGAATGCCCATTTTGGCTGATACTAAAGTCTTCAACCTCTCTATATCAGCACCTTTTTTTCCAATTACAATCCCAGGGCGAGCTGTGTGAATAATTACCTTAGCAGTGTTAGATAGTCTCTCAATACTAATACGACTAACTGACGCTGAAGTTAACTCTTTAAATAAAAAATCTCTTACTTCAATATCAGATAATAAGTATTGAGGATAGTCTTTACTGTTGGCATACCACTTTGAATCCCAATCTTTGACGATCCCTAATCTAATTCCTATTGGATTTACTTTTTGACCCATACTTATTTACTCGCTCACGCCAACACTTATGTGGCTAGTTCGTTTAAAAATGCGATTCGCCCTTCCTTTTGCACGAGGGCGAATTCTCTTCATCGTAGAACCTTCATTAACGAAAACACTACTTACTTTTAATTCATCAATATCTAAACCATCGTTATGCTCAGCATTTGAAATTGCAGAACTCAATACTTGTTTTACCAATACCGCTGCTTTTTTATTGCTGAAAGACAAAATATTCAAAGCCTCTTCAACTGGCTTATTGCGAATCTGATCAGCAATCAATCTAACCTTGAAAGGAGAGATTTTTGCATATTTATGAATTGCTTTAACTTCTTTCATCATGCACCTTATGCGATGCGGTAGCCTTACGGTCACCAGAGTGGACTTTAAATGTTCTCGTTCCTGCAAATTCGCCCAATTTATGACCAATCATGTTCTCGTTAATTAAAACTGGAACATGCACACGACCATTGTGAATTGCTATCGTTAAACCAATCATTTCTGGAACGATAACTGAACGACGAGACCAGGTTTTAATTGGTTTTCTATCGTTGATTCCTTGAGCCTTTAATACTTTTTGAATTAAATGCTCATCGACAAACGGTCCTTTTCTTAGTGATCTAGCCATAATTACCCTTTATTTTCTGCGACGTACGATAAGTTTATCTGTACGCTTATTAGAACGAGTTTTATAACCTTTTGTTGGCATGCCCCAAGGTGAAACCGGATGCCTACCACCACTAGTTTTTCCTTCACCGCCACCATGTGGGTGGTCAACTGGATTCATTACAACACCACGAACTGTTGGTCTTACGCCTCGCCATCTACTAGCACCGGCTTTACCTAGTTTTCTTAAACTGTGTTCGGATTTGGAAACTTCACCTAAAGTTGCTCGGCATTCAGACAGTACTTTTCGTACTTCACCAGAACGCAATCTAAGCGTTACATAATTGTCTTCTTTAGCAACTAGCTGAACTGATGTACCAGCGCTTCTTGCAATCTGAGCGCCTTTTTTAGGTTTTAACTCAACACAATGTACTACACTACCAAGCGGAATATTGCTTAATAGCAAAGTGTTGCCTTTTTGAATAGCTACAGAGTTCCCAGATACAATCTGATCGCCTGCCTTTAATCCTTTTGGTGCAATAATATATCGTCTTTCACCGTCAACGTATAGAACTAATGCAATGTTTGCACTACGATTCGGGTCATACTCAATCCGCTCAACTGTGGCAGGAACGTCGTCTTTATTGCGCTTGAAATCAATAATGCGATATCTTTGTTTATGGCCACCACCTCTATGCCTTACAGTAATTTTACCGCGGTTGTTACGACCGCTAATTCTGTTTTTACTTGCAGTCAGAGCTGCAAAGGGTTTTCCTTTATGTAAATCTTTGTCAACCACACTGACTACAAAGCGTCTTCCTGGTGATGTTGGTTTTCTTTTTATAACTGTTGCCATAATAAATTCTCTATGAAGCAGTAGCATCAATCATCTGACCTTCAGATACTTTGACTACCGCTTTTTTCCAATCAATGCGTTGACCAACTTTTCCTTTAAATATTTTTTTCTTACCCTTAACGTTTGAAGTAGTTACGGCTTCAACCGTTACACCAAACATCGACTCTACGGCCGCTCTAATTTCTCTCTTGTTGCTGTCAGTTCTGACTTTAAAAACATACTGATTGCTTGCTGAAGCCATAGTTGTTTTTTCAGAAATAATTGGCCCAAGCAATACTTTTAATACTTTTTCTTGATTCACAGCATTGCCTCCACTTTTTTAAGTGCAGCCTTGGTCATCACTACGTTGTCATAACCAATTAAACTTGCAGGGTCAATACTCTGAGTATCACAAACACCAACGTGATATAGATTACGAGAGGACAGGTATAAGTTTTCATCCAACTCATCGGTCATTAATAAAGCATCCTTGATATTCAAAGAATTCATGAGTGAGGTAATATTTTTTGTTTTTGGGTCAGTAATATCTAATTCTGAAACAACTTTTAATCGGTCAGTGCGCAATAACTCAGACAAAATTACGCTAATCGCACCTTTGTACATTTTTTTATTTACTTTTTGAGTATAGCTTCGAGGTTGTGAAGCAAATGTGACACCTCCACTTCTCCAAATAGGCCCACGTGATGTACCCGCACGGGCACGACCAGTTCCCTTTTGTTTCCAAGGTTTTTTACCACCACCTCTAACAGCTGCGCGATTTTTTTGTGCCTTAGTGCCACTGCGACCTGTTGCCATATAAGCAGTCGTAATTTGATGAACCAGTGACTCGTTGTAGCTGCGATCAAAAATGCCATCAGATACTTCTTGGGAAGTGGATTTGTTTGTTTTTAAGTTTAATACTTTTACTTTCATCTCAAAACCTTTGTTTGAATCCTTTATTTATCTTCAGTTTCTTCATTTTTGGTTTCTACCACTTCAGTTTCTACCACTTCAGTTTCTACCACTTCAGTTTCTACCACTTCAGTTTCTACCACTTCAGTCTCAACAGCTTCGGTTTCTATTAGCTCTGCAGCTTTTAACTCAGATAGCTGCTTACTAATTTGTTCATTAACAGTGTTCTTTTTATCTGACAAAAACACTCTAACAAAGCCATTTTTAGAGCCTGGAATGGCACCCTTGACCAATAATAAATTGCGCTCGTTATCAACTCTTAAAATCTCTAGGCACTCTTCAGTCACTTGCACGTTGCCCATTTGACCTGCCATCTTCTTGCCTTTAAATACACGTCCAGGTGTTTGACATTGTCCGGTAGATCCAAGAGCACGATGTGAAAGCGAATTACCATGAGTTGCATCTTGCATACTAAAATTGTGGCGCTTTACACCACCTTGAAATCCTTTACCTTTAGATTGACCCGTTACGTTAACAAAGTGGCCAGCCCCAAAAAAGGACACATCCATCGTTGATAGATCAGAAAGTTCAGCTTCATTGACTCTCATCTCCCATAAGCCCAAGCCTATCTCTTGAGATGCTTTAGCATAATGACCCTTTAGTGCTCTACTAGTACGGCCCACTTTCGCTTCACCTTTTTTATTGATCTTTTTGCCAATAGTTACTTGCACGGCATTATAACCATCGGTATCAATAGTTTTTGTTTGTACTATACGATTAGGTTCAATCTTAATAACACTCACTGAAGATGCTGAACCATCATCTGACAAGAGGCGCGTCATTCCTAATTTTTGTCCTACTAATCCAATTGCCATTTTCTTAATCCTATCTATTAGTTAAGTTGGATCTTTACATCAACACCTGCAGCAAGATCTAACTTCATCAATGCATCAACGGTTTTGTCTGTTGGACTAATCACGTCCATCAATCTAACATAAGTTTTTAATTCGTATTGATCTCTAGCATCCTTATTAACATGCGGAGAAGTTAAAACGGTAAAACGTTCTTTCTTTGTAGGCAAAGGAATTGGACCCCTTACACTAGCGCCAGTTCGCTTAGCTGTTTCAACAATCTCTACGGCTGATTTATCGATTAATCGATGATCAAATGCCTTCAATTTAATTCTAATATTTTGATTGCTCATCTGCCTATTTACCTTCTCTGACTTCTTAAACGAAAAAACCGTCGATTATACAATATTTCGACGGTTTTTATTTACCTAAATACTCTCATTTCGTAATTTTCGAGACCACACCAGCACCCACTGTGCGACCGCCTTCTCTGATTGCGAATCTTAAACCTTCCTCCATCGCAATTGGTGCAAGTAACTCAACCGACATCTTAACGTTATCACCAGGCATAACCATCTCAACACCTGATGGTAATTGCACGGCACCAGTTACATCTGTTGTTCTGAAGTAGAACTGTGGACGATAGTTGTTAAAGAATGGGGTATGACGTCCACCTTCTTCTTTGCTTAAGATATAAATTTCAGCCTCAAACTTAGTATGTGGCGTGATTGTGCCCTTCTTAGCAAGTACTTGACCACGTTCAACCTCTTCGCGCTTAGTACCACGAAGTAGCACTCCAACGTTATCGCCTGCCTCACCTGAATCAAGCAG
>JAKUUR010000020.1 GCA_022448455.1 Candidatus Thioglobus autotrophicus
TCGGTTCTCTTTTTCGCATCTTCTGCATTTACCGATGGCATCAAAAATGCCTCTTTTTCTTTTCCTATTAAAAGCATACAAGGCCTTTCATCTGGAAAAGGGTTGAATCCCAACAGCCAGTTCATATGTGTGCCTGGGCCAAGCGCAATAAGATCGACATTGTTCATCTTCATTAGGCGCCTAGTGTTTATTAGTTTATTGCTCATAGTATTAAAAAATCAAGAAGCCTTAAGCTGCCCAATACGTTGTTGCGCGACCGCCAAACAAGATACCTTAGAGTCACCATAAAGCTCCATAACTGGTTCAATTATTTGGCAATCTTTGTCGGCATACTGACAACGAGGATTAAAAGCGCAACCACTAGGCGGGTCTATAGGCGAGGGAAGTTCTCCAGTAAGTTTAATCCTTTGTCGCTTACCATCAACGACTGCTTGAGGCGTAGCTGATAAAAGCGCCTGGGTATAGGGATGCTGTGGGGTGTTAAAAACCGCTTCACTTGGTCCTTGTTCAACGGGCTTACCTAGGTACATTACCATCACTTCGTCGGAAATATGGCGCACCACATTAAGGTCGTGAGAGATAAAAATATAAGCTAGCCCTAGCTCTTGTTGTAGCTCGATCAGTAGGTTGATTACCTGGGCTTGAATCGACACATCAAGAGCAGAAACTGGCTCGTCTAAGACCACCACTTTGGGTTTAAGAATTAAAGCCCTGGCAATCGCTATTCTTTGGCGTTGACCGCCAGAAAACATATGAGGATATCTCTGAAAATACTCCTTTCGTAAGCCCACAAGTTCCATCATTTCCAATACTTTCTGATGTCTTTCATTGGTGCTCAAATTTGTATTGATAGTGAGAGGCTCTTGTATGATGTTACCAATTTTTTGGCGCGGGTTAAGAGACCCGAAAGGGTCTTGAAAAACCATCTGCACGGTTTGTCTTAATTGTTTTTTGATAGATTTTTCCGTTGTTTTTGCAACGTCTATACCGTCAATACTTAGCTGTCCTGATGTAGGCTCTTCAATCATCGTAAGTATGCGTGCCAAGGTGGACTTACCACAACCGGACTCGCCTACTACGGCTAAGGTTTTTCCCTCATACAGGTCAAAGCTTACACCGGCTAAGGCCTTTAAGCTTTTGGATGGTTGTAAGTATCCACTTTTAACGGCATAATATTTGTGAAGATCTCGAGCCTTAATGAGTTGATGGTTCATTATTGAGTCCTCACATCTAAGTCTGGCTTCGGCGCAACCAAAGGATAGTGGCACAATATACCGTCCTGTAGTTCAGGGGGTTGTTGTCTACATAGTTCCTGTGCATAACTGCAACGAGGGTTAAATAAACAACCTTTGGGTCGATCCATCTGGCCAGGCACGACTCCAGGAATGGGGTTGAGTAGTTTTCCTTGAGCGCGTTCTGGAAGGGCATTTAGCAGAGCTTCAGAATAAGGATGTTGTGGGCTCTTGAACAACTCTTTAACCGAGCGCTGTTCAACTTGTTGGCCAGCATAGAGTACAATTACTTGCTCAGCTGTTTCGGCCACAACAGCCATGTCATGGGTAATCAAAATCAAGGCCATGCCATGGCTTTGCTGTAATTCAATCAACAACTCTAATATCTGCGCTTGAATGGTGACATCCAGTGCAGTTGTTGGTTCATCGGCAATCAATAATTTGGGTTGACAAGCAATCATCATGGCAATCATGACTCGTTGGCACATGCCACCCGATAATTGATGTGGGTACGCATTTAAACGGGTTTCAGCGGCCGGAATGCCAACTTGGTGTAATAATTCAATAGCACGATTATTGTAGCTACGACGACTGCCACCAAAGTGATGACTAAGCACTTCGGTTATTTGATAGCCGACCGTAAAACAAGGGTTAAGACTAGTCATGGGCTCCTGAAAAATCATGCTGATATCTTTGCCAATGATTTTTCGTCTTTGTTTATCATTCATGCTAAGCAAGTCTTGGCCATCAAATAGCATAGAATCGGCACTCACTTTGGCAGTCCAGGGTAGAAGGCCCATTAGGGCTAACATGGCTACCGATTTGCCGGAACCAGACTCTCCCACAATGGCTAGAATCTCACGTTCATCAACAGATAAATTAATGCCATCTACCGCTCTCAAAGAGCCAGTGTAGGTGGCAAAATCAACAGTTAAATTAGAAATCTCTAGCAAAGCCATTTTTACGACCTCTTGAGTTTAGGGTCAAGAGCATCGCGAAGACCGTCACCCACGAGATTGATCGATAACACTGCTAATAAAATCGCAATACCTGGAAAGGTAACTGTCCAGGGTGCATTTAATATGAGGTCTCGATTTTCTGCAATCAATGTCCCCCATTCTGGTGTCGGTGCCTGTGCGCCCATGCCTAAGAATCCTAACGCAGCAGTGTCGAGAATGGCGGTAGAGAAGCTCAAAGTTCCTTGAACAATTACTGGCGCCATGCAGTTTGGCAGAATACTCACGAACATTAGTCGTGTCGAGCTCGCACCCGTCATTTTGCTTGCAGTAACATAATCACGGTTTAGTTCAGAAAGTGTTGAGGCTCGGGTTAAGCGAACAAAATACGGCGTATATGTAATTGCTATTGCCATCATGGCATTTAGTAGCCCAGGACCCAGTATTGCCACCAATACTAGCGCTAAGAGTAATCCAGGGACAGCCATAATAGTGTCCATAACTCGCATAATTAGAATTTCTAGCCAGCCACCACGATAACCCGCAATTAGGCCCAATAGCACGCCAATAGACAAAGACAAAATAACCACGATACAGCCTGCAAGTAATGACAGTCTTGAGCCATGAATAATGCGTGACAACATATCACGCCCAGCGTAGTCAGTGCCAAGGAAAAATTGCATTTGTCCTCCCTCCTTCCATGCAGGTGGAAGTTTAGCAAATTGGCGATACTGTTCGGCTGGTTCGTGCGGGCTAATGACATCAGCAAACAACGCCATAAAAATCACTAAAATCAAAAACACAAGGCCCGCCACTGCAGTCTTATTGACACTAAAATAGAACCAAAATTCTTGCCATTGTTGGCTTAGAGTGGATTTTGAAGAGTCTGCAGAATGATTCATGATTTGTTCTTTTGATGCAATATTCGAGGATTAATAAATCCATAGAGCAAGTCGACAATCAGATTGACGGTCATAATGGTAATGGCAATAAGTAACAGTCCTCCCTGAACAGCATAATAGTCACGAGCAAAGATCGAAAAAATGATCCATTTGCCAATGCCAGGCCAACCAAAAATAGTTTCAGTCAAAATAGCACCAGATAGCAGTATTGCAACCATTAAACCAATAACAGTAACCACCGTTATCATGGCATTGCGTAACGCATGAATCGTTACTACCCTAAAAGTTGACAAACCTTTAGCGCGTGCGGTACGGACGTAGTCTTCGCTTAACACTTCAAGCATAGCGGAGCGAGTTTGTCGTGCAATAACGGCCAACGGTATGGTTCCTAGTACCACAGTCGGTAAAACCAAATGATGCAGAGCGTTAAGAAATGAACCCTTTTCGTCGCTAAGTAAGGTATCAATCAGCATAAACCCAGTGACAGGGTCAACATCAAAGAAAAATGACAAGCGACCTGAAACTGGCGTTAGATTTAATGTGTTTGAGAATAAGATGATTAGTAATAAGCCCCACCAGAATATCGGCATCGAGTATCCGATGAGCGATATACCCATGATTCCTTGGTCAATCTTCGTGCCTCGCTTTAGGGCAGCTATTATGCCGGCAGGTACGCCAATAATGAGAGCAAAAATGATCGCACAAATGGCAAGCTCTGCCGTGGCAGGAAATAACTCAAAGAATTCTTCAACTACTGGTCTGTTGGTTTTTACTGAGACTCCTAAGTCGCCATGAAGTACGTCGCTTAGGTAGCTGAAATACTGCTGCCATATAGGCTTATCTAAACCTAAATTAGCTAGTATTTCAGCCCTTTTTTCAGCACTAACGCCACGTTCACCAGCCAATATCTCAACTGGGTCGCCTGGCAGCACCCTTATAAATCCAAATGAAACCACAGTAACACCAATAAATACTGGCACCAGTAACATTAATCGGTTAATTAGAAAGCGAAACATAGGGCCTTAGCTTTTTGTGATATGGGTTGGTAGGCTAAATAGCTATCATTCCAATAAATAGTGATAGCTATTAGGTCTAACAACTCATAAATAAGTTGGCACAGGCTGATTTCTCAAGCCTGTGCCAAAAGTACTTATTTCAGGTCAACACCATCATAGAAGATGTGACTTCCTAGTGGGTGAACTATGAAACCTGTAACTTCTTTGCGTACAGGTTTGAACACAATAGAGTGTGCAATAGTTACCCAAGGCGCCTCATCCTTGAAGATCTCCTGAGCCATTTCGTATAACTCGGTACGTTCAGCCTGGTCAGTTTTTTGCTTGGCCTGACGTAAGAGATAATCAAACGGCTTATTGCACCAGCGTGCTCGGTTGCCACCTGAGGTAGCAGCTTCACAGCCTAACAACACGTACATGAAGTTGTCAGGGTCGCCGTTATCACCAGTCCAACCTAGCAACATAGTGTCGTGCTCACCGTCTCTAGAGCGCTGGAGGTATTCACCCCACTCATACGTGACGATTTCAGCATCTACACCCACTTTTGCCCAGTCGGCCTGAATCAGTTCAGCCATGCGACGAGCATTTGGGTTGTATGGACGCTGCACTGGCATAGCCCAGATGTTTGTTTTCAGACCACTGACGCCTGCTAAATCGAGCATAGCTTTGGCTTTAGCTGGATCATAGGCATAGTCTACGACGGCATCGTTATAGGACCACATGGTTGGTGGAATTGGGTTTTTCGCTATTGAACCCGCGCCCTCGAAAACCACATCCAATATCGCTTGCTTGTCAATGGCTATGTTCAAAGCCTGGCGAACAATTTTTTGATCAAATGGAGGCTTTTCGGTATTGAAAGCCAAATAGCCCACGTTCAAACCTTCCTGGCGCATCAAGTTGATGTCAGGATCAGCCTCCATAGCAGCAAGATCTGCAGGATTAGGATACGGCATTACATGACATTCGCCTGCCTTCAATTTCTGATAACGAACACTGTTATCAACAGTGATAGCAAACACTAACTTGTCGATGTTGGAACGACCGTCCCAATAATCATCGTGTGCAGTGTAACGAATAAATGCATCTTTGATATAAGACTGTAAGACAAACGGCCCAGTACCAACCGGTTTGTGATCGATATCATCTTTACGACCGGCAGCAGCTAAATTGTCTGCATACTCAGCTGACAACACCGAAGCAAAGTCCATAGCTAAGTTCGAAACAAAAGGTGATTCAGGTCTGGTAAGTGTAAACTTAACCGTGTAATCATCAATCTTGTCAATAGACTTGAGTAGTGATCCCATGTCCATCCATCCAAAGTATAGATACTCTCCACCTACATCATGATATGGGTGGTCCTCTTTCCACATTCTGTTATAAGTGAACAGAATATCGTCGGCATTGAAGTCGCGAGTAGGAGTAAAGTTATCCGTAGTATGGAACTTCACACCTTTACGTAAATTAAACGTATATTCTAAGCCATCTGCAGACGCAGACCAAGATTCAGCCAAACCTGGAATTACCTTTGTAGTGCCAGTTTCAAACTGCACTATACGGTTATATATAGTTTGTGAAGAGGCGTCAAACGTGGTACCTGATGAGTAGAGCGCAGGGTTAAAACCTTCAGGGCTACCCTCAGAACAGAACACCAGAGTTTTCGCTTGCGCCACTCCGGTTAATGCCAAACCGAGTCCGAGCCCGGCGGCAAGTAAAGTTTTTTTCATTTTCTTCTCCTTAATTAAACACCATGTCGGTGTCGTCATGTTGTGTAGACAAAAAAAACCAACCAGCATCAAGCCTGTTGGCTTAAGGTCAACTATATAGTAGCGATAAAGCTGGGTCAAGACATTTAAGACATTTTTCTGCTTTACTCCATGGAAATAACAAAATACTCAATCTAAAACATGCAAATTTTAGAAGAAAATAAAACCATCAGTAAACTTAAGACTTGCATAATGAAAAGTGGTTTCTTTGAAGGGTAGTTTTGTATTTATCATTCGTCAAGCTCTATAGGCCCTGGTGCCAAAACTTCTCTATTGCCTGCACTATTCATCGAGCTTACAATTCCACTTGCCTCCATATCTTCGATGATTCTTGCTGCACGGTTATATCCAATCCGCATTCGTCTTTGGAGGCTAGAGATTGAAGCCCTTCTGGTTGAGGTAACGATTTGTACAGCTTCATCAAAAAGTGGGTCAAGCTCGTCAGTGACGTAACCTGAATCTTGTGAACCGGTGCTTTCATTTTGAGGACTAAGTATGTCAGCTAAATAACTAGGGTCCGAGTTCTTTTTAAGGTGGTCAACAACGCGGAAAATTTCACTATCTTCAACGTATGCGCCATGAATACGAGTCAGGTGAGAAATGCCAGGTGTCATGTAAAGCATATCGCCCATGCCAAGCAATTGTTCTGCACCAGATTGATCCAAAATTGTCCTAGAGTCAATCTTGGATGAGACTTTAAATGAAACTCTGTTAGGGATGTTGGATTTTATGAGACCAGTTATGACATCTACACTTGGCCTTTGTGTTGCCACGATAAGGTGCACGCCTGAAGCGCGGGCTTTTTGAGCAATACGAACAATTAAGCCCTCGACTCGTTTTGATTTAGCTCTATCTTGTTGGGCAAGCGCCGCTAACATGTCTGCATATTCATCGATGACAATGACTATTAGTGGTAGTACCTCTAGCTCAGGATGTTGCTCCCCTTCTTTTGCCGTGTTGGAATCAAATGATGGATCTAATAATGGTTTACCACTTTTTTTGGCACGTAAGAGTTTTTCGTTAAAAGCCTCAACATTTCGAACACTAAATTTAGCCAAAAGTGTGTAGCGCCGCTCCATTTCATTGACGCACCACCACAACGCACTTGCAGCCTCATTCATATTCGTCATAACGGGAGTTAATAGGTGAGGGATGTCGGCATAGCAAGTCAATTCAATAATTTTAGGGTCAATCATTATGAACCGAACTTGATCTGGTTTTGCCTTATATAAAATACTTAAAATGATGGCATTGAGGCCGACAGATTTTCCCATCCCTGTGGCGCCAGAAATCAACAGATGAGGCATCTTAGCAAGATCTACTACTATGGGGTGTCCATTAATGTTCTTACCCAAGCCCATCGAAAGTGTTGATTTAGATTTTGTAAATGTTTCGCTCGAGAGGATCTCTTTTAGTCCAATCAACTCTCTATTGTTGTTCGGTATCTCTAGGCCAATTACCGGTTTTCCCGGGATGACATCGACAATTCGAACACTTTCAACCAGCAATGCCCTGGCTAAATCTTTGTTAAGGTTCATGATTTGACTGACTTTCACTCCAGGCGCAAGAGATATTTCAAATTGAGTCACCACAGGACCCGGGGTGACATCAGTAATGGTGACATCAAAACCAAAGTCTTTAAGTTTCAGCTCTACTTGTTGTGACATCTCATCTAAAAATTCTTCGCTATAGCCGAGTCCAGAGTTGTTTACATCGTCAAGAAGGGAAAGACCGGGCAGTCCGCTTGATTTAGTAGCTTTATATAGATTGCTGCTTTCAATTTTCTGAGGCTTTTCAGCTTTATCAGCTTTTTTTGTTTTTTTAGTTTCTTTAGTTTTAATTGCCTTCTCTTTTGACTTAAGTTTTTGGGCGTTGTTGATAGCAGGTGTAGGTTTTATTTGCTGAGTTTGGACACTTGAACCGGCGTTGCGTTGCTTGTTATTGACAAAAATTGCGTTGCCGATACTTTTCCAAGATGAGCTACTGGCGATGCTAAAGCTTACCAAAATGATGCCAACGTAGATTACCGTGGATGCCGCACCAAAAAGCTCAAAAAACACCATTTCATGTATCGTTTTACCAATCGAACCTCCAAGCAAAAATGTATCTTTTACTCCTTCTATTATTTGTATCTCTGGTGCGTATTGATGTGCCAGAGCGGCAGTAAAAAACACCATAACAAAATATGCAATTAGGCGAAATATATAGATGAGTGGGTCTTTCTTTTCTTTGCGTGCGTCTCGATGAAAATTGTAGCCAAGCCATAAAAGTGAAATTGGTATGATGTAAGCAACATAACCTAGAACCCAATTTATTAGAAAGTCAGACAGCTTGGCACCTAAAACACCAGCCATGTTTTTTACTTCACCCTGAAGTGATTTACCTGAAGTTATAGGATCTTCATTAATCAGATCACTCGTATATAAAGCAACAAGAATATAAATACCCAACGCGGTAAGTAAAATAAAAACGGCCTCGCTGGCAATTTTTGAGCGTGGATTTTTTATTCTCTGTTGCGTTGTTCGTTTGTTATTTTTTTTCAAGGTAGTCTATAATGCACCATTGATAAAATAGTATAAAGTATTTCAAATGAGCGATATCAAACATTGTCGAGTTTTGATTGTTGGCGCTGGCCCTGCTGGCTATGCAGCAGCGGTGTATGCTGCTAGGGCAAACTTGAATCCAGTCATGATAAGTGGACTCGAACAAGGTGGCCAATTAATGACAACAACTGATGTCGATAACTGGCCAGGAGATAGTGACGGCTTACAAGGTCCAGATTTGATGGAGCGCATGAAAGTACATGCTTTACGCTTTAATACCGAAATAATGAATGACCATATAACCAGCGTTGATTTTTCTGAGCGCCCTTTTACTCTTAAAGGTGGAGAAACAACCTATACAGCAGATGCCGTTATTATTTCAACTGGGGCCACTGCAAAATACTTGGGCTTAGAATCTGAAGAAGCTTATAAAGGCAAGGGCGTATCAGCTTGTGCAACCTGTGATGGTTTTTTCTATCGTGGTCAAAAAGTGGCGGTTATTGGTGGCGGAAATACGGCCGTTGAGGAGGCCCTTTATTTGTCAAATATTGCAGAACATGTAACCATCGTTCATCGTCGAGATAAGTTTAGATCCGAGAAAATTCTTTCAGATAAGTTAATGGTAAAGGCCAGCAATGGAAATATTTCTATTGAATGGAATCACAACTTGGATGAGGTTTTGGGTGATGAGATGGGCGTTACAGGTCTACGTTTAAAAGGCAACGATGGCAGTACCAAAGAAATTGATGTTCACGGTGTCTTTATTGCAATCGGTCACACACCTAATACAGGTATTTTTGAAGGTCAGCTGGAAATCAATCAAGGCTACATTAAAGTTAAGGCTGGTCTAGAAGGTAACGCAACCCAAACAAGTGTTGAGGGTGTTTTTGCTGCAGGAGATGTGGCAGACCATGTTTATCGACAAGCTGTCACCTCTTCAGGTTCTGGTTGTATGGCGGCATTAGATGCTGAGCGCTTTTTGGATAATTTGTAGCATTGACGCGCTTTTTAGGGATAAATTCAAACTCACTTTCTTTTGCCTTGTGTATAATTTCACGTTTTTGGCCAAATAGCTCAGTTGGTAGAGCAAGGGACTGAAAATCCCTGTGTCCCTGGTTCAATTCCAGGTTTGGCCACCACTAATTCTTTTATAGATTCCCACAAATTATTGGAAATGCCGTCATAGACAGCATTTCCTGGTTTCAATCTTAATGTAGCAAATCGGGACTAATGAAATCCTGCTTTGAGGGTTGTAAGGTTTCTTGGATGAAGAGAACACCCATGCGAACAAACTCCACTATTTCATAAAAGTCCTGAGTATTCTCTTCATTATCTAGCAGGTCTACCTCGAGCTGAGAAATCTCACTAATGTCCTTAATCATTTCAAGCACCTGTTCGTCAGAGGTTTGAACGGAGCTGAGCCCGAGACCCACTAAAAATCCTTGACACCAGTCAACAAGCGTATTTGCTTGTTCTCTCACAGAGCGCATATCGTCAGCAATGATTGGCCAAAAGTGTAATGCTGGATCGGCAAGCTGTTCACTGGTGTTGTTAAAGATTTCCGCCAGTGCCTGGTGTGACTCTTTTTCGAGTATATTGTTCAGATCAATACTAACAAGCACCTCATTAAGCCAGTCATCTAGAGAGATGTCTTGTTTGACACAATAAAAACCACACAATAGTCCATGTGCAGAAGAGATGGTGTCATCCGTGTTTAGTTTTTGAAGCGCATCCTTTGCAAGGTCGTAGTTAATTGGTTGACCCATTATTTACAATGCACCTGCCAACACTTCCATTGCCGCCATTCGAACAGCGATACCATTAGTTACCTGTTTAAGGATGACTGATTGAGGGCCATCTGCAACGGTTGAATCGACTTCAATGCCGCGATTAACTGGTCCAGGATGCATCACGATTGCATCTGGTTTAGCTAGTTTTAATGTTTCATTGGTAATACCGTAATTTTCAAAGTAATTCTTCTCATTGGGTATCTCTGCTGCAGCCATGCGCTCTTTTTGTAATCTTAATGTCATGATAATGTCGACACCTTCCAACCCTTTCTTGAGATTGTCAAAACGCTCCAAGTCTGGTGAGGTTGTTTCTTTGTAAAGTAGATACGCTGGAGCGATTAGACGAATATCTTTTGTTCCTAATGTCTTCAGCGCATGAATTCCAGAGCGTGCGACCCGAGAGTGGCGAACGTCGCCAACAATTGCAACCGACAAGTTTTCGAAGGACTTTTTATACTGACGAATTGTTAGCATATCCAGTAGGGCCTGAGTGGGATGAGCATTGATACCGTCGCCGGCATTTATAATGGCTACGCCTTCAATATTTGCGGCGACGTGATGTGGGAGTCCATTTTTCTTGTGACGGATAATGAACATGTCAATCTGCATCGCCTTTAAGGTCTGCATCGTGTCCATCAAAGTTTCATTTTTTTTGGTTGCCGAGTTCTCGAGGTCAACATTAATGGTATTGGCGCTAGAGCGTTTGGCGGCAATTTCAAAAGTATTCCGAGTACGAGTTGAGGGCTCAAAGAATAGATTCGCAACCGACATGCCTTTCAAAACTTTTGATTTTTTGAGGTTGCCTTCGTCACCTAAAAGGCCATCTGCTATATCTAATATATTTTCAAGGTGTTTCTTTGGGAGGTCTTTTAAACCCAAAAGATGAATCAGTTTTCCGGAAGAGTTGAGTTGGCAGTCGTTACTAATCGTGTCTGGTTTCATTAAGCCAAGTTTGCAAAATTAGTTCAGCAGAGCGCTTATCGACATCAGCTCGGTCAGCGTTCTTGTGAGCGTAGTGCCATTTTAATTGGTTTTTCGCCTCTGAAGAGGATAAATATTCGTCGACGAAAACAACCTCTTTGCTAAAACGCTGCTCTAACTTTCTACCAAATGAGCGTGCTATAAACGTCATTTCTTGCTCTTTCCCTTTATCATCGAGTGGCAATCCAACAACAAATATGTCCGCTTGGTGCTTGTTAATGAGCTTCTCAAGTTGAGGCCAATTTGTAGAGCCATCTTTATGATGAACGACGGTTTCAATGCCGCTTGCATGGGCCGTCAAGCTGTTAGCAATTGCTATGCCAGTTCGTTTTGTACCGACATCAAAACCAAGGTAAGTTTTAATGGTCATTGAAGTTGCTGAAAAAGCTCATAACCAACATAACCGTCAGCTACGAGGCCGATGTCAGATTGAAATTGTCTAGTTGCGCTTCTCGTCTTTGGGCCTGTCATGCCATCTGGCACTCCAGTGTTATATCCCAACAAATTTAAGGTTTGCTGGATTGTTAAAACGTTGTCCTTGCTGAGTAGCGTTTCGTCTATTGGTTTAGCGATCAACTTACCACTACCTTTTATACGGTCAGCCAAGTAACCCACTGAAATGGCATATAAGACAGAGTGATTCCAATCCATTATTACATCGAAGTTTCGGTAAACCAAAAAAGCAGGACCACGATGGCCCATAGGTACAATCAATGAAGCCTTCATATTAGAATTTGGCAGACGATTGCCGTTGGCTCTTAGTACTGCTAATTTAGCCCAGTCATTGACACTTTTCTTGATTCCTAAGCCGGTTTGTTTGTAATCAAAGTTTTTTGGAATAGAAACCTCTCTGCCCCACTTTTCCCCTTTTGCCCAGCCATTCTTCTTAAGAAAATTAGCGGCACTAGCATATATATCTTGCTTGTCATTCCATAGATCGATTTTGCCATCTTTGTTAGCGTCAACGCCGTAAGCCTGAACACTTGTTGGCATAAATTGAACTGCGCCCATCGCACCGGCCCATGAACCTTTTGCCTCTAGAGGTATTTTATTTTTATCAATCAGCTTTAATAGTTCAATTAGCTCCCTAGTAAAGAAGTTAGAGCGTCGCCGGTCATAAGCCAAGGTTGCTAAAGACTGGACCAGATTATGGTTTCCTGTATTGTGGCCATAATTACTCTCAATGCCCAAAAATGAAACTAAAACATATGCAGGAACTCCATATTGTTGGGTGGTTTTGTTAAGTAATGAACTGTTTTGTTTTAATGTATCATAGCCATTATTTAGGCGAGTCTGAGTTACTCTTTTGTTGACATAGCTCCAAAAATTTTGATTAAATTCCGGCTGAGAGGTGTCCGTCTTAAGGGCCTCAGGTCTAGGTGAAAGTTGAAAAAATGCTTTGTCAATCGTTGCTTTGGAGACACCTTGCTCAGTAGCCATTTGGCGAATCTGAACTAGAAAGTCTTCAAAAGTGTGAGAACTGGCAAAGACGCTTGTTGTAAGAAAAACAAGGCAAATAAATCTAAAAAACATGGGTAAATTATAATGCGTAAATACGTTCTTATTTTAATCCTTTTTTTGCTGAGCGGTTGCTTTGAAAATGAAAGTGTCGAGCTAATCAAAGGCGAAAGCATGGGCACAAGTTATTCGATTAATGTTTTGGGTGATGATCGCATTGAACAAGACAAAATTGACAGACGACTTGTCAAAATCAATGATACTTTTTCAACATGGCAGGACGATTCGGAATTGTCTCAACTAAACCGTGCACCTGTAGATGAATGGATCGACGTTTCTAGCGAATTTTATTCAATGCTGAAACAATCGGTAGAGATTTACCAGCAAACCGATGGTTATTTTGACCCAGGTATTGGTAGATTGATTGATTTGTGGGGTTTTGGTGCGAGTGGGGGTAGAACAGAGGCGCCTAAAAGGGAGGAAATCGAGAAAGCCTTTGAAAATTCATCAATTAGGTATTTATTGATGGAAGATGGCCGAGTTAAAAAAACCAGAGACATACACATTAATCTTTCAGCGATTGCCAAGGGTTATGCGGTAGATGAGGTTGCGCGCCTTATTAAGATGACTGGTATCAGGAATTTTCTAGTTGAGATTGGCGGTGAAGTTGTTGCTTCAGGAAGCAATAGAGGAGAGGATTGGATTGTAGGTGTTGAGCGTCCAGATAATAAAGCACCGATTCCAATTGCATTGAAAGACGCATCAATTGCTACTTCTGGGAATTATCGTAATTATTTTATTTGGGAAGGTAAAAAATACATGCATATTTTCAACCCTTCAACTGGTTTACCAGCCAACAATGACCTGTCTTCGGTTAGTGTGATTCATCCTCAAAGTGCTATGAGCGATGCTTACGCTACTGCAATGATGGCAATGGGCAGTATGAAAGCCATTGAGCTCGCAAATAAATTGAAATTAACTGCATTACTTATAACGATTAAAGAAGATAATAATCAAATCATAAAAATTAACTTACCCTAACTATGCCCACCTATAGGCCACTAGCTGAAATATTGAGACCCAGTAGTTTGGCAGAATTTGTGGGTCAACGGCATCTATTAGATGCTGATAAACCCATTGGTAAAACATTAGCTGACAGCAAACTCCATTCAATGATTTTATGGGGTCCGCCAGGGTCTGGAAAAACAACTTTAGCGCGAATTATCTGCCGTCAGATGGGTGCCCACTTTGAACAGATGTCCGCAGTGTTGGAGGGCATTAAAGAACTTAGAAATGTGCTCGACCATGCTCAACGTTATCAGCAACATAACAAAAGTACAGTATTGTTTGTTGATGAAATTCATCGCTTTAATAAAGCACAACAAGATGCCTTTTTACCTCACATCGAATCTGGACTGATTACACTAATTGGCGCAACTACAGAAAACCCATCGTTTGAAATCAATTCCTCTTTGCTGTCTAGGCTACGAGTATATGTCCTAAAAAAACTCAACTATGACGAGCTTAGTATTGTTGCTAACAGAGCTCTCGAAAGTCAGTCGGTAAACCTTGAAGATGATGGCTCATTGTCACAAATCATTGCAGCTAGTGGTGGTGACGCACGCCGACTAATTAATATCATCGAGCAGTTAAGTCAAAAATCAAACAAAACTCTCAATAAGAATGATGTCGCAAAAACGCTTCAGAAAAAAGTCGGCACTTTTGACAAGGGGGGTGATATTTTCTATCAGCAGTTGTCCGCTTTTCATAAATCCGTTCGTGGCTCTTCACCGGATGGAGCCCTTTACTGGATGGCGAGAATGCTTGTGTCCGGTTGTGATCCCAAGGTGATTGCTAGACGACTCCTTGCAATAGCCTCTGAAGATATAGGGAATGCTGATCCGAGAGCACTTCAAATTACTCTGAACGCTTGGGATGTTTACGAACGTTTGGGTGACAAAGAGGGTAATCGTGCTATAGCGCAAGCTGCTATTTTTTGTGCCTGTGCACCAAAATCTAACGCGGTTTATTCAGCATTTAACCAAGCAATGGAGGATGCAAGAGATAGTGGCGACTTGGAGGTTCCGCTTCACCTATGCAATGCGAGTACAAAATTGATGAAAGAACTCGGTTATGGTGAAGGCTATCGTTATGCCCATAATGAGCCGGACGCTTTTAGTAAAGGGCAAAGCTATTTTCCTGAGGAGATGGGCGAACAGATCTATTATGAGCCCACCGACCGTGGACTAGAGATTAAAATTAGGGAAAAATTAAAACAACTCAGGTCGACTTCATGAATACACTAGCATCAATTGCGAGCATTGGAGTGGGAGCAACCGTTGGCGCTAGTTGTCGCTACTATATAGGCGTTTTATCCTTACAGTACCTTGGTAAAGCACTTCCTTACGGAACATTGATTTCGAATGTTGTTGGTTCTTTTATTGCCGGTATCTTAGTGGTTGTTATTTTGGAAAAACTCTTACTCAGTGAGACCTATCGGCTGATGTTATTAGTTGGATTGACCGGCTCTTTGACAACTATGTCGACACTTTCATTTGAATCTCTTGAGATGTTAAGTGGAGGAAACTATGGCCAAGCGCTTTTGAATATTTTGTTGAACATAGGCCTTTCACTTTTGGCTGCTGGTCTTGGTGTGATGCTAGCTAAATATGGTTTTAATCTAGCGCAAAGCTAGCTTCTCTTCGACAGCATCTAGTAATTGGGAGGAGATATTAAGGTCAAATTGTTTGTCTAGTTCACGAATACAGGTTGGGCTGGTGACGTTAATCTCGGTAATATAGTCACCAATAACATCGAGTCCTACAAATATTAGCTCCTTTTCAATCAGCATTGGCGCAATTTTCTTGCATAGATATCGATCTCGTTCAGTTAAAGGCTGACCAATACCTTTAGCACCAGCAGCCAAGTTCCCTTTAAAACTACCCTCTGCAGGCAATCGAGCAAGTGCATAGTCAATAGGAATGCCGTTAATCAATAAAATACGTTTATCACCCTGTTTTATTTCCGGCAAAAATTCCTGTGCCATAATGTAGCGCTGACCTTGATTGGTTATTCTTAACAACACTTCATTAATATTTTCATCGCCTATTTTAAGTTTGTATATGTCTTTTCCACCCATACCATCAAGTGGCTTCACAACAGCTTCTTCGTTATCATTGATAAAAGCAATAAGTTGTTCCATATTAGAACTGACAAGGGTTTTAGGGATGCAATCAGAAAAATTTAATGCAAACAATTTTTCATTAGCGTCCCTCAGCGAGCTAGGCTTATTAACAACCATGACGCCACTGATTTCAGCCTGCTCTAACAAATAAGTGGCATAAATATAGTCCATATCAAACGGAGGATCTTTGCGCATAAAAATGACATCAACATTCGAAAGTGAGAGTAACTCTTGTTCTTCACATGAATACCAAGCGCTCTCCGAGTCGGTAACAAAAGTTTTTCGGGCATTAGCGAACACTTGTCCTTTTAGGTGGAACATGTCAACACTATCAAAGGTGTAGATTTCCCAATCCCGGCTTTGTGCTTCAAGCATCATTGCAAAAGAAGAGTCTTTTTTTTGGTTTATGCTGGCGATGTCGTCCATCAACACTGCGAGTGTGATTGGTTGCATGCGCTTATTATAAAGTAATCGGTTTAGATATGAATAAGCTTACAAGGCAAAAATTCTTGAAGTGACGAGCTTTTGGGCGTATAATTCTGCACTCTTTAGTGCGGGGTGGAGCAGTATGGTAGCTCGTCGGGCTCATAACCCGAAGGTCATAGGTTCAAATCCTGTCCCCGCTACCAATTTAGACCCCCTCTTTTGGGGGTTTTTATTAGTAATTTTTTATGGCCAAAATAGCTGACAAAGTATTTTCAATAATCAATCCAATCATTATCGATATGGGTTATGAATTGCTGGGTATTGAATATGTTGCCAGTGGAAAGCATTCTGTGTTGAGGCTATATATCGATTGTGAGGAAGGTATTGGAGTGAATGATTGTGAAACTGTTTCACGACAAGTGAGCTCAATAATGGATGTTGAAGACCTAATCAGCAGGCAGTATAATCTAGAGGTGTCGTCACCGGGTATTGAGCGACCTCTTTTTGTGATTGCGCATTACCAGCGTTTTCTTGGTCATGATGTTCGTCTAAGGACATACAGACCAATTGATGGTAAGAGAAATTTTACTGGCTGTATTGGTAGTGTCGGCGAAACCAATAATGCAATTGAATTGGTTACAGAGCTCGGCCCAGTTACTTTGGACATAGGTTTAATTGAAAAAGCAAATTTAGTTACTCATTTTTAGGAGAAGCGCATGGATGGCAAAGAATTATTTTTAATGATTGAGGCAATCTCGAATGAGAAAAATATAACTAAAGAGGATGTCATTGAATCATTAGAAGAGGCTTTGGCGGTGGCAACAAAAAAGCGAAATAATGTAGATGTTCGTGTAGAAGTGGATAGGCATAGCGGAGAATTTAAAACCTTTAGGCGTTGGTTAGTGGTTGAAGACGGCACTGATTTTGTTGATGACGATGGAACTGAATTTGACTCCGAATTGCACATCTATCAAGCCAACTCTAATGGTGTGTTGGCAGACTCTTATGTTGAAGAGAAAATGGAATCTATGGAGTTTGGCAGAATTGCTGCTCAAATCGCTAAGCAAGTCATTATTCAAAAAGTTCGTGAAGCAGAAAGAACTGTTGTTGTTGATAATTTTTCCAAGCGTGTTGGTGAGGTGGTAATGGTCACGGTAAAACGAGTTGACCGAGGAAATGTTTATGTTGACATGGGTGGTATAGACGGCATGATCTCGAAGTATGACCTAATACCAAACGAATCAATCAGAAAGAATGACCGTTTAAGAGCCTTTATTAAGGAGGTGAAGTCGACTCCTAGGGGTGCACAAATCTTTTTAAGTCGCACAGCAAACGAAATGATGCTTGAACTTTTTGAGATGGAGGTTCCTGAAATCAGTGAAGGTGTCATAGAAATCAAAGCTGGAGCCCGAGACCCAGGGCTTCGCTCCAAGTTAGCGGTGAAAGCCAAAGACAAACGAATAGACCCAATTGGCTCTTGTATTGGTATGCGAGGTGCGCGTGTTCAGGCGGTTTCGAATGAACTCAATGGGGAAAGAGTGGATATCATTCTTTGGGACGAAGACCCTGCACAGTTTGTCATTAACGCGATGGCTCCAGCAGAGGTCAGCTCAATTGTAGTTGATGAAGAAAAGGGTTTAATGGATATAGCAGTTGATGAAGATCAATTGGCACTTGCCATTGGCCGAGGCGGTCAAAATATTAAATTAGCTAGCAAACTGACGGGCTGGAAGCTTAATGTTATGTCGCTTACTGATGCGGATGAACTACAGGCAAAAGAGGTACAAAAAACGGGTGAAAAGTTGGCAGATAAGCTAGGCATCGACGCCGAAGTTGCAGGTGTTCTCATAGACGAGGGCTATACCAGTCTAGATGAAATTGCTGAAGCTGAAGCTGACACCTTATCACAAATTGAGGAATTCGATTCTGAAATGGTAGACGAGCTCCAAGAAAGAGCACAGGACGCCCAATTGGTTAAAGCATTAAATGAAGCCGAAGCCACTGAGATTCTGTTAGTTATTGAGGGTGTAGATGAGCCTCTTGCTGCCGCACTGGTTGATGCAGAAATATTAACGGTAGAAGCATTAGCTGAGCTAGCCATTGTTGAACTATTAGAAATTCAAGATATTGGCAATGACAACGCTTCAACTGTTATTATGGCAGCCAGAGAAAATGAAGGATGGTTTGACTGACAGTTTTTTATGGATAGAGAAGGATCAATATAATAGATTTATAGGCAATCAGTATGGCACATACAGTAGAAAGTTTATCAAAAGTACTCAAAAAGACACCTGACCAGGTTGTATCGATTCTTGCTGACGCCGGTATAGAAGGGAAAACGGCGGAAGCAAACATTTCAGCGGATGAAAGAAAGATATTAATGTCCAGCCTTAGTAAACGTTCTGGCACCAAATCAACTATCTCTGTTTCACGTAAAACATCCAAGTTAAATACAACCTCAACCCTAACAGGAGGTGTCAAAATTCAGGTTAAAAAGAAGCGCGAGGTGCCTAAAGTTGTTTTAGATGTTGATGTTGCAGCAGATGAGGCAATATTGAAAGCTCAAGAGGCGCTAGAAGCTGGTAGATTGGCTGACCAAAGGGATCAAGAGCACGACGCTAAACGTCAAGATATGACGCGTCAACAAAAGATAAAGAATGAAGGGTTAATTGCTCAAAAAAATCATAAAGAGCTTGTTGCAAAAACACAAGAAGAGAAAAAAGCTACAGAATCTCCAATTCCTGAAAAAGCCAAAGAAACAAAAAAACAACCGAACAGGTTTCGCAAAGGTTCAGTGGTTCCATCAAAACGTAAGGAGCTTCATGTTGCACGTCACAATCCAAATCGCAAACTCAAGAAAAAAGAGAGAACTCAAATTTCCCAAAAAGTCCAAGATGAACAGGCACAACACGGTTTTCATATGCCGCTAGAACCAATTACTCATGATGTCCTCATTCCTGAGACAATAAAAATCTCTGAATTAGCTTTAAAAATGACCACCAAGGCGGGTGAGGTTCTTAAGGTGATGATGAGTATGGGGGTGATGGCAACTTTGAATGATGTGATTGATCAAGATACAGCAATGCTGGTAGTTGAGGAGATGGGTCATACACCAATAGCCAGTAATGAAGAGACTGTAGAAGACACTCTTGTCCAAGATGAAAGTGGCAGTACAGAGGCGACTCCAAGGCCACCTGTGGTGACCATCATGGGTCACGTTGACCATGGAAAAACATCCCTTCTCGATTATATTCGAAATTCCAAAGTGGCATCTGCAGAAGCGGGCGGTATTACTCAACATATCGGTGCTTATCAAGTCACTCAAAAAGGACATATTATTACTTTCATTGACACTCCTGGCCATGCTGCTTTTTCCAAAATGAGGCTTCGAGGGGCTAATGCGACTGACATCGTAGTTCTTGTCGTTGCTGCTGATGACGGAGTCATGCCACAAACCATTGAATCCATTAAGCATGCTAAAGATGCAGAAGTTCCTATTATTGTGGCGATTAACAAAATAGATAAAGAGGGTGTGGCAATTGACAAAGTGAAGCAGGTACTTTCTACCCACGATGTTATTTCCGAAGAATGGGGTGGTGACGTTTTGATGGTTGGCGTTTCAGCCCATACTGGTGAAGGCATTGATGAGCTCCTAGAAAGCATCACCCTGACTGCAGAAATGTCTGAAATAAAAGCGGTTGTTAATAAACCAGCTAGCGGAGTTGTTCTAGAGGCTAGATTAGATAAAGGTCGAGGCAAGGTAACAACGATTCTGGTGCAATCAGGTACATTGAAAAAAGGCGATATTGTAATTGCTGGTTTAGAGTATGGAAAGATAAAGCAAATTATTGCTGGCAATGGTAAACCTATTAAAGAGGCTGGCCCTTCAACACCAGTTGAAATATTGGGCTTGTCGGGTGTACCAGACTCAGGAGCTGCAGTATTGGTGGTAGAGAGTGAACGTAAGGCTCGAGAAGTCGCTGATTTTAGAAAAACGAAAGACCGAGAAACGAAATTGCAAAAGCAGCAGGCTGAAAAGATGGATAACTTCTTTTCAAAAATGGAAGAAGGAGAAGTTTCGACCGTTAATGTTCTACTTAAATCTGACGTTCGTGGATCAGCCCAGGCAATACTTGAAGCAATAGAAGAGCTCTCAACAGACGAAGTCAAGACTAAGGTTATTTCTTCCGGTGTAGGTGCGATTAATAACACAGATATTTCGCTGGCAAGCGCTTCTGGTGCAATCGTGTTTGGCTTCAACGTCCGTGCCGATGCTGTTGCACGTAAAACAGCTGATACAGAAGGCGTTAGGATTGAATATTACAGCATAATCTATAATCTGATTGATGACATGAAGGCCATCATGGGTGGCATGCTGAGTCCAGAGTTTAGTGAAAATATTATTGGTATCGCGAGCGTCAAAGATGTCTTTAGATCTCCTAAATTTGGTGACATTGCTGGTTGTATGGTAGACGAAGGTGTCGTTAAGAGAGATAGCCCAATCAGAGTACTGCGTGAAAGTGTGGCTATATATGAAGGCGAATTGGAGTCATTGCGACGCTTTAAAGATGACGTCAAAGAAGTCAAGTCAGGTACTGAATGTGGTATCGGTGTTCTCAACTATACTGATGTCCAGCCAGGCGACCAAATTGAAGTGTTCGAACGCATTGAGCGAGCTCGTAAACTATAGGGGAGATTTCCTTAGTGGCTCAACAACTTAGTTACAGAATTGAAAGAGTTAATGAGCTTATGCGACGTGAATTAGTTTTGTTGTTGAAACAAGAGACTAAAGATCCTCGATTAAAGCAGGTTGTTATAACTGATGTTATTGTTAGTCGCGACCTAACTAGTGCAAAAGTATTTTTTTCTGTAGACGAAGATTCTAACAAAATTGTCGCATCCTTACTCAACAAGGCTAGTGGTTTTTTTCGCTCAAGCTTATCTAAGACTTTGGATTTGCGGCACACACCGACACTGAGTTTTATTTATGATACGGCGCCTAATACAGGGGCTAGGTTAGATGACCTTCTCAGTAAACTCTAAATTATTTACGTTCAATGTCTCAACACAATCAACAAGTTAGAGATATTAACGGTGTTGTCTTACTGGACAAGGCCAGTGGAAGCAGTTCAAACCATGTTTTACAGCAAGTTAAACGCTTATTTGGTGCGAACAAAGCTGGGCATACCGGTAGCCTAGATCCCCTCGCAACTGGTTTGTTGCCTATCTGTTTAGGACAGGCCACCAAGGTGGCGCAATTTCTACTTGATGATGACAAACGCTACTTAGTTCATGCCAAGTTCGGCCAGGTTAGTAGCACCGGTGATTCAGAGGGCAAGGTTGTAAACTTTGGCTCAACTAAAGGAATTAATGAAAGCTCTATTAGGACCATTTTGTCGCAGTTTATTGGTGATATTAATCAAGTCCCACCAATGTATTCAGCACTAAAACGAAACGGCACTCCATTGTATAAGCTTGCAAGAAAAGGTATAGAGATTGAAAGATCTCCAAGGCCTGTGACTATTCACGAAATCAATTTCCTTGATCTCGAAGAAACAGTTGCAAGCCTAGAGGTGTTTTGTTCTAAAGGCACCTACATCAGGACTTTGGTTGAAGATATAGGTAAATCTCTAGGGTGTGGTGGACACGTTGTTGAATTAAGGCGGACAGGGTTTGCTCATCTTGATCTCAGTGGAAGTAAAACCTATGAACAATTATCAAAACTTAAAGAGCAAAACATTGAGTCTCTTGATTCAGTTATCTTAAGTGCCGATGAAATGCTGCCAAACCTTAAAAGTGTTTATTTAGACTCAGAGCAAACGAGAGACATTAGACTGGGTAAGAAAATTAAATATCTAGGTTTCAGTGCTTCTCACAAGCTTAAGCTGTATGATCATAATAAACAATTTCTAGGTATCGGGGAAAGCAATCCAATGTCTGAAATCTTACCTAAGCGGCTATTTGTTTAAGCATAGATCAAGTTAAGCAACTTTAAATAAGTAAAAATAATCATATAACAATTGACTTTGTTTTACATTTTCTTAGCAACCATATTTTGCTAGATTATAATTTGTAACAATTACGACCTTTGATCCATTAGGTTGAAACAATACAAGGGTAATATTATGAAGGTTTTGGTAATCGGCTCAGGGGGGCGCGAACATGCCCTAGCCTGGCAGTGTGCTGGCTTTAAAGAAGTTCAGCATGTCTTTGTTGCGCCAGGAAATGCAGGTACCGCGTTAGAACATAAAATATCAAATGTTGAGATAGGCTCTGAAGACGTTCCAGCACTAATAGAATTTGCCAAAAGTGAAGCTATCGATATTACAATTGTTGGCCCAGAGGCCCCTCTTGTGATTGGCATTGTGGATGACTTTCGAGCTCAGGGGTTGGCTATTTTTGGACCCACCCAACTTGCTGCTCAATTAGAGGGCTCGAAGGCTTTTTGTAAAGACTTCTTGTATAGAAATAAGATTCCTACTGCCTTTTATCAAGTATTTACGGAAGAGGAATCAGCCGTTCATTATGTTAAGGAAAAAGGGACCCCTATAGTTATTAAAGCGGACGGTTTGGCAGCAGGGAAGGGTGTTATTATTGCTAACACAGAACAAGAGGCAGTTGATGCTATTCACGATATGTTGCAAGGAAATCGTTTTGGTAACGCTGGGACGTGTGTTGTAATTGAGGAGTTTTTAGTTGGTGAAGAGGCAAGCTTTATTGTCATGGTAGATGGAAAAAACATTCTGCCAATGGCAACTTCACAAGACCATAAAGCTCGAGATAATGGTGACAAAGGACCGAACACTGGAGGCATGGGAGCTTACTCACCCGCACCAATTGTTAGTGAAACCATTTTTGAGAATGTGATGCATACAGTGATTCGAGCTACCGTTGATGCGATGGCATCAGAAGGTGTTCCCTACACCGGTTTTTTGTACGCAGGATTGATGATTGATGAGAGTAACGGGGTAAAAGTATTGGAATACAACTGCAGATTTGGTGATCCAGAAACACAACCTATAATGATGCGCTTGAAATCTAATCTTGCTTCACTATGTATTGCGGCCACTCAAGGTAGGTTAGATGAAGTTGCTGTTGAGTGGGATGAAAGGGCCTGTTTGGGAGTTGTAATGGCAGCCGATGGTTACCCAGAAAAATATGCCAAGGGCGAAAAAATTGAACTCCCAAATGATTCGTTCAATGCCAAGATTTTTCATGCAGGCACGAAGTTAGATAACAATAATATCTATAGCAATGGTGGACGAGTTTTGTGTGCAACTGCTTTGGGTAAAGATATTCAGCAAGCGCAAACAAAAGCGTACCAGTTGCTAGAAAAAGTTGACTGGCAAGGCGCCTACTACCGAACAGACATTGGCTTCAAAGCAATTGAATCATAGTTCCGATTTAAGAATCGTTGGTGTCGATGAGGCTGGAAGGGGTCCATTAGCGGGTAGTATCGTTGCTGCAGCCGTTATTTTACCGCACGATTTTCATCTATATGGTTTGACAGATTCAAAAAAACTGAGCGCAAAAAAACGTGATTCACTCTATCAACAGATTACTGAGCAATGCGACTGGTCTATGGCCGAGGCAAGCAGTACTGAGATTGATCAAATTAATATCTTGCAAGCAACTATGTTGGCAATGAAGAGAGCTATTATTGATTTACAGGAAAAATATTCCAAGTATAGAGGTAAAACTATTTTCAATGTAATGGTGGATGGTAATCATTGCCCAGATGTCCCCAACTGTATTGCAATCATCAAAGGAGATTTAAGTGAGCCAGCAATTTCAGCTGCATCTATCATCGCAAAAGTGACTCGAGATCGGCAAATGAGAGAATTGGATACACAGTATCCGCAATATGGCTTTGCTCAACACAAGGGTTATGGCACTCGGAAACACCTCATTGCTTTGTCAGAATATGGCCCAATAAAAGGTATTCACCGACACTCTTTTAGTCCGATAAAGGAGTTTAGTTAGCGTCAAGTTCGTCAATCTGTTGCTGGAGTGCTGCTTGTGCAGCTTCGAGTTCTGCCCTTTTAGCTTCGAGTTCTGCCTGCCTTTCTGCTTCCGCTTTCCTTTTGTTATCTCTTTCAATTTCTGCTGCAGGGCGAACCAATAAATAGTTAAATAGTTTAACAACCTTGTCAACATTTTTTGCTTTGGTGACTAAATTGGTTGCATGTTCCGCTTCTCTTTTGGTGACTGATCCCATTAAATATACTGTTCTTCGTTGAGTCATGACGCGAACATGTTTTGGATGAAAGACTTCTTGGTTAAGAAATAATGTTTCAATCTGTACAGTAATGATTCCATCTTTAGCTCTTGACAAGTAACTACTGTTTGGCATAATCTCAACCTCATTAATGAGTTGTTTCATTTTTGGTGCATTTCTCTTGATTTGTTTTTCAAGATATTCTCTTGCTTCAGTGCTTGGTGCTTCACCAGCCATTAATACAGCTTTGTTATAGACCATGAAGTTAATATGCATATCTTCAAGTATTGTATCTTTTCTGACAATGTTACTAAGGTTCATATCAAGCGTTTTGTCATCAATAATTTCACCTGCACTTCGACGATCATTTGACATCGTAGCAACCGTAGTTACAGCGGCTGCACCTTGAACTATAGTTGAACACGAAGACAAGATAAACGATGAAACTAATAAGGCGCATAACAGTATTACTTTTTTCACTATTACTCCTTGCACCCAAACAGGCGCAGTTTCAAATTAACTTAAATAATATTTTAAATCAGATTTAATACTATTAACATCAAAGCAACACATAAATTTTGATAATTAATCATTTAATCAAGCATAATGATGTCTGTTTTCACATTATTTAGTGTTAGTTTTAGCTTTAAGTTAAATATATGACGGGTACACTCTTCATTGTTGCTACTCCAATCGGTAATTTAGATGACATTACATTTAGGGCTGTTCAAGTCTTAAAAAGTGTTGACATTGTCTTGGCAGAGAATACTCGACACAGCAAAAAACTTTTGTTACATTTAGATATTTTGAAAACCATTCGTGCTTTTCATGAGCACAATGAACGAGAAAAAACCAAAGCCATCATTGGTGAAATACGTTCTGGTAAATCTATTGCTCTAATAAGTGATGCAGGTACGCCACTTATTAGTGATCCTGGGTATTTTTTAGTGGCTCAAGCAAAAAAAGAAGGGTTAAAGGTTGTTCCCATTCCGGGTCCAACTGCACTAATTACTGCTCTATCTGCCTCAGGATTGGCAAGTGACAGCTTCACTTTTTTAGGTTTCTTACCAAGTAAGCAAACTGCAAGAGTAAAACTATTAAAAAGTCTTGTTGGTCGAACTGAGACGAGTATTTTTTATGAATCTCCTAAGCGTATATTGGCGACCTTAACTGACATGCATTCAATATATGGGGATAGTCGAGAAGTCTGCCTTGCTAAGGAGTTAACTAAGGTATTCGAGACAATCCAAACAGGCTCAATCCCAAATCTAATTGACTACCTTACTATTGATCAGAACCACCAGAAAGGGGAATTTGTGATATTGATTTCTGCAACTGATAAAATAGATATAGCAGAGGCTGAAACTCAATTGAACTCTCTGTTACCCATTCTTTGCGCTGAATTGGGTGCATCAAAAGCGGCCAAGTTAGCATCTAAAATTACCGGCATAGATAAAAAACAATGCTACAAGAGGGCCTTAGATTTATGAGCAGCTTTTATAAACACCACATTTTTTTCTGTAACAATATTCGCACAAATGGTAAGCAATGCTGTTCACAAAATGGCGCCAAAGAGCTCTACCGTTATGCCAAAGATCGTTGTCGCGAGAATTCGATGCTGGGTGAAGGTCGTTTTGGTGTTAGCGAATCTCGCTGTTTAGGCCGCTGTGAGCACGGACCCGTGGCTGTGGTTTATCCTGATGATGTTTGGTATCAATATATTGACGAAGAAGATATTGATGAAATTATTGAATCACACTTAGAAGGTGGAAAAGTAGTCGAGCGTCTTATAATCAAATAACTTATACATAAAGTAGGCTTTTAGTTCTGTAAAGAAACTTATAAAAGATTCATGCTTTCTAGTATGTATGGATATAAATTATTAGCCATCACCTGGATTCCAAAAGCATTTGGATGTTTATAATCATTCTGTAAGTATTTTTTTTCCAAGGCTATGCCTTCAAGCAAAAAAGGCATAAAAGTCAAGTCATGTTCTTCAGCAATTTCTCTATACATTTGATCAAACCTTTGTTGATAAATCCCCCCCATGCTTTTCGGCGAGCGCATCCCAGCAAGTACAACTTTTGAACCACTTTCATTGATTTTTGAAATCATAGTATTGAGATTTTCCTTGATATATTTAGGATCTATACCACGCAACATATCGTTCGCACCTAGACACAATATAACTATATTTGGGCTTTCTCCAAGAGACCAGTCTAATCTAGCTAGACCATTACTTGTGGTGTTGCCAGATACACTTGCGTTAATTATTAGAACTGCAGTCTCTTTAAGGCTGAATTTTGCAGCCAATGCTGAAGATAAATTTTCGTTTTGATTTAAGCCATAACCAGCCATGAGACTGTCGCCATAGAGCATAATTGTAATTTGTTTTGCAGCGAGAGTATTGAGTGATATTATGAATAATAAAAATAAACAAAATAACGACTGAAACCCTTTATTTTTTGAGATAATCATCGGCTGTTTATTATATGGTATTTGAAGAAATGAGTGCAGCTATAGAATTTAGTAATGTTTCCTTAGAATACGGTTTAGGTAATGAACTGATAAAGGTATTAAAGTGTATTAGTTTTTCGGTGAATTCCGATGAAACTGTATCAATAGTCGGTCCGAGTGGTTCCGGAAAAACATCAATTATAATGCTCGCTGCGGGATTAGAAAAATCCACAGAAGGCTCTATAAAAGTCCATAACCAAGAGATTACCAATCTTAAAGAAAATGATCTGTCCCAGATAAGGCGGCAAAATATTGGAATTGTATTCCAGTCATTTTATTTAATTCCAAATCTAACGGCCATCGAGAATGTTTTACTTTCATTGGAAGCAAATCAAAAATATAATTTAGATAACGAAGCCAAAGAACTATTGGGAGAGTTTGGTCTCTCTCATCGAATTAACCATTTGCCAAGCGAACTTTCTGGAGGCGAGCAACAAAGAGTTGCTATTGCTCGCGCCTTGATTAATAAACCTAAAATCATCTTAGCGGATGAACCAACTGGCAACCTAGATGGTGAAAACTCTCAAATTATGATGAAGCTACTTTTAGACTACACGAAAAAAAGTAAAACCTCACTTGTTCTGGTTACACATGACACTTCATTGGCACAACGCTGTGACCGCATTATTGAGTTAAATGATGGGAACATTGCTTAATTATCAACAACTTTCTTTTATCCATCGTTATGCGATGAGGGATATAAGTCGGAGTTACAAAAAACTCTGGGTAATCAGCACGACACTATTTATTAGTCTGCTGCTTCTGTCATTAACATTCTCAATCAAACAATCTATGAATGAGGAAATCCAGGCTAATTCAAAAGAATTACTAGGCGGTGATATTCAAATAAATAGTGGCATTGAGCCCTTATCTACTAACACTCTTGAGAAGTTAGCTCAACTAGGCCAAATTAGCGAGATGATTGAACTTGGGACAATGCTAACTAAACAAGGGGAGACTCCAATTTTTACTCAATTGAGAGTAGTGGACAGCCAATATCCTTTATATGGGGTTATGAAAACTACACCAAAAGATGCCGCTCAAAAATTATTTTTAAGTGAAGCAAAACCTATAGTTTTAATTAATGAAAATATTCAAAACCAACTGCAACTTAATGTTGGTGATGGTGTCACAATTATGGGGCAGAATTTTGCAGTTGGAGGGGTAATCTCTTCAGTCCCAGATATAGCTCAGAGTGCTGTTTTTGGTGAATTTGCGATTATTAATAAAGCTCAATTTGACAAATTTAATCTCAAGACTGGTGGTAGTTTCTTGCATCACCACTATCGTCTGAAAATAAGTCCAGATAAAACTACTGAAGGAATAATTAATCAGATAGAGATAATCTTCGCCGATGATAAGAGTGTTGAAACTAGGCTCCCCAAAGACAGTGTTCAAAGTCTTAGCAGCGCAATAGACAATTTTTCAAACTTCTTAAATTTGGTTGCTGTTAGTGCAATGATTATTGCGGGGATTGGAATTAGTAATACTTTATTGTCCTTTGTTAATCAAAGAAATGTTAGCATAGCAGTAAAAAAGTCACTTGGATTCTCTTCAAAAGTAATCCAACTTATATATTTTTACGAGATTATTCTTATACTAATTGTGACCTCAATTTTGGCTTACTTTATTGGCGTATTGAGCCCAATATTAGCAAACAGTTTAATTCCTCAAGCTTACGGTATTGAACTGCAACCAACCTTCAGTCTTTTGAGTTATTTAAACATTGCTTTTATTGGCTTGTTGGTGGTTTTAATTTTTTCAATACCATCGCTCTACTCAATCAACTCAATTAAAGCAGTCGCTCTTTTTCGCAATACGTTTCAACCAGTAAGCCTTCATTTTTCAACCAAGAATATTTTTTATTTAGTTATATTGATAGCAGTTTTGGTTTGTTATTTTGTTTTACAAACACAGCAACAGTTTTTCACCTTAGTGTATTTCTTTGCATTTTTCGCAACTATATTTATTTTTTATGGAGTATCAAGATTATTGATATTCTTTTTGAAGCGAGCTTCTAGTTTATCTAATAATAGTTATAAGATTGCTTATAGAAATATTGTGGCTAAAAAATCACTCGCTCCTATTATGACAATTTCTCTAGGTATAGGACTGACCTTGCTTTTAACCATTAGTTTTGTAGCAAATAATTTAAAAACAGAAATCTCACAAAGTATTCCTTCTATTGCCCCTGACATGTTTTTTGTCAGTGTTAATAAAGATGACAAAGATAACTTGGAGGCCTATATTAGGAAATTAGATCCTGATGTTGAGCTTGAATTCATGCCAATGGCAGGTGCCACATTTGTTTCAATTAATGGTATTCCAATAGAGACTATCGTTTCCCCAGATAACCGATCATCTTGGATTGTTCAGGGCGACAGGAGAATATCTTGGCTAGAAAAACCTCCAAAAGATAACTCAATAGTCAAAGGAGAATGGTGGGATTCAGGAGCTTCCGATGAAATGTTTATCTCGATGGATAGCAGAGCAGCGTTTGATCTGGGAATGGAGATTGGTGACAAGATTACACTCAATATCCTAGGCAGAGATGTTATTGGTGTTGTCAAGAATTTTAGAAAAGTTGATTATCGTGATATTTCTATTAACTTTGCAATTATTATTAATAAAGCTTTTGCTGATAAGCTTCCATTTGAATATGTAGGGACGCTTAAGTCTAATTTGTCAACTGATCAAATTCAAACCAAAGTTGTTGAACAATTTCCAAATATTTCAGTTATAAAGATTGATAGAATTCTATCTAAAGTAAGCGAAGTTTTGAATAAAATTTTTATTGCGGTAACTGGAATATCTTTGGTAGTAATTGTCATAGGCTTAATTGTGATTGTTAGCGCAGTATTAGTTCAAACCACTTTTCGCAAATACAATAATCTAATTTATAAAATACTCGGAGTTGATTTTCCGACCATAATAAAAGCAATGACTATAGAGTTTGCTATTATTTATTCAACTTTAATCTTCTTTGCTATAACGGTAGCTGTTTTAGGTTCATATTTTGTCGTTGAAAATACATTAGGCTTGGATTGGACTTTTGATTCTATATTAACACTATGGATAGTATTAGCAACAGCTATAGTTGCTTTTGTACTAATTGTTATAGCCAATAAGAATATTTTTAGCCCTAAGGTTTATCCTCTTATTAGGAATGAGTAATTTTCTAATAAGCTGACTCTCAAATTATTTATAGGAGGGAGGAGAGTTTTTGGTAAAGATTAGCTACTTTTTCTTCTAAATCAGCAATCTTTGAATTGTTTCCAATAATATCAGTGGGCAGGTGATCATTCAGTTGAAGGCGCTGTCCTCGGCTAGCTTGTGCGAGCAACATGGCTTCAGCTTTTGATTGATCAATGTGTTCTCTATTCATGAGTCGCCTGATTTGATTATCAACCTCACAATCAACTACAATCGCTCTGTCAAAAGGCTGCCAAAGGTTTTTTTCGACTAGAAGTGGAACGACTACGATAACGATGCCTTTTGTACATGCATCCATAGCGGCTTTCATTTTTTGTAAAATTTTTGGATGTAGGACTTGCTCAATGAGTGCTCTGTTGCGTCCTTTTTTGAACAGCTCATCTCTCAAATATTTGCGGTTAAGCGTTCCATCATTTGACAAAATAGAATTGCCAAAATTTTCTATTAATTCATTAAGACCTTTAGTACCTGGTTCGACAACTTCTCTTGCAATAACATCTAAATCAATTATTAAACAACCGTAACCTTCCAATAGGGCGCTGACTTGACTTTTCCCTGAAGCAACACCTCCTGTAAGAGCAACTTTAAGACTTGTTTTTGTCATTCAAAGTATAAGTGTAATAAAAACATCACTAAATTTTATATTGAAAACCTATCCGATGAAATGTGAATGAGATAAATCAAGGCCCTATTTGGTAGTTTTGCTTGACTTTTCATTAAAATATTTCGATAATAGTCGCTCTTTTGGTTATGTAGCTCAGCTGGTTAGAGCACAGCATTCATAATGCTGGGGTCGGTGGTTCAAGTCCACCCATAACCACCATACACAGTAAGGGTTTCAGGGGTTTAGTGTATATCCAATAAATGTTCCAGTACACACTCAGTACACAGTTGGATTAAATAAGAATACCCCTGTAAATCCTATCTCTAGATAGATATTTACTATCAATAAACCATCAAACTAGATAGATATGTAATATAAATCTGCTATTTATGTAGGAAAATCAATGACTTACAAGAACATTAGTTTCCTGTTGATAAAGATTAGATAAATATCCACCC
>JAKUUR010000021.1 GCA_022448455.1 Candidatus Thioglobus autotrophicus
AAGGGTCTGATCTTGGAGAGCTTTTTAATCTTGGCGAGGATCCGGATGAGTTGGATAACCGGTGGGCTGATCCCGCTGCAACATCGCAGAAAATGGCGATGATGCATTTGCTGATTGACCGGCAAATTGCCCTTCGAAGTAAGTCTCTGGTTCCAACCCATCAGGCCTGAAGGGAATCGCATGGTCCGAACAAGAAATAAAGGATGTTGTTGGTTTAGTTGAAGTATAATTAAAACATGAACACATTGTTCATATATGAACATATATAACTTAAGGTGAAATATGAAAAAAGAATACGTAGAATTAAATGCAGACTCTTTACATAGTGCAAATTTAGCTAATCAATCCCAAGGGCGAGATTTAGATACTAATGAAAAAGCACTCGCTAAAGCTTTGATGAGTATTTTTGAGAATGGAGTTCATGATTTCAAAGATGTTGCTGCTGCTCTTTCGAGTATGAAAGTTATTGCACCACGAAGCGGCCTAAAGGACTGGACAATTGACTTGCTTAATGAGGAGCTTATAGAAACTAATAATCAGCTAGATTTAGCTTATAAGGAAAACGGTTTTGGCGCTTGAATTTAAAAATATATCAAGGTTCTTTGTGATCCCTGGTGGTCAATTTGAAGCCTTAAGAGGTTTAATAATAATTATAAATAAAAGGTAAATTATGTCAGAGATTCCAGAAATAGATACTCAGAATGCGCTGATCCCAGGCAATCAAAGCCTTAAGGAATGGATTGAGAGTCGTACTGCTCGATATGAAACTCGAACATTAGATTGGGATGCATTGAAATTTCAAGCTGATTTTGATCCCAAGTACAGGCGTGCTCAAATGCGATATATTGGAACAGGTGGTGCGGGGGTTACATCGGACCCGAATGTTATTCCAGCAGATCACTTCACATTCTCAACTATGGTTTTGCCTGCTGGTTGTGAAGGGCCACTCCACATTCACCATGATGCAGAAGAAGTATTTTTTATTCTAAAGGGTAAAAAAATTAGATTATTTTTTGAGCACAAAGGTGAGGAAGTAGAAACAGTTTTGACAGAAAGAGATGTAATCTCAGTTCCACCTGGCGTTTATCGCGGGTTGCGTAATGAAGGTGTTGAGGAGGCGCTGATGTGTGTCATGATTGGCAGTCCAAAACCCGTGACACCTACTTATCCAGAAAGTCATCCGATTTCTAAAATTAAACGACCAGAGAATTAACAAAAATGCATCAGGAGTGTAATTTATGCCAGATTTAGATAGAAGCGCATTAATTGAAAATAGAATTAATAGTGGAATATTGGGGCAGTGGTACCCTGTAGCTAAATCAGTTGAAGTGAAAAGCATTTCACCTCTTGGCATTGAAGTACTCGGAGAAAAACTTGTACTTTGGCGTGGTGACAAAGGAAAAGTTCACTGCATTAAAGATCAGTGTCCTCATAGAGGTGCGCCATTATCATTTGGAAGACTTCATGAAGGACATATTTCCTGCCGTTATCATGGAATCGTTGTTAGTGGAGAAGGTGTTGTTGTGAGTGTTCCAGCTGTGAAGAACTGCGCATTTGAAGGACAAAAGATTGTTAGAGCGTTTGAGGTTCAAGAAATTTATGACGCTATTTTTATCTATATGCCTTCTGCTGAAAACGCAAAAGCACCACGTCTGGTGTTTCCAAAAGAATTTCTTTCAGATAGTTGGTCAGGTTTTTTATGTACCGCAGTATGGAAAACAAATTACAGATATGCTCTAGACAATCTTGCTGATCCGATGCATGGATCATACTTACACGCAGAAAGTTTTACGCTTGCATACGGCGCTAAAGAAGATTTATTGAAGGTTGATCATACCGAGAACGGGTTTATCGTTAGTCGTACTGAACAGTTAAATGAAAATTTTGATTGGACAGAGTTTGAAATTCATACTGGCACAATGTTTTGCTTCCTAGATATACCCTACCCTTCAGCCGCAGGCCCAGGAGGAAATATGCGTATAGTAGGGTTTGTCACACCTATTAATGAACACACTTGCAAGGTATTTTTTTGGCGCCTGAGAGAGGTCAGTGGCATCCAACGTGATTCTTGGAGATTTCTTTATCGAACAGAGCTGGAATCAAAGCACTGGACAGTCTTAGAGCAGGATCGAGAAATATTAGAGGCCATGTCAGATAATGTACGTGGCAATGAAAAGTTATACCAACATGATGTTGGTGTAAATCGTATTCGCCAAACTCTCTTGAAGCTAGCAAAATCAAATGTTGACTTTGAGCTAAACATCGAGGGCAAGTCATAGTGCTTAATAATCGCTCAATATTGTTGACTGGCGGTGCACGTGGATTAGGCGCAGAAATTGCCAAATGTCTTTCCGAGCACGGAGCTAAGATTATTATTGCAGATATAGATGCTCAAGAAGGTCGACGCACTGCAAATAAACTAGGTGTTCACTTTTTTCATGTAGATATAGAAGATCCAAATTCCATTGAAGCTCTTCTAAAAGATGTTGCTAAAACTTTTGATGGCAAACTAGACGGTTTGGTTAACAATGCGGCTATTGCTACAGGGATTGGTGGAGTTTCATTTGAAGAAATTGACCTAAACACCTGGGATAAAGTTATGCGTGTAAATGTACGAGGAACCTGGTTAATGACTCGGGCAGCTGCGCCACTATTACGCGCTTCTGGCTCTGGAAGGGTAGTAAATATTGCATCTGATACAGCTATTTGGGGTGCGCCATTATTGTTGTCATATGTCGCTAGCAAAGGTGCAATCATATCTATGACAAAATCTCTTGCACGAGAGTTTGGCTCTGACCAAGTTGGTATAACTGCTGTTGCTCCAGGGATTTTAACTACTGACTCAACTAATGATGTTCCTGCAACTAGACACAGTTTTTATAATGAAAATCGCGCCGTTCCTGGTCCTCAAGCACCTGAAGATATTACTGAAACAATAAGCTTTCTTTTGACGAAAGGAGCATTAACCCTTACTGGCCAACTTCTGACTGTTAATAATGGCTTTGTCTTTTCTTAATTTTATGAATAATTTAAGTCATCACAAATCTGGACCAATTGAGTTTATTGAAAGAAAAGGTCATAGCGAACTTGAAGTTGTCCTTCTTCATGGAATTGGCTCAAATGCATTATCTTTTGAGTCACTGATCAAAGAATTGCCAGACAGCTGGAGATTAATCGCATGGAATGCTCCAGGATATGGCAACTCGGAGCCTTTAAAACCAGACTGGCCAATTGCTGAAGATTATGCTTTGGCTCTTAAGAATTTTTTTAATAGACTCAAATTAAAATCTCCTCTTTTAGTTGGACATTCACTAGGTGCGTTAATCGCCACAAGCTTTGCTGCCAACTACCCAAAAAATGTTTCAAAACTGCTGCTTGCATCTCCAGCATTGGGTTATGGTCAAACAGTAAATGAAACTCTTGACTCGAAAGCCCAAGAACGAATTGATGAACTTGAATTATTAGGAGTAGAAAAGTTTGCAAAAAGGCGCGCTAGTAGGCTTGTAGCCAACCCAGATGAATACCCAATCATTGTCTCAAAAGTTATCAAAGAAATGATGCGAATAAATATACCTGGATACATTCAGGCAGTTAAGATGCTTGCTTCTGGTGAATTATTGAAAGATGCACTTAAATTAAATTGTCCAACTGATGTTGTCGTTGGAGCTGAAGATATAATTACCACACCAGAATCATCTCTTAAGGCCTATGAGACACTTAATTCAGTTGTTTTAAGCAATTTCACTGAACTTCAAGGAGCGGGTCATGCAATTTATCAACAATCTCCAAAAAACTTTGCTAAATCTTTAAAAAAATTAGCAAAATCTAACTTTTTAATAACTTCTACAGGATGAAACTATGACCAACTTTTCTCTTATTGATGGGCTACGAGGAATTGTAATGCGTGGGCCTAATGTAACAGAGAGCTGCTCTTTTTTTGAGAATCTCTGGGGATTAAGGCTTTCTCACTCTGAAAATGACGAAGTTTTTTTTCGAGGTAATGGTTCAGAACCTATAGCCTATGGCCTAACCAATCATCCAGTTTTTGGAATTGAATATATTCATTTTTCAACAAAAGATCGTTCCTCAATGAATGCTCTTTTCAAGCAACTTGTTAAACAAAATTGCACAATAATTAGCAAACCAGGAGAGTTTAATGATTTTGCTGGTGGGTATGGTTTTGAAATTTTAGATCCTGATAACCGTCGCCTAAGATTTCGAACTGATGCACTTAAGTTAACTAACAATAAAAAGTGGGGTTACCCTGATAAGGTTTCACATGTTGTTTTGAATACTCCTGATATGGAACGGCTACAAGATTTTTTTACGTCCGTATTAGGTTTTCGTGTATCTGATTATTCAGGTGACCAGATGGTCTTTTTAAGATGTAATAATGAGCATCATACTATTGCTTTATCAAGGTCTAATTATCCAAGTGTTAATCATGTTGCATTTGATTTATCATCAATTGATGAGTTTATGCATAGTATTGGAAGAATGAAACAAGCGGGTCACAATGTATCCTGGGGACCTGGTCGACATGGGCCTGGTAACAATCCTTTTGCATACTTTGTTTCTCCACCCGGCTTTGTTGTTGAATTTACAACTGAGTTACAACAAATTGATGAGGCAACACACAAACCTAAGGTTTGGTCAAGGAATGATCCAGCGTCCATGGATTTATGGATGACAGCGGGTCCACCATCAACTGCACAGAGGACTGTTATGCAGGGTAGACCAGATCCTGGCTTTCCTAATCAAATCAATTCTAAGGGTAAATAATGATTAATTTTGATTATAAAAATAAGGTAGCAGTTGTTACCGGTGGTACATCTGGAATTGGCCTTGCAACGGTAAGAATTCTTCTTAAGTCAGGTGCAAAGGTCGCATTTTGCGCTCGTTCAAGAGAGCGATTATTGGAAGTTGAAAGTAAGTTGAAGCTTGAATTTAGTAACGACCAGGTTTTTGCAAAAGCACTATCCGTCCTAGATCAAAATGAAGTAAATAAATTCTCAAAAGATGTTGAATCACAATTTGGAAAATGTGATTTACTTGTGAATAATGCAGGACAAGGAATGATTTCTACATTTAATACAACTGACGACGATGATTGGAAAAGTGAATACGAGTTAAAGATTTTTAGTCAAATATATCCAATTAAAGCCTTTCAGTCGATGTTAAAAAAAGAAAATGGATCAGTTGTTGTTGTTAATTCACTTCTTGCAATCCAGCCGGAACAACACATGGTATGTACTTCATCGGCTAGGGCTGCAGTACAAAATTTAATTAAATCTTTAAGCGTTGAATTCGCACCACAAATTAGATTTAATTCAATCTTGTTAGGATTAATAAAAACAAATCAATGGGAGAGTCGATTTGAAGATCGTGAGGATAAATCAATCAACAGGAATGATTGGTATCAAAACCTTGCATTAAATAAAGGTATTCCACTAGGAAGATTAGGTAACCCAGAAGAAGTTGCTAGTGCAATAGCTTTCCTTGGATCTTCGGATTCTTCCTATATTACGGGAGCCCAACTTGAAATTTCAGGAGGCTTATCAAAACATATATAAGTGAATCTAATGAGTAGTACTTATTTATCAAAACTAGAAACAGTCTCGGATGCCATAGCAAAATATATGGCTGATATTGGTATTAGTGTAATTTTTGGGGTAATTTCAATTCATAATATGCCCATCCTGGATGCAATAGGCCGTCAGAATAAAATTCGCTTTGTTCCAACTCGAGGTGAAGCAGGTGCCATCAATATGGCCGACTCATACTCTAGAGTAAGTGGAAATTTAGGGGTTTGTATAACATCTACAGGAACTGCCGCTGGTAATGCCGCAGGGTCTCAATTAGAGGCATTAACTGCAGGCTCAAAAGTATTACACATTACTACACAAATTGATACTGAATTTTTAGATTGCAATTCTTCAGCAATCCATAGTGTGCCTAATCAACCTGATATGCTGAAATCTATATCAAAGGCTTATTTTTTCATTAAGAGTGCCAAAAAAACGTTAGAAACAATTTCTGCCGCTATTTCATCAGCAATTTCTCCACCAGCTGGACCGGTCAGTCTAGAAATACCTATCGATGTTCAGCTTTCTCAATTGAGCTATCCTAGATCCATTGAGAGACCTAAACCAAGTAGAATTTTGATATCTGAAGAGTCTATTGAAGAGCTTGCAGAACTCGTTAAAAAGGCAAAACGACCCATGCTTTGGCTGGGAGGCGGTTCACGCAGCGCTTCTGTTGAAGCAACTGAACTTATAAATAGAGGATTTGGTGTAGTGACCTCTACCAATGGACGCGCAACGGTTGATGAAAATCATACAGCAAACCTTGGAGCATTCAACATGACTCAAGCTGCTTCTTTAATTTATTCAAAAAGTGATTTAATGATTGTTGTTGGATCTAAATTAAGAGGGAATGAGACACTGAACTACAAAATGAAACTCCCCCCACTTGTTCAAATTGATGCTCATGATTTTCGTGGAGTAAGAAATTATAAGACTCAAAAGTTTATTCATGGTGATGCTAAGGAAGCACTTCAGAAGCTACTAGAATTATTGCCTGAAAAATTAAATGTTGACAAAGAGTTTCATGATGATATCCAAAAAGCCCGCATGTTAAGCGAATCTAAGCTCCTGGAAACGCTTGGGCCATATAGCAATATAGCGAATACATTAAAGGATATCGTCTACAGTGGTTCGCATCCATGGGTTAGAGATGTCACTATTGCTAATTCAACATTTGGTAATCGCTATGTAAAAATTGCTAAAGCTTTTCTAGGCGTTCATGCCCTTGGAGGTGGTATTGGTCAGGGCATATCTATGGGAATCGGTGCAGCAATTGCAAGTGAGAAAGCAAAAGCTATTGTACTCATTGGCGATGGCGGTGCGATGTTAGGTTTGGCTGAAATGATCACTGCTGTTAGTGAGAATGCACCATTGGTTTATGTGCTCATGAATGATCAGGCTTATGGTGTTATAGAAAATATTCAAGATGCACAATATGACAGTCGCCGCCACTATTCTAAATTAGATGTACCAGATTTTTCATTTTTTTGCCAATCCATCAAATTGCCTCATCAAATTGTTAAAGATGTAAAAGATTTTCAGGGCTCAATCGAAAGAGCGCTTAAGGCTAAAGGACCGCAGATGGTTGAAGTTGATATGTGCAGCATTGGACCATATGCTGAAGCATTTTCTGGACCACCTGCTGGCTCTGCAAATACTAAGGAGGTAGTATGATAAGACTAGGAATAATTGGTTTCGGTAATATTTCAACAACATTGCTTAAACTTCTCAAAGATGTTCTTGAGAATCCATTGGAGCACCTCACTATTGTTTGTCGGCCAGAATACAACTCTCAAGTCAATCAAATCATGAGGGAAGATTTTAACGATGTTGCTTTAGAGTATTGTATAGATAGTAATGCAGAAACTCTAATAAATAACAAACCCAACCTTGTTGTTGAGTGTGCGGGCCATGATGCTGTTATTGAACATGTTGCTCAGGTCTTGAGTGCAGGTTTTGACACTATAGTGGTGTCAATCGGCGCTTTAGCGGACGCAGCTCTTGCTGATTCTTTGTATGATGCAGCACGTAAAGGGAAGGCTAGGCTGATAATTCCAGCAGGTGCTATTGGAGGAATTGACTTATTGGCATCATTGAAAAAATATGGAAAGCTAGATGTTTCTTATAGGGGGATAAAGCCACCTGCTGCATGGTCAGGAACCTTAGCTTCTAAGCTTGTTGACCTAGATCATTTGACCAAGGAAACAGTGATTTTCAGTGGCTCAGCTCGTGAAGCTGCCAGTGCATATCCCAAAAATGCTAATGTTGCTGCCACTATTGCTCTAGCAGGTGCAGGTTTTGACGCAACTAAAACTGAGTTAGTTGCTGATCCAAAAGCAACTGGCAATATACACGAATATAGTGTAGATTGTCCCTTAGCCCATTATACTCTTCGAGTTGAAAGTCAAGCTTCACCAGGCAATGCGAAAACATCGATGACAACTGCGTATAGTATTATGCGCGAAATCACTAATCGTATAGGTCATATTGTAATTTGAGGATAACAAATGATTAAAATGCCCGATGGTAAGTTGTTTATTGGTGGAGAATGGGAAACTGGAACTGGAGAAGAAATAGTTTCAATTTTTCCAGCTGACGGCTCCATCAACTGCTCTCTTTATGGCGCTTCAAAAGATGACGGTTTGCGTGCAATTAAACTTGCTAAATCTGCACAATCACAGCCTTCTTGGCGCTCATTAAAACCACACGAACGAGCTCGATATTTATATGCAATTGCTGATGGAATTGAAGCTAATATTGATAGAATTTCACAAATACAAACACGTGATACCGGAAAAACACTGAGAGAAACAGCAATCTTAGCAAGCTCTGCTTCTGGAACTTTCAGGTATTTCGGAGCACTTCTTGAAAGTAGTGACGATTTGCTTACAGCCCAGCGGAATGACTCACTGACCATGTCAGTTCATGAACCCTTAGGTCTTGTTACAGCAATAACTCCTTGGAATTCTCCTATAGCATCTGATGCGCAAAAAGTCGCTCCAGCGTTAGCGGCAGGAAATGCTGTGCTTTTAAAGCCTTCATCTTGGTCTCCATTAGTAAGCCTCGAATTGGCACGAATAGTAGAGTCAGCAGGCTTGCCCAAAGGCATTTTTTCAGTTTTGCCTGGTTCAGGGCATGAGATTGGGGGTTTATTAGTAGACCACCCAGATATTTCAAAAGTAACTTTCACTGGCAGTACCAAAACTGGACGAAGCTTAGCAATAAAAGCAGCAAAAAAGTTGATGCCTATTTCATTAGAGTTGGGAGGAAAGTCCCCAGTAATAGTATTTAAAGATTCTGATATAGATATTGCAATTGCCGGTGTTATGTTTGGTATCTTTTCATCAACTGGTCAAAGTTGTATCGCAGGTTCACGGTTATTTGTTCAAAGAGATATATACAATGAATTTGTTGAGCGATTGGTAAAAGCAACAAAAAAACTGAAAGTTGGTAGCCCCTATAATCTAGATACTCAAGTTTCAACAATGATCCATCCGCAACATCGCGATAGTGTAGCGGCATATGTTGATCTGGCACGCAACGAAGGGGCAAATATATTGTGCGGTGGAGAAAGCCCGAGTGGTGCAGAGTATAAAAAGGGTGCTTACTACCTGCCGACAATTATTACTGAAGTCGATAATTCAGCTCAGATTTGCCGTGAAGAAGTTTTTGGCCCAGTTTTGGTTGTAATGCCCTTTGATGATGAAGCGGATGTTATTGAACAAGCCAATGAGAATGAATATGGTTTGGCTTGTGGAATTTGGACCAATGACTTTCCGAAGGCATGGCGAGTGGGCCGAGCTATTAATGCTGGCACAGTATGGGTTAACACATACAAACAATTTTCAATTTCGACACCTTTTGGTGGTGAAAAAAACAGTGGTATCGGCAGGGAAAAAGGAAGAAACGGTATTCGCGCTTTCATGTCTCAAAAGTCGCTTTATTTTGATCTTACTGGGAATTCGCATCCATGGGCAGAAATATAATAATGGATATTTGTTTTGATAGTAGAAAGAAGGAAATATGAAAAAATTTGAAAATGGGAATTTAAAAAAAAACAGCTATTCAGTCCCTCCTGTTGATCGCGCCATAAGACTTCTTCGCTATATTGGCGAGGGTAACAAGTGTCGTAACCTTACTAAGGCATCAAACCATTTATCTATAAACCGAACAACATTGATTCGATTAATTCATTCCTTACTCGATAATGGAATGGTAGATGAAATCGGTGAAAATGAAGGGTATCGCCTTGGGGTTGGGGCCATTACACTTGCGGCAAAAGCAATTGAATCAAGAGATATTGTCCAGATGTCATTGCTCCCGATACAAGAGTTAGTAGAAAAATCAAAAATGTCTGCACATTTAGGCATTCTTGACGATATAGAAGTGGTGTATTTATCTCGTGTGACTCCGACAACACATCTGGTCAGTAATATGCACATAGGTTCGCGTTTGCCCGCCTATGCTTCGTCTATTGGAAGAGCAATTCTTTCTGAGCTTAGTGAGACACAAGTCAGAAATATGTATAAAAATCGCGCACTAGAGGGTGCAACTAACAAAGCACCTAAGAACGTCCGACAATTATTAAGTCAATGTAAAATTGATGCCAAACGTGGTTATGTATGGAGCACTGGGATGATTGAACCCGGGATTGGATCATGTGCTGCAACTATTTTTAACTATGAAGGATTTCCCATTGGCGGATTGAACGTTACTGGACCAAAGGATGTGTTCACGAATTCAAATTCAAAACAGGCAATTATCGTAAGAGAAGCTGTATTAGATGCTGCACGAGCCACTTCGGCAGCCATGGGCTTCCGTTTGGATTAAATAAGAACGCCCCTGTAAATCCTATCTTTTTATAGCTATTTACTATCAATAAACCATCAATCTAGATATTAAAGTAATATACATTTACTATTTATGTAGGGAAATCAATGAATTACGTCTAAAGATAAAAAATCCACCCTCCTTCGCATATATATTCAGACTTTCAAGGGGTGAGGGATTCCAAGGGAGTGTTGCACCTAACATCCTGGACCGCAATCTTTTCAAGCGAGACAGTATATCGATAATTATAATTGGTTTGCTTGCTTTTCAGGTGTAGTCATTTTTGTAGTAGATAGTTCACCAAGCGTTATAGGAGTAACTGGTGGTCTTATTCGATAATAACCAACCTCCTCAATACTACAATTCAATTGATCTGCAATTATTTCTGCAACCGTTAGACCGCATAGTCTTCCTTGACAAGGTCCCATTCCACATCGAGTAAAACTTTTTGTTTGATTAGGGCCTTTTGAGCCTAAGTCTACAGATTCACGTATTTCTCCAGCCAATACTTCTTCACATCGGCAAACAATAGTGTCGTTGTTATTGGGAATTCGAAAACGAGATATAGGGTTAAACAATGTTTCTAGAAAAGTTCTAATTGACATCTCAGTTTTTAAAGATTTCTGAATAGGTATGGCTAGTTGATCTCTATTTTTGGCTGTAATGATATTTAGCTTAGCTAAAATATTTAATGCTGCAATCTTACCGCTTGCTTCAGCAGCTACAGCACCTGAAATTGAGCTTGCATCCCCTGCAACAGAGATACAAGGTAAGCTTGATTGGAACCATTTATCAACATCAATATTCCAGCAAGCTTGTTGTTGATTCCAAATCTTTCTACAACCGACAGATAGACTGATATTAATTTCTGGTACAAGACCTTGGTGAAGTAACACGTGTTCACATTCAATTTTATTCCATTGTCCATTTTTTTGATATTCGATTGCATTAACTTCTTCGTCACCAAGTATTCTTAAATCACTTATTCTGTTGATAAAAAATGTATTTGATTTTTTGATATCACCTATCCATTTAATACCCTTATAGATTTCATTGAAATTACCTCGTATGCCCACAATTTTTGGTATTGCTCGAAAGTAGTTACTAAGAGGGGTTGTATCTATTACGGCTTTGATTGGAATGCCCATCATCAAATATTGGTGAGCAATTAAATACAAAAGCGGCCCAGTACCTACAAACACTGCATTTTGAATACCCAGATTTGACTCTTTTAGTAGGATTTGTGCAGCACCAGCAGTCATTACCCTATTGAGAGTCCAACCAGTTACAGGAAAAGGGCGTTCTTGAGCACCGGTTGTAATGAGTATATGTTTAGCTTTTACAAAGTGTGTTTTGTTATCTTTCAAGTAATGCACTTCACCATTTTCTGAAAGGTGCCAGACTTTTGCTCTTGATTGATAGTCAATTGAACATTTTCGAAATTTGTTCACAAGTTTAATGCCATTAAGATAATTAGCACCAAACTTTTGTTTATGGCTAGATTGATTTGTTTCAACTGCTCTAAATATCTGGCCTCCAGGAGAAATAGCTACATCTAAAACAAGAATTTTTACCTTATATTTAGATGCTAAACAGGAAGCAGACATGCCTGCTGGACCTGCACCTATAATAATGATATCGTAATGATTATTCATGCTACTTCAAGAGGTTTGCTTGACGTTTAATTTTCATCTCTTGATACACATTAATCATGCAAGCTTGTTGATTTGGCTGTTCATCTATTTCTACAAGACAGTCAAAGCAAACTCCCATCATACAAAAAGGGCCGCGTTGAGATCCTCTTGAAGTAGTGTTTTGAAAATGTGTTACTCCTGCTTCAAGAAGGGCACTTGCAACAGTGTCTCCTTTATGAACATATATTACTTTACCTTCAAAATATATTCTTATCATTTCTGATTTTTGAGAGTCAATTCTTTTAATCATTAAATCTCTCTGCACTAAAGCAATTTAATGAAATTGGCAATTTTCCATCTTTAACTATATAAGAAGCAATATCTAGGGCATGGATTGCAGCGAGTGTAACACCACTATGAGAGGAGACTGTATAAGCTCCAGGACAAGTCTTTGAGTAGTCATAAATGGGCAACCTGTCATCAGTAAGTATCCTCAAGGAGCCCCAAGCGCGAATCATCTTGACGTCCCTTAAAAAAGGAAAAATAGTTGTTACTCGTTGAGCAATTTGTTGCATTGTTTGAAGGTTTGTGCCGTCATCAAAACCGACATCCTCATGCGAGTCACCTAGTAATAATCCGCCTTCATTTGTTTGACGAATAAGTCCTGTCGGATAGTCAAGGAAAGGTTTAATTTTTTCAGTGACAAGAATTTGTCCACGTTGTGGGAAAAGAGACATTTTTAATCCAATTTTAGGCGCTAAATTTTGATTTGAAAATCCAGCAGCAAGAATTACTTTATTTGAATTGATGATGCTGTTTTTAGCTTGCACAGAAAAATATGAATCATTGTATTTTATGTCACTCACAGAATGTGTTAATAATTTACCTCCTAATTCTTGAAACCCTTTATGTAAAGAGCGTAAAAGTAATAATGGGTTTACATGACCATCCCAAGAACTATATGAAGCACCAACAACTTCGGGACCAATTTTTGGAAGTTTTTTTGCCAATTCTTCGTGATTGAACATTTCATAGCTAAATTGTTCATTACTATTTTCTGCAATATGTTTTAATAAAATAATCCGTTCGTCAAATTCCTCTTGATTTAAACAAAAATCAAATCCACCTTTCTGCTCAAAACCAATATCAATCTTTGTTAATGCCATTAATTCATTATTAAACCTAGGCCATTTCTTTGCGGATTGCAGAGTCAAATCAGCATAACTTGAATTTTTCTCGCCCTTACCCTGAACCCAAATCAGGCCAAAATTACCACGAGCTGCTCTCAATGCATTGTCACCCTCATCAATCATAGCAACTTTTTCATCTTGTTTGGCCAGACCAAAGGCGATTGAAGAGCCAATCATGCCACCACCAATAACAATAGAATCAAAGTCACACATCTTATTCATAAATATAATCTCGCTAAAAATTCTAGTTAGCACGATTTTATAACAATATATAAATCTTTCAGAATGTTTTACTTTGTATAATATAGTCGAAGTTCACAAAAAATGAATGTGAAATTTTTATAATTGAATTTCGATTAAATTTAATCAAAGGAGAAGAAGATTATGAAGAAAAAACTGTTGTTGGCGTTACTAAGCGCTACTATGGTTACTAGTGCCTTTAGTGGTGACTGGTCAACTATTAAAATTGGTACTGAAGGAGCATATCCTCCTTGGAATGGCACAAACGCTGCTGGAGAACTTGAAGGGGCTGAAATTGACCTTGCAATGGATCTTTGTGAAAGAATGAATGCAACTTGTATTTTAGTCGCTCAAGATTGGGATGGTATTATTCCAGCCTTGCAAAACGGTAAGTACGACGCGATTATTGCTGGAATGTCTATTACTTCAGAAAGACTGGAAGTTATTGATTTTTCTCAGGGATATGCAAACGAGCCTGCTACTTTCTCAACTCAAAGCTCATCAGCACTTGCAAGCACTGGTACTACCGGTCCTCTTAATTTAGATTTGGCAAGTTCAGCTGGAGGATTAGCAGAACTCAAATCATTGCTCGATGGTGCTGTAATAGGTGTGCAGGGTTCAACTACTCATGAAAACTTTGTTAGACAAGAGTTGGGTGACTCTGTAACTATAAAAACTTATGATACCCAACAAAATCTTGAACTAGATTTATTGGCTGGAAGGCTTAATGCGGCTTTATCTGATTCAGGCTCAATGGAAGAATTTATGAAAAGCAATCCAGGTCTTGCCTTTTTTGGTCCTAAGCTAGGTGGGGGCCAATTCGGTCCAGGCGTGGGTGTTGGTTTGCGTCAATCAGATACCGACCTCAAGGCAATGTTTAACAAGGCAATTGACGAAGCTCGAGCTGATGGTACATTGGCAACCCACTTCATCAAGTGGTTTGGAAAAGATATCTCAATGTAAAATTGTTTTATCTGTCTATAAAAAGCGGTCATCAATTCTGACCGCTTTTTTTGTATGTAAAATTGTTTGAAAATATATATATGAATAAAGCTCTAGAAATTAACCACTTAAAAAAATCTTTTGGCGATTTAGAAGTCCTAAAAGACATTTCTTTAAATGCTGAAAAAGGTGATGTTATTTGTATTATAGGATCTAGCGGATCAGGAAAAAGTACTTTGCTACGATGTATCAATCTACTAGATATACCTGACTCTGGGGAAGTTTGGGTTAACGGAGAACTCATCAAGATGAGTAAAAACAAAGCAGGAAACTATTACCCACAAGATCAGGATCAAGTTGACAGAATAAGAACCAAACTTGCAATGGTTTTTCAAAGTTTTAACCTTTGGTCTCATATGACGGTCATTCAAAATGTTGTAGAAGCTCCGATTCATGTTCAAAAAATTGATAAAAATAAAGCCAATAAACTTGGTTTAGAATTATTGGCAAAAGTTGGCATTACCGAAAAAGCAGATCAATTTCCATCAAGCCTGTCAGGCGGTCAGCAACAAAGAGTGGCTATTGCTAGAGCCTTAGCTATTGAGCCGGATATTTTGCTTTTTGATGAGCCAACTTCTTCTTTAGATCCGGAGCTTGTTGGTGAAGTGTTAAGGGTAATGCAATCTTTGGCAGAAGAGGGCCGAACAATGATAGTGGTAACTCATGAGATGGGTTTTGCCAAAGGGGTTGCTTCAAAGGTAATATTTCTTCACAATGGCCATATAGAAGAGCAGGGCACTCCAGATGAACTCTTTAATGCACCAAAATCTGAACGCTTGAAAAGATTTTTAGAATCTAATTTAGCAATCTAAAAATATGGATTCCTTTATTTTATTGAGGTTTGGAGATACTGGATGGGGTGATGAAATGCTTCGGGCAGCCATAGTAACTATACTGGTTAGCCTTTCAGCAATGGCCATCGGGCTACTAGTCTCCGTGTTTGCTACAATGTCAAAATTATCCAGTAATGGATTTATTAGATCGATTGGTAACACTTACACGACTGTTGTAAGAGGGATTCCTGAACTGCTTGTTATTTATCTTCTCTATTTTGGTGCAAATAATGCAATTATGGGGGTCGCTAAAAAACTATTTGGATACAATCAATATATTGAACTTCCAGTATTTTTAATTGCTGCCATAGCTGTGGGAATTATTTCAGGTGCTTATTCAACCGAAGTACTCAGGGGCGCTTTTTTAGCTGTACCTAAAGGTCAGATAGAGGCCTCAAAGTCTGTTGGAATGAATAAATTTCTTATTTTTCGTAGAATATTGATTCCTCAAGTTATGCGCTATGCTCTTCCAGGTCTAGGCAATGTTTGGCAATTAACTTTAAAGGATACCGCTCTAATAATGGTGACCGGTTTGGTTGAAATTATGCGCCAAGCACACATAGCATCTGGTTCTACATATTCTCCATTTACTTTCTACATTACTGCTGCATTACTTTATTTGGTTTTAACTACTGCATCTTCAAGAGTTTTGAACAGTGCTGAAAGTTGGGCTAACAAAGGTGTAAGGAGGGCATAGGGATGAATTTTGTAGATTTCTGTGAGTCTTTACCGAATGAATTTTTGGGCCTAAAAGTGCAGTTGATGTGTAATTCAACACCTAAACTATTAGGTGGCGTTCCTCTGACAATTGAATTAGTATTGATTTCATTACTAATAGGATTCTTGTTGGCGCTTGGACTCGCCTTGATGAGGATCTCCAAAAATCGTTTCTTGAATGTAATTTCTCGATCTTATGTTTTCTATTTCAGAGGAACACCTCTGTTAGTTCAAATTTTTCTTATCTATTATGGATTGGCTCAATTTGACTTTATCAAGGAGAGCTTTGTGTGGCCATTCTTTAGAGAGGCCTACTGGTGCGGCATACTAGCCTTAACATTAAATACTGCAGCTTACACTGCAGAGATTATCAGAGGAGGATTACAATCTGTTCCGTATGGACAGATTGAATCAGCCAGAGCCATAGGTATGAGTGGCATTCTGCTTTATAGAAGAATCATCTTACCAATTGCTTTTAGACAGGCATTGCCAGCCTATGGCAATGAGATGATATTAATGGTTAAAGGCACATCACTGGTTAGCACTATTACACTAATGGAGATTACTGGCATTGCACGATACATCATTGCGAAATACTGGACGCCAGTCGAAATATTTTTGGTTGCTGGTGTTATTTATTTAGTCATCAACTTTTTAGTGACACAGATTATTAAGTATGCAGAAATTAGGTTTACACCATACCTAGAACACGCAAAAAAAACCAGATAAAACTTAAATATATTTAGGGTTGTTATTTAGCCACCTCCCTTTCATATTGATTCAGATTTTAGGAGCAAGAGTACGCTCCGGCAAGGCAACTGAACCAAAACCGGAGGTATCCGAATGAATAACACGCCATTTTTTGGTTTCATCTCGCCACCAGTTTGGCTCGACTATATCCCCGACTAATTCCTTGGTATCGTGCAAGGCTAGTAAAATATGACAATTAGATGCTTTATTTTTGATCTAGCCCGCCTTTTTTATTCATTTCAGATTCAACTTCATCCATCATTGCATTGTGTTCTTTGTCGCTCCAGTCGTTTGCTTGGGATTCGGATTTATTGCTATCTGCTTGTTTAGCTTTTGCACGGACTTTAAAAAATGGAGCAAAAAATAAGCCAGCTTCAAAAAGAAGCCAAATAGGAATTGCGATAAGCACCTGAGAGATAACGTCCGGGGGCGTCAAAACCATTCCCAAAGCAAAAGAGCCAATAATGATGTATGCGCGATTTTTTTTAAGGCGCTCAGGTGTAGTTGCCCCGAACATAATAAGCAGGATTGTTGCAATCGGAACCTCAAAGGCCACTCCAAAAGCAAAAGAGACTTTTAGAATAAAGTCCAGATAGTACTGGATATCAGGTGCAAAGTCGACTGAGTCAGGTCCTACACTCGATAAGAAGGTAAAAATGACAGGAAAAACGACATAGAAAGAGAAGAGCAGTCCCGCATAAAAAAGTATCGTTGATGATATTACGAGTGGCATTATTAATTTTTTTTCATGTCGATAAAGTGCAGGGGCTGCGAATGACCATAATTGGTAAAGCAAATAAGGCATAGCTAAATAGATGGCAAGAATTAATGACATCTTTAGTGGCGTTAAGAAAGGAGAAATAACACCGATGGCAATAAGGTTGGAGCCTGGTATTGCTTGCACAATGGGTGCCGCAATAAAAGTGTATATGTCGTCTGCAAACGGGAACAGTACTAGGAAAAAAATTACAATCGCAATTACCGAACGTAATAGAGCACTTCTAAGTTCAACAAGATGTTGAACGATTGACATTTTTTCAAGTTGTTGAGATTTTTCAGCCATTATTTTGATTTATTGTTATTGAAGATTTATTTTTTGTTTTGTGGTTCAGACTTAATGTGGTGTTGTAGAGAAGAATCTTCATTTTTATTGTCCTCACTACCTTCCTTTAAGGTTTCTTCAGGATGTGAGGGCGTATCAGCAGCCTTTTTACTTTCCTGTTTGATTTCATCAATACTGCTCTTAACTTCATCTAGGGTTTGCGAAAGCGCTGACTCTTCTTCCTTAAGAGAGAGGTGTTCTTTGAGCTCATCGGCCTTTAACTCGTCATTAATATCGGTTTTAATTTTAGTAATAAATTTTTTGAATTTTCCAGCATAAAGACCCGCTTTACGAGCGAGTCCCGGCATTTTGTCAGGGCCAACCACGATCAGGGTTATGATAGCTATAATAGCAATCTCCCAAAAACCGAAATCAAACATAAGCTTCCTTGCTGAATGAATGATTAATCAGAGTAATGTTGCAAATATCCTCAAAGGTTATATGTTGCATATAGACACATCTCGGAAGATTGAAATCTTCAGAAATAAAAGAATAAGATAATTTTCTTATAATGTTACTTTTCAACCTTAGATTCAATAGCGTCATCGGTTTTTTTTTCAGAGTCTTTCATGGATGACTTAAAGCCTTTGACCGCGTTTCCAAGGTCGCCAGCAATGTTTTTTAGTCGCTTACCGCCAAAAATTAGAATTACGATAATTAAAATAATGACTAGTTCAAACGGTCCGGGCATTCCCATGTGTTGTCCTCCCTTTTTAGGTTGTTAGTTGTTTCTACTGTGTTTTTGTTTTAGTTTTGACACATTGAAATAGTATTCAAACCCTACTTCAATGTTTTTAATATTTATAATACTGTAATATTGAAAAAGTTGATAGGGCTAGTTAGAGATAAAATTGGGGCTGTTGCTTGTTATAAAGAGACTGTGATTGTGAAACGACTCCCTAAAACTCGCTTGGGAAAATATTGCGCAAGATCATGAAAAGAATTGTGGATGGTGAAGATTACATTGTTCCTCCCACTATTGGTGACCCTTCTATTTTGGATGAAATAAAACAAAAAATACTGACTCGCTAATGGAAAAAGTTGTACACATAGTTAATGGAATTAGGGTTATTGATACAGGCTATATACGTAAAGAAATGGCTGCAATATATCTAGTCAGGCAGGGCAACGAGATTGCCATTATAGAAACTGGCACTAAGCACAGCATCCCCAATATTCAACAAGCTCTTGAAAAAGATGGATTAAACTTTTCCAGCGTAGCCTACATAATACCAACCCACGTCCATCTCGATCATGCCGCGGGTGCCGGTGAATTGATGAAACTGTGTCCAAATGCACAGCTTGTGATTCATCCTCGGGGTGCTCGACATATGGTGGACCCTAGTAAGCTAATTGCCGGAACTGTTGCGGTTTATGGACAAGAGAAATTTAATCAATTATATGGTGATATCGTGCCAATAGTTTCTAGTCGGATTATTGAGGCTGATGATAACTTTGTGTTGGACTTTGGTGGAAGAGAGCTTAAATTTATTGACACTCCAGGGCATGCAAAGCATCACTTTTGTGTTTGGGATAAGATGACCGAGTCTATGTTTACAGGCGACACTTTTGGAATATCATACCGAGACTTTGATAATGGCGGTGAGGTGTATATTTTTCCTACCACAACGCCAACACAATTTGACCCAGAAGAGTTGATTCATAGCATAAAAAAGTTGATGAAATACAAACCTAAACGTGTTTGTTTGACTCATTTCGGTGCAATCAAGCCCACAAAAAAAGTAATAGAGCAGTTAATAGATGGTATTAACTTTATGAGTAATCTTGCAATTGAATACGCTGCACAAGATAACGCCGATGAAAAAATTCGAAATGTCATGATGGATTATTTTCTACAACAACTTCAAAAAATGGGCTTTACTAATCAAGATTCTTGTAAAGAAAAGCTAAGAGTTGATGTGGAACTTAACACACAAGGCCTAATTTACTGGCAACAAAAAATTGCCTCAGGTTAAAAGAAAAATGAACGGAGAAAGAGATGGACGTAAAAACAGCACTGGCAGAACGTAAATCAACGAGGGCTTTTTTGGACAAGGAAGTTCCGATTGATGTCATTAATACAATTATAGAGCAGGCTAAGACTGCACCTTCAGGCGCTAACACTCAGCCCTGGCAAGTGGCAGTCGTTAGTGGAAAAAGCAAGACAAGTCTTTGTAATAAACTGGAAGAGACATTCCGTGCTGGAAATAAAGGCGCTATGGACTACCACTACTATCCGACAGAGTGGACTGGCAAATATAAAGAGAGAAGAAGGGCTTGTGGTCTATTACTGTACTCCACTTTGGAAATAACGAGAGAAGATAAACAAAGACAATTAGATCAATGGGCGCTCAATTATCAGGCATTTAACGCACCCGTCATACTGCTTTTTTTTATGGATAATTTTTTACAAAAGGGCTCTTATATGGATTGCGGTATGTTTATACAATCGATTATGTTGTCTGCTGTTGAACATGGTCTGGCAACCTGTCCACAAGCAGCCCTTGGGGAGTACCCAGATATTATCAGAGAAGAGCTTTCTTACGCTAAAGACAAGCTATTGCTTTGTGGAATGGCGCTTGGCTATGAAGATAAGTCTGAAATAGTCAATAGCTACAGAACACCTCGAAAAGAGTTAGACAAAATGGTTCGTTATTTTTCTTGACAAGTTTTTATAAGTCAAAATTAAACACTAATTGTATGTACAATTAATTCTCATGGCTGGTGTTATGAAAACAGCAGGCAGCTAATTTATTTTATTTTTTAACAATAGAAAGGAGCAAAAATTATGTCTGCAGGAATCCATAAAATTGATTTTTCATCACCCGATGAAGTAAGAAGACCCGACAAAACCACAGTTGAAATTATCTCGATTGGCAATGTAAATGTCGCTCGAATGACTGTTCAGCCAGGCTGGGTATGGTCCGAATGTATCGCACCCGTGGCTGGCACTGAAAGCTGTCAAGCACACCACCTAGGAATCGTTCAGTCAGGTCAGCTACTCGTTAATCATGAGGACGGTAGCACAGAGACAATAAGCTCAGGAGACGTATATGAGTGCAAGCCTGGTCATCAAGCCCAGGTAGTAGGTGACGAGCCTTGCGTTATGATTGAGTTTAATAGTGAAACGGCACAAACTTACGCAAAAGGTTAAACAAACTAAGTAGATGTTAACAAGACAAGCTTTATTTATTTTATTTAATATTAATTAAATGACAAAACTTGCCATTATTGATGATGATGTAGAGATCCTTACACTTCTCGATGAATACCTTACAAAAAATGGATTTAAAGTGGAAGGTTTTACAGAAGGAGAGGCTTTTTTAAGTAGAGACGAAACTGACTTTGGTTTACTTATATTGGATATTGGTCTGCCAGGTATAGATGGGCTTGAAATTTGTAGAAGGTTGCGACAAAAATCAAGCATCCCCATTATCATGCTTACCGCTGCTAGTGATGACCTAGACCGCATATTGGGTTTGGAGTTAGGGGCAGACGACTATTTGGGTAAACCGTTCAATCCTAGAGAACTCCTGGCTCGAATTAAGGCGCTTCTCAGACGTACGCATACAGATTTCGAAGAAGAAATATCTGATGGTCAAATCGAAATAAACAATGCCGCCAGAAAAGCTTCTATATTAGGTACAGAGCTAGAACTAACTGGTGCTGAGTTTGATTTACTTTGCGTTTTTCATAAAAATATTGGAACTGTCTTGAGTAGGAATGAGATTGGTGAGCTGTTACATGGAAGAAGGGTTGACCCACTTGATCGCTCAATTGATACCAATGTAAGCCGCTTACGTCAAAAGCTTAGCGATCATTTTGAAGGAGAAATTATTCAGAGTGTTCGAGGTAAGGGGTATGTACTCCTTTTGAAAAGTTGACAGCAAAAACCTCTATCTTTTCTTGGTTAATGCCAAAAACTGTTGTAGCCAGAATGACCTCTGTGCTGTTTATTGGAATCGTTATCGTCCAACTATTGGGTGCTTGGTTGTGGGTAGAACAGCTCCAGTCATCTGAGAGAGATAGAATGATTGAGGTGTCGGAATCTATGGGCTCCCGTATAGGTCAAACTATTGCGTTTTTTGAAAAATTACCAAAGCAGTATCGTCATATAGTTCTTGATCAGTTGCGAGACATGGGTGGCACTCGTTTCTTTGTCTCAGTAAACAAACAACATATTGATTTAATTCCGATTGCAGAATCTGAATTTTCTTTATTAGTTCGAGATAACTTGCAAAGAAGTATGTTTGCCCAACTTGGACAGATTGATGACATGGAAATTACATTCGTTAATTTTGATAATTTAAAAATATTAACAGGCGACAACTTGATGGTGGCATTATCACCGACTTGGAAAAGATTTGCACTTTTAGATCCTGGAGATGAAAGTCCAGTTGCCGTAATTCAATTTCCAATTGATGAAGAAGAATGGATGTATTTAGCAGCGGTCGTCCCTAAAGGAGAATTGTTGTTAGGTGTTGATTGGATTAATGGTGAACGAATATTTAATCTTTTGGCAGTGTCACTTACAGTTCTCTTATTAACTTTTTTGTTTGTTCGATGGCTTGTTCTTCCACTAAAAACATTGGCTCATCAAGCAGACCTTCTGGGAAAAGGACGTAATCCACGTCAGCTCGAAGAAAAAGGCTCCAAAGAGATGGTAGCCACGATAAGAGCTTTTAATTCAATGGCTATGCGTATACAGAATTTTATTACTGATAGAGAGCGCTCATTCGCAGCGATCTCACACGACTTAAAAACACCGCTAACTCGAGCAAGATTGAGGGTTGAGTCTATTAAGGATGACACTATAAAAGAAAGTTTGATTGGAGATTTGGACTACCTTGGAACTATGGTAACTGGAAGTTTGCAAATCATATCAGATGGTATTGAATTTGAACATACTAGTGACATTGATTTAACTAAGATGCTAGGTGCAATTCTTAAAAAAGAAGAAATTCTTGGCTTACCCATTAAATTCGATATGAAAAAAAACATTACAATGAAGGGGCGATCTCTTGCCATTGAGCGTCTTTTTTCTAATTTAATCAATAACGCAATGACCTACGGTAAAGGGGTTGAAGTGAAAGGGAAAAAACAACACAATGGAATATTCATAGAAATTATGGATAACGGTCCTGGCTTGAGTGATGCTGACAAAGAAAATGTTTTTAAGCCATACTATCGCTTGGAACACAAACTAAGCGAGTCTCATTCTGGTTTGGGAATGGGTATAGCAAGAAGCATTGCCAACATTCATGGCGGCGAGCTTGAATTGAAAGACCGAACAGGCGGTGGCCTGATTGTTGAGGTTTACTTTCCTTTGTAGAATCTCGTTGAAAAGTGCAAACTTTTACTAGTCAGGAATTTTTACTGGAACACATCAGTTCCATCATGTCTTTTTATCACCCCCGCTGCATTGACAAAGAGGTTGGTGGTTTTTTTCAAAACTTCCGCGATGATGGAAGTGTCTATGATTCAAAGACTCGGCATTTGGTTAGTAGTACCCGCTTTATCTTTAACTATGCGATGGCCGCAAAACAATTCAACAATAGCGAGTATTTAGATGTCGCTAAACATGGCATTAATTATCTACGCCAGTTTCACCTTAATAGCAAAACTAGAGGTTATGCATGGATTTTGAATGACAAAGAGATCCAAGACCCAACCAATTATTGCTATGGCCTGGCATTCGTATTGTTGGCTTACTCAACCGCCTATAAAGCAGGTCTTGCTGAGGCTAAAAACTATATAGATGAAACTTTCAATCTGATGGAAAAATATTTTTGGTCTGAGGACGATGGTTTGTATTGTGACGAAATCAGTGCTGACTGGAGTAGTGTATCCGAGTATCGCGGACAAAACGCCAATATGCACTCCTGTGAAGCTCTCATTATGGCTTTTGAAGCAACTCAAGAAGAGAAATATTTGCAACGTGCGCTTCTAGTTGCAAAAAATATTTGCCAAAGGCAGGCAAGCCTAGCTGATGGCTTAATATGGGAGCATTACGATTCTGACTGGCAGGTTGACTGGTTATACAATAAAAATTCTCCAGACGACTTATTTCGACCTTGGGGTTTTCAAATTGGCCATTTAACTGAATGGGCAAAGTTGTTGATTATTTTGGAAAGATACGCTGACGAAGATTGGCTTTTAATTCGAGCTCAAGAATTATTCGACGTTGCTGTGGATAAGGGCTGGGATTCTAAATTAGGTGGACTTTTCTACGGTCTTGACCCTGACGGTCGTGTTTGTGATGGAGATAAATATTTCTGGGTTCAGGCTGAATCCATTGCTGCTGCAGCGCTACTAGCAAAGAGAACAGGACAGCAGCATTACTGGGATTGGTACAACCGTATTTGGGAGTACAGTTGGAGGCATATGGTCGACCATCAGTATGGTGCCTGGTTTAGAATTTTGGATTCAAATAACAATAAATATGACAACCTTAAGAGCCCTGCGGGTAAGACTGACTATCACACCATGGGTGCCTGCTACGAGGTATTAAATTCACTTTAAATTTCAAAAAATACCTAATCAACCAACAATATTAATCTGGATAGATGTATCTTGACTTTCTGAGAGTTAGTTTGGTGCAATTAATAATTAGAATTTTTGAGGTGAATACTTAGAGCACGTGTTGATTGAAGTACTTCGACCAATGCGAACAACAAAGAAGTAACTAACATTAATAACGCTAGACCAAACAAATAATTGGCAATATTATCTAGTCCAATATATAAGCTGATAATTGTAAACAAGCACAAAATAAAACTTAATATTCCGAAAATCTGCATTCTTTTAATGTAAATCACTCTCTTCTTTAATATCTCAAGTTGATCTTTTGTTTGCTTGTTTTTTAATTTTTTACTGTCTTCTGTTGTCATCGATCGAATTAACACGCTGAGTGAATGCAGTCGATGTGTATAGGCAATAAATAATAATGATATTGCTGGAAAAATTAGGGCGGGGGTTGTTATGTCCATGACTCTATTATAAGTTGATGATTTAAATTAATTTAAAAAAAATCTATAATTGCATCTAAACCACCGTAATTAATAACAACATCACAATTTTTCTGCAACAAAGGTTTAGCACGATATGCAACTGAGAGACCAGCAATTTTCATCATTTCTAGATCATTAGCGCCATCACCTATAGCTACGACTTGGTTTTTTTCAAGACCGTATTGAGCGCAAAGCTCGTGAATGTATTGAGCCTTTGCATCAGCATCAATAACTTTACCTATGACATTTCCCGTTAAACAGTTATCAACAATCTCTATGTTGCTAGCTCGATAACTATCCAATCCCAATTGATCTTTCAGACGTTCGGCAAAATAAGACAATCCACCTGAAATTACAGCCATTTTCACATCAATTTGTTTAAAAAAATTAATTAACTCTAGAGCGCCTTTGCTCAAATTCAATTGTTCATTATAGACTTGTTCTAGGGTTTCACTTTTTGTGCCTTTAAGCAAGGAAATTTTGGATTTAAATGAGGATGTAAAATCTAAATTTCCATGCATAGCTTGCTCAGTAATTGAGGATACCTTGCTTGCTATATCTGGACTTGCAATCTCATTAATGGTCTCATTTATAATTAGCGTTGAATCCATATCGCTAACCATAAGAGCGACTTCGGAGTAATTAAATGTCTTACTAAGGAGGTTAATATCGACTCCATAAAGTTCTCTTAACTGTTCTAAATCTGCAGATAGAATTGTATGAATACGAAAATGACTTTGTCGTTCTTCTAGTTCCCCTTGCAATTCAGTTGCAAGTCTTTGAGCAAGAGTCAAGCTTTGGCTATGCAAAATGAATGTGTTCATTTAGTTTGGGTAACTACCGTCACCATATTCATGTTAATGCTCCTTAAAACGAAGACAAAAAAAATACCTATTAACCCTTTAAAACATAAGGAGTAAAAGGCATCTATACCAGTTCAGCTCAACTTCAAACTGACAAAAAAAAGTTTAGCTGCGCGTAATCATATTAGGCCCAGCTAAACATCAATGTTTTCTATTGACAACCGTCATTAGTTATCAAGTGAGCATAAGTATACCTATGTTTAAAAGGGGGTTTGTAGATTTTAGAAATAAATTCAAGAGTGATTGAAATCAATTCACTTATACTATAAAATATCAGGCTTTGTGTCAAAGTAGTGAAAATTAAAAGAAGCAATTTGAGGGGGGTAGTTACCTTCATGTAGAACCTCATACCAGTTTGTCCATCAAAATTGAATTTGGTAGGAGGTTGATGGCTTAGCTGGCGGCGACTTCTCCTGCCGTCAGTAAAAGCTTTAATTTAATTTGGTAGTGATTAAATGATTAAAGTACAAACAATAAATAACATTTCACCGATAGGTTTAGAAAAATTCTCTAAAGACACTTACAAAGTCTCTTCTGAGCTAACAAATCCTGATGTCATTTTAGTTCGTAGCGCAACGATGCACGAAATGGAAATTGACGAAAACTTGAAAGCTGTTGGTCGCGCTGGTGTTGGGGTGAACAATATTCCTTTGCAGAAAATGAATAATCATGGTGTTGTCGTATTTAATACGCCAGGAGCTAACGCAAATGCAGTTAAAGAATTAGTAATTTCATCGATGCTACTTGCAAGTCGTAATATTTGTCAGGCATGGAATTATGTAAACAATTTACCTCTTGATAATCTTAAGGCAACAGTGGAAGATGGCAAGAAAAATTATTCCGGTTCAGAATTGCCAGGCAAAACTTTGGGGATTGTGGGACTTGGTGCAATTGGCGTTGAAATTGCCAATGCAGCGCATGCATTGGGTATGGATGTTGTCGGCTTTGACCCATCAATCACAAAAAAGAATGCTTGGAAGATATCTGCAGATGTTCAGGAGGCGTTAAATATCGAAGAACTGTTTTCGAAGAGTGATTTTGTATCGTTTCATGTACCATTAGTTGAAGGCACAAAAAATTTGTTAAATGCAAAGCGTATAGCTCTGTTACCTAAAGGCGCTGTAGTAATTAATTTATCTCGAGATGGAATTGTCGATGAAGATGCTCTAATAGAAGCGCTGGATTCTGGCAAGGTAAAGTATTACGTAACCGACTTTCCGATTAACGACAAGAAAAACAATGACAGAGTGATTGCATTGCCACACCTTGGCGCATCGACAGCAGAAGCAGAAGTTAATTGCGTAATCATGGTGGCAAAGCAAATTAAAGACTATCTTGAAAATGGCAATATTGTTAACTCGGTAAACTTTCCAGAAGCAAAGATGCCTAGGGCAGGAGAAGAGCGTTTAGCAATTACGCACAAGAATATCCCTAATATGGTTGGTCAGATTACAAATGCTATAGCTGAAGTAGGAATCAATATTGTTGATATGCTTAACAAGTCAAGGGATGAAGTTGCCTATACCTTAATTGACCTGGAGTCTGAAATTTCTGATATGGCGATTGATAATTTAAAGCAAATTGATGGTATTTTGACCTTAAGAGTGCTTCAAAAAAATTACTAAAAAATTAGATTCGAATTCACTTTAAATTTCAAAAGAGTACTCAATCTACCCGCAATGGAAGTTTGATGTGGGCACAGGTGCCTTGGCCTTCTGAAAGAAGCTCCAACTCCCCGTCATGCAATTCAATAACAGTTTTTGCTATTGACAAACCTAGACCACTACCTTCTCCATTTGTATCAGACCCGTGAACAAATCTTTCTAACACTTTTGTAATTAACTCAGGGTCAATACCCACACCATAATCTTGAACATAAAGGTGAGCATCGGTATTATCCAATATTATTTCAACATCAATCTTTCCGCCATTTGGACAGCCATAGACTAGTGCATTATCAATCAGATTATCGATTGCCTCACTCAAAAAAGTTTCACTACCTTCTAACTCAATTTGACTCTCTTTGCAATCTAGGGAAAGTGTTACATTCTGTTGCTGTGCTCGAAGGGCAAAGTTTGTCAATGTTTCTTGAGTTAATTTAACCAAGTTAAGCGTTTGAAATTCAGACTTAATAGAGCGTTGTGAAACATGTTCCATTGAAAGCAATTGTTGAGTTAGTCTGGAAGTTTTCCTTGCAGCAGTGACAACATCACCGACTCTTTGCTTCATACTTTCAAGGGTTTTAGAACGTTCGGCAGCTTCAGCCTGACTTTGAATGCCCGCTATTGGATTTCTTAATTGATGCGCCGCATTGGCTATAAAGTCGTCTTTTTCGGTAAAAGCATTTCTTAATTGGTCAAATAACTTATTCATCGAATTCACCAAGCCTGATACCTCCATTGGCACAATTCGCTTTATTCTGCTTATGTCATCTGCCGATCTTTTCATAATCGCACTTTGCAAGTCCAAGAGTGGCTTGAGTCCAAATTTCACACCAAACCAAACAATCAGTGCGGTTGACAGAAGCATAATCATCATTGTCACAAATGCACTACTAGCCAACTCAAGAAGTAAACGCTTTTGACCTATTGTTGTCTGCCATACATAGATAGTAACCCAACCAGGTACATCCATAGCAGAGACAAATTCACGGGAAACGATAACTCTAACAGCTTGATCGCGATAAGCTGAATCGTAAAAAATAGGTATGTAAGGTTTCATTACTGAATTTGCTGGTATTTCTGGGGGATTTGAATAACCAACATAAAGTGAGCTGCCTTTCTCATCCCTAACTTGATAGAAAATCTGATCATTTAGAGTGTCGGTAAGGGTTTCAAGTAGTTGTTCTGTAAGTAAATCACCTTCACTAATGACCACGTCACGCAAAATAACTTGCGAGATGGAATGTAGTAATTTGTCATAAATTTCCTGAGATTTTTTTTCTGAATCGTAATAAAGAGCAACGGTACCAATAGAAACTATAATCAGCAAAGGTAAAACTATTAGGAATAATAATCGGCCACGCAAAGAGGGTACTTTTACATTCAACAGCTTACCTCATCCATCATATAACCAATTCCACGCGCAGTTGTTATTTGAATTCGATAGTTACTAAGTTTTTTTCGTAAACGTGATACGCTCAATTCGACTGCATTCATGCTAATGTCAGAACCTATGCCATATTGTGTATCAGCAAGAAATGATTTTGAAATATATTGTCCTTTTCTTTGCAAAAGAATTTCAAATAAAGTTAATTCTCGTCGATTAAGTTCAATTTCCTGGCCACTAAAATATAATCTTCGCGATGTTCTATGGTAGTTCAAATCACCGATCGATTCTGTTTCAGCAAGCAAATTGATATTACGCCGTGAAAGTGCTCGAATTCGCGCATCGAGTTCGGCCATTTTGAAAGGCTTGACCAGATAATCATCAGCACCAGCATCAAGCCCTTTGACGCGGTCACTCGTTGCGCTTCGGGCGGTCAGTATGACGATCGGGAAATGCTGATTGCGCTTTCTGATATTTTTGATTATTGAAATACCGTCTAATGTCGGAAGGTTGATGTCAATAATTGCTAAATCCGCCCCTTCATGATTTAAGTGTGCATCGGCAATGCCGCCGTCAAAAAAATAATCGACCGAATGACCTTCATCTAAGAGCACTTTTTCGATGCCTCCGGCAAGCATTTTATTATCTTCTACTAGAACAATTCGCATTTTGTGGTTTATTGAGGTGTTGTTGCCAAAGGCAGCTCTTGTTATATAATCAAAGGTGCCAAGCTCGATTCTTTGAACTCAGCATTTTCTGTGTAGAGCAAGTATAATCCTATCCAAGCTGAGAAACAAGATGAAAAATATGAAACGCATAAAGTTTATTTCTAGCCTCTACGCAGTGATAATTTATATGTTGCTTGCAATGACGAATAGTGTTTTTGCCGAAACTGACTTTAGTGGCAAGACGATTAAATGGGTAGTGCCCTTTTCGGAAGGTGGTGGTGCAGATGCGATAGCACGCTTTTTTGCCCCATTACTCGCTGAAGAATTGTCAGGCCATCCAATAGTGGAAGTAGTCAACATGCCGGGCGCAGGCTCAACCAAGGGTGCAAACTGGTTCAGCTCGCTAGCACCCACTGACGGCTCAGTTATTTTTTCCACTTCTGGTTCTACACAATTCCCATTTTTATTAGATGACCCACGCGTCAAGTATGATTATGACGACTGGGAAGTGGTTTTAGCTTCTGCAACTGGCGGTGTTGCTTATCTGCCCAAAGACCTAGGTGAAAGATGGAATAAGGATCCCAAATTGGTTTTAGATACGGATTTTGTTTTCGCTTCACAAGGGCCAACTCGGCTTGACCTTATTCCATTGCTTGCTTGGGATATGTTGGGAATGAAAGTTGAGCCGATATTTGGTATCAAGGGTCGAGCAGATGGTCGTCTGATGTTTGAACGTGGCTTTGTCAATATTGACTACCAAACATCTTCCTCCTTCTTGTCAAAAGTTCAACCTCTTGTGGACAAAGGTGAGGCTGTACCAATTATGACATGGGGTGCTTTAGATGAGTTAGGCAGTATTGTGCGCGATCCCAACTTCCCTGATATACCCACCTTTAGAGAGGTGTATGTAGAAATCCATGGCACAGAGCCATCAGGCAATGACTGGAATGCATGGAAAGCATTTTTCATTGCAGGTTTTCCTGCGCAAAAAATGGTTGTAATTGATAAAGACGTTAGTCCTGATATCATTGATGCGTATTCTAGTGCATTCGAGTCAATTATAGGTCGTGAAAACTTCATAGAAATATCCAAGAAGTATCTAGGTGTCTACCACCAAGCGACGGGTGATCAAGCAAATCAATTCAAGAAAATTGCCACTCAAATTGATCCATCAGCAGTGTTTTGGATTAAAGAATGGTTGAAACTTAGTTACAATGTTGAGCTTTAATAAAGACTCTATTTGAGGCCTAAAGAACTAATTATGCTAATATTGACAATGATATAAATCATCAAAACTTCGCATATTTACTCCACCGTTCAAGAACTGGGAAAACTTGAAGCGTTGGATGATTCTTTGGAAGCATACTTAAAACAAAAAAATAAGATTAATTTAATTCAATTAATTAATTTAAATTAAATTTTTTTTTTATAAAAAAAAAAAAAAAAATAAAAAAATAAAAATAAAATAAAATAAAAAATAAATAAAAAAAAAAAAAAAAAAAAAAAAAAAAAAA
>JAKUUR010000022.1 GCA_022448455.1 Candidatus Thioglobus autotrophicus
ATGCTTTCTTTATACGAGGCGGTTTTTTGGCTTCAGTTTCGGTCACGGCCTCAGTCTTAGCTGCAGCTTTCTTAGCCGCAGGTTTTTTGGCTTCAGTCTTTATGTCTTTTTCTTTCGAAGCCTTTTTTGTGCTTATGGACGCTTTAGCTTCAAGCACAGCGTTGGCAATTTCTCTTGCATAGTAGCTAATTGCTCTAATTGAATCATCATTGCCAGCAATCATGTAGTCGATGCCCTCTGGATTATGGTTTGAGTCGACAACACCAATAATCGGAAGTTGCAAGGTGCGCGCTTCGCGTACAGCATTTCTCTCATGTCCAATATCAACCACAAAAACTACATCAGGAATGCCGCCTAGATCTTTTATTCCGCCAAGGCTGCGTTCAAGTTTTTCCATTTCTCTAATCATTGCTAGAGCTTCTTTTTTACTGTACTGGGCAAAGTTTTCTTCGGCAAGAAACTCAAGGTCTTTAAGGCGTTTGATTGACGCTTTGATTGTTTTATAGTTTGTCATCATGCCACCTAGCCAGCGGTGATCAACGTAGGGCATGCCACAACGTATTGCCTCTTCCTTAATAATGTTGCTGGCAGCTCTTTTGGTGCCAACAAAAAGAATTGAGCCTCCCTGAGCAGCAGTCTTGCTTGCAAAGTTAAGCGCATCGTTAAACTGCGGCAAGGTTTTTTCTAAGTTAATTATGTGAACACCGTTACGGGTTCCGTAGATAAAAGGCTCCATTTTTGGGTGCCAAAAACGCGCTCGGTGTCCAAAGTGCACGCCGGCTTCTAACATTCTTTTCATTGACGCTTTCGCCATATTTTCTCCTGGGTTAAGACTTCCACGTTGCCTAACAACCAACCCTAACTTAAGGGCACCCTGGCTGCTATTGGGGCTCCGTGTGATACATTAATTTACCAACTCCAACAAAAAACAAAGCAGTTGGCCCTTTTTTCAACGCTTGTTCGCTGAAAGGCGATGATTATCCCATATATTTTGAGTTTTGCGAAGCCTATTTTTCTTGAAATGGCTTATACACAAAGAGAAAGCTTAGAATGATAACCTCTAGAAATAAAAAGACCTTTTATAATTGTTATTTTTTTATAAAACCTATTGAAATAGTTGGTTATTATATGCCTCTAGCCTAAAAGGGCAGGCGTTAAAAAAATTGACTTTAAGCAATGAAACTTCATATCGAAGATTGACTGAAATTAAAACATCTATGTCTATTGAAGCCCAGCAATATAAGCTAATTAAAAAGGAAGCTAATTTCGAAATACGAAGTTACGACGAGATGGTTGTTGCCAGAACAAGCGTTAATAGCGACTATTAAGAATCCACTCTTACTGGGTTTAGGCGAATCGCAGGCTATATTTTTGGTGACAATGACAAAGAAATGAAAATTTCAATGACTGCCCCAGTTATTTCTGACTGTCCTTCTAGCAATAAAAAGCCTTACGAAATATTATTTGTAATGCCAAAAGAGCACTCTTTAGAAGATCTGCCAAAAGCAAACACAGAACTAATATCAATAGAAAAAGAAAGTCTTGGTGAAGTTGCTGTTTTGGTTTTTGGAGGTTGGGCAACTGAGACTAGAAGCCTTAACTATCAAAAAAAGTTACTAGCATTCATAAACAAGCAAAGTCTTAAGTACAAGGGGAGCTTTATGATAGCTCAATACAATTCGCCTTGGGCGCTTCCTCCGTTCAGAAAAAACGAGGCTATGGTTAGAATATTAAACGCGTCTTAATAAAGAACTAAGGCCTTAGAACAATTGATCCTGTTGCTTGGCGTGATTGCAGTAATTCATGAGCATCTGCGGCATTATTAAGGCCTATTTTTGCAAAAATGTGCTCTTTAATTTCGTTATTTCTAATCTTGCTAAATAACAATGCGGATGAGCTTTCTAGCTCTTTTCTTGTTCTCGTATAATGCATTAGTGTTGGCCTAGTGTAGTACAAGCTTTTGGGATTAAAGGTTTTGTGCAAGTTAACCTCAGGAGGCATTCCTGAAGACTGACCAAATGACACAAACAGGCCTCTAAAGTCTAAGCTTTGAAGCGACACATCAAACGTGTCCTTGCCTACACCGTCATAAACAACCGGCACCCCTTTGCCCTCAGTTATCTCTCTAACTCTTTCAACAACATTTTCTGTTTTATAGTTTATTATGTGCTCACAACCACTGTCTTTTGCTAGCTGAGCTTTTTCGTCGCTACTCACTGTACCGATCATTATACAGCCAACTGATTTTGCCCATTGTGAAGCGATTAGCCCAAGCCCACCAGCTGCGGCATGGAAGAGAATATGCTCATCTTTTTTAATTTTATATAATCGCTCAAACAAATACTCTACAGTCATGCCACGAAGCAGCATTGATGCCGCAACATCTTCGGCAATGCCTTCGGGCAGCTTAATTAAACGTGAAGCAGGGAAGTCTCTAATTTCGCAATAAGCTCCAAGAGGGCCTCCTGCATAACACACCCTGTCGCCAATGCTGAAACCATTTGCTTTGTTGCCAACTTCTACTACTTCGCCCGCAGCTTCCAGTCCAGGACAGATGGGAGGATCTGCAGGTAATGGATACAATCCGCTTCGATGATAAGTATCAATGTAATTTAAACCAACAGAACTCTGTTTAATACGAACATGGTCTGGCCTAAGGACAGAAGGAACATCATAGTCTTCGTATGTTAAAACTTCTGGGCCACCAAGCTTAGATATAACAATTCTTTTAGGCATTTGGCTTATTGTACTCCTATGTCGGTAGAGCTAATTGTTATAAAGTGACCTAAATATCTAGGCAAAATAGAGTCAATAAAATATTGGGCTGTTGCGGCCTTGTCATCAAAAAATTCTGATGAAACCTTGTTGCTCTCAAGCGCCAACTTTGCACGTTCAACGCTTATAAACATTTGCCAGGCAGCTGTAATAGTGCTCGTCATCATTAAAACATCAAAGGCGACTAATCCAGAAAATTGTCTATTAGTAGAGTGTTTTAGCAAGAGAGACACGGTTTTTTCGAGGTCATCAACAGAGGCTTCAAAGCGATCTATTTGTGAGCTTAACAAAGGGGAGCCTGGCGAGAGTGAGGACAAACTTTCACGCATATCTACAATCAGTTCATTAATGGCTAGCCCATTGTCACCAATAATTTTTCTAACAACTAAGTCCATTGATTGGATGCCATTTGTGCCTTCATAGATTGGCAAAATACGAGCATCTCTGAAGATTTGAGCAATTCCGGTTTCTTCGATGAAGCCCATGCCGCCATGGCATTGGAGGCTTAAAGTGGCTACCTCTTGAGCTACTTCCGTACACCACCCCTTAACAATAGGAGTCAAAAGACCAAGGCGCCTAGCGTGTTTTTTTAGGGTCTTGTCAGGTAAGGCACTTGCTGCCATGTCAACCTCTGTGCAGGCGCTATAAGTTAGAGCCCGGGCTGCCTCGGTTATAGACTTCATGGTTGACAACATGCGCTGAACATCGGGATGTCTAATAATTGGGCCGGCCTCTTTATATCCTGGGGCAACGCCTTGGACACGCTCATTACAATAACTAAGCGCTTGTTGGTAGGCTCGCTCTGCTACTGACACTCCTTGCAAACCAACAGTTAGCCGAGCATTATTCATCATTGTAAACATACACTCAAGACCCTTGTTTTCTTCGCCAACCAAATACCCTATTGCGCCTCTTGTGTCCCCATAACTCATTACACAAGTAGGGCAAGCATGAATTCCAATTTTGTGTTCTAATGAGAGCGCCTTAAGGTCATTGGGCTCTCCTAAAGAGCCGTCTTCATTCACAAGTATTTTGGGAACCAAAAAAAGCGAAATACCCTTAACGCCAAGAGGCGCGCTAGGAAGTCGTGCCAAAACTAAATGCACAATGTTTTCTGTCATGTCATGTTCGCCCCAGGTAATGAACATCTTTTGACCTCGTATCAAGTAATAGTCTTTTTCTGGAGTCGCGCTAGTTTTGATTGACCCAACATCGGTCCCAGCGTCTGCTTCAGTAAGGTTCATCGTGCCACTCCACTCACCGGAAATCATTTTTGGAAGGTAGCGTTGTTTTAATTCATCACTAGCGTTGTAAGTTATAGCCTCTACTGCGCCTTGAGTAAGAAGTGGACATAGTCCCCAAGACATATTGGCTGAATGCCACATTTCTTGAACGCTTGCAGCAACCACAAAAGGTATTCCCTGTCCCCCATATTCTGGGCTGAACTGAAGAGAACCCCAACCGCCCTCGACATAGTGCTGGTAAGCCTCTTTAAAGCCCTCAGCGGTAGTTACTTTTCCTGCTGAGTCAATCTTAACGCCTTGTAAGTCGCCTGACTGGTTAATAGGTTCTATTTCTTCTTTTGCTAGTTTGCCTGCGGCATCAAGCACGGTCTCGAGTATGTCGACAGTAGACGGGTCAAAGCCTGCAAACTGGCATAGCTTTTCTAGTGCCACAACTTCTTTTAAAACAAAGCCCATATCCGCAACAGGCGCAGTATAGTTAGACACTAGCCGTCTCCATTATTTTGAACAATAGCGCGCAGCTCATGCTTTTGGATTTTTCCTGTTGCTGTTTTTGGCAAAGGCCCAAAAATTACTTGTTTGGGCTGTTTAAATTTAGCCATGTTGTCTTTGCAAAAACTTATGAGTTCATTTGCTATTGTTTTTTGGCCTGGCTTTAACTCAACAAAAGCACAAGGGGCCTCTCCCCAAAGTTCGTCTGGCATAGCAACAACCGCTGCCTCTCCAACTGCCGGGTGTTGATAAAGAACATTTTCGATTTCCACCGAAGAAATGTTTTCTCCGCCAGAAATAATAATATCCTTAGAGCGATCTTTGATTTGAATGTATCCATCTTTGTGGATAACCGCGAGATCTCCACTATGAAACCAGTCATCCATAAACGCCTCTTTGGTCGCTTCGGGATTGTTTAAATACCCCATCATACAGGTGTTACACTTTACCACTATCTCTCCAATCGTTTCACCGTCTGGTGGTACATGAAGACCTGTTTGTTGATCAATGACACTAACATCTTCGGTCATTGGGAAGCGCACCCCTTGGCGAGCAATTAGTTGAGCTTGCTTGGCTGGACTTTCCTCGAGCCAGGAAGTTTGTGGAGCCGCTTGGAGAATGTGCCCATAAGTTTCAGTTAGGCCATAAACATGCATAATTCTGAAACCAAGCGACATCATGCTTTCAAGCACCTTTGCTGGAGGGGGCGCACCAGCAGTCATAACTCTGATTTCTCGGTCAAAAGACTTTTGTATTGTTTTGGGAGCATTGGCAAGCATGTTTAACATAATCGGAGCCCCACCAAAGTGGGTAACAGAATATTCTTCTATCAAGTCAAAAACCTTTTCTGGTGAAAATACCCTTAAACATATTACGGTTCCTGCAACTGCGGCCATAGTCCAAGCGTGCCCCCAGCCATTGCAGTGAAACATTGGAACTGAATATAGATAGACTGGATGGTTTGGTAGCTCCCAACCGATAACTGTTCCCATGCTCATTAAATAAGACCCTCGGTGGTGATAAACGACTCCTTTAGGTTTGCCAGTAGTGCCTGAAGTATAGTTTAGCGCTAGCGGTTGCCACTCATCTTCAGGGCTTCGCCACTTAAATGAAGGGTCACCTTCACTAATAAGTGTCTCATAATTAATAACATCAATATTAACCTCTGGTTTTGTATCGGCGAACTCATCATCAATTAGAATCACTGTAGGCTGTGATGAGGAGACAGATAAGGCCTTGGAGGCTATGTCAAAAAGCTCTCTGTCAACAATAAGAGCTTTTGCATTTCCATCATCTAATATATAGGCAACCGTATTGGCATCTAGTCGAACATTAATAGTATTAAGTATTGCGCCAGACATAGGTACGGAGAAATGAGACTCGAACATCTCTGGAGTATTAAAAGCAAACACTGCTACGGTATCCCCCTTTTGGACGCCCATATTGCTTAGGCTTGAAGCCATGCGTACGCACCGATCTCTAGACTCATACCAGGTATATGACCTGTTTTCATAAACAACGGCTTGGCGTTGACCGTAAATATCTGCAGTTCTATGTAGAAATGAAATAGGGGTTAGGGGGACAAAGTTTGCTGGGTTTTTGTTCATACCAACGTCAAATTTTAAATATTAATTTCTAAGAGTTTTGCCATTATCTAACATAGCTACAATCCTTGCTTGCGTTTCTGCAGTTTGAGCCAGCGCTATAAATGAGGCGCGCTCAGCATCCAAAATATCTTGCTCACTAAACACGGTCCCAGCTGGGCATTCTCCACCAGTGACGATTCGAGCAATCTCAGTGCCTACAGTTATATCATGAGCGGTGATCGCTCCCTTGGCATAGTTGGACTCAAGCCAACCAACCATTTCTTGAAATTGATCTGCGCCTGAAAGTGCCATAGGCTCCCTATCTATAGATTTTTTAACTTTCTCTAGTGAGGACAGAGACAAGTTAAGCATGTAATCACGATTCATATGAAAAACATCGCCCTGCCTGCTCATGGCCAAAGCGGACGCTTCACTTGGAGAGTTTGCCAACTTACCAAGTCCAATATTCATAAAAGACTTCCAAGCCGCCTTTTGGTTATCCGCCAAGTGATCTGACCATCGATACAGTGTTTCTTTACAGCCCCCTCCTGCAGGAACAACGCCTACAAATGACTCCACAAGACCCATGACTGAATTTGCATGAGACACAACATGGTCTGCGTGAAGAACAACTTCAAAGCCTCCGCCGATTGACATCCCAACTGGTGCAGCAATGACGGGAAGAGTAGAGCTTCTCATTTTCAGCATTGTTTCTTGAAAGTAAACAAGAAAGGCTTCAAGTGAGTTGAAATCTTCTTTTTCAAAACAGTCTCTGACGCTCCATAAGCTTACTCCACAAGAAAAGTGGTGAGAATCGTTATGGACAATAACACCACGCAAGCCCATTTTTTGAGATTCTGACAAGGCCTCTGAAAGTATATCCAAAGATCCACTATCAAGTGCATTTGCTTTTGAGTGAAACTCAACAATTGCTGCGCCTTCATATTCATACCAACTGGCAGACCTATTAGAACTTATTGAGCTCAAAGTTTGGCGTATTTCTGAGAAACGCAGAACCCCTTTTGGTCGAATGATTGGAAAAAAAAAGCCGTTTGCATCTAGAGAGCTAAGTCCAGTTTTTTTGTCAGTATAAAAACCATTTTCAAGACCACTTGTTAAAAAGCTCGGCACCTCTCTGCCGTCCTTTTGCAGTCTGTCAATAAAATACTCAACACCGATCTCATCTAAAAGCTCAAAAGGACCTTTAACCCAGTTATAGCCTAGTTTCATTGCGTCATCTATTTGGGTTAAATCTTCTGTAACTTCAGGCACAAGCGAGGCGGCATAGCAAAGCGTTTCGGAGAGGGCGCGCCAGACATAAAGACCAAATCGTCCGTTGTCGTTTAGAAGCGTTGATATACCTTCTCGTTCAGCTTTTTCAACGAGCGGAGCTCTGAGGCGCTCATAGGGAATATAGTCTCCGTTGACCAAGCTAATTACCTGTCTTTCTTCACCGTCATCTCTATAAAAACCCTTGTTGTTTTTGTTGCCAGTTTGACCGTTGGAAATCATGTTTGTCATAAAATCAATCGGCGCTGAATACTGATGAAAGGCATCATTAGCAGGTAAAATGTTGACAAGGCTTTTGACAACGTCAACCATCAGGTCAATGCCTATTAAGTCGTAGAGACCAAACACTCCAGTTTTGGGAAAGCCTAAAGGCCTGCCAAAAAAAGCATCAGCCTCGGTGGGAGTCAACCCCAAATCGAAGGCGTTATGAAGAGCACACTGAATAGCAAACACGCCAACTCGATTGGCAAGGAATCCAGGGGTATCAGCACACAAAACTACGCCCTTGCCAAGCTGAAGTTCGCTAAACATAGCCAGAGTGTCGACAACATCATTTTTTGTGTGTTCGCCTCTCACCAGTTCTAACAGCCTCATGAAACGAACAGGATTAAAAAAATGAGTTATGGCAAAGCGCTCACAAAATTCACGGGGCATTCCTTCTGTTAATAGTTTGATAGGAATGGTTGAAGTGTTAGATGTAATAATTGCTGAAGCCTTGCAACATTTATTAAGTCGATGATAGAGGTCTTGCTTAACATCAAGTCTCTCAACAACCGCTTCAGCAACCCAATCGCAATCTGCTAATTCATGAAAGTCATCTCGGGTATTGCCAAGATGCACTAGATTTTCAGCTTCTGCGCTCATCAGTCCGGGCATATCTGGGTCTTTAATTCTTGTTAGACCTTTGCTTGAGAGGCTGTTTGTGTTCTCTCCTTTGCTGGGAAGATCTAAAAGCCATACCTCTATTCCAGCGTTGGCAACTTGCCCAGCAATTCCAGCACCCATGGTGCCGGCGCCAATAACGCCCACCTTTTTTATCTTTTTTATCATGGTCTGATTTTTGTAATAAAAGGCCTAATGGCATCAAGCGAAGCCTTCGGAGATTCCATAGGCAACATATGACCAGTGTTTCTGATACTAGTTACTTCAGCGTTAAGCGCTTCAGCCAACTCAACACCCAAATTATGTGGAGTCATTTTATCTTCTGTTGCGAGCACCACATTGGATGGCACAACAATCTCTTTGGCGCGGCTGAGCCCGTCGGTATACTTGCTGCAAGCGATTAAATCTACTGCCAGGGGATTGTTAGACATTATTTGGCGTCCAATAGCAATCGGCTGCATGCCAGGTATGGCGCTAGTGCCTTTTTGTGACTTGTTCCCAAAGCCCCATTTCAGCATCATGTCTGCAGCATCTTGGCTAGAATTTTTTGCTGTTTCGATTAGAGACTCGTTGACAGGTATAGCTGCAGCACTTGCCACTGCAGTCAATGTTTTTAATTTAGCACCAAGCGCATTAGACGCTTCAAGCGCTACAAGAAAGCCTGCAGAGTGACCAACCAAATGTATAGAGTCAGTGCCTGCAAGCTTAAGTGCCTTAACAAGCCATTTACCCATCGCTTCAATAGACTTAATAGGTTCGCCTCCTGATAGGCTATGACCTGGAAAGTCTGGGGCAAAAACTGAGAAACCGTGAAATGCGAACCATCTAGATTGCAAAGCCCAACAACGATGGTCTAGACCACTACCATGTACAAAAACTACGGTCGGCTTTTTTGGATTAAACGCACAGCCCCCGGTTGCGACAAAAGTCTCATGATTGTTAACAACAAGATTCATTTTGCTGTTATCTTTTCTACTGCTTTAAGACCTGCCTTAAAGTCGTTAATAATGTCAGCAATCGATTCGATACCCACTGACACACGAATTAAGTCCGGGCTACTTCCAGAAGCTTTCATAGCCTCATCGTCTAGGCGCGAATGGGTTGTGCTAGCAGGATGAAGGACCAAGGTTCTAGAGTCCCCTACATTCGCCAAATTTGATGCTAACTTGAGCGCATTAATAAATGCCGTTCCACTTTCTCTGCCGCCCTTTACGCCGAAGCATAGTATTGAGCCAGCCCCTTCTGGAAAAAGGTTTTTTGCAATTAGGTGGGTTGGATTCTCTGGCAAGTCTGGATGGTTAACCCATGAAACAGAGGTTTGATCTAATAGCCACTTAGCGAGCTTAATAGCGTTTTTCACGTGTTGTTTCATACGTAAACTAAGAGTTTCAACGCCCTGAAGTAATAAAAAAGCACTATGAGGACTCATTGCAGGACCAAAGTCACGCATTGACTCTGCTCGAATTCGCATGGCTAGAGCTGAAGGGCCAAACTCTTCCCAAAAATTTATTCCATGAAAAGGCTCGTAAGGTTCAGTCAGTGTTGGGTGGCGCTTGCTAGCCCCCCAGTCGAAAGCTCCTCCGTCGACAATTGCACCACCTATTGCGACACCATGCCCACCAATCCATTTAGTTACAGAGTGCACAATAACATCTACTCCGTGATCAAATGGTCGACAAAGTGCTGGCGTTGCAAAAGTTGCATCCAATACAAGGGGAATGCCATGATGATGAGCAATCTTAGATATTTTAGGTAGGTCTGAAACCTCAAGTCCCGGGTTTCCAATTGATTCGCAAAAAACTAGCTTGGTGTTGTCTTGAATTGCTTCCTCTAAGGCTCTTTCATCATTGATGGATATAAAGGTGCAATTTATATTAAACCGTTTTAAGGTGTGCTTAAGGAGGGTTCCCGTGGAGCCATAAATTTGTGAAGCACTTACAATGTGATCTCCCGCAGAACATAAGCTCATGAAGGTAACAAAAAGGGCGCTCATCCCAGAGGCCGTGCAGATAGCGCCCGAGCCTCCCTCTAGTGCAGCAATCCTTTGTTCTAAAACAGCAACAGTTGGGTTGGTCATTCGACTATAAATATGGCCACCTTTTTCAATGTTGAAAAGTGCGGCAGCCTCGTCAACAGTTTCAAATACATATGAGGTTGTTTGATAAATAGGAACAGCGCGACTACCATACTCTAGGTCTGGCTGGTGTCCACTATGTAACGCAATTGTTTCAGGACCAAAAAAAGAAGATTTGCCCATAATTCCCCCAGATTAAATCAATGGCGATATTTTCTCATATTTGGTTGTTATGTTGTTTTATAATTTCTTTTAAAACACTTATTGGGCCAAGGTCAGCTCAGATCTCATGGTGTCAATGGTTGATTTATAATTGTCAGTATTAAAGATCGCAGAACCGGCAACAAAAGTATCAGCGCCCGCTGAAGCAATGTCTCTAATATTGTCAGTTTTAACTCCACCGTCAATTTCTAATCTTGTGTTAAGATTTTTGTCGTCAATCATTTTACGAACCACTCTAAGTTTTTCTAAGGAAGAAGGTATAAATGACTGTCCACTAAATCCCGGGTTAACAGACATCAACAACACCATGTCAAGCTGATCAATTATGTGGTCAAGGTAATGGAGAGGAGTGGCTGGATTAAACACTAGTCCAGCCTTACAGCCTTGCTCTTTGATTAAGGCTACAGTGCGGTCGATATGTTCAGAAGCCTCCGGGTGGAATGTAATATAGGAAGCACCAGCCTTGGCAAAGTCGGGAATGATTCTATCAACCGGTTTAACCATTAAGTGCACATCAATTGGAGCTGTTACGCCATGATTTCTAAGTGCGTCACAAACTAGAGGACCAATCGTTAGGTTTGGAACGTAGTGGTTATCCATGACATCAAAATGAACAATGTCAGCGCCAGAAGCAAGAACATTGTCGACCTCTTCACCAAGTTTAGCAAAGTCTGCAGAGAGGATTGAAGGGGCAATAAAGTTAGGTTGTTTCATAATAATCTCCTTTATTATTTAATCGTTAATAGGCATCGACCTGTCATTTCTTCAGGTTGTTCAATATCCATTAGTGTCAATATAGTGGGTGCCAGATCAGCAAGTGTGCCAACAAGTGGCCCTGCTATAGAGGCTTTTCTGTGACCCAAATAAACTAGAGGAACAGGGTTATTTGTATGAGCGGTATGGGCTTTGTTAGTTTTTGGGTTTACCATTTGTTCAGCGTTGCCATGATCTGCAGTAATAAGTATTTCAGCGCCAATCACTTCGCATGCTTTATGAATTTTTCCAAGACAAGTGTCTACCGCTTCAACCGCTTTAATAGTTGCCTCAAGGTTTCCGCTATGTCCTACCATGTCAGTATTGGCAAAATTACAAACAATAAAGTTATACTTTTTTGATTTTATTGCTGCAACCAGAGCACTGGTTAGTTCGAATGCGCTCATTTCAGGCTTTAGATCATAAGTATCAACGCTGGGCGACGGGACAAGCTTTCTGTCTTCGCCAGGCAATGCAGCTTCAGCGCCGCCATTAAAAAAGAAGGTAACATGGGCATATTTCTCTGTTTCAGCAATCCTGAGTTGAGTCAATTTTAGACTCGATAAGTAGAAACCCAAAGTGTTATTAATTGAAATGGGCGGGTATGCGCATGGGAGACCAAAGTCCTCTTTAAATTCAGTGAGACAGACAAAATTGGTGTTATTGAATGATTTACGTGGAAACCCTGAAAAGTCAGATGCAGTAAGTGCATGTGTCAACTCTCTTGCGCGATCAGCCCGAAAGTTCATAAAAATAACAGCATCACCTTCGTTGATTGTAACTGACTCGCCAACACTTGTGGGTGCAATAAATTCGTCACTTTCTCCATTCTCATAAGCCATTTTGACTGCATTTAAGGCTGAGTCCGCTTGGCGCTCGCTTTTACCACTTGAAAGTAAGTGATAGGCTTTTGAAACGCGATCCCATCGATTGTCTCTATCCATTGCGAAGAAGCGTCCAACGACAGTCGCTATCCTGCCTGTTTTTAGCACATTTAATTTTTCTTCCAGCGGCGTTATAAAATCTTCTGCGCTGTTTGGAGGTGTATCTCTTCCATCAGTAAAAACATGCAGGAAAACTTTCTTACAGCCTTTTTGGTGTGCCATTTCTAGCACTGCGTGTATGTGATTGTGATGCGAGTGAACGCCTCCATCTGACAACAGACCAATAATATGAACAGCTTTGCTGTTTTTGCTTGTTTCATTTAAAGCAGCACATAACGAAGCGTTTTTAGAGAATTCACCACTATCAACATCGTTTTGAATGCGAGTAAAGTCTTGCTCAATGATACGACCAGAACCTATTGTCAGGTGTCCAACTTCTGAGTTTCCCATTTGCCCCAGTGGAAGCCCAACGCTGCTTCCTGAAGTGCCGATTAGAGTATGAGGATAGTTGTTTAAAAAATGATCCCAATTTGGCGTGTTAGCCATGGCTATGGCATTATTGTCAGTAGCCTCTGAATGTCCCCAACCGTCTAGAATTATGAGTAGTTTTGTTTGCTTCATTGGGTGGTTTAGCAGTCAGACATTAAATAAAAAGTGTATTACATCACCGTCTTTAACAACGTATTCTTTACCTTCAGAGCGCAATTTCCCTGCGTCCTTTGCCCCTTTTTCTCCTCCATACTCAAGAAAGTCATTAAAGGCAACCGTTTCTGCGCGGATGAAGCCTTTTTCAAAGTCACCATGAATTTTACCTGCTGCAGCTGGCGCTGTATCGCCAATGTTAATTGTCCATGCTCTAACTTCTTTTTCCCCAGCAGTAAAGTACGTTTGAAGGCCTAATAGTGAGTAGACAGCTATAATTAAGCGATCTAGTCCTGATTCAACCTGGCCCATTTCTGCTAGAAAGCCTTGCTTATCTTCTTCATCTAGCTCGGCAATCTCAGCCTCAACGTCTGCACAAACAGCAACGACCTGGCTATTTTCTTTGCTTGCAAAATCCTCCAATTGGGTAAGATAAGGGTTCTCAGAAAAGCCGTTTTCATTGACGTTAGCTACATAAAGAACCGGTTTTGATGTAAGCAGTTGCATGCTCCTTAGTAACTTTAACTCATCTTCATTAAATTCTAGTGATCTAACTGGTTGACCTTCTTCTAGTGCTGGAAGAATCTTTTCAAGTAAGTTTTTCAGAGGCAGTCCTTCTTTTTGCCCAGACTTTGAATTTTTTATCGCTTTTTGATAAACCTTTTCAGCCGTTAGCAGGTCTGCCAGCGCTAGTTCTGTATTAATCGTATCAACGTCATCGAGAGGGCTAACTTTTCCTACGACATGCACAATATCATCGTTTTCAAAGCAACGTACGACATGGAGAATTGCATCAGTTTCACGGATATTAGATAGAAATTGATTACCAAGCCCTTCACCCTTTGAGGCGCCCTCAACAAGCCCTGCAATATCAACAAATTCCATTGTGGTTGGCAATACTCTCTGGGGAGATACAATGCTGGCCAAGCTTTCTAGGCGAGAATCGTTTACTGGTACGATCCCAATATTTGGTTCAATGGTGCAAAAAGGGTAATTCGCTGAATCTATACCAGCTTTGGTGAGCGCATTAAATAGTGTTGATTTGCCAACATTGGGTAGGCCTACAATGCCACATTTAAATCCCATCCATTGCTCCGTTAGTCAGTATGTAGCTGCTTCATGGCTTGCTCAAAATCCCCGTTTGCAAGGGGCTCTATGACATCCATAGCTTCTTTTATGGCCTGCTCTATTAACGCTAAGTCAGTTTTCCCTGGTGGGCTTAAGACAAAGTTCACGACCTCATTTTTTGAACCCGGATGTCCAATACCAAGTCTTAAGCGATAAAAGTCATTTGTGTCAAGTACCTTAATTGTATCTTTAAGGCCATTATGTCCACCGTGGCCTCCACCCATTTTTATTTTGACAGAGCCTGGTGTTAGGTCCAGGTCATCATGAATGACTAGGATTTCTTCTGCCTCAATATTATAATAACTTGATAGGGCTTTTAGAGATTGACCTGAGTTGTTCATAAATGTTTTCGGTTTTAGTAGGCGTACCTTATTATTGCCAATAAGACAGACAGCCGTCTCACCAAAAAACTTTGGTTGACTGCTAAATTTTGAATCTAGATTGTTCGCTAATGACTCAATAAACCAAAAGCCAGCATTGTGACGATGTGCTTGATAGTCTTTTCCTGGATTTCCCAGACCAGCTATTAGTTTAATCATCACAACGTTTCGATGTGTTTCTTATTGAGTCAATAAGACTAGTCACGGTTTATTCTTCTGTGTCACCGTCTTTTGAGTCTTTAGCGCCTTCAGCATCTTCAGCGCCTTCAGCATCTCCTTCTTCATCTAATTCAGAGTCAATAGTATCTTCAACTTCCTCTTCTTCGATTATAAGTTTAGGCTCAGTTACTGAACAAATGGTTTGATCATGTGCCTCGACATCCTCGTGTTGAAGTGATGTAATAACAACGCCTTCTGGCAACACAAGATCAGTCAGTGTCAGGTGATCACCAAGCTCAAGACCACTAATATCAACATCAATTCCGTGTGGCAAATCTTTTGGTAGACAGGTTATTTCAATGGAAACAACGAATTGATTCAACATGTTTCCAATTCTTAATGCTTCATTATCTTCTATGCCGAGGAAGTGAAGCGGTGTTGTGGTAATAAGAGCATGCTTTTCATCAATGCGCAAAAAATCAACATGAGTGATAGAGTTTTTTCCAGGAAGACGCTGAAGATCTTTAATAACAACAGATTCTTTTGACTTGTCTACCACTAAGTCAAGAACCGAAGTGAATGTATCTTCATTTTCTAATAGGTGAGTAATTTCATGAATATTTAGCGAGATCATCAACGGTGCTTTGCTTCCACCATAGACAATACTAGGTACTTTTTCTTCTTTTCTCAGGCGGCGGCTCGCACCTTTCCCCCGAACTTCACGCACTTCGGCGTTTACAGTTATACTCATTTTGAGTTCTCCAATAAATAAAAAAACACCACATTAAGTGATGTAACTAATATCGCCTATCTTGCGACCAGATAAGCTGGGAGGTAATTTTACCCGATTTTTTTTTGCCTGTAGCTAAACTTCTTTTAGCGGGCCTTGAGCCAAAACAGAATACTGAGAGCTGAACTCATGGCTACGAAAGGCCAAAGTGATTGAGTAGCCAACACGCCTGCAAGAACTAGCAATGCAGAAGCTATTATAATTGCGCTTTGTTTTGTTGCATTTTCTCGCAGCTGCTTAATGATGGCGTCTGTTTGTTTTTTTGTAATGTCTTGCTGAAGGGCGCCACTTTCAAACTGTTTCAAGGCATTAATTGCTAGCATCGGAAGTTGTGGCATTTCTGCAATAAGTTCTGGTAATTGATCAGAGATTTTTTTCATTGAGCCCTTAAGGCTATATTTATCTTTAACGAGCCTCTCAAGGAATGGTTTAGCTGTTGCCCAAAGATCAAGATCTGGGTACAGAGTGCGACCCAAGCCTTCAATATTTAGAAGTGTTTTGTCGAGTAACAGTAGCTGAGGCTGGATTGAAATATTAAAACGTCTGGCCTCTTTGAATAGGCTCAGAAGCACCTGGCCGAATGAAATTTCACTCAAGGGTTTTTGAAAAATAGGTTCACAAACACTACGAATGGCATTTTCAAATTCCAAGACGTTGGTGCCTTCTGGTACCCAGCCTGAGTCAAGGTGAACTTGAGCTACACGCTTATAGTCTTGATTAAAAAACGCTAAAAAATTCTGTGCTAGATAATATTGATCGGCGTCACTGAGTGTGCCCATAATGCCAAAATCAACGCCAACATATTGTCCATCCTTGCCTACAAAAATGTTGCCTGGGTGCATATCTGCATGGAAAAAGTTGTGCTCAAAAACTTGTGTGAAGAATATTACTACACCATTTTCGGCGAGATTTTTAAGGTCGATTTTGTTTTTATTCAAGGCCTTAACGTCGCTTATTGGGGTGCCATAAATGCGCTCAGTTACTAGTATGTTTGGGCGACAAAAATCCCAATGGACTTTTGGTACATATAAAAGATTTGAATCTTTAAAGTTCTTTCTTAGCAAAGAGGCATTAGCGGCCTCTGCCATCATGTTAAGTTCATTATAAATAATTCTTTCAAATTCAGCGACGGCCTCTCTCGGACAAAGTCTTTTGCCATCTGGGTGCTTTTCAGCTAACGCTGCAAAAGCATAAAGGAGGCGTAAATCGCGCTTTATTTTTTTCCGGATACCGGGCCTAACAACCTTGATAATAATTTCTTCACCACTAAGAGTGACAGCGCTATGAACCTGAGCGATTGAAGCCGAAGCGAGCGGTATGTCATCAAAAGAAGAAAAAAGATTGTTAACGCTTTCTCCGAGACTTTTTTCAATAATCGACTTGGAATCCTTGGCAGGAAAAGGCGGACACTTGTCTTGTAATTTAGCAAGTTCATCACCAATATCATCAGGCAAAAGGTCTCTTCTTGTAGAGAGTGTTTGTCCAAATTTAATATAAATAGGGCCTAACTCTTCTAGGGCCAAACGAATTCTTTCTCCTCTTGAAAATTTACTCGAAGGAAAATAGTGCCAAGGAGTAAGGTAAACTAGAGGCCTGAAGCTTTTTAACAGAGGCGTTGATAGGACTAGGTTGTCTAGTCGATAGCGGACAAGAATCCTGGAAATATTAATAAAGCGAATAAAGCTTCTCATCTTAATGTGTCTTATTGTTAAAAAACCTTGATTGACTGGGTGCCACTAGAAGAGTCGTCAAATCATTTTTGAGTGTCTCAACAATACTAACTTTATCGTTATTTGCTTTACCCTTGACAAGCTTTATTGACTTTCCAAGCTGGTGAGCAATAATATCACCAGTGTAGTGGGAGACTAACTCTTCAACATCAATCGATGTCAGAGCTATCAAATCTGCTAATTGTTGGGCAGTTTTGACACTTCCATTGATGTCAATTTCATCACTTTCTATCAACTCTTCAAAGGAAGCGCCTTTAAATAAAGACAAAAAGGCGGTTTTGTTAAGTTTAATATCAACATCAATGTTCTGCTGGTCATGCATCTCCATTACAAAGACACGTGAATTGGTAAACATAAAAAGTAGCTTTAAATTGAACTCATCAACACTTAACCCAATAGTTTTATTGTTAAGTCCTTCTGTGTCAATATTGTTGGTATTGATTAAGTGGTTTAGTGTTTTTTCAAGGGTAAGGCGGAACATCTTGATTAAGTTTTGATTGCCTTATGTACTGCAACTATACCGCCAGAAAGATTGTGGTATTCACACAAACCAAAACCAGCATCAAGCACCATGGTTTTGAGGGTTTCTTGGTCTGGGTGTTTACGAATTGATTCTGCTAGGTATTGATAACTCTGTTCGTCATCAGCAAAAAGACCGCCCAGTTTAGGTATTAGATTGAATGAATAAAAATCATAGAGCTTTTCGAGCATTTCGTTCTCAACTTTAGAGAACTCCAGTACCATTAAACAACCGCCTTTTTTAAGGACTCGGTGCATTTGCTCAAGGGCAATATTCTTATGCGTAACATTTCTAAGGCCAAAGGCAATACTGACGCAGTCAAATGTGTTGTCTTCAAAGGGCAACGATTCAGCATTTGCTTGGACAAATTCAACATCAATAACGCCGTGGTCTAAAAGGTTCTTTCGTCCTTCTTCCAGCATGGAGCTATTAATATCAGACAAAATGACTTGGCCAGAAGGGCCAACCTTTTTTCTGTATTTGATAGCCAGGTCGCCTGTTCCACCGGCAATATCAAGCACCTTGTCGCCCTCAGTAACATTACTACTGGCAATTGTATAATTTTTCCAGAGACGATGTGTTCCCATTGACATTACATCATTCATCAGGTCGTAGTTATCTGCTACTGAGTCAAAAACACCCTTAACTAAGCCTTGTTTTTTTTCAACATCAACCTGTTGATAGCCAAAATGAGTAGTCTTCCCCATAACTATCTGACCGGATAGTCTCTAAAATCTTTACCGGTATAAATTTGTGTTGGTCTAAAGATTTTATTATGACTCACCTGTTCGTGCCAGTGCGCCACCCACCCTGCTGAACGCGCCATAGCAAAGATCGAGGTGAAGTGCTCTTTGGTAAATTTAAATAATTCAGCATAAAGAATACCCGAGTAAAAATCGACGTTTGGATAGATGCCCTTGTTGGACAATAGCTCGTCACAAATGCTTTCAACTTCCAGTGCTGTTTCAAAGCGCTCGGATAAATTGCGGCCAGTTTTGTTGACATAAGTTTTAATCATTTGTTCAAGAATTGTTGCACGAGGGTCCTTTGTTTTGTATTCACGATGACCCATGCCCCAAATTACTTTTTTGTTTTTGAGTCTATCTTCGATCCACGCGCGAGCATTTTTTGGTGAGCCTATTTCGTCAAGCATGACGAGTACGTTTTCATTTGCATTGCCATGCAAAGGGCCTGCAAGAGTTCCTACTCCTGCAGCAATTGAAGAAAAAGGATTGGCAAGTGTAGACGCTGTTACCATGGTTGAAAAGGTAGAGGCATTAATTGTGTGTTCAGCATGCAAAATCAAGCATGCGTCTAAAAGCTTAACAATTTCATCATCAGCTTTTTCGCCAAAGCACATGTACATAAAGTTTTCCGCATAATCCATATCCTTGCTTGGCGGAATTGGATCATAGCCTCTGCTTATACGTGTCCACATTGCCACCAATGTGCTCATATTTGAGATGATCTTTACGAGCGCATTTTGAGTGTACGTTGAGTCCGGTTGTGACGCGCCTGCATCTGGGTAAAAAGTTGCCATTGAGGCTATTGCAGTTTGAAGTACATCCATTGAGTGGCCTTTTTGAGGAAGCGCCCATAACAGGGCGCGGATTTTGCTTTTAACCTCGTAGCGCTTTTGTAGTAGGTTTTTAAACTCGCCCAGTTCATCTGGGGTTGGTAGTTCTCCTTGTATTAATAAGAGCGCAGTTTCTTCAAATGAGGAGTGAGCAACAAGACCTTCTATGGAGTAACCTCTGTAGGCAAGTATTCCTTTTTCTCCATCGATTGAGGAGATCGCTGATTTAGTTGCTGGGACGCCTACTAAACCCGGTACATATTTTTGCATGATTATTTTGTTAATTAAATTGAAAAAGAGGAGCCACAGCCACAGGTAGTCTTGGCGTTCGGGTTACTAACGATAAAGCGAGCACCTTGAAGATCTTCTAAATAATCCACAGTGGAGCCCACAAGGTATTGATAACTCATAGGGTCAATAACTAATTGCACGCCTTGATTATGTACACCACTATCGCCTTCTTTTAGGTTCTCATCAAAGGTAAAGCCATATGAAAAGCCAGAACAGCCACCACCAGTAATATAAACACGTAGCCTTAATTCTGGGTTTTTTTCTTCTTTAATTAATTGCGCAACTCTACTAGCTGCGCTATCGCTAAAGATGATATCAGCTTCATCAGTAATTTCTATAGCTTCCATCGACATTCTCCAAATCCTCTATCATATTAATAAACATGTATTGATCTGATCAAACTATGTTTTTTCTTACGGCAATAAACCAATCTGCGACAGTCCGGTTTTTTCGTCAATCCCAAACATCAAATTCATGTTCTGTATGGCCTGTCCTGCAGCGCCCTTTACCAAGTTGTCAATAACAGACATAATAACCAACTTATCGCTGTGCTCGACATACTGTATTGCAAGTTGGCAATAGTTAGATGATCTTACAGAGCGTGTTTCAGGATAAACGCCTTCAGGCAGTATTTTAACAAATTCTTCATTTTGATAGGCATTTTCGAAATAAGGCCTAACATCAACGCTTGAATCAAGCAAGTCGACATAGATGGTAGCTTCAATGCCTCGAATCATAGGCAACAGATGCGGAACAAAGGTAAGTCCAATCACCTCGCCGGCCATGAGTTCTAATTCTTGTTTCATTTCAGGGAAGTGACGATGGCCACCAACACCATACGCCTTAAAACTTTCAGAAGCTTCAGAAAGAAGCATCGCTTGATTGGCAATGCGACCAGCGCCGCTAGTGCCGGATTTACAATCAGCTACAATATTTGAACAATCAATCAATCGATTCTCTAGCAAAGGTTTTAACGCTAACAGAACTGCTGTTGGATAACAGCCAGGGTTTGCAACCAAGCGAGCACTTTTAATGACCTCTCTTCGAACTTCTGGTTGGCCATAAACTGCTTCTTCGAGTAGCGAATTTTGGGTATGCTCCATGTTGTACCATCGGGTCCAGTTGCTAGCGTCATGAATACGGAAATCTGCACCCAAGTCAATTACTTTGATGCCTTTTTCAAGGAAAGACCCGGCACCATTCATGGCAACACCATGTGGTGTTGCAAAGAATATAATATCACAGTCATTAAGGCTCTTGTCATCAGGAAAGGAGTAAATTAATGCAGACAAACCAGCCATGCTTGGAAAAACTTCTGCAATTTTTTTTCCTTGAAGCGCCCTTGAGCTAATAGCAATAACTTCTGCTTCAGGGTGCTGGTGTAATATACGTAAAAGTTCAATTCCTGTATAGCCTGAGCCACCAATGATTCCTACTTTAATGTTCATTATTCGTGCTTCCCTAGCATCTTTTCAAGATAGTGAATATTCATACCACCTTTATTGAATGTCTTGTCAGTCATAATTCTTCTTTGAAGAGGGATATTTGTTTTAATGCCATCGATGACCATCTCATCTAAAGCGTTTCGCATTTTTATAATCGCCTTGTTGCGAGTTTCACCAAAAGTAATCACTTTCCCAATCATCGAGTCATAATGAGGGGGAACATTATAACCATTGTAGATGTGTGAGTCTATTCTAACACCAAGACCACCTGCAGCATGGTACTGTGTGATTTTTCCTGGAGAGGGCATAAAGCTCTTGGGGTCTTCGGCATTTAGTCTGCACTCTATAGCATGACCTTTGATTTGAACATCAGCTTGAGTTATCGATAACTTTTCACCTCCAGCAATCAAGATTTGTTCTCTTACAATATCTATACCTGTAATCATTTCTGTAACAGGATGCTCGACCTGGATTCGCGTATTCATTTCGATAAAGTAAAATTCACCTTTGTCAAAAAGGAACTCAAATGTACCTGCGCCACGATAATTAATTTGTTTGCAAGCTACGGTACAAATGCTGCCTATTTGATTTCGTAACTCTTCGCTTATACCCGGAGCGGGAGCCTCTTCAACAACTTTTTGGTGGCGACGTTGCATTGAACAGTCCCTCTCACCAAGATGTACAGTATTACCGTATTGATCTGCAAGAACTTGTATCTCTATATGTCTTGGTGTTTTTAAAAATTTCTCCATATACACTTCATCGTTACCAAAAAAGCTTAAAGCCTCTGTCTTGGTGAGCTCAATGGAGTTAGAAAGCTCTTCTTCCGATTCAACGATACGCATACCGCGCCCGCCGCCGCCGCCAGAGGCCTTGATGATAATCGGAAAGCCAATTTTTTTTGCAATCTTGATATTTGCAATTACATTTTCACCAAGTGAGCCATTAGAACCAGGAACGCAGGGAACACCAGAATTTTGCATTGCCTCGATTGCTGCAACCTTATCACCCATCATGCGAATATTCTCAGTTCTAGGACCAATAAAAATAAAACCACTTTGTTCTACTTGTTCGGCAAAGTCTGCGTTTTCTGAGAGGAAGCCGTATCCAGGATGAATTGCATCAGCATGTGTTACCTCTGCAGCACTAATAATAGCTGGCACATTGAGGTAGCTCATAACTGGGGCATGAGGGCCAATACAAACTGTCTCATCAGCCAAAAGAACGTGTTTGAGGTTTTTGTCAGCGGTTGAATATATAGCCACTGTTTGAATTCCAAGCTCTTTGCAAGCTCGAAGAATGCGCAGAGCAATCTCACCTCGATTGGCAATTAATACCTTTGTAATTGAATTCATTGGATTACGATTAGTGCTTGTCCAAATTCAACTGCTTCGCCATCCTTAACAAGAATCTCAACGACAGTGCCTGATAGGTCAGCTTCAATTTGATTCATGATTTTCATGGCCTCAATAATGCATACAGTGTCACCTTTATTAACATGTTGGCCTACGGTGACAAATGGTTTTGCACTTGGTGATGGTGCTGAGTAATAAGTTCCAACCATTGGCGATGATATAAAATTGCCACTTACCTCAGAATCTTTGTCTGCAGCCATTGTCGTTGTTTTAACATTGCTAGGAGTTACAATGGCTGGCGCTGGTTGTGGGTAGACAGCTGGTGTCATCAGAGGCGCGTTGCCAAATCGAGAGATTTTTACCGACTCTTCACCTTCTTTAATTTCAATTTCAGCCATGCCAGATTGCTCCAGCAGCTCCATTAGTTTTTTGACTTTACGAATGTCCATTGTTCACCCTCTATTGTTCTATGTATTGAGTTGTAAATTTTAATTTAGTATTAATTTTTTTCGTTAGAAGTAGAAATGACATCCAGCTTCTCTTCTGTCTAATAAACTTAGGTTAGATTCCTCGAACTAAAAGTCCAAGTATAAGATGACTAACTTAATAATACAAGATGAATTTTAACATCTATTTAGTTAAATATAGTGAGCATTGCCAGCATTTTCGAGGCAAATAGGTGAAAACACTCTAGAGACTATTTACGTGTTTAAGGAAGTCAGTGGCGCTAATTTCTCCAATGATTCTATGAGGTCTTTGCTCCTTGCCATCCTTGAAAAATAGAATTGCTGGGGGTCCGATGAGATTAAATCTTGCTAATAATTTTTGATTAACCTGATTGTTGTCCGTTACATCTACTGTCAGAGCAAGAGTATTTCGCAAGGCTTGAACCACATCTGAGTCTGAGAAGACAACCCTTTCTAATTTACTGCAGGAAACACACCAGTCAGCATAGAATTTAATCACTAGGAGTTTGTCGCTATTTTCAGTTTCTGAAATGGCTGAATTAATTTGATTTTCAGATTCTACAATCTGAAATTGTATGCTTTCAGATGGTTTTATATTTTCACCATAAATCAGTGACTCTATGTGTTGTTGTATGTCGCCTCCACCTTTGGCTACTAGTAGCCAAAGAAGTAGGCCATAGCCCAATATAATTAAACCAGTGGCTTTAACTAGCAGGTGCCATAAGCCATTAGTTTTAGTTAGATTACTAAAGGCGCCAAGCTTAATCGGTGCTATAGTCAGTAAGCTTGCCCAAAGAACAAGAGAGGCGATCGGATTCAGGATGCGATCAAGCAGGTACAGTGCAACAGCAATCATGAGAAAGCCAAAAATATTTTTAATGGTGTTCATCCATGGTCCAGCCTTGGGAAGCGCGTTGACCCCCCATCCACAAATTATCAGTATTGGAATGCCCATTCCTAGTCCCACAGCAAAAAGACTTATACCACCTTTTATTGCACTACCACCAGCAATAACGTAGCTCAGACCGGTTGCTAGGAATGGCGTCACACAGGGTCCTACAATAAGTGCCGAGAGAAAGCCCATTATAGAGACTCCAACAAATTCACCGCCAGTCTGTTTGTTGCTCAGTTGGGTAAGTTTGTTTTGAAATTTAATTGGTAGTTGGATGTCGTAAAAACCAAACATAGAAAAAGCAAGAAAAATAAAAATTAAGCTAAAAACAACTAATATCCACGGTGTTTGCATGATTGCCTGTAAATTAATTCCAGCCCCAAAGTAGCCGGCAGTTGCCCCAATAAAGCCATAAGCAAGAGACATTGAAAGCACAAAGGTTAAAGACATCAAAAAAGCTTTTATGGTGCTAGGAGTTTGTTTTTGTCCAATAATAATGCCAGATAAAATTGGAATCATTGGGTATACACAAGGGGTCCAGGATAGAGCTAACCCTGCCAACAATGATCCAAAGAATAAAGCCAACCCTCCCTGCTGAAATAGCTCTCTAGCTTTTAATTCTTCAGTGTTTATTGACTCTCCAGATTGGCTTTGGATGGTCTCAGCTCCTGAGAGTGAAATCCTAATTAAGTCATTTTGTGGTGGATAGCAAACACCTCCACTCCAACAACCTTGGTATCCTATGTTTAGGGTGAGTGCATCATTTTGGATCTCACTTAAAGTGACTAATATTTCTACTGGTTTTTCGTAAACTCTGACTTGGCCAAAAAATTCATCTTGCTTTAATTTTGCCTCTGGAAAGTTTATGCTTACAATCTTCGCTCCATCAGCAACGAAAGACATCTTATCTTTATAGAGGTAATAGTCTTCTTTAATGAGCCAGGTAATGACAAGAGTTTGATCATCAATTGCAACAACTCTTAACGGAAAAGCTTCATGGACTTGGAGTGGATGGGTTTCGTTATTGAGGCTCTCTTGTGGTTGAAGAATATTATTAATTTGCGAATCGCTACTGACACTCATGCTCTGATTAAGTTCACTATCTTTAGTTAACTCAGAGGCCCAGTTTTGTGAGAGTGGCGCCAGCACTAAAAGCAAAACAATCGACAAAAGACGCTTCATAAAAGTCTCAAAATTTTGATAAGATTTTTTGGATTCAGAGGGGTATTAATTCAAATTTCTCCAGCTTCTTCTAACACTTTTCTTGCAATTCTAAAACATTCAACACCCTGGGGCACACCACAATAGATTGCAATGACATGTAATATAGACTTGATCTCTTCTTTGCTCACACCGTTTTTAAGAGCACCTTTACAGTGAATCTCCCATTCATCCATTTTTCCAAGTGCAGCGATCATAGTTAAGTTCATCATCGATCTGGTTTTCTCGTCAATTGTGTCGTCTCCCCAACCAAAACCCCAACACCACTCGGTCATCTGTTCTTGAAAGTCCCGATTAAAGTCGTCGGCAGAGGCTAAGTTTTTTTCGACATAATCACTACCCAAGGTTGCCTTCCGCTTAGAAAGACCTAATTCAAATAATTTTTTGTCCATCTTCTTTCTCCATAATATAGGGTTTACATAAAATATCCAATTATCTAATAACAAAGGGGTTATTCATAGGTTCTGGGGAGGTGTTAATCCAAGTTGTTTTAGTTCTTGTGTATTCATGAATAGCATCCATACCAGCTTCGCGACTTCCACCACTTTGTTTGAATCCACCAAAAGGTGAGATAGGGGAAATAGCTCTATAGGTATTTACCCAAACAATCCCAGAGTGTATCTTTTGGCTGACGCGATGCGCCCTAGCAAGGTTTTCAGTAAAAACACCAGCACCAAGTCCAAAATCGGAGTCATTGGCCATTTCTATTGCCTCCTCCTCGGTGTCGAAAGTAATGGCACTAATAACGGGGGCAAAAAGCTCCGTTGAGACACAGTCAATAGCTTGGTTTGGACAATCAAGCAAGGTTGGCTCAAAGTACCAACCTTCTGATAAATAATCAGGACGTTTACCGCCAAAAACCAGCTTGGCGCCTTGTTTAATAGATTTAGTAATTACATTGTAAGCACGCTCAACTTGTTGTGTTGTTGCAAGAGGGCCAACTTGAGTTTTTTTGTCCAACGGGTCACCAACAATTATGGCTTTGGCGCGTTCCTTAATCTTTCTAAGTACTATACTATGAATAGATTTTTGAATAAACACGCGTGATCCAGCTACACAGCTTTGCCCAGAGGCGCCAAAATTGCCTGCAATAATGCCATTTACCGCACCCTCAATGTTACAATCATCGAAAATCAGCATTGGAGACTTACCACCAAGTTCTAGGCTTACATGAGCAAAATTCTCTGCAGTATTTCTAACGATGTGTTTTGCAACTTCACTGCCTCCTGTAAACGCCACTCTCGCGACCTTAGCATGAGAGGTAATAACGCGTCCGCATGGTTCTCCAAATCCAGTTAGGATATTAATAACGCCAGGTGGAAAGCCTGCCTTATCAACCAATTCAGCCAATTTAAATAGAGCAGCAGGTGCCTGTTCAGATGCTTTTACGACGACCGTATTACCGGCCGCCAAAGCGGGAGCAATTTTAGTTGCCGATAGGAATAGCTGAGCATTCCATGGCACAATAGCCACTACAACGCCAATCGGTTCGCGGGTTGTAAAGACTCTCATGTTTGGTTTATCAATAGGCAGGACTTCGCCCTGAATTTTGTCCGCAAGTCCAGCATAATAATAGTAGTAATCAGCTACATATTTTGATAGAGCGCGAGTTTCAACAGCTAACTTGCCGCTGTCTCTTGTTTCAAGGTCACCAAGTTCAGTTGCATGTTCTAAAATTAAGTCGCCTAATTTGTGCAACAGCTTTCCTCGTTCAGTTGCGGTGTATTCTGCCCATGGGCCTTTGTATAGAGCATCATATGCAGATTCAATAGCCATATTTGACTCTTCCTCGTTGGCTGCAGGAAAGGTTGCCCAAGGTTTTCCGTTGGCTGGGTTAAGTGTTTCGAAGTAATCTACTCCACTACTAAATTTACCGTTAATGTAGTGTTGAAATTGTTCCATTCGGTTTCCTTTTTTAAGTAAATGCAGGCATTACTTTATTAATAAAGAGTTCTATTGATTTCTTTTTCTTATCGAAGCTCATGCTACTATCAACCCAATAGCTGTATTCATCATAGCCAAGTTTTTCACAGAGTTTGATTCGCTCAATAACTTCCTCAGGTGATCCAATAATACTATTTTTACGCATATTTTCAGGCGAATACATCTCAATTTTTGACATTTCTTCTTCACTAATTTTATTAATAAGTCCTTGTTCAACTGGTCTTTCGTTCTTGAACCAAGCGCCGAAGTAACAATAGAACCGGGAAATATCTTTTGCACCTTGAACTAATTCTGCTTCTGTTTCAGCCACAAAAGTGTGGCGAAGTACCATTATTTTGGGCCTTGGTTTTTTAGGGTGCGATTCACAAGCATTGTTAAAACGTTCCATCAAAGAGCCAACCTCTTCGTCACCTAGCCATAGCGGCGTTACTTGAACATTACAATCATTTGCTAACGCAAAATCATGGGAATTTTGACCTCTTGCCGCAATCCAGATTGGTGGGTGTGGGTCTTGATATGGCTTAGGAGAGCTAGTTGTTTTCGGAAAAGACCAGTGCTCGCCATCATGTGCATAGTCGCCCTTCCAAATTGCTTTAATAGCAGGCACTATTTCTCGAAGTGCGCTACCAGCATCAAAAGGATCTATCCCGTCAGCCAACCTATCGTATTCAAAGGAGTATGCACCCCTAGCCAAGCCAAGCTGTAGACGACCTTTAGTAATGATATCAGCCATTGCAGTTTCTTCAGCTAACTTGATTGGATGCCAGAATGGTGCAACAATGGTCGCTGTTCCAAGTTTTATACTTTTTGTGCGGTGAGATAAGTCAACTAAATTAGTGAAAGGGTTAGGGGCAATAGTGAAGTTCATGCCGTGATGTTCGCCATTCCATATAGTGCTAAAACCGCCCTTTTCTGCTACCATACAGAGTTCGATAAATTCTTCATAGAGGCGTGTTTGAGATTGACTCTTGTCAATACGTTCCATATGTGCAAAAAAAGAAAAATCCATTTCAGATCCTATAAATTATTGTTTGTTTTTGTAATTGCCTCGACTTTACCTTCACTTTCTTTGCCAACAAATATACCAAAAGCGTTTAATTCTCTCTCCACAATATAGCGTTTAAGCATTATTCTACTCGCTTCGTCTGCGAGACGTTCAAAGGGAATCGTATCAAACTCATAAAATTGGCCAGCAGTGACAGAAAGCCCATCTTCAACTTGGGCACGGTAATATATGAGGCTAGTTTTATCATCACTGTTTTCAAAAACTGAGAAAAGGTAATGCTCAGTGATTGAAATTTGTAGTTTTTGTAGTTTTCCAAGAAGACTGTTATCGTCGTCAACAGAGCCAAGTCTTGTCGCTGATGGAAAATTAAGAACACCGTCTGATTCATCCTTAAGCAAGAATATCTTTTTGCGCCATTCAATTAGTGCACCAACAAGTATTTTAGTGTCTTCATTTTCAATGGCTAATAGCATTTTCTTTTCAAGGCTTAAGTTCACATAATTTCCACGTAAATAAACCAATGGTGTGTTTGTTGAACTATCGAACGCCTGAACTTGGCCAATAAGAATAAAGTGGTCACCGGCGTCTATAAAACTATCCTTTATGCAGTCAAACCAAGCAACGGATTCATTTATTATTGGGCTGCCAGTGATTTTGGGCTCCCAGTTAATCTGGTCAAATCGATCTGTTGCAGGGAGAGCAAAAGTATTAGAAATCTGGTGTTGGCTTTCTGAGAGAATGCTGACTGCGAAATGATTACCCTTGGAAAAGGCTTCTATATTGAAAGAAGCCTTGTCAATGCATATTAAGATTAAGTGTGGCTCAAGCGAAACAGAAGTAAAAGAATTCGCAGTAAAGCCTATCGGTTTAGAGTCTTTATCTAGAGTTGTGACAACAGTAACTCCAGTTGGAAATGAACCAAGCGCTTGTTGGAAGTTGCGCATCTCTTCCCTATTCATCAGGCTTTTCTTTTTTGGCTTCCATAAAAAATTGTTCAATGATTGGGTTAACTTTATTAGCTGCAATATAGGACATCATATGTGCCTCACCAGTAAGAGAGTTGCTGGAACCATTGGGCGTTTCTTCTGCCATTTGTTGAGACATGTCGGGAGTAGAATTTGGATCCTCGTCTCCCGTTAAGTATAGTACAGGAGGTCTTAACCGGGATAGCTTATTTAGAAAAACTTTGTCAGATAAGGCAAACAGCCTATAAGTCCTGCCATAACCTTGTGGTGATGTATTCGCTAGCCAGTTACGAATTTTGTCTATTTTTTTTAAGTCATCTGCGCTTGTTTTGTTTTTAAACCAACGTTCTAATGTTTGCTCAATATTAAGTATCTTGTTGGTTTGTAAGATTTGGTTGGCTCTATTTAAAACTCCTTTTTGAGCCTCCTCACTGCGATTGAATGCAATATTTATTGGCACAAGAGCTTTAACTTTGTCAGGGTGCTTGAGTGCAAAGGCAACACTGATAAGTGCCCCCATAGAATGTCCCACTAAAGAAATTAAAGAAAGATTAAGGTGCTTGAGAAGGCTGTTAAGCTGTTCTACGTAATCATCAAGTACGGGTTCTTCTGGGGGCAGATGGCTTTCACCATGACCAAGAAAGTCATATGTTATAACTTGATAATCGTTAGAAAAATATTCAACCTGTGGAGACCACACATCTCCCCTCATGCCAACGCCATGAATAAAAATCAAAGGAGAGGGTTGATCACCATAGGATTTAAAGGCCGTGCCATCTTTAGTATAAAAAGTAGATGCAACCTTTAGATTGTGTTTTCCCAAGTCACGCACAAACTGTTCCGTATTTAAGTTACTAAAAATCGTTTACTAGGCACACACCTTTTTTTTGCTCACTGCCTGCCGACTTGAGTATGAAGAAAATATAAAGTATTGCTTGTTACCTGTCAAGCCAACATAAACTCAAGTTAATATATTAAAGTTAAATGCTAGTATTTAACCTTAAAACCTTCATTTATAATGAGAAAAGCTTATTTTTTGATAAAAATTCAGTAAATTAGTTAAATAATGTCAATTAAATGCGAAAAAATAAGTAAAAAAGTATAAAAAAGTTGAATATTTGTTAAAAAAAGTCAATTATTGGTGTTTTTTATTGAAAAACAGTGCTTTTCTCTTAATTTTATATAAAACTATAATATTGCGTATTTATTGAACAACTATAAGTACATTTTACTAAATCCCTATTGCAATAGGGTTCTTTAAGGTTTCATCTCATACACACTTCATACACACTTTTGGCACCAACCGTTATAGGTCGTGTATGGTGGTGATTGTAGTTATTGTGTTATACACACTTTTAATTAGGACAGTCCTTTGAGAAAAGAAAGGGTGATATGCTATAGTTCTTGTTTAATTACTCATTTGGGAAATCAATAAATGCAAACTTATAATGTATTTTATCTTGTTAGTGGTGATGATGAAGAGAATCAAAATATGTCCGAAACTGCTACATTAAGTTTTGATGCAGAAGATTTAGATGCACTCTATGAAATATTACAAAAAGGTGAAGAAGATGGTTCAATTCAACCCAAATTAAAAACAATTGCAATTGAGGGTGATATTAGAATTGAGTATGTTTTGATTTACGACTCCAAAGGTAATGAAGTATTTCATAAAACAGATTTTACGGACAAACAAAAGTCAAAATGGTTAGATAAGAAGTATGTTTGATATGTCCAGGCACATTCATAACAACATTATGTCGGAAAACCATAACACCATACGACCAATCCGACCAATCCGACAACCAGAACTGCGATAATAATCTTTGCGTATTTTAGACCAAGTATTTTGCAACATACTTTAAGTATTTTGTTGTTTTCACAGATTGTCTTTAATT
>JAKUUR010000023.1 GCA_022448455.1 Candidatus Thioglobus autotrophicus
GAAGATGAGGCCTACCAGTCTCTTCGAAAGATGGCGATGGATAAAAACAAACGAATCGTTGATGTCGCTGACGGTGTTATAAGTGCTTTTGAGCTGTTAGACTAAGTTTAGCTACTTTATGATACAAACGCACTCCTCAAACATCCAATTTTCATCTAATATATAAGAGAAAGTTATTTAATAACATCTGTTCGAAAAACTAATTTGTAGTTCTGCGTTTTATGTTAATTATTTTAACTAGTGTCGCTATAAGTGATTTAAATAACGGATGGCTCCTAACAAACCCATGTTTTCTTTTTTTGATAGATAGATAGGTATATCGGTCATATAATATTTCATGCGCCCTTTATTCTCGAAGTTTTGTACAAACTCACTACCAATGAAAAAATCGAGAAAATTTCGTACCAGGTCGCTGGTAATGTATATCCCACCTAAAGATCCTGACGCTAAAGCTAAACTTCCAGTAACAGAGCCAAACATTTGACAAAACATATGAAGTGTTTCTTTAGATAAATGGTCTGGGTTTGGATTGGTAGCGGCAGCAGTTATTTCAGAAGGAGAATGAAATAAAATGTTCTTTCCATTAATTTCACATAGAGCTTCATACAAATTAACGATACCTGGACCAGATAGCACCCTTTCCACTGCAACATGACCAAACTTTTTCTGTAACAAGGTCAAAACTTCAATCTCTAAACTAGTGTTAGGCGCAAGATCTGAATGGCCACCCTGTGTCGGAACTGAAACCCACCCACTAGACAATCTTATCAGACCACAAACTCCCAATCCAGTGCCAGGGCCTATAGCCAACCTTAATCTGTCAGGCTGTTCAATACCAGCCTTGATAGTAATGACGTCGTTGTTAGATAATAGTGTAGTAGCAAGGGCTTGAGCATTAAAGTCATTAATCCAACTCACCTGAATATTGTTTAGTGCTGATGAGACGTCGGATTTATTTATGACCCAATCATTGTTTGCTGGTTTAAAGGTATCTAAATGAACTGTTCCTGCTGATGCAATGCAAGCTGAGCTAATTTGAATGTCTTCAATAGAAGATAGATAGAATCGGATAGCCTGCTGAATAGTTTCAAATTTCTCACACTGGAGAGTTTTTATGCTTATTAATTCAGAGCTACCTTGAGAGACTATAGCAAATCTTGCGTTTGTTCCTCCAATATCTCCTACTAAGTTATAAGAAGCCATATTATTTCTTTGCTTAGTGGTTCCTTGAACCATCAAACACACAAACCATGTACAAATCTGTCGTTCCTGTGTTGTGCACTCGATGAAAAACGCCATCCTCAATTAATATAAGGTCACCCTCTTTGACAACAAACTCTTTGTCATCTAGCTCCATCCTGCCACTACCCTTCATAAACATGTAGACCTCTTCCTGCCCTTCATGCTTATGGCCGCTGGTAGATTTATCAGGATGAAGAGTTGTAGTGCTGATTACGAGATTATTAAGAGAAGTATTGTCCTTCACTATATACCTGTCATCTTCCTTAACTATTTGTCCCTCTATATCGTTAATTTTCATAATAAATTTTAGCTCCTATTTCTTGTTCAATAATTTTAGTTGAATATTGGCATAATCTAAGCCATTAATTTGAATGCTGATTGATTCATTTAAACCTTTATAGTTATTAATAATATGGAATTAGGGGCTCCAGTAGATACTTAAGGGGTCTTCTAGGAAAGCGTAGATTGGCATTTTTTCAGCATTTTTATGAGTCATAGCAAGCTCAAGGACTTTGAGCTTATGCGAACCGTTCAAATGAAGTATTATATTTTTTGCGCTACTAATTGCCTTATATGTAAGGCTTATACGTGCATACGGTGCTGTCTTTGGTGAAGTCACAACGTAGCTTTCGGAGTTATTAGGATTCATTGCATCATTTAATTCCTCAGCACAAGGAAACAAGGAAGCTGTATGACCATCTGTCCCCATACCCAAAACCACGACATCGAATGGCTGTTTAATTTTTTGAAACGATTGTTGACACAATATCAGGCCATCCTTAACAGTTTTAGCATTATTTTTGATTGGCATAAAATTTACTTTAGAAGCTTTATTTTTTATAAGGTGTTGTCTCACAAGTAACTCATTGCTGTCTTCATGTGAAGCATCCACCCAACGCTCGTCAACTAATACCAGATCAACTTTCGACCAATCAAGATTCAATTCTGATAGCGCTTCAAATACTAAAACAGGAGTACGACCACCAGACACAGCAAGACTTGCTCGACCATCCTGATTTATGGACTGAGATAGTAATTGACCAATGCTTTGGCTCAAATTTTTCGCCAAAGACTCTCTAGCATTAGATCCATGCCAGTTAACGCTTCTAGGCAAATAGTAAAATTTATTATTCATCATGCCAGTTATGTCCATTTTGTTGTAGAAGGGTTTTACTTTCATTGGGGCCGTTGCTGCCTGCAGGATAAGAATAAAGAGGTTGCAAAGACTTTTGCCAGATTTTATAAGCATTGTCGCACCACTCCCATGCCAGCTCTATTTCTTCTTTGCAAAGAAACAAACTCTGATTACCCAAAAGTATATCCAATAATAATCTTTGGTAACCACTTGGAATCTTCAATAATTTTTGAGATTTAATAAAATCTAAGCTCATTAGGTCAGATCTTAATCTCATGCCTTCATTTACACCATGACGCTTTGTAAAAACTTGAAGAGAAATTCCTTCTGTTGGGTGCAAGCTTATTATTAAACTATTCCCTGTAGAGCTTTTTTGATCCTGATCAAATATAAAGTGAGCATCAGATTTAAAATGAATGGCAATATTGGTGATTTTTCCTGCCATCCTTTTCCCAGTCCTTATGTAAAAAGGTGTTCCTGACCAACGCCAATTGGCAATCTCTGCTTTTATGGCTACAAATGTTTCAGTTTTACTTTTAGATATAGCACCCTCCTCATTCAAGTATCCAGGTTTTATAGCTCCTGAAATTTGGCCATCACTATACTGAGCCCTTATAAAACTCTTTGAAATGTTATTTTCATTAAGTGGCTGAAGTGCTTGTAATACTTTAACTTTTTCATTTCGGATGCTTTGATCGTTGAGTCGACTAGGGGGTTCCATAGCAATAAGACATAGAAGCTGTAGAATATGGCTTTGGACCATATCTCTCATTTGTCCAACACCATCAAAGTAGTCCCAGCGACCCTCAATACCGACAGATTCAGCTGCAGTTATTTCGATATATTCGATACTTTTACTGTTCCACTGACTTGAAAAAAGTGAGTTAGCAAAACGCAAAGCAATAAGATTTTGAACTGTCTCCTTGCCAAGATAATGATCAATACGATATATTTGGGATTCATTGAAATGCTTTAATAGCTTGTCATGGATATCTCTTGAGGATTCCAAGCTGTAACCAATAGGCTTTTCAACAACAATACGGCTATTTTTAGTCAGGATTTGAATATTGTGTAGACCATCACAAACAACTTCAAAAAGGTCTGGGGGTATAGCTAAATAATAAGAAATAGGCTTATTCCAGCCATTAAGAGATTGCTCTAATTTCTGATAGTCATCATGATTATTTAAATCACAGCAACAATAGTTAATGCGTTCAATTAACTTGTTATAAACATCAGCATCTAAATACTCATCTGGCACATATAAATTGAGTGCGTCTATGATTTTTTGCTGGAATTGTTCTCTAGTGATATCCTGACGAGCAACTCCAAGAATTCTTAAAGAGTCATCTAGCAGTCCTGAGCGTTCAAGATAAAACCAGGCCGGCATCAATTTTCGAAGGGATAAGTCTCCTAGAGCTCCAAATAGAACAAAACTAGTGCTTTTGTCTTGTGAATTCGTCATTATTCTATCTTTTAAAATATAGTCAGCAGCTCAAGTTTTTTGAGATAACCAATCGGTATGAAAAAACTCACCAACAGATCTATCGACACGTTCATAGCTATGAGCACCAAAGTAATCTCTCTGGGCCTGTAATAAGTTTGCTGGTAACCTCGCAGAGCGATATCCATCATAATAAGATAGAGAAGATGTCATTGCAGGAGCGGGCACGCCATGAGTCATAGCAATTGAAGCGATACGACGCCATCCTGCCTGACAGTTGTTAATCTTATCCTTGAAAAAAGGATCTAAAAGCAGGTTTTTTATTTCCGGATTATTGTCATAGGCATCTTTAATTTTATTTAAGAAAGCCGAACGAATAATGCAACCTCCACGCCACATGAGGGCAATGCCACCATAGTTTAGATTCCAATTAAATTGATTAGCAGCCTCATTTAACAAAGTATAACCTTGCGCATAAGAGACTATTTTTGCGGCGTATAGTGCATCGTGAATGTCTTCAAGAGCTTGTTCCTTATTACCTTTAAATTGAATATTGGGTCCACTAAGTAACTTTGAAGCCTCAACCCTATCTTGCTTGATAGATGAGAGGTAGCGTGAAAAAACTGCTTCCGCTATCAAGGTTAAAGGGGTGCCGAGCTCTAGTGCAACAGTTGCAGTCCATTTGCCAGTCCCTTTTTGCCCTGCAGTGTCAAGAATACGATCAACCAGAGGGGTGCCGTCTTTTTCTTTAAATGCCAAAATATCAGCAGTAATCTCAATAAGGTAGCTACTTAATTCACCTTCATTCCATTGCTTAAAAATATCATGCATTTCATCAGTTGACATCCCCAGCAAGTCTTTCATTATTTGGTATGCCTCACAAATCAATTGCATATCGCCGTATTCGATGCCGTTGTGGACCATTTTGACGAAGTGTCCTGAACCGTCTTCACCAATCCAGTCACAACAAGGTTCGTCGTTTTCAACTTTAGCTGATATCGTCTGGAAAATACCCTTAACTTCTGGCCAAGCTGCAGACGACCCTCCTGGCATAATGGATGGCCCTTTTAGTGCCCCCTCTTCTCCTCCAGACACTCCAGCACCGATAAAAAGGAATCCTTGCTCTTCCAGTGATTTGGTTCTGCGGGTTGTGTCAGGATAATGGGAGTTACCACCATCAATGATAATGTCACCTTGGTCTAAGTATGGAATCAGTTTATTAATATAATCATCAACCACTGAACCGGCGACAACCATCAACATGACTTTTCGAGGTTTTTTGATTGAATTGACGAAATCTACAATATCTTCGCAACCGATAATGTTTTTTCCTTTAGCGCGACCATTAATTAAATCATCAATCTCTTTTCTTGATCGATTATGGACCGCAATTGAGTAGCCATGATTTGCTATGTTTAAGGCTAGGCTTGAGCCCATTACGCCTAAACCTATTAAACCTATATCTGCTAGAGGTCTGTTCATAAAAAGGCTAGATTATTTAGTAATGAATATCAAAAAGAAGAATAGCATATATGAAACCAACGCGATTCCATATAGAACTTTTATTTTCTTGATTTTTAATGCGTTCAACATAATTTTAAGTATTTTGTTAAACAAATATTAAATGTTTAATTTCTTGCTTGACTAATTTATTACTTTTAAATATGCTTCAGCTTCTGTATTTGTTGAAGTAGCAAATATTCGATTTGGACCCTCAACTAAACTTCGAAATCGTGTGTCCGGTTGATAAACTGTATTACTTGTATCTAAATACTTTGCTAGATATCTTATAGATTTTAATCTAGCTTTTTTAGCATCTATCATTTTATACCGTCTAACTGTTTCCGGATCAGTACCATATTCCATAACGTCATCTGGATCTAACCAAATTGTTTTCTTTCCATAATTTTTTGCCATTACTTGTCCCCTCCTCGCTTGCTTTCTGCGGTAGTCTGTTTCGGCAATTGTTAATAAATTTAGATCAAATAATCATTTTTCTCATATTTTTTTCCAAATAGTATATTGTTTTCACTATCTTGAATTGTTTTGTTTTGTGTCAAAGTGTTTCAAAACATATCGAAAATAATTATTGCTGACGAGCATTTAAAAACTCTTGAAACTTAATTGCACTCTGTTTGAGTGTCCTTTTTTGAGTTTCATAGTCAACATAAACAATCCCAAAGCGCATCTTATAGCCCTCGGCCCACTCAAAATTATCCATCAAGCTCCATGCAAAGTACCCTCTAACATCAACGCCTTCTTTAATCGCTTGATCAACCATAGATAGGTGGTTTTGGTAATAACGATAACGTTGCTCATCATCCACAACTCCGTCAATCACATGATCATCTACTGCCGCACCATTTTCAGTAATATAGATTGGTGGCAATTGATATATCTGGTGCAAGTCAGTTAACAATTTAAGGAGCCCTTCAGGATAAACCTCCCAGCCAATATGAGTTCGCTCAACCTCCTCTAGATCGACACTTTTATAATGAATATTTCTTTGATTCATTAACTTCTGCAACTGCTTTGCCTTAGTATCAGCAGTAACATCATTAGATTCTTGGATACGCACTTCTGCGCGCTCGATTTTTTTTAAAATGATATCAGATATTTTCCCTTGCCTTCCACTTGAAACCATACTACGAGAGTAATAATTTACCCCTAAGAAGTCAATTTTTTCACTAATAATCTGCATATCATTTTCAGCAATAGTAGGCATTACATCGATATAGTGTTGAAACACAGATTCAGGATATTTGCCCTCCATGATTGGCTTAATAAACCAATGTGTATGCTCATCATCGGCAAATTTTGCAGCCTCAATAGATGAATCATCGACAGGATAATTTGGAGTAAAGTTTAGTACAATTCCGTGCTTAGAATTTGCAGCATTTTTCCTTAAAATTGGTATAGCCATGCCATGTGCAAGTAATAAGTTATGGCTGGCTAGAAATCCAGATTTTTCATCTGCAATGCCTGGTGCATGAATACCGAAACGGTAGCCAAGATAGGCGCTAACCCATGGTTCATTTAAGGTAGCATAAAAATCAATTCTATTACCAAAATAGGAGCTCACAACTTCAACATATTCAGCAAATTTAGTTGAGGTTTCTCGATTTAGCCAACCACCTTCATCTTCTAGATATTGAGGTAAATCCCAATGATAAAGAGTGGCCATAATTTTAATATTTTTTTCTTCCAGTGCACTAATAACTCGGTCATAAAAATCCAGCCCTTTTTGGTTAATAGTGCCGTCAGGCCTAATAATTCGAGGCCACGCTATTGAAAGGCGATAGGCATCCATACCCAAATTTGCAATCAAATTTACATCATCCTGATATAGATGGTAATGATCACAAGCGACATCCCCGTTATGTTGTTTATAAACTGCGCCAGGCTTGGCACAGAAAGTATCCCAAATTGATGGACAACGATCATCAACATCTGTTGCACCTTCAATTTGATAAGATGCGGTGGCTACTCCAAAAAGAAATTTTGGGTCATATAATTTTGAGTCTTTTGGAAATCTATACATCGTTACTCCTTAAATATATATCTGTAAAAATAATTAATTTATGAATTTATTTCAATTATCAATCTTGACTCACGTTTACAAGCGCTCCTCATTGTCAAAATCGAAAATTGACACATGAGCTGGATCAAAACCAACTGTAACTCTGTCACCAACGTTTACTGAAATGTTGCCATCAATAATAAAACGAAACTCCTGGCCGCCTATCTGTGACCATACCAATGTGTCCGCTCCCATAGGCTCAACAACTTCTACTTCGAGACTAAAGTTCACCGGCATATTTTTTGCTTCACCTCCAACCACAACACTCTCAGGACGTATGCCTAACCAAACCTGCGTTTCAGTTTTAATACTTTCTTGAAATTTGTAATTACTTAGATCCGGCGATTCGCTCCAGCCTCCCTCCAACTTAAATATGGGTTTGTCATTCTGCAATATTGTGCCCTTTAAAAATTTCATACCTGGAGATCCAATAAATCCAGCAACATACTTATTGGCTGGAGCATTGTAAATTGTCTTAGGATCATCTAACTGTAAAATCAAACCATCTCTCATAACGGCAATGCGGTCTGCCAAAGTCATGGCTTCAATCTGGTCATGGGTTACATAAATCATGGTATTGTCCAGTTTCTGATGTAGTCGTTTAATCTCAACCCTGAGTTCAGTGCGCAACTTCGCATCCAAATTTGATAAAGGCTCATCAAACAAAAAAACTTCAACATCCCGAACTAAAGCACGACCTATGGCAACTCTCTGGCGTTGACCACCAGACAGCGCAGCAGGTTTACGCTCTAAAAGCGATTCAATCTGCAGCATCTCTGAAGCGTGCTTAACGCGTTTTTCAATTTCTTCTTTTGGTAGACCTGCATTTTTCAGACCGAACGACAGATTGCCCTTGACCGACATTTGCGGATAAAGCGCATAGGATTGGAACACCATACCAATGCCCCTCTGCGCAGGTTCATGCCAGGTGACGTTTTTCCCATTGATAAAAATCTGCCCATCAGTAACATCCAACAGCCCAGCAATGCAGTTCAGCAATGTTGATTTACCACAACCTGAAGCTCCCAAGAGCACCAAAAATTCTCCTTTTTCAATCGTTAAATCTAGGTCCTTCAGGACTACAACTTCGTCAAAATTAAGCGACAGTTTTTTAATTTCTATACTATTCATTTTTTAATTATCCTTTAACTGCGCCGGCAGCAATACCACGCACGAAGAGTTTGCCTGAAATAAAATAGACGGCTAAAGGTACCAGCCCCGTCAGCAAGGTAGCGGCCATATTTACGTTATATTCTTTTACCCCTTGAACAGAGTTCACAATGTTATTAAGCTGAACAGTCATTGGGTAGTTTGCCGGTTTGGTATAGATCACTCCAAACAGGAAGTCATTCCAAATACCCGTCACCTGTAAAATAATAGCGACGACAAATATTGGCAGTGACATCGGCATCATGACGCGGAAGTATATTCCCCAAAACCCAGCTCCGTCGACTCTGGCCGCTTTGAAAAGCTCTTCAGGTATGGAGGTAAAATAATTGCGGAAAAGCAGTGTCAGAATTGGCATTCCAAAAATAGAGTGAATCATAATCAAGCCCGGGAGTTTTGTGTAAAGGCCTAAATCACGAAGTATTATGACAAGTGGGTAAAGCATAATCTGATAGGGAATAAAGGCGCCAAATATTAGCACGGTGAAAAAGAGATTTGCTCCTTTGAAACGCCAGTTGGCCAAAGCGTAGCCATTAATCGATGCGATTGCGATTGATATGACAACCGAGGGTACGGTGATTTTAACTGAATTCCAGAATCCTCGTGACAACCCGTCACAATTGAGCCCTGTGCATGCCTGACTCCACGCTTTGACCCAAGGTTCGAAAGTTATCTCAAGGGGCAGTGAAAAAATATTCCCCATGCGAATTTCCGGCATACCCTTTACCGATGTAACCAGCATCACATAAAGCGGAATCAGGTAATATACCGCGACGACGAACAATGTCCCGTAAAGAATGATATTTCTGCGGCTCAGCTTTTTGCGTGGTTTTGGCCCTCTGGGACCATCTAGCGAATGTACATCTGCAGAATCAGCCATGCTTGCGCCTCCCAAATCCTAAATATGCTAAGGGGATAAGAACGATCAGAACCGAAACCAGCATCATGGTTGAGCCGGCAAAGCCCTGGGCAAGATTTTGGTGGCCGAACATATAGTCGAACACATATTTTGCCGGCACCTCAGAGGCGAGACCCGGCCCACCCGAGGTCTGTGCAACTATCAAATCGTAAACTTTTATTATTCCAGCAGAAATGATGACAAGCGTTGTGATAAAGACCGGACGCATCATTGGGATCACGATACGTAGATAGGTTTTCCACATCGGAATACCATCAACTCTGGCTGCCATCCAAATTTCCTGGTCAATCCCGCGTAGACCTGCAAGCATCAGGCACATAATAAAACCTGTTCCCTGCCAAAGAGCTGCTATCAGGACCCCATAGATAACGATATCTGCATTGTAAAGTGGGTTGAATACAAAATTATCAAACCCCAATGAGCGAACAACTTTCTGTACACCATGATCTGGGTTCAAAATCCACTGCCAAATCAAACCTGTGATAATAAAACTCAGGGCAAAGGGGTAAAGGAAAATAGTCCGGAAGGTATTTTCGAATCTTGTCTTCTGGTCCAGCAAGGCTGCCAGCATAAAGCCGATAGTTAGCGAAAAAACCAACGAACCAACTCCAAAAATCGCCAGATTCTCAATGGAAACATACCAACGGTCGGAACTCCAGAGACGTTCATATTGACCAAACCCGATCAATTCGCTCTTTGGTAATAAGCGGCTGTTGGTGAACGAATGATAAACTGTCCATAGAGTTGCCATGATGAAGATACCAAAGGCGGTAAAGGCCATCGGCACCGCCGCTATTTTGCTGGATAGATTATTTACCAGAGAGCTCTCAATATAGCCCGGGCGCTCAAGGTCTGAATCTCGGGTTCCGATTACCAGTAATACTAGACAGAACAAAATAAACACAGCTGTGGCAAACAAAGCAAAGGGTTCAAATGTATTCCAAACTTTGCGCAGATCCTTGAGGATGGGAAGGGCCAACTGTGTACCCTTTTGGGCAAATGACCAAACCATTGCTGAAGTTAATGCGGCAATAAGCCAACCTGTAGCATATTTTCGCAGCCGATTGGTAAAGATCTCTAATCTGCCCGTTTTAACACCCATCCAAATGACTAAAAGAAGCGAGGGCAGCAAAATCAGAAACTGAGCATTTTCAAGTATTTGGGATTTTATGCCTACAGTGGCTAACACCAACATGACAAAGGCCAACAGTATAGAGCCAATAAAAAACCTTTCGGGCAAAGCTTGTTTAGGCATGGCTGTTATTAATAATTAAAGAAATCGGTAATATCTTAAATAGAAATCGGTAATATCTTAATGAGAACTGCCGAACCACTTTTAGGTTCGGCAGTCCTTTATTGGCAATGCTTAGTCAGCACTGGCCATGATGCTAGCATATTTTGCTTGTGCATCATCGACGCTCATATATAAATCATTCCAGAATGCGTTCATCAATTCCGAAATCTGACCTTGTGTATCCGGAGAAAGAAGAATGTCTCCTGTAGGCAGAATATTTCCATCAGCAAGAATCTTCAAACCCTTCTGCATACAATCGTTAGCTGTCGACATATCGATGTCACCACGGATTGGCAAGGAACCTTTTTTCAGGTTGAATGCCACTTGAACTGCTGGTGATACCAGAAGTGCGGCAAGTACTTTTTGTGCCGCTTCGACATCTGCATCATCCTGGACAGGGAAGTAAAATGCATCTCCGCCAGTATCCAGAATTTCACGATTTCCAAGACCCGGCAGACATGTATAATCCTGTCCGGCAACCAGTCCGGCCACCTGGAATTCTCCCTGTGCCCAGTCTCCATGGATCTGACCACCTGCTTTACCGGTAATCACGAGATTAGTCGCCTGGTTCCAGTCGTTGACGTTTGAACCTATAGACATTTTGCGCGCATCATCAAAGGCTTCGAAAACGCGACGATACTCTGCACCAGCGGCGACCTTTGCGTCCTTGTCGCGGTTAACTGCATACCAAACGTCCTCGCTCACGAGTGCCACTGCTATGACTCCAAAGGCTAAACCGGTTTGCCAGGCTTGCTGCCCCATCGCTAAGGGAACGATTCCTTTTGCACGAAGTGCAGGTCCGGCTGCCACAAACTCATCCCAGTTTGTAGGAACAGCAACACCAGCTGTTGCATAGGCATCGTGGCTCAACCAAAGCCACTGGGCCGAATGGATGTTGACAGGTGCACAATATATGCGACCATCAAGCGTACATGCGTCCAACAGTTTGCTTGGATTAATTATATCTTTCCAGCCTTCGGCTTCAGCCACATCGGTCAGATCCAAAAGCAGACCTGCTTCGATAAGCTCTTCAGCTTGGCGGCCGTGATTCAGCTGAGTGGCACCCATTGGCTCGCCGCCAATGATTCGGCTGATAATGATTGGTCTTGCGGTTCCGCCGGACCCCGCAATAGCACCATCTACCCAGGTATTGCCTGTTGCGTTGAATGCTTTGGCAAATTCGGCGACAGCGGCGGCTTCACCGCCGGATGTCCACCAGTGGGTAACTTCAAGTTCTGTTGCCGATGCCACATTGACAGTGCCAGTTAATAGCGCTGTTGCAACTAGAGCAGTTTTTTTAAAACTTTTAAGTAACATAAGTTTCTCTCCTATATATATTTAACAAAAAAATAACATAAATACAACTTTAATTCCAATTGAGTTAACATTATTGGAACCGGTTCCATTGTATGCCTTATAAAATTTAATGTCAAATTTATTTTTTAAATAAATTATGTCAACAATAAGTTATTGATTTTAAACAAAAAAATTTAAGTATATACTCTAAATTTGTTTAAACACCTATATAATAAAGACATTATCTTATAAAATAAATTACAATATATAGAAAAACTTAAGTAATTATGGCAACGATAAGAGATGTAGCAAAGTTAGCAAGCGTTGGAATTGGAACTGTTTCCAGAGTCCTTTCCGGAAATGGCGCTGTATCATCGAAAACCCTGTTAAAGGTAAACCAAGCTATGGAGGCCTTAAATTTCACACCAAGCAGGGCAGCGCGCTCACTGGTTTCAAAAAAAATGAATACTATTGGTATCTGGGGCACTGAAACATCTGGTGAAATAAATAGGCGCACTCTAAGAGAAATGGAAACTGATCTCAAAGAATTTGAAATACATCTGATTTTTGCTGATGGTGACCTTAATTCTAGTAAAAATCCAAACGCCTCCAGAGAATCATTTGACAGGCTTATTAGTAAAGGTTGTGACGGAATAATTATTTGGGGCTCAGATCTTCCTGCACTTGAAATACTTCAGATTGAAAATGAATTCCCAAATATTACTCTATTGAATAACAAAATCGAGCTAATTGATGATAAGTGTTTTTATTTTGATCACTATCAAGCTGGCTATGTTTGTGGTCAACATTTAATAGATAAGGGACATAGCAATATCGCTTGTATTACTGGATGGTTAGAAACTGATGACGGAAATCAAAGACACCAAGGATTCCTTTCTGCGCTAAATGACAATAACGTTAATATCCCTGAAGAGTTAATTTTTGAAGGAGATTACACTTATAGAAAAGGCTATGAGGGAGCATTATATTTATTAAAACAAGACAAACCTTTTACTGCCCTTTTTTGTGGAAATGACCAGTCAGCGATGTCCGCTATTTCCGCATTATCAATCAATGGATTTAATATTCCTAACGATATATCAGTAATTGGCTATGATGATATGAATATAGCACGCTATACAAGCCCACCGCTGACTACAGTTCGTATTCCATTTAACAGAATGGCAGTATCCGCCACGAGACGTTTACTAAATCTTTGCTACAACCTTGAACTGAATATTGAATATGATTTTCCTATTCAACTCATTGAAAGGCTTAGTGTGAAGAATATTGTATAGAAAATTACTCTTAATCCCAAGCCCCTAATAAAGGATTTGTATCCAGATTCGGAACCTGCCTTTGACCTCGTGCAAGGCTATGTATTCGAGTCATATCTTGATCATCAATCTCAAAATCATAGATATCAATATTCTCTTTCAGTCTGCGTTTTTTTGCACTTTTTGGAATTGCAACTGATTGCTGTTGAATAACCCATCTCAAGGTTACTTGAGCTGGGGTTTTGTTATACTTTTCGGACAACTCTATAATCACACTATCTTTAGCTACATCTCCACGACAAATAGGGCAGTAAGCTACGGGTATAACATCCATTTCATTCATCTTTTTAAGGAGTATTTCTTGTGAAAGAAATGGGTGATACTCAACCTGATTACAATAAATATCTTCAAAACCAAGGCGAGCGCACTCGTTTAAGAGGGTAGTGTTAAAATTTGAAACACCGATAGCCCTTGCCTTTTGGCTTTCTTTAATACCATACATTATTTCAAGCATATCGCCAAGATTGGTACTAAAGGTTGGCCAATGAATTAATAGTAAGTCAACATAGTCAGTTTTAAGATCTGAAAGGCTTTTATGAAACGCATCAACGATTCCTTCATTATTAACCTCGATAGTGTTGATTTTAGTTGTTAAAAAAACCTCCTTTCTATCAACACCGGAGTCAACTATTCCACTTCCTACTTCGGATTCGTTTTCATACATCGCTGCGGTGTCAATGTGACGATACCCTAATTCTAGAGCCTCTCGAACCACCCTTCTGCACTTACGCCCTCTCAACTCCCATGTTCCAAGCCCTATGGAAGGGATAGAGAGTTCAAACCTTGAAAAACTTCTACTCATAGCAGCATTAATCGACTTTTAACGTATTCTTAAACCTGTGTTAGGATCAAATAATATAGCATTACTAGTATCCACCTGAAGTATAAAACCTTTGCCCGCAGTCTTTCCAGATTCGGGGCTTAATCTTGCAATCACCTCAGTTCCATTCCATTGACCAATCACAACAGTGTCTGCACCCATCGGCTCAATTACCTCAACATCAAATTCAATCTGATGAATAAACGAATTTTCAACAACTGTAGGCTGTATTTCAGTAAGCATCTCTGGTCGAATACCTAATAATACAACATCTAGATTTGAGTTATTTAGAGCATCTGTACAAGGAATTGACAATTCATATTTTTGACCGCTGCTCTCAACTATTAAGTTTTCATCTTTAACAATACATTCGATAAAATTCATACCAGGTGACCCCATAAAATCAGCAACAAAATGGCTCACTGGATCGTTATATATCTCGTAAGGTGTTCCTAATTGCTCTAACTTGCCATCCTTAAGAACCGCTATTCGATCTGCTAACGTCATCGCCTCAATTTGGTCATGGGTCACATAGACTATAGTGGTGCCAATCCGTTTATGCAATTTTTTAATTTCAGTGCGCATTTCAACTCGCAGTTTTGCGTCTAAATTTGATAACGGCTCGTCAAACAGAAAAACTTTCGGTGAGCGAGCCAATGCCCTACCCATAGCAACTCTCTGACGTTGTCCGCCCGAAAGTTGCCCTGGCTTTCTCTCTAATAAGTGATCAATCTGGAGAACTTCGGACACCTTTTTAAGAATTGCCTTTTGTTCATTTTTTGGTACCTTATTCATTTCTAAACCGAAACAAATATTTCTTGCTACATTCATTGTTGGATATAAAGCATATGATTGAAATACCATCGCAATATCTCTGTCTTTTGGCGACTCACCGGATACGTCGAGTCCATCGATAACAATTTCGCCGCTAGTTAAATCTTCAAGTCCAGCAATCAAATTCAATAAGGTTGATTTTCCGCACCCTGAAGGTCCAATCAAAATTAAAAATTCACCGTCCTCAATATCTAGATTTATGTTTTTTAATACTTCAGTAGAACCAAATGATTTGTTAATTTTTTTAAGACTTATACTTCCCACATTGTTATCCTATTTATTATAATTTTTTCAAGTTGCAAGCAATGTCATGGCTTTTATGTTGGCACATTTTCAACTTATAAAAGTAAATGTTTAACCCTTCACGGCACCCGCAGTAAGGCCGCGTACAAAATATTTTCCTGCAATCACATAGACTACTAGAGTTGGGAGCGCTGCTATGATGGCCGCAGCCATGTCCACATTATATTCTTTGCCACCCACAGAGGTATTAACTAGGTTATTGAGGGCTACTGTGATTGGTTGTGTTCCTGAACCTGAATACACCACTCCAAATAAAAAGTCATTCCATATCTGCGTAAACTGCCATATTATTGTGACTACAAAAATTGGGGTAGATAAGGGAAGGAAAATATGTCTGAAAATAGCAAAAAATCCTGCCCCATCAAGCTTCGCTGCTCTCACTAGCTCTGTTGGTATGCCTACATAATAGTTACGAAAAAAAAGTGTTGTAAAGGCGACACCATATATCACATGAACCATTACTAGACCTGTGACTGTGTTGGCTAAACCCAATGAACCCAGCAATTTTGCCATTGGTAGAAGAATCACTTGGAATGGAATGAAGCAGCCAAACAATAGCGCTCCAAATAATAACTCACTACCTTTGAATTTCCATTTAGCCAGTGAATAACCATTAAATGCACCAATAATCGTTGAGATTATGACTGCCGGAAATACAATTCGAACACTATTCCAAAAATATGGCGCCAAACCTTTGCATTCACTACCTGTACAGGCTGATGACCAAGCTTTGGCCCAAGCATAAAAAGTTGGATCAACAGGAAGCGCCATCAAGTTACCACTTCGAATCTCTTCAATACCTTTAAGAGAGGTTGTAAACATTACATATAAAGGTGCTAAATATATCAAGGCAAAGAAAAGTAATATCAGATAGATCATTACACGACCAATGTTGATATTCGTTAGTATGTGACGATTCATGTTTTTTTCTCTCGTAATTCAGAATATAAGTAAGGGATTAGGACGGCTAAAACACCAAACAACATAATCATAGCACTAGCAGCGCCCACTCCAATTTGTGCCCTATTAAAGGAATACGTGTACATAAAATTTGCTGGTAAATCAGAGGAATAACCTGGCCCACCACCTGTAAGCGCTTGAACTAAATCAAAACTTTTAATAGCAATATGAGTAAGAATGACAATGGCACTAAAAAAAACTGGCCTCATTAAAGGCAATATGATATGCCAGTAAAGTCGAATTGTTGATGCACCATCGATTTTAGCGGCCTTGGTAAGGTTGTCATCTACTCCGCGCAATCCCGCCAAAAAGAGCGCCATTACAAAACCACTAGATTGCCATACGGCGGCAATCACTATCGTATAGATTGCCATATCAGACTCAACAAGCCAACGAAATTCAAACCCTACAAAGCCCAAATCATTAACCAGCTTTTCAATTCCAAGTCCAGGATTAAGAATCCATTTCCATGCCGTTCCTGTGACAATAAATGAGATCGCCATTGGGTATAAATATATAGTTCGTATAACACCTTCATTACGAATCTTTTGGTCAAGAAATATCGCCAACAGGAGACCTAAGACTAGCGCAATCAAGATAAATAAAATAAGAAAAATGAACAGATTATCAACTGCTACATGCCAACGAGGATTGTTAAAGAGGCGCACATACTGATCAAGACCTACAAATTCCCATTGCGGCATCATTCGACTTTTGGTTAGAGATAGTAAGCCAGTCCAAACAATGAAGCCGTACATACAAACAATCATCACAATTGTTGTAGGAGCTAGTACAATTTTTGGTAAGTTTTTTTCTAGAAAATTAAACACAGTAGTGAATTTTATAATGAAAAAACAAAATGGGGCGCCTAATTTAGGCGCCCCCGGTTATTTTCTAAACATCTACCAATTATGCAAGGAGAAGGAGCATTGATTGGTATCTGTCTACATAATTAACCGATCTTACAATGCAGAAGAAACCGAAGCCACCAATTGATCAACACCTTCTTGTGCACTCTGATCAGAGTTAAAGAAGTTTGTTACTGAGTCATATATAGCTCCTGATACTGCTGAAGATACTGCCATACCGTGAGCAAAACTTGGTACTAGAGAACCACTGGCAGAAGCTGCAACAAAGGCATCCATTGAGTCATGAGCACATGAATCGAACTCAGCTCTCGACACACCTAAGCGTGCAGGAATAGAGCCTTTATTTAGATTGAATACTGTCTGGAAGTCAGTACCCAAAATTTCAGCTGCCATAATATTTTGAGCTTCAGAGCTAGCTGCATCTGACTGCTTAAAGAAAGCAAATGAATCTATATTGAAAGTATGAGCACCTGAAGTACCTGGAGCCGCAGTACATATAAAATCGGTTCCAACATTCTTACCGGCAACTTTAAATTCACCTTTTGCCCAGTCACCCATTATTTGCATACCTGCTTTACCTTCAATTACCATTGAAGTAGCTACGTTCCAATCACGTCCAGGAGAATTAGCGTCAACGAACTGACGTAGTTTTCCAAAAGTTTCGAAAACTTCTACTGTAGTGTCACTGTTCAAAACGTCTAAATCTACTGGGCTAACAAAGGCACTGTTATAGTAATCAGCACCACCTATACCAAGTACAACTGCTTCAAACAATGTTGCATCTTGCCAAGCCTGGCCACCATGTGCCAAGGCAATAAAACCGGCCCCTTGAAGTTTCTTAGCTTGCACCATGAAATCATCCCAGGTTGTAGGGATGGTAGCACCCGCTGCACGGAATACTTCAGGATTAGACCACATCCAGTTAACTCTGTGAACGTTTACTGGCGCAGCAACATATTTACCATTGTGCTTCATTACGTCTGAAACAACTTTAGGTAAAAGACTATCCCAGTCGTTAGCTTTAGCAACACCATCGATGTTAGCTAAAAATCCTAGGTCACCCCATTCTTGAATGGATGGACCTTTGATTTGAGCTGCTGTAGGAGGATTTCCAGAAATTGCTCTTGACTTCAATACAGTCATCGCATTTTCACCACCACCACCAGCAACCGCAAAGTCAGTCCAGCTAACTCCAGCGTCACTCAACTTGTCTTTTAAGTAATTTACACTTGCAGCTTCGCCTCCGCTAGTCCACCAGTGTAAAACTTCTACTTCACCAGCACTTACCGATGTTGTAGTTGCTAGAAGCGCTGTGGCTGCTAGCGTTGATATTTTCATTCTATTCTTCATAATTTTCTCTCCATTGAAATATAATTTATGAAATAAACTCTGCACAACATTGAGCAGAATTAACAACTAGTTTATTAATGGATATATCACAAAATGATTTGATTTGTTACGAATTATTACAAATTGAATCGAATAGTTACTTAAGGGACTGAAGTGAAACTAATCGCTATGTAATCAAAATTCAGTTAACCCCCATCTCACCTTAAAATAAACTTTCAAATATTTGAGAAGAATGATGATGTTGAATTGGTTTTTCAGTTGACAAATCTATTAGAAAAGTAAATCGAGATTTGAATTCTCTTTTGTGGTCATTGTCAAAATAAAAAATATAGAAACCAGTCAACAAATATATATTTTCAGTTAACCGCTGCTTTACGATTGCGTCATTGTTAATTTCAACGACTTTCAAACGATTAAGACAATTGAAAAGATATTCCTTGATCTGTTCTTGTGTAGACAGGACACTGGGTACGAATGTTGGCAATACAGTGCTATTTAAATGATACAAGCCCAGCAATCCATCTAAATCAGCTTCATTAAAATATTTTACCCAGCGCTTAAGAATACTTTCTGGATTGTTTTGTTTTGATTTTTTCATTGAAATGATTCGATTAGCAAATAACTCAATGGACAGCAACGAAGTAACAAAATTAATTTAACTGGATTTTCATCTAATTTATTACTTTTAAATATGCTTCAGCTTTATGTTGATTCCTCTTTTTTTAGCCCTTGATATATTTGCAATAAAATAATTAATACCATAATTATAAATAATGCCAAACTTATTGGCCTTTCCCACATAAAGGAGAATGAGCCATCATTAATCAGCAATGCTCTTCGTAAATTTTTCTCTAACATTCCACCTAAAATAAAACCTAATATTAGTGGTGGCATAGGATATTTTAATATTCTTAGCACAAGAGAAATAATTGCGACAATAGCCATAAAATAGATATCAAAAGCATTAAAAGAAATCAAATACACGCCTGTAACAGAGAAAAATAAAACTAAAGGCACTAAAATGTTTTTAGGTATTGCCAATATGCGGGCTATATAGGGAATCAGAGGTAAGTTCAAAACCAATAAAATGACGTTACCAATATACATAGAAACAATAACAGCCCAAAAAAGCTCTGGCTGTTCAATATAGAGTCTTGGACCTGGCTGAACCCCGAAAGACAGCAGTGCACCTAACATAACAGCGGTCGTTCCTGAACCTGGAATACCTAAAGTTAATAACGGCACAAAGGATCCTGTACAGGCAGCGTTATTTGCCGTTTCAGGTGCTGTTAGACCTTTAATCGAGCCTTTGCCAAACTTTAATTTTTCTTTTGCTGAGGCTATGCTTCTCTCAAAACCCCAGGCTAAGAAGCTCGCAATTGTAGCTCCTGCTCCTGGTAACACACCCACCAAGAAACCTAAAATAGATGTCCGACCAATGACCGGAACCATTTCCTTGACTTCAGCCTTGGATAATTTAATAGATCCTAATTTTTCTTTGCTGACATCGGAAGCTTTAAAGCTTATGTCCATTTTTTTAAAAATAATCATAAAAGCTTCGCTCATTGCAAAGGTAGCCATCACCAACAAAACAAAACTAATTCCGTCCATCAAGTTGATATTGCCGAAAGCAAAGCGCGTAATGTCGGACAATGAATCTTGGCCAACTGTTGCCAAGGCAAGACCCAACGCAGTCATAACCATGGCCTTTAGGAATTGCCCCTTACTTGCGAATGCAGCGATTGATAAAAGGCCAACACACATAAGAGCAAAGTAATCGGCTGACTGGAAGCTTAAACTTACCTTTGCCAATTGAGGGGCAGCAACTAATAAAAATATTGCAGCAATCGTGCCACCAGAGAAAGAGGCATATGCTGCAATTGCTAATGCTTTTCCTGCCTGACCATTTTTGGCCATCGGGTAACCATCAAATGAACTCGATACCGTTCCTGCAACGCCAGGAGCATTAATAAGAATTGATGAAGTCGAACCCCCAAAAATTGCTCCATAGTAGACACCTGCCATTAATATCATAGCCGAAGCTGGATCAAATCCATAAGTGATCGGTATCATCAGCGCTATTGCTGACATAGGACCGAGACCCGGCAACATGCCAATAATAGTGCCGGCAAAACAACCCATCATGACCATAATAATGTTGTAGCCGCTGAAGGCAGTATCGATGCCAATCAGTATTCCTTCGATCATGAAATCACTCCCAAAAATTGAAGAAAAGGGTCACGGATATAAACACCCAATAATTCATGCAACATAAACTGCAATGCAGCAACAACGAGGAATGAACAAAGAAATAAAGTTTTGTAACTACGAACACCCAAATAATAATAAGAAACTAATAGGAATAGGTTAGTAGACAAAAAGAATCCGACCGATTTGATAATAATGCCATATGTAAAAACTAACACAAACAAAACAAAGACTTTTAGCCATTCATATTGACCAAATGACTCATCTTCGTTTTTAGATAAAACTAAAGTCAAAAAAGAGACGACGATACCAAGATAGGAAATGAATTGAGGAAACGTTCTTGCATTAAAGTCGGCATTTTCATCAAAAGAAAAAACTCTAATTTCACCTGCAAGATAAGAATAAACAAGAAATAAAAGGAGAAAGATGAGCGCACTTATACGTGTATAGTTAATACTCACTCACCTCTCTCCCTTTTTAGAACAATCTTAAATAACGCCTAATTTCTTCATTAAGGCTGTCATTTCTACGGTCTGCTTCTCTAAGAAAGCCATGAAATCAAATCCAGGATTGTAGATGTTGACATAAGCGTTACGCTTACGAACAACTTCCCACTCCGGAGTTTGTTGCATGTCACCAAGCATTTTTGCAATCTCATATCTATCACCTGCATTCATATTTGGCGGGCCGAAAAAACCTCTCCAGTTAACAAAATATGCATCATAGCCTTGCTCTTTTAGCGTTGGAATGCTTGGAGCATCAGCTGAGCGCTCATTGGCAGTGATTCCTAATATACGTAATTGGTCACCAGCTCCTAGAGCTTCACTGAAGCCAGTAGATAGAAGTTGTGTCTCACCAGAAAGCAATCCTGCTAAAGCTTGACCACCACCGTCATAAGGTATGTAGACAACGTTATTTGGATTAGCGCCTGCAGATTGGAAAGCAAGAGCACCAATCAAATGGTCCATACTTCCACGAGTCGAGCCTCCTGCCATCTTCACAGATTTTGGATTCGCGTTATAAGCGCTCACGACATCTGCGAATGACTGGAAAGGCGAATCAGCTGCAACAGCAATCGCGCCATAGTCTCCGATAATTCCAGCAATCGGGGTTACATCTTTATAAGAAAAAACGCCAGTTGCAGCACTATCAGACACATATCCTGAATGACGACTAATCGAACGAAGCACGATTGGTGTTGATTGCACCATAATTGTATTTTTAGGGTTCGTTTTAATCATCCACGCCAGTGCCTTACCGCCACCACCGCCAGACATGTTTTCAAATGATGCTGACTTAAGTAAACCAGATTTAACTAAAGCCTCTCCGGTACCTCTAGCACAGCCATCCCATCCTCCTCCAGCGCCACCAGGAACAATAAAATGCAATTTTTCAAGGGCAATTGCTGAGGTTGAAAGAGCGCCAAACATAAACATTAAGGATAGAAATTTTATGAATATTTTTTTCATAATTACATACTCCTTTGTATTAAATTCTGCCCACCATTGAGCAGAATGCCCAAGTTAAATCAGCAAAAACCGTAGGGTTTATAACAAAATTAACGCTATAAAGAACGAGGCCTCTCTACGAAATGAAACCTTCATTCAATAAAAGCCCAATTAATACCTAACTATCAATTAAGCAATCACATATTATTTGGTTCGGCAATGACGATGATAATCTTGTAACCTGTCAACAGCCTGTCAGAAATAAAAAAAAGTTGCTACCAAGAAAAAAGTTAGACAGAAACTACAACATCCCCTCTTTTATAATAAAACTAATAATTGTTTCAACTCCAATAGACTCCTTAAGATTTGTAAATACAAATTGTTTCTCTCCCCTCATTCTCTTAGTATCACTTTCCATAATTTCCAAGGAAGCTCCCACATAGGGCGCCAAATCAATTTTGTTAATAATTAATAAATCTGAACGCGTAATACCTGGCCCACCTTTTCTTGGTATCTTCTCACCCTCTGCAACATCTATCACATAAATAGTAATATCTGCTAACTCAGGACTAAAAGTGGCTGATAAATTATCACCACCACTTTCAACAAAAATAATATCTAAATCATTAAATTTTTGACTTAAGTCTTCTATTGCAGCAAGATTCATTGAGGCATCTTCTCTAATCGCCGTATGAGGACAGCCACCAGTTTCTACGCCAATAATCCGATCTGCCGCTAAAGCGTTACTAGCTGTTAAAAACATTGCGTCCTCTTGAGTATAAATATCATTAGTTACAACAGCTATTTGATAAGTGTCGCGCATGGCCTTGCATAATAAATCTAAAAGTGCTGTCTTACCTGATCCTACTGGACCACCAATGCCAATACGTAGTGGTTGTTTATCGCTCACTTTCACCTCCTATGATCTAAAAATTCTTGTGTATTGTGTCTCGTGTAGACTACTGGCAATTGCCAAAGCTGGCTGAGATCTGCCAATTTCCGCCTCTTCCAACAACATCGATTGCTTAATAATATCTGGCACCAATTCCAGTAATTTGTGAAGTAATTGCTGACCTTGTGTCTGACCTAGAGGGATAATTTTCACTACAGCCGATACTTGATTTTCAAGCCAAGACCAGCTATAACCCAACAACAATTCACTAATAGGTATTTTCCAATAGGTGCCAATCAATGCTAATCCAGATAAATGATTTGTCCTAATGACATTTTCCCAGCCAACAGTTATTGAATCTTCGAGCCCCTCTATAACTTTAGTTAATGCTCGACCACGATTAACTTCTTCCTGCCTCAACTCGCTCGTTTCTCTACATGCCAACAATATTTTACTCAACTTAAGGGCTTCATCTTTATTGCCACAATCGCATGCATCATAAAGCATTCTTAGTATAGGTAGGTCCGTATAAGCTACTCCACAATAAAGCTGCCCATGGAGCCATTGATAAGAGGTATCCATATCATTAATCCATCTATCCTCAACAGCTTTTTCGATACCCTGAGAATAACTAAATCCACCAATTGGAAGTGTGGGGCTCATTAAACTCATTAGCCTTAAGAGCCTAAGATGTTTAGTGTTCTTGATGATGGCCATGACCAGTAGAGTGAGAATTATATGCGCCTTTTTCTGGCTGGAAAGGAAGGGACTCTGAAATTACATAGAGTCCAAAGCTTTTTAGCATTTCATCCAGTACATGGTCATGTCTATAATGTACGCTTTTCTGAGTAATTTGTAACTCGACATGACGATTGCCAAGATGATAGCAAGCACGTGCTAATAATAATGAATCATCCGTATATATTGATGAGAGTTGTTCTGGCGCGGATATAACTTGAGCAACAAAACCATCTTCTGTTTCGATCAAATCACCATGCTCAAGAACGCTGCCTCTTTGCATAAAAACGCCAACATCTTCTCCAATATCAAGACGTGCTTTAAGCCGACTCTTTGATCTTTGCTCTAAAGTAAGAGTTAACGTTCCATCTATTTTTTTAGATCTGGTAATTTTTTTTATAAATGCCTTCATTGTTAAAATAAGAAATACCGCTGTGCTAAAGCGAGTTCATCTGCTGGCTCACAAGTCAATAAAATTCCATCCGCTTTGACCTCATAGGTTTGTGGGTCAACTTCAATATTAGGCTGATAGTCATTATGAATCATTGACGATTTCATAACGGTTCTACAATTTTGTGCTGACCCTATCAACGATTTAAGCTGGAGTTGGCCAACAATATCATTATTGATACTTGCCTGCGATAAGAATGTCATTCTAGTGCTCCATTTGGCCGCTCCCAGTGACCCAAACATCTTTCTATAATGAACTGGCTGAGGCGTTGGTATTGAGGCATTAGGATCTCCCATGGGGGCTGCAACAATCATACCGCCTTTAATAATTAAACCAGGTTTTACGCCAAAAAATTTAGGTTTCCATAAGACTAAATCCGCTAATTTTCCAACTTCTACTGACCCCACTTCATGTGCTATACCCTGTGTTATAGCGGGGTTAATTGTATATTTAGCAACGTATCTCTTAGCTCTAAAGTTATCATGATCAGAAATTTCTCCCTTTAATGGTCCACGCTGAATTTTCATTTTATTGGCTGTCTGCCAAGTCCTGATAATCACTTCTCCAACACGTCCCATTGCCTGCGAATCTGAAGAGATCATGGAGAATGCACCCAAGTCGTGGAGAATATCCTCTGCCGCAATTGTTTCACGTCGTATGCGCGATTCGGCAAATGCAACGTCTTCTGCTATTGATGGATCTAAATGGTGACAAACCATGAGCATATCTAAATGCTCATCAACCGTATTAATAGTATATGGTCTCGTTGGGTTTGTCGAGGATGGCAGTACGTTACTATAACCACAAACTTTAATAATATCTGGCGCATGACCTCCACCCGCACCTTCAGTATGATAAGTATGGATAGCGCGACCCTTAAAAGCGGCTATCGTATCCTCAACAAAGCCTGATTCATTTAATGTGTCAGTGTGAATCGCAACCTGAATATCATAATTTTCAGCAACTGACAAGCAATTGTCAATGGCAGCGGGGGTTGTTCCCCAGTCTTCATGAAGCTTCAAACCCATTGCTCCAGCTAACACCTGTTCTTCCAATGGTTCGGGCAAGCTTACATTTCCCTTACCCATAAAGCCCAAGTTCATCGGTAAATCTTCAGCTGCTTCCAACATCCGGTGAATGTTCCATGGTCCTGGAGTGCATGTTGTGGCATTAGTTCCTGCAGAAGGACCTGTTCCCCCACCTAGCATTGTAGTAATGCCTGACATCAGAGCATCTTCAACCTGTTGTGGACAGATAAAATGGATGTGTGCATCAATACCGCCTGCTGTTACAATTTGTCCTTCTGCTGCAATGACATCAGTACCTGCACCAATTGCAATATCAACATTTGGCTGTACATCTGGGTTACCTGCTTTTCCTATTGCTCTGATACGTCCATCTTTGATACCAATATCTGCCTTTACAATGCCCCAATAATCAAGAATAAGTGCATTGGTAATTACCACGTCAACAACATCCTTGCTACATAATTGACTTTGCCCCATGCCATCTCGAATTACTTTTCCACCACCAAATTTAACCTCTTCACCATAGGTGGTAAAATCTTTTTCTACCTCAATAAAAAGTTCGGTATCTCCTAAACGAACCCTGTCGCCCGTTGTAGGGCCATACATCTCGGCATAAGCTTTTCTTGAAATACTGCTCATAATTTCCCCATTACTTTAGCATTAAAACCATACACAACTTTTTTTCCATCATACTCAACCAACTCCACTTTACGTTCTTGTCCAGGTTCAAATCTTACTGCAGTTCCTGAAGGGATATTTAATCTGAAGCCCTTGGTTTTTTCTCTATCAAAATATAGCGCTGAGTTCGTCTCATAAAAATGATAATGAGAGCCAACCTGAATAGGCCGATCCCCATGGTTTGCTACTGAAATTCTAATACGATTCCTGTCCAGATTAATCTCTATCTCGTCAGACATATTGATTAACACTTCTCCTGGAATTAATACTTCATCTAGTTGTTGATCAATATCGACAACCTCTTCAGTAGGTTGAATAGGATTGTGAACAGTAACAAGTTTTGTCCCATCTGGAAACGTAGCCTCAACCTGAATATCAGAAATCATCGAAGCTACTCCTTGCATCAGATCGCCTGTTGTCAGTAGTTGTCGACCATACGACATTAACTCTGCTACACTTTTTCCATCACGTGCACCCTCCAATATAGCGGATGAAATATAAGCAATAGACTCTGGATAATTTAACTTAACTCCTCTATCTTTGCGCTGCCGCGCCAATAAGGCTGCAGTAAATATTATTAATTTGTCTTTTTCTCGAGGTGTTAAATCCATATCTATACCATTAAAGTTATGTTGCCCAAATTCTGGGTATTGAAGCTTCTCTGTCAAAAACTAATGGCCGAATTCTCTGCCAAACCTCCCTAAAAAAATCTTGAACCAAATGAGTCCTTCTAGCGAGACACCTGATGATGATGATGTCTTCAATCTGAGTTGCTCCAAAAACACAATCATCGCCCTCAAACAGCTTGGTGCGCACTAAATCCAACACCTCTTTACTGGTATTACTAATAATAAATGTGCCAAAAACTGGATATCCCCTGAGACCAACTGCATTGTCTAGTTCAGATTTATTAATGATTAATTTGTCAAGCAAGATGGGGCTTTCATCTCGCCACAATTCAAAGCTAAATTCTAATTTCCCAGCATTAAAAGACTCATTAATTACCGGCCTGCCCAGACAATGAATCTCCCAAGCTGCCACTCTTGCATTGCCAGATAACGAAAACTTGGTAGAAAATTTTGATCTGGCACCAGGAAAAATAATAGTTTCCATCGGCAGCCACTCAAGCGAACTATTGTTAGCAACGGTAAAATTCTGATTAATAGTAGAGCATTTATGGCCATTGCTACGATAAATCTTTGTCGCCCCAGGAGTTGTTATTAAAGCGCCAGAATCAGAATCAGTTTTAACCACAATTGAGAGCTGATCACCACCGACTACGCCTCCTGGCGGATGCAATAAATACAGATGACACAAACCCTCTTCCGGATAAAAAGGTCGTTGGACGGTCAGGGGGCCTATGTGCTTTCTTTTTGAGAGAAAAGTTTTAGACCTACTTACAGAAAAGTTTAATTCTAATTTGGCAATCCACCCCTGTTGTATAGTGTTACTCATAAAACTTGCCTATTATTAAGATACAAACATCACTTATTACTGTCTTTTTTTTGCCCTTTCAACAAAAGACTAGCAATAAAAAAAATAGCAGCAATTGCGAACACAATGCCGACAAACTCCAATGAATTGTGTGCTTCATGCCTATAGCCAAGTATGTGATCGAATGACTCATGGGCAAATACTGGGGTTGTGATTAATAGTGGCAATGCGGTATTAATAGATCTTCTAATTCTTCTCAACATGCTTATGTTCTCCTCTATACGGTTAAATATTGTTTAATTAACTTATCGTCTAATTCCCTCATTAATCCGGAATAGACATTTGAGCCCCTGTCAAGTATAGCAAACTTGTCAGCAACCCTTCTGGCGATTGGTAATTTCTGCTCCACTAGAATTACAGTCACGCCCCTTTCTGTGTTTAATTTTCGAATAATATCGCAAATTTCAATAATTACATTTGGTTGGATGCCTTCAGTAGGCTCATCTAATATCAATAACTTTGGATCAATAACCAGTGCTCTGCCTATCGCTAGCTGTTGCTGCTGTCCGCCTGACAAATCGCCACCTCGGCGTTCAAGCATATCTTTTAATACAGGAAAAAGTTCATAAATAAATTCCGGTATCACATTCGACTTATCGTTTCTTGCGGGCAACCCAATTTTTAAATTCTCCTCAACAGTTAAGAGTGGGAAAATTCTTCTTCCTTGGGGCACATAACCAATACCCATTGGGGCTCTACTTTCAGAAGGCCTATGAGATATGTCAACACCCTGGAAATTAATGGATCCACTTGCAACAGGGAGAAGGCCTATCATACACTCAACCAGTGTAGTTTTGCCAACTCCATTACGCCCCATCACAGCGATACAGTCGCCCTCAAGAACAATGAGGCTTAAATCCCGTAGTGTATGACTCTGCCCATAATATTGGTTCAATTTCTTAATTTCAATCATTCTACTCACCCAAATAGACTTCTACAACGTTTGGATCATTCTGAATTTTATTCATGTCACCCTCAGCTAAAACCTTTCCCTGATGCAAGACAGTCACAGGACTTTCAAGTGACCTTACAAAGTCCATATCATGCTCGACAACAATGATAGTATGTTTATCCTTTAGGGCTCGCAGAAGTTCAACGGTTTTGTCCATTTCTTGGTGTGTCATGCCTGCTGCTGGCTCATCAATTAGCAGGAGTTGGGCATTCTGCATTAATAACATGCCAATCTCTAACCACTGTTTTTGACCATGAGAAAGCGATCCGGCACGCTCTTCACTCAGAGCTGTAAGATTAATTTTTTCCATGACCACTTCTATTGATTCATCTTCTAAACAGGTTAGCTGTGCAAATAATGTCGCAAAAACACGCTTATCACTATCCATGGCTAATTCTAAGTTTTCAAAAACTGTTAAATTTTCAAAAACTGTAGGCTTTTGAAACTTTCTGCCGACACCAGCTCTTGCAATCTGATCTTCAGAATGAAGCAACAGATTAAAGTTTTGGCCAAGCCATGCAGTGCCAGAGTCAGGACGAGTTTTTCCGGTAATAATGTCCATCATGGTTGTTTTTCCAGCACCATTGGGGCCGATAATACAACGTAACTCATTCTTTTTAACATACAAGCTTAGGGAGTCTATTGCCTTAAAACCATCAAAACTGACTGTAATGTCTTCGAGATAAAGAACTATATCTTTATGTAAA
>JAKUUR010000024.1 GCA_022448455.1 Candidatus Thioglobus autotrophicus
GACTTTAATTATTTCTTGGTCAAAACTAAGTTTTGAGTCAAACAATTTTTCATCTAAAGCTACGCAAGGAATGCCTACTTTTGCAGCGCGTTTTAAACCAAAAGCATCCATTTTATTGCTAACAACACAACAAATTGTTAAATCAATCGACTTTGCATTATCGATGATTGATTGCAAGTTAGAACCGTTACCTGATATTAAAACAACCCCATTCATTTGACTAGATTAAAACTTGCTGACCATTTGATTTGACAACTTCGCCGATTAGCCAAGCTTTTTCACCACACATATTGAGATAATCAATGGTTAGTTGGGATTTAGCTTCAGGCACTACTACGACCATCCCCACACCACAATTAAGTACTCGATACATTTCAGTTATATCTATATTGCCCTCAGCTTGCAGCCACTGAAAGATTTCTGGCAACTCCCATGAGGTTGAGTCTATTTTTGCAGCGAGATGACTTGGAAGTATTCTTGGTATATTTTCTAATAGACCCCCACCAGTGATATGTGATATTGCATTCACAGGTAGTTTGTTAATTAGAGAAAGGATTGACTTAACGTAAATTTTTGTCGGTTCTATGAGAGAGTCGAGTTGATTGGAACTGGGTTTCGATTTTTCCATTATCTTACGTATCAATGAATAACCATTTGAGTGAGGGCCTGATGATCCAAGGGCAATTATATGATCACCAATAGATACTCTAGAACCATCAATGATTTTATTTTTTTCTACAATGCCGACACAAAATCCTGCCAAATCATACTCTTCTCCCTGGTACATGCCAGGCATTTCGGCAGTTTCACCACCGATTAGCGCGCATCCAGACTGTATACAACCCTTGCCAATACCAGAAATGACAGAGGTAGCAAGCTCAGGATTTAGAAAGCCCGTTGCATAATAGTCCAGAAAAAATAAGGGCTCTGCACCTTGAACAATAAGATCATTAACACACATTGCAACCAAATCAATGCCAATAGTATCGTGTTTATTAAGCATTTCAGCTACCATAAGTTTTGTGCCCACACCGTCAGTGCCAGAAACTAAGACAGGGTTATCATACCTATCTAGAGGTATTTCAAACATTGCTCCGAATCCACCTAAACCAGCTAATACGCCTGGACGAGTGGTAGATTTAGCAATGGGTTTAATTTTCTCAATGAGTTTATTCCCTTTGGTTATATCAACACCCGAGTCCTTGTAAGTCAATGATGACATCTTGGTTTTTCCGTATAATTAAGGTCTATAAATCAACGATTTGAAGTAAGCATAATCATGAGTTTTTCAATGCTACCTAATGCGCTTTCAATAATACGCATTATTTTAACAGTTCCCATTGTTATAGCGTTATTAAAAGGGCAATATCTTTTAGCAATATCGCTATTTTTGTTAGCTGGTGTTACCGATGCTTTGGATGGTTGGATTGCTAAACAGTTCTCTTTCCAATCAAGACTAGGGTCAATATTGGATCCGATGGCCGATAAAATATTATTAACTTGCACCTTTGTAGCTCTTTATTGGGTTGAAATTTTACCACTCTGGTTATTGTTACTTATTTGTGTTCGTGATGTAATCATCGTTGCTGGCGCTTTGGGTTATTTCCTAGGTGAAATCAGCGGAACAAGTGGCTTCTTAAAGCCCACTTTGATTAGTAAATTTAATACTGTTTTGCAGATAGCTTTAGTTCTGTTTTTATTATTGATTCAGCTTACAGCAGATTTTGCTGAATGGCTCGAAATAGTATTTATTATTGTTGCCACTTCAACTGCACTCAGTGGTGCAGATTATATGTGGTTGTGGATTAAAAAATTTATTTTGCAAGAGTCTAAGAAATGAATCAATTGGGTCTACCAATTTCGCTTGATTCTAAAATGCTCTTAGACAATTTTCTTGGGAACAAGCAGTTACTGGATTTTATTGCAAAACTTTACGTTGATAAAACCTCAGCTGAAATCTATGTTTACGGAGCTTCAGGTCTTGGAAAGACGCACCTATTGCAAGGTGCAACTTTAAGAGCATTATCAGATCAACAAAGTGCTATGTATATTGATTGTCATAATTCATTGCCAGGGCATGTATTGGAATCTATAGAACAATTAAACTGGATCAGTATTGATAATATTGACGCGATTAATAATAATGAACAGGACTTGTTTTTTGATTTATACAACAGAGCTAAACAAGCAACAGTGTCAATGTTAATCAGTGGCTCTGATTTACCTTCAGAGTTGAGTGTTATGAAAGACCTCAAAACTCGTCTTGGTTTGGCTACCATTTTCCAACTACAACCGCTTGATGATGAGTTAACAATGTCGGTTTTAAATAACCAAATGATTGATCGAAATTTAAGTATTGATTCTAAAGTTTACGAATATCTATTTAAGTATTATTCAAGAGATGTTAAGGTTTTATTAAAAGCGATCGATGATTTGGACAAAGCTTCACTTCAGGCAAAGCAAAGTATTACCATTCCTTTTGTAAGGAAAACACTGCTCCTTTAAACATTCTCATGAGTTGATTACTATCTATTCTTAATCGTAAGGAGTGGTTATACTAATGGTCAATTCGCCTATATGAAAGCATTATAATAGAGTTTTTATTAGGCTAATTATATGGATCATCTACCTGTTTTTATTAATTTACGTCAAAAGCCTTGTCTGGTTGTGGGCGGTGGAAATATCGCTCTAAGAAAGGTCAATTTGTTACTGAAAGCGCAGGCAAAAATAAAGTGCATCTCTCCTGAATTTTGTAGTGGTTTGATAGAGCTATCTAGGGAAAATACTCTGGATTTGATTGAAAAGCGCTTCGAGTCGACAGATATTGATAACCAGTCCGTTATTATTGCAGCTACCGATGACGATAAAACTAACGCTATGGTTTCGAGTCTGGCTCATGAGTCAGGAATACCTATCAATGTCGTTGATTCTCCAGATTTATCTAGCTTTATTATGCCGTCTATTGTGGACCGATCTCCCATCGTGATTGCCATCTCTTCAGCTGGCAAGGCACCCGTACTTGCCCGTATAATTCGTGCAAAATTAGAGACTATCATCCCCAGTGCTTATGGAAATTTAGCAGAAATTGCAGGGGAGTATCGACACAAAGTTAAACAGAGATTTGTTAATTTAAAAGATAGAAGAAAGTTCTGGGAGTCTGTTTTTTCGGGAGTAATTGCTGAAAAAGTTTTTGCTGGTCGTTCTGAAGAGGCAAAAGCAGATATAGAAAAATATCTCGCCGGTTCAATAGAGATGAATTTGGGCGAGGTTTACTTGGTAGGAGCTGGCCCTGGAGACCCTGATTTATTGACTTTTAAAGCATTAAGATTGATGCAGCAAGCTGATGTAGTTCTTTACGATAGGCTCGTTTCTAAAGGAGTTATGGAGTTGGTAAGGCGAGATGCTGAACTAATATATGTTGGCAAGAAAGGGGGCAGTGAATCTACTCGTCAGATTGATATTAATGAGCGCTTAGTAGAGTTAGCTAAATCTGGCAAGAGGGTGTGTCGTCTAAAAGGAGGAGATCCATTTATTTTTGGACGAGGAGGAGAAGAGATAGAAACCTTGTCTGATAATGGTATTCCATTCCAGATTGTACCTGGTATTACCGCAGCTTCCGGATGTGCTTCGTATTCTGGAATCCCACTAACTCATCGGGATTATTCGCAATCCTGTCGATTTGTCACTGCCCATTTAAAGGATGGTACGAGCAACCTACCATGGGAGGAATTTGTTGTAGAACAGCAAACAATCGTTTTTTATATGGCTTTAACTAGTGTAAATCATATATGTCAACAATTGATTGCTCATGGGATGCGTGAAGATATGCCAGTTGCTTTAATTGAAAGGGGAACAACACCAGAACAAAAGGTTTATTCAACATCTTTATCAAAGCTTCCCGATTTGATTAATAATCGAGAGATTCATGCTCCAACATTGATGATTGTCGGTGAGGTTGTCAGTCTTCGGAAAAAATTGGGTTGGTTTGGAGACTAGATGGATTTCTATTTCTTATTGGTCAAAAAATCATCTAATTTGGGTATAATTCAAATCTCTTCGCGGGTGTGGTGGAATTGGTAGACACGCTGGATTTAGGTTCCAGTGTCGCAAGATGTGAGAGTTCGAGTCTCTCCACCCGCACCATAGATTTTTTTGAAAGTGAATCATGCTAATTGAGATTGGACATTTTGCTCTGGTACTGGCACTGGTTTTTGCGATATTGTTGGTTGTTATTCCAACATTAGGACTTTATCAGAATCGACCAGCACTAGCTCAGCTTTCTAAGCCTTTAGTATGGGGTCAGTGTTTTTGGATTGCTGTCGCCTTTTTTGTGTTAATGAGTGCCTTTCTTTCGAATGACTTTTCTGTAAAGTATGTCGCTGAAAATTCCAATACTCAGTTGCCAATACTATTTAAGGTGTCTTCATTATGGGGTGCACATGAGGGCTCTTTATTGTTATGGGTCTTTATTCTTTCCTTATGGAGTGTAGCGGTTAGTGTTCTATCCAAACAAATACCATCTAACTTTTTGAATCAAATACTCATTGTGTTAGGATTTATAAGTTTTGGTTTCTTGCTTTTTGTACTCTTTACCTCTAATCCATTCGAGCGTTTAACTATTCCACCATTGGAAGGTCGAGAACTCAACCCATTACTCCAAGATGTTGGCCTAGCGATTCATCCACCAATGCTTTATATGGGCTATGTCGGCTTGTCGGTGCCCTTTGCATTTGTTTTGGCATCCTTAATTCGAGGTCAACTTGACAGTACTTGGCTTAGGTGGACTCGCCCTTGGACTCTAATTGCCTGGGCGTTTCTAACAATAGGCATTACTCTCGGAAGTTGGTGGGCATACTATGAGCTTGGTTGGGGTGGCTGGTGGTTTTGGGATCCAGTGGAGAATGCATCATTTATGCCGTGGTTGGTTGCAACGGCGTTGATTCACTCGCTTAGTGTAAGCGAAAAGCGTGGCGCTTTTAGGCAATGGACAGTACTACTCGCGATTGGTGGTTTTTCATTGAGTTTACTGGGTACTTTTTTAGTTCGTTCAGGGGTTTTGACGTCAGTGCATGCTTTTGCGACAGACCCTGCCAGGGGTTTGTTTATTCTAATCTTTTTATTTGTAGTAATTGGTGGCTCTTTGGGCTTGTATTCGTGGCGTTTTAATTTATTTCAAAAGAGTAATAGATTTGCTTTATTTTCTAGAGAGACGGGCCTTTTAATAAACAACGTTTTGCTGGTAACAGCAATGTTAACTGTTCTTTTGGGTACTCTTTATCCGTTAATACTTGACACTCTTAATCTAGGGAAAATATCGGTTGGTGCACCTTATTTTAATGCTGTTTTCGTTCCAATTATGGTACCAGCAGTTCTTGCTCTAGCGTTGATTCCTTTCTTTCGCTGGAAAAAAGATAATTTTGGGCGACTGGCGTCAGCGTTGAGATTTGAGTGGATTAGTGTTTTAATAATAATTCTTGTTGCAAGGGCTACCATTATTGATAACTATTATGTTCTACTTGCGCTAGGGTTGTTTGCTTGGGTTACAGTTCATGCATTTTCTTTACTTATAAGAAAAGTCCAAAATAAGTCAAAAATATCGCTCGCTTTTGTGGGCATGCTGGTTGCACATATCGGTATTGGCGTATTCGTACTTGGTGCGACCATCACTACACAATTTGGTATTGAAAAAGATTTAAAAATGAGTCTTGGGGAATCTCAAAACATTGCTGGTTATGATTTTGTCTTTAATGGTGTTAGTCGTCATGAAAACAATAACTATAAGGGTTTTAAAGGTGATTTAACTGTCTTAAAAAACAACAAAGAGGTTGTTCGCCTATATCCAGAAAAGCGCTACTATCAGACAGGTATGCCGATGACAGAGGCTGCAATTGACCCATCAATTTCCAGAGATCTATACGTTGCATTGGGCGAATCGTTAGGTGATGGTGCTTGGAGTGTGAGAATCTATTACAAACCGATGGTTAGATGGATCTGGTTGGGAGGTATTATGATTGCATTTGGTGCTCTTTTGGCCACACTGGATAGAAGATATCGTTTGAGGTTAAAGTCATGATTGTGTCTTGGCAATTTGTTTTAATGATTTTGCTATCAAGCTTTTTTTTAGCCCTTTTCTTGTATAGACCGATTAAAAAAACGATTAGTCACGATGCGTCTAATATAGCTATCAATAAGCAAAAGCAGGAAGAATTAAAATTGGACTTTGATCACGGCTTTATTGGAGAGACTCAATACCATGAAGCGCAAGACGAAATTGTTGAAACTTTGGCAAGCGATTTAAACTATCAATACTCTGAAGAAGTCTCCACTATTCCATTTCGCTGGACAATAATACTTGTCTTTTGCATATCAGTCACTTCTTTACTGCTATACGCTCAATTAAAACCTACAATTCCATCTGATGATATTCAGTCTATGGAATCAACGGTAAGTTTGATTGATAGTGTGAACTCTTTAGAATCTTATCTGGTAGATAACCCTAACGACTTCCAGGCATGGAAAATGTTAGCTCTAGCACAGTTTAACCTTGGGGAAATGAAAAGCTCCCTTGAGTCTTTTGAAAGCGCCCTTGGTCTTAATCCTAATGATGTCGATTTACTTTTGCAATACGCCAGCGTATTTGCTGCTAACCAAGAAGGTAGTTTTCTTGGTAAGCCTAAATTAATGATTGATAAAGCACTTGATATTGATTCTCAGTCAATACATGCACTTTACTTGTCTGGTGTTGTTGCGACTAATCAAGGTGATATAATATTGGCTGAAAAATTCTGGCAAAAGGCCTTGTATTTAATGCCATCCAACCATCCAGATCGAAATGTATTAGAAGATGCCCTTTTTACAATATCAAAATAAGGAATTATGAGCGAAACACTTGCATTAGCCAAATTACTAATAAGCAAATCATCAGTTACACCTGATGACAAAGGTTGCCAAGCTTTAATGATAGACCGTCTTAATAAAATAGGTTTTACGGTTCAAGTACTTAAGTTTGGAGAGGTTGATAATTTTTGGGCAGTACGTGGTGATAGCGGACCCGTTTTTGCTTTTGCGGGCCATACTGATGTGGTTCCTGCCGGTGATGAGTCTTTGTGGAACACTGACCCCTTTGCACCGACAATAAAAGACGGTATGTTGTATGGTCGTGGTGCAGCGGACATGAAGGGCTCGTTGGCTTCCATGGTGGTTGCCACAGAGAAATTTATTGAAAAGAATCCTAATCATAATGGCATGATTGGTTTTTTAATTACTTCTGACGAAGAGGGTCTTGCTGTTAATGGAACTATTAAAGTGATGGAGTATCTTAAAGAAAATAATCAAAAAATAGATTATTGCTTGGTAGGTGAACCCTCATCAACTGCTGTTTTGGGTGATGTCATAAAGAATGGCAGAAGGGGTTCTTTAAATGCTTGCTTAAGAATAAAAGGAAAGCAAGGACATATTGCATACCCTCAATTAGCAGATAACCCAATACATCTTGTAGCACCAGTTTTAAATCGATTATGCGATGAGTCCTGGGATGATGGTAATGATTATTTTCCAGCCACATCATTCCAAATTTCAAATATACATTCTGGCACAAAGGTAACAAATATAATTCCTGGAGAGGTTGAAGTAATGTTTAATTTTAGATATTCAACTGAAACGACCCATGAAGCATTAAAACAAAGAGTTACGGATATTTTGGATAGTTATAGTCTTGATTATTCAATTGAATGGGAACATTCAGGTTACCCATTTTTAACGCCAAAAGGCGAGTTGGTTTCTGCATGTATTGGTGCGATTCGAAAAATAAAGTCAATTGATTCAGAACTATTAACATCAGGAGGTACTTCTGACGGTCGATTTATTTCCCAAATGGGTACCCAGGTGGTTGAATTGGGGCCCGTCAATGAAAGCATTCATCAGGTTAACGAATCTGTTTCAGTTGAAGATTTAGAGGATTTAACTGAGATTTATTTTCAAGTTTTAACAAAAATACTTCAGTAACTTAGATATATTTAGGGCTATTGGTCAGTCGATGAAATTTGATATTATCACTCTTTTCCCAGAAATGTTTTCTGCTATAAAGGAAGAGGGAGTCATTGCCAGGGCGATGAAGAAGTCACTTATTTCAATTAAGACATGGCAGTTAAGAGACTTTAGCTCAAATAAATATAAAAATGTTGACGAAAAGCCTTATGGTGGTGGTGCTGGAATGGTAATCCAGGTCAAACCGATCAGAGATTGTATTTCTAAAATTAAGCAATCAAGTCCCAATACCAGGGTCATATATTTATCGCCTCAGGGAAAAAAACTTGAACAAAAACTGGTAGAAGAGTTGGCAACTTTAGAATCAATAACTATGCTTTGTGGTCGTTATGAAGGGATCGATGAAAGAGTTATTGAAAACGATATCGATTTTGAAATTTCAATAGGGGATTATGTCATCAGTGGCGGTGAGTTAGCAGCAATGGTTGTGATTGATGCGATCAGTCGACGTCTGCCAGGTGTTTTAGGAAATGAAGTGTCGTTGAAAGATTCATTTACAGATAATTTACTTGATTGCCCTCACTATACACGACCAGAGGTTATCGATGGTCAAACTGTTCCTGAGGTTTTATTGAGTGGAAATCAGGCAAAAATAAATGCTTGGCGCAAAGAACAATCAATCAAAAAAACAAAACAAAAGCGACCTGATCTTTTGGTTAAGTAAATCTATAGCTTAATAGCCTTCTAGAATTGTTATTACTTGGTCAATCGTATATAATTTCTGCAATCTTTTGAATTAATCTTTCTATGAACAATAATCACTCCTTTTTAGGCTCTAGTGTGGCCCTAATCACACCAATGTTTGATGACGGAGAGGTTGATTATACGTCTCTTGAAAATTTAGTTGATTTTCATATTGACGCTGGAACAAGTTCCATTGTTTCTGTTGGTACTACTGGTGAATCATCAACCATTGGTATCCCTGAGCATCTTCATGTAATAGAACACACTATTGAGTATGCCGCAAAAAGAATTCCAGTGATAGCAGGAACTGGAGCAAACTCAACATCTGAGGCTATAGAACTCACTCAAGAAGCAAAAAGTCTGGGTGCTGATGCTTGTTTATTGGTTACTCCTTACTACAATAAACCAACTCAAGAAGGACTTTACCAGCACTTTAAACTGATAGCTGAGACTGTGGACATTGATCAATTGTTATACAATGTACCTGGAAGAACTGCTGTTGACATGTCCGTAGACACTACTCTCAGGCTAGCTGAAATTGAGAATATTATTGGCATTAAAGATGCGACTGGAGATCTTTCAGTGATTAAACAGTTAGTTGAGCATTGCCCTGAGGATTTTTTGTTACTAACAGGTGACGATGCAACTGCGCTAGATTTTATTCTGTGTGGTGGCCATGGTGGAATTTCAGTGACTGCAAATATTGTCCCTAAAGAGCTTCAAAAAGTGTACTTATCAGCGATGTCGGGTCAATCTGATTTGGCTAAAGAGCTTAACAAGAAGCTTGAAAGTTTGCATGAGCACTTGTTTTTGGAAGCAAATCCAATTCCGGTTAAATGGGCTTTATATAAGATGGGAAAATGTCACAAAGGAATTAGATTGCCTTTGCTGGTATTATCTGAAGAATACCAATCGGTTATTTTGACTGACTTAGAGAAATTAGGACTTGTATGAAATATATTAAGCATTTAGTTGTCATATTTATTGCTTCGCTGATAACAAGCTGTTCCATGGTTTCAGATCCTATAAAAAAGGTTGGCTTAGGTGGGCGTGTTGTTAATTATCAGGGTGATGATACGATTGATTCTTTGGTGATTCCGCCTGATTTAACCAAGCCAAATTTACAAGGATTGTTTGTCGAGAATTTAGGGGTGACTGATAAGGGTTATAAGGTCACCGAAGTTAAGAATGTCGAAGTCAAGCGAGATGCTTATCGTCGCTGGTTGCTGGTAGATATGCCACCTAGAGAGGTTTGGTCACTATCTAAAGAGTTTTTCAGGTCTTTTGGTTTTAATATTGAAAAAGAAAATCAAAAAATTGGCATTTTGGAGACAGATTATTTAGAGATTGACACTAAGGTTCCAGATAAATCGCTTGGCGCTATTCGTGCTATGCTTTCTAAAACTTTGAAAACACAATACGGACTACCCATTGCAGATAAATATCGCATTCGAATCGAATCGCTTGATGATCCTAATCAATCAGAGGTTTATCTGACGCTTACTTCAATTGGAGAAGTTGTTAAAGGAGAGCAAAGGCTATGGCAATCTCGTGAGAAGGATGTCGAACTAGAGACAGAAATGCTTTTAAATCTTATGGTATTTTTAGGTAGTGATCGTTCTGAAGCGATTAACAAAATACAAGCTAGTAATGAAAGGCCAGAATCACCTGTATCGGTTGTTAAATCTGAAAGTGGTTATGCAACATTAGTGTTTCCATATAATAAAAAACAAGCCTGGAGTTATCTTGGATGGGCCCTTGATGAATTATATGTCGATATCGAAGATCGCGATGCCATAGATGGGAGCTACTATATCAAAGTTACTGATGAAAAAGGTTTCTTCTCAAAATTACTAAGTACAGTTTCACCTACTCAAACCTACCAGTTGATTGTCAAACAACTTGATGAGTCACATTCCCAAGTGATTTTTGTTGACTTGAGTGAAGAAAACGAACAAGATACGATTGATTATAGTTTTGATTTCTTTAATCAACTTGCGACTAAATTTTAATATTCAATTTTATGTTTCTAGTGGCTAGATTTCTCTGAATCATGCTTTCCAAAAAAAAAGTTGAAGAGATTGCTAATCAAAATATTTTGATTAGTGACTTGTCTGACGATGAATTAGCTGAATTTTGTATCATTGCTAATCAAATGTATCGTGATGGTGAGCCCATTGTCAGCGACCAGGACTATGACTTTTTTTTCCTATCAGCACTTACAAATAGGTTGCCTAATCATCCATTTTTACAGAAACTGGAAAGTGAACATGAAGGTTTTGCAGAAGAAAAGGTAAAACTACCCGAGAGGATGCTGTCAACCAACAAAGCTTACTCTTTTAGTGAAATTCTAAAGTGGCTTGAAAGAATCACTAAATCTGCTGAAGAAATTAATTTATCGCCTAATGACGTTCTAATAAAAGGAACAGCTAAGCTGGATGGATTTGCAGGTTATGACGATGGTGTCAAGCTTTATACTAGAGGTGATGGCAATAAAGGTAGTGACATTAGTAGAGTTTTTGAAAGAGGACTTGGAGTCTACAATGACAGCGAGAGAGGTCAAGGAGCTGGAGAAATTGTTGTCAAAAGAAGTTATTTCGAAACTCATCTCAGCAAGCATTTTGAATATCCCCGAAATTTTCAAGCCAGCCTAATTAAGGAAAAGGAACTGGATCAGTTTGCTGAGCAAGCAATAGCGGATAAAGCCGCATTATTTGTACCCTTTAGTCAATTACCAGAATGGTTGGGTGGCATCAGAGAATTCACTGACAACTTTGAAAGTATTGTCAATGAATTAGAAATTGGAGTTGATTTTGATATCGATGGCGTCGTTTTTGAGCTTGTTTATCAAGAGCTAAAAACTCATATGGGTTCTAACCGTAAATTTCATCGTTGGCAAATCGCTTTCAAAGAAAATAAAGAGAAAGCCCAAGTAAAAGTTATGTCAGTTACTGCACAAGTAGGAAGGACAGGAAAGATTACTCCAGTTGCTGAACTTGAACCAACACTGCTTAGTGGCGCAACCATATATCGTGCGACTGGCCACCATTACGGCCTCGTTAAGGACCAGGGGCTGGGTTCTGGAAGTGTAGTGGAATTAATCCGTAGTGGTTTGGTAATCCCTAAGATTAATAAAGTCCTAAAACCTGCAGAAGTAGATATACCAACTCAATGCCCTAGTTGTGGGGCTGAATTGTTTTGGGAGTCTGACTTTTTAATGTGCTTAAATCATGAATCCTGTCGCGATCAAATTGTCGGCAAAATGGCCTACTTTTATAAAGTACTTGCAAACAATGATGGTTTTGGCCAAGCTACAATACAAAAACTATATGAAAACGGTGTCCGTCAAGTGAGTGATATTTACGCTTTGAATGAAGGTAATTTAATGTCAATGGGTTTTGGTGAAAAAACGTCGCAAAATTTAGTTAAACAGTTAACCAGATCTCGACAAGAGAGTGTTGAAGATTGGCGCTTTTTAGCAGCTTTTGGAGTACAAAGGCTTGGAATGGGTAACTGTGAAAACTTACTAAAGTATTACTCATTGGAAAAGGTTTTTGATTTGTCAGTTGAAGATATTGCAAATATTGAAGGCTTTGCTGAATTAACCGCTGAGCTTATTTTTAACGGCTTGGTTTCAATTAAATCTCAATATGAAACCTTGATTTCTGGGGGTTTTGAATTAGAAAAAACCATACTCGTGAGTCAAACTATTCAATATGACCACCCATTTCAAAATAAAAAAATTGTTTTTACTGGGGCAATGAGCCAACCCCGGTCAGAGTTACAAAAGCAGGCCAAGGCACACGGCATTTCAGTGAGCTCAAGTGTTAGCTCAAAAACCGACTTTCTAATTGTTGGAGAAAATGTTGGTCAATCAAAGCTTAAAGCTGCAAAGGTGTACGATGTTGTAATTTTGACTGAAGAGGGATATCTTGATAAGCTTAACAAAAAATAAATTTACCTTGTATAAATAGTAATATTTACCCTTTTAATGAGGTCACAATGAAACAATCAGCACTGAAAATTATATTGGTTGATGAAAATATGGGACGTTCAGCCATTCTTCGTCGTGCGCTCCAAGATAAAGGGCATGAAGTTATCTGTCGTCTCGATAGCAGTTCTAATCTCGCCAGCAGTAATGAAATTACCCATGCAGATGTGGTGATTGTCAATGCAGATATTCCAGACGAGGCGGTTTTTGCCAACTTGAGAGAAGTTAACAAAACCAAACCCAAACCAATTGTTATGTTTACTGAGAGTTCTGGAGATAAGATGACAGGAACTGCGATTAAATCAGGCGTCAACGCCTATATTGTTGACGGTCTTGAAGAGAAGCGAGTGCAACCGATTATTGATGTTGCAATAGCCCGTTTTAGGGAGTTTCAGGCACTCAAGGATGAGTTGGATGCAACTCGCAGCCAATTGGCTGAAAGAAAAGCTGTCGAAAAAGCCAAAGGTATCATAATGAAGCATAAAGACATCACTGAAGATGAGGCCTACCAGTCTCTTCGAAAGATGGCGATGGATAAAAACAAACGAATCGTTGATGTCGCTGACGGTGTCATCAGTGCTTTTGAGCTGTTAGACTAAGTTTAGCTACTTTTTTCCTCGTTTGATTTATTTCGAGAAGCCTTTTCTGCATGGCCTGATACACCAAAGCGACGTATTAATTCAGTTTCAATTTCTTTAATGCTAATGTCCTTGTGGCGAAGCAAAACTAGGGTATGAAACCAAAGGTCAGCCACTTCATGGATGATTTTGTCGTTACCTTTATCTTGAGCGGCCATGATCACTTCTGCGGCCTCTTCACTGATTTTATCTAAAATTTTATCAGTGCCTTGATTGTATAAAGAGGCAACATATGAGTTATCAGCAGTTGCTGATTTACGTTGCTCTAATATCTTTTCTAGGGTTGACAATATTTCATCCATAAATCTCTTTTGGGTCCTTGATAACGTCAGCAATACTAACCCATTTGTTATTATCTAATTTATTAAAAAAACAATTAGCACGGCCAGTATGGCATGCAATACCACCATTTTGTTTAACTTTAAGCAAGATGACATCATGGTCGCAGTCGGTAAAAATTTCGATTATTTCTTGATTATGACCTGACTCTTCACCTTTAAACCACAGCTTTTGTCTTGATCTTGAATAGTAAACCGCCTGCTGAGTTTCTATGCTCAGTGATAGTGCTTCTTTATTCATCCAAGCCATCATTAAAATTTCACCGCTTATATGATCTTGAGCAATTGCAGGCACCATGCCAGTTTCATTAAATTGGATTGTATCTATAGCGCTCATCTGATGTACTTTGTTTTATAATGAGACAATTTTACCGACCGCTTGTATACAGATGAAGCTTTTTATTTTTTGCTTATGGTTTAGTCTTCATAGCTGTATTTTTGCGAGTGAATCAAAGCAATCTCTGTTCATTGTTGATGGTGATAGTGTCAATATCAACGTTGTCCTTTTTCTAGATTTAGCTCAAGCCCCAATGGAAGAATTAGGTGATAAAACTGATTTAAAAATGAGAATTGCTGGAATTGATACCCCTGAAATAAAACAAACTTGTGAAATAGAACAAGGCAAATCGATAGATTGTGGTGTTTTAACAAAAGATTATCTGCAAAGGCTGTTAGAAAGTGAACCAGGCGATTTGGTCATTAAACCTATCGGCGTCGATTATTATCATAGGATATTGATAAGACTATTTAAGGGTGAAACCGATATTGGAAAAAAAATGGTTGAAGATGGGATGTCGTATTCTTATGACAGTACCTATAAGATGGAAGAAACTTATGCTAAAGAAAATAGGTTAGGCTTTTGGAGTTTTTTTAAACCACCAGTTAATCCAAAAATCTGGCGAAAAGAACATTAAAAATATACTATAGGCCTGCTTTTAGACTGGCCTCAATGAATTGATCTAAATTGCCATCCAGAACATCTTGAGTATTGCTGCTCTCAACTCCGGTTCTTAAATCTTTAATACGTGACTGGTCAAGCACATATGAGCGAATTTGGTGGCCCCAACCAATATCAGATTTTAAATCTTCAAGGTCTTGTTTTTCGCTGTTTCTTTTTTGCATTTCAAGCTCAAAAAGTTTTGATTTTAATTGCTTCATGGCCTGATTTTTATTGGCATGTTGTGATCTACCATCCTGACATTGGACAACTGTTGATGTTGGTAAGTGAGTGATTCTAACTGCTGATTCTGTTTTATTAACGTGTTGCCCGCCAGCACCAGAGGCTCGATAAGTATCAATACGCAAATCAGCAGGGTTAATATCAATTTCAATGTCATCATCTACCTCTGGAGAGACAAATACTGATGAAAATGAGGTGTGCCTTTTACCACTAGCATTGTATGGTGACTTACGAACCAAACGATGGATTCCTATCTCACTTCGAAGCCAACCAAAAGCATATTCACCTTCGAAATGAATAGTAGCAGATTTAATTCCAGCTACATCACCAGCTGATACTTCCATAATTTTGACCTTGTATTTATGCTTATCACCCCAGCGCAAATACATACGTAATAACATTTCTGCCCAGTCTTGTGCCTCAGTTCCTCCTGAGCCCGATTGAATATCTAAATAAGCCGAGTTTTGGTCCATCTCACCACTAAACATGCGCTGGAATTCAAAAGAGGCGATTGAAGATTCTATGTCAGTCAAATCAGTAACGATGCCTTTTACGGCTTCTTCGTCATTCTCTCCTTCTGCCATTTCTAAAAGCTCTTTAGCATCATAAAGAACACTCGATGCATGTGTAAAGGCGTTACAAATATTTTCAAGTTGCACTTTTTCTTTGCCTAATGATTTAGCCTTGTCAGGATTTGTCCATATTTCAGAATTTTCTAGTTCCCGATATACTTCTTCCAGACGATCTTGTTTTTCTTCTAGTTCTATGTGTCCAGATAAAATATCTAAACGCTCTCGCAGTTCAGATATTTTTTGATAAGTAGCTGACAGTTCCATAATTCTATTTTAAAGCGACAAGCAATAAAAAAGCCCCAAAATTGGGGCTTTTTTTTCATCCTTGGGCTTTTATTTTCTTAACCCTAAGCGTGAAATTAAATTTGCATGAGAGTTAATGTCATTACTCTTAACATAAGACAATAATTTTTTACGCTGAGATACTAGTCGCAATAGCCCTCTTCTTGAGTGGTGGTCTTTTTTATGAGTTTTAAAGTGTTCAGTCAGATGCCTAATGCGCGCTGTTAAAAGTGCAATTTGCACATCAGCTGAACCAGTGTCACTGGCATCTTTTTGGTATTCTTTAATGATAGCTTGTGTATCAATTGACATAGTAAATCGTTATATGTGGCAAAAATTAAGTTGCGAATTATACGCTAACTTCTTTCATTGTACTATTTCTAATAGAATAATTTTAATTTTCCGAATAAAAGTTTTCTTCACCCTCTGGTCTGGTTTTAAATCGACGATGAATCCATAAATACTGTTCTGGATTTTTCAGTATTTGCTTTTCAAGAATTTGATTTGTTTCACTGGCATCTTTAATCGCATCTCCACTGGGATAATTCTTAAGAGGTTTGTCAAAGGACATCTCATAGCCATGCTTGGTTCTAATAAAAGAGTAAGGTATAACTCGAGTGTTATTATTTTTTGCAAGCCTTGATGTGGCCGATGCTGTAGCTGTTTGAATACCAAAAAGAGGCGCAAAAACACTGTTGTTTCTTCCTAGGTCTTGATCAGGCGCATACCAAATTGGCAGACTATTATTAATAGCCTTTATAATTGATCTTGTATCTGTGCTTTTAATCATTACGGCACCATTTTTTAGATAACCCTTAACCATCACTTTATCAAATAATTTATTGTTTTGTGGTCGATAAATATTAGCAATTGTGTGTTTAATTAATAGTGCGCGACTGCCAAGCATTAGTGGCATAAAGTGAGAACAAAGCAGGATAATGCCTCCTTCTTTTTTTAGTGCTTCGGTGAAATGTTGTTCATTGACAATGATAAGCATTTTTTTAATTTTTTTGTCACTCGCAAAATATGCATTGGCGGTTTCAAAGAGACTGATACCAATAGCTTCAAAATGTTGTTTAACTAATAGTGTAACCTGAGGTTGTTTCTTGCCAGGAAAGCAATTGCTGACATTAGAATAGGCAGTTTTTCTTAATTCAGTCATTACTGGATATATCAACTTACCTATTATTTTTCCAAAGAATACTTGAAGTCTGAAGGGAACGAAGACGCCTACTCGCATCAGCAAGATTAATATCCATGTTAGAAAATATTTAGGGTGAATAAAATTTGTGTTTATCATTTAAAATAAAGAAATTCAAAAGTAATAATTACAATCTAAATTATGCCATTTATTGACAGAGATTTTATCAATGATTTGTCTAATAAAGTAGATATTGTTGGTCTAATCAATAAGCGTGTAGCACTAAAAAAAGCCGGCAAGGACTATAAGGCCTGTTGCCCATTCCACGAAGAAAAGACACCCTCCTTTACGGTAGTTCCGAGTAAACAAATATTTCATTGTTTTGGTTGTGGTGAAAGTGGCGGTGTGATTGATTTTATCAAGAAGTTTGATCATTTAGATTTTGTTGAGGCTGTAGAGGTAGTCGCTGGTGAGTCAGGCATATCGGTTGTTTATGATCAAACTGCCAAGCCGGCTGATTCTCGCTTTAAGCGTTTTAACAATTTGATGATGGAACTGAGTGATTTTTACCAGTCACAACTGAAACAATCTGTCACCAAAAAAAAAGCAATTGATTATGCAAAGAAACGCGGTATTAGCGGTTCGATTGCTAAGCGATTTGAGTTAGGCTACGCACCATCTGGCTGGGGTAACCTTTACGAAAACTATAAAAGTAATGAAGAATCTCTTGCAGATCTTGTAACAATGGGAATGTTGGTTTCAAAAAAAGACAAAAAAAGTGATTATTATGACCGATTTCGAAATCGACTCATGTTCCCCATTCATAACTCTAAAGGTAATGTAATAGCTTTTGGTGGAAGGGTATTGTCAAGCAAGGACAACCCAAAATATTTGAACTCACCCGAGACACCATTGTTTTCCAAATCAAAAGAATTATATGGCTTATATCATTGTCGAAAATACAGCAGAAGGATTGATTACATTTTAGTTGTAGAGGGTTATATGGATGTCATTGCATTGCATCAGCAGGGAATAACCAGCACAGTTGCAACCCTTGGAACGGCAACTACACCAGCTCATTTACAAACTCTATCTCGTTCAACTGACACCATTGTTTTTTGCTTTGATGGAGACAAAGCTGGACGTGCTGCAGCCTGGAAGGCTTTACAGACATCGTTGCCTGTTATCACAGCTGGCCTTGTGATTAAGTTTTTGATTTTGCCAGAAGGTGAAGATCCAGACACTTTAATAAAACATGAGTCATCAAAATCATTTACAAAGAGAATTGAAGAAGCTCAAACCCTTTCCAGTTTTTTGTTTGATCATATAAAGTCAGAGGTACCCTTTGAGACAATCGAGGGTAAAACTCTGTTTCTAGAAAAATCAGCTTCAATAATTCATCAAGTTAGCTATCCGATATATCGACAACAGTTAATTGAGGGTGTTGCTCAAACTATCAGTCAAGATGTTTCTCATGTCGAAAAGGCATTGACTCAAAGTGCGCTTAGTAAACCACCTGCTTTTGATAGACAGGTAAATGAGATTAACGATTTCACCGACCCAACACCCAAAGAAGTTATAAATGAAAGTGCCGGTTCAAATATAAAAGGTTTGATGTCGAAAATGATCTCCTGTGTTATAAATTACCCTTCCTTAGTTAATGACCCTGAATCATCTGGGGTAATTGAAGAGCGGGCAAAAAAATTACCTAAATCTGACGTTCTTATGGAGCTTATTCATTCTGCACAAATTGAACAGGATATTACAAAAGAAGCTCTTATTAAGCCTTATGAAAATAAGAATATGGTATTTTCGCGGCTTAAAAAATTGAGCGTAATGGAACCATTCTTAAGTGAAAATGAAGCTAAGATTGAGTTTATATCTGCTTTGACAGCTGCTGAAAATCAGCAACAAAGAAAATCAACAAAGGCCGCTATACTATCGGCTAAAACACACGCTGAAGAAAAGAAAATTGCGGACGATATTAGTCGTCGAAAGATTTCTTCTTTTTTCAACAAAAAATCTTAACTTTCTGACACTGATTGAATTTCTAAATCATTGAAGAGGATTCTTTCCATCGCTACCTTAAATGCCATAGCAGCAGAATTTGAACCTTCACAACGATTTCTTAGAGTTGGATCCCAATAAACGAAACATTTTTTAGGGTAATCGAGCCGAACTGCGATGATATATTTAGGATTAATAACTGGTGAAAAGCCGACAAAATAGGTGCGTTTCTGACCCTCTTTACTATACTTTCCATCTATCACCATTTCAGCAGTACCTGTTTTTCCTGCTACATCATAACCATCTATAATAGCGCGATAACCAGAGCCCTTCATTGAAACAACTGAGTCTAGTATTTCGGCAATTCTTTTAGTTGATTCTGGGCTGAAAACTTGTTGCTTTTTTGTATCAATATTTCCATCTTTGATAAGTTTGAGTGCAGGCAAAGCGCCATCATTTGCAAACACCAAGTAAGCTCTAGCTAGTTGAGCTAGATTGGTATTCATTGGTCCATGTCCAAAGGATACAGAACGCTTGTCCGTCAAACCCCAAGTACTAAAGTGTCTTAAAATTCCAGGATTTTCAATGCTTGGCATTAATCCCAGAGATTCACCAAAACCGAGTTTCTTCCAAGCATTATAAAAGTCTTCATTCTCGAGTCTTTCGGAAATATTGATAGTTCCAAGGTTGTGAGATTTTTCTAAAATCAGTTTTACAGTTATCTCAGTATATTTTTCGTCTGGTCTATGGTTACCAATTCGCTCAGTGACATCAATCAATTCATCCTCTGTTGCAGTGATAACCCCTTTGTCTAAAGCTAGGAGCATAGTGAATGGTTTCATCGTTGAACCTGGCTCTATTTTGTCTGCTAGGACACGGTTACGGTATTCCTCGGCATCAAAGCTTTTGCGGTCATTTGGGTTGGCAGAAGGGTAGTTGGCTAAAGCTAAAATTTCACCATTTGGAGACAAAACAATAGCCGAAGCAGAGTCTGCCTCATGAAATTCTGCAGACTCTTTTATGGCGTTATAAACATGAAACTGAATGTCTGCATCAATTGTTAACTTAATGTCTTCACCATTCTTTAACTCTTGGACTATCTCAGTTTGATGGTAGATATTTGAGTTAGATTTGTTGTCTTTTATTATTTTTTCGCCGTTCGTTCCAGCTAAATAACGATCAAACTCAGCTTCAATACCAAATACACCAATATTATTGTTATTAGTTCTACCCAGTAATGGGGCAGTAGATTTAGTTTTGGGGTAGTATCGGAACCCGCTAGATTGAATCGCCACTCCAGATACAAACTGTTTACCACACTTAACTCTTTCAACTTTTTCTTTTAACGATACATCGATACCAGCTAGCAATTTTGCTTTTTCAAATAAATTAATGGAAGGCGTAATTAACTGTGTATTACAAACTTCAATTCGACGTTTTTTGAGTTCAGAGATATTTTTAAGGATTGGGTCAGTGACCATTAAGTTTTCTTTGACAATGTACTCTTTTCTCTGGTTATTTCTCTTTTCTTCGATTATTCTCCTTAATTCTTTAATAGGTATTAATAATGCTTCAGCTAAAAGTGGAATGTATTCATCTTGAATAATCATCGGGTCAAGATTGATTTTATTTTGAATCAGGTCAATGGCAAGAATATTCCCGTTTCTATCTAAAATATTTCCTCTTATAGCATTCTCAGTTATTGTTTGCTCGGCCCTAGCTGAGGCTTTATCTTTCAAGGAAGTGCCGTTAACTTGCTTGGAATGAATATTTATAGCTTGATAAACAAAAACAACTATTATTGCAATAAAACAATACTTTACTAGGGCTTGCCTGTTCCAATAATTTTGAACTCTAGTAAGTTTCATAACGACAACTCTTCAATTTGACTTGGGCTATGCATCAATAAAATATTTTGTGATTTTTTGTAAATAATTACACCACTCTGAAGTTCAGAATATTCCATTAGTAATTGTCTGTTAATAGCAACAATTTGTTCATGTTGGGCTTTTACCATCTTTTCTTTTTTATGGAGTAGATACATTTGGTGATGCCAATAAACGCTCAGCAAACTAATTGAGACCACCAATACAATCAAGAAGCCATTGATAATCCATATTTTTTTTAACAGTATTAGCATTTTTGTGCCAAGCGAAGAATAGCACTGCGAGAGCGCCTATTAGTCATAATTTCCTGTTCAGATGGTTTTATTTTGCCTAGGTCTTTGAGTACACATTGATTCCCTTTATTAGTTCTTATTGGTAGACCTTTAGGAGCTTCTTTAGGGCGAGAATATTTACGTATAAACTGCTTGACAATTCGATCCTCTATTGAATGAAAGGTAATCACAGAAAGCCTGCCATTGATTGTCAATGCTTTAATTGTTTGTTCAAGAGCTTCAGAGAGTTGCTTAAGTTCATCATTAATAACAATCCTAATTGCTTGAAAAGAACGAGTTGCGGGGTGTTTATTTTTTCTAGACCTAACAACGGAGGAGATTAGGTTGGCTAAATCAAGCGTTGTTTTAATCTCATTGCTCTTTTGGTATTTTTTAATTGTAGTAGCAATAATTCGACTTCTTTTTTCTTCTCCGTAGAGGTAAAGAGCATCAGCAATCTCTACCTCACTGCTTTCTTTTAACCATTGAGCAGCTGTTAGGGGTTGTGTTTGATCCATTCTCATGTCAAGGTCTCCATCTTTATTAAAGCTAAAACCTCTCTCAGCATGATCAAGTTGTGGTGAAGATACCCCTAAATCCATTAAGATTCCATCAATTTTTCCTATTAAATTTAACCCTTCGAGTTCATTGTTTAACTTCGAGAAATTAGAATGAATGACACTTAAGCGTGGGTCATTGAAGTTTGATTTAGCGAAGTCAATTGCATCTATATCTTGATCAAATGCTATTACTTGACCTGAATCTCCAACTTGGTCAAGTATGCCTTGAGTATGTCCACCTCTTCCAAAAGTGGCATCAACATAAATGCCATTAGTATGAATGTTGAGCCCATCTATTGATTCACTAAACATTACCGAATTATGAAGGTTTTTTGTCATCATAAATTCATCAGATTTGTTGTTTTGCACGACCTTACAGTGAAAGCTTTTGAATCTCTTGAGGAACCTCAACTTGTGAACTCAGTCTTTCAAGCTTTTCGATTTGTTCTTCCCAAGCATTTTCATCCCAAATTTCAAAATTATGACCTTGACCACTAAGAATAACTTTCTTATTTAAATTGGCATGTTTTCTGTGTGATATTGGAATCAGTATTCTTCCGATTTTATCTAAGTCACATTCATTGGCATGACCGATAAGTTTTCTAGAAAGTCTTTTTGTGTGAATATTAAGAGAAGGAAGTCCGGCCACTTTTCTTTCAAGGTTTTGCCAGTCAGACAATGGGTAAAGTAGCAGGCAAGAATCATCAGGGTGGATGCTTAGAACCATTTGCCCAGAGCAAGCTTTAGCAATTTGATTTTGATGACGAGTAGGAATCTTTATTCTTCCTTTTGCGTCAATAGATAAGAGGTGAATTCCACGAAACATAAATCCATTTTATACCATTATTTACCAAATATCACCACAATATTTCATACATAAGTCTGGTCTATCAAGTGTAAGTTTTTGGGTTATATAATTATATTTTTTAATTTATAATAAGTTTTTATAATATCAATTTATTAGGAAATCGATGAACACAAAAATAGCAATAATCGGTGCTGGTCCATGTGGTTTGGCACAACTAAGAGCATTCAAATCTGCAGAAGAGGCCGGCACAGATGTGCCAGAAATTGTTTGCTTTGAAAAGCAGGATAACTGGGGAGGCTTATGGAATTATAGCTGGAGAACTGGGCTAGACAGACATGGTGAGATTGCTCATAGCAGTATGTATCGTTATTTATGGTCCAACGGACCAAAAGAGTGTCTAGAGTTTGCTGATTATTATTTTGAGGAACATTTTGACTACCCAATCGCTTCCTATCCACCGAGAGAGGTCTTGTTTGATTATATCCAAGGCAGAGTTATAAAAGCCAATGTTAGAGAGAAAATTAGATTCAGTACTGCCGTTAGAAATGTGGAATTTAGTGAAGAGAGTGACACTTTCACAGTAACTGCTCATAATCTGACAGACGATCAGAGTTACACAGAGGAGTTTGATTACGTTGTCGTAGCGACTGGGCATTTTTCCACTCCGAATGTTCCAAATTATGAGGGTTTTAGCCACTTTAATGGCAGAATTTTGCATGCACATGATTTCCGTGATGCTCTAGAGTTTGAAGGCCAAGATTTACTCGTTATTGGTAGCAGTTATTCTGCAGAAGATATTGGTTCTCAGTGCTATAAATATGGTGCAAAGTCAATTACCAGTAGCTACCGTACTGCCCCAATGGATTTCAAGTGGCCAGATAACTGGGAGGAGAAGCCAGCATTAATTAAAGTAGACGGCAACACTGCTCATTTTGCTGACGGCAGTTCTAAGGACGTCGACGCCATTATTCTTTGTACAGGCTATCTTCACCATTTTCCATTTTTGCCTGACTCGCTTCGCTTAAAAACAAACAATATCTTATACCCGCTAGGCTTGTATAAGGGTGTTGTTTGGGAAAAGAATCCAAAATTACTATACCTAGGAATGCAGGACCAGTGGTACACCTTTAATATGTTTGATGCCCAGGCTTGGTATGCTAGAGATCTTATACTTGGAAGGATTGAATTGCCTTCATTTGAGGAAATGCAGTCACATACTAAGGAGTGGCATGAGCTTGAAACAGCTCAGGGCGAAGCTGCATACGCAATTGACTTTCAAGGTGAGTATACGCAAATGTTAATTGATGAAACAGATTACCCGAATTTTGATATTAAAGGCGTTAATAGAACATTTATGGACTGGAAGCATAACAAGAAAGACGACATAATGGGTTTTAGAGACAAATCCCACGCATCATTGATGACGGGCACTCAGTCCCCACCTCACCACACCTCCTGGCTTGAAGCGTTGGATGATTCTTTAGAAGCATACTTAAAACAAGAAAAATAAGATTAATTTGATTCAGCATCTATGCGTACTACTGTGTGTCATTTGTTGGATGAAACTCCTCAAGTTCTTTATGATTTCACAATGTAAAAATCACAAACGGTAAATGGAATTAAGACTAATACTCAATGTCGATTAAAATATAATAATAGCGCTAAAATAAATCTTATTATTTAACTTCGCCAAGAATTTGATGAACTCTACTAATAGTCGCACCATCTTACTTAAGAAAATGATGGCCGTTGCTGGGCTAATTTGGTTTGTTTACCTAATATTTCACATGGTGAGTGTTTTAAGCTTTCATTCCGGCGAGGAGGTATTCAGTGGATTCTATGTGTGGTTGAATAGCTCAATCTTTTACCCAATTTTGCTTGCCCTCTTAGTGCTTACAATTTCCTTCCATGTAGTAATTGCTGTTTCTAGGCAGTTATCCAACAACGAAAGTGTTGGTGAACGTTATAAGAAGGCTTATCCCAAAGCGATCCCTAGACTGTTGGCATGGTTGGGGGCTTCAATTTTGCTTGCGTTTATTATAATTCATAGCGTTCAAATGCTGACCACAGAGACCGTAGACTTGTATCAAGAAATCCATTCAATTTTCAATCAACCACTGATGTGGATTATTTATGGATTGGGACTAATAGCATTATCGACACATCTGCACCATGCTTTAACAAACGTATTACAAACCCTAGGTATTTCAAGTGCGCAGCGTCAGGGTTTATCTCTCCTCATTGTAGTTGTTATTATGGCAGGTTTTGTTTCAATTCCATTAGGTATTTTGTATGCATAATTTAAATCCAAACGAGCCCTCAGGTCCTTTAGAAAATAGATGGGAAAAGCATTTATTTGGCTTGGCTTTAATTGCACCACAGAATAGAAAAAAATATAACATTATTGTGATTGGCACTGGACTTGCAGGTGCTTCCCTGTGTGCGACATTGGGTGAGGCTGGCTACAATGTCAAATCCTTTTGCTACAATGACAGTCCCCGAAGGGCGCACTCAATTGCTGCGCAAGGTGGAATAAATGCCAGTAAGAATTATCAAAATGATGGTGATAGTACTTGGAGGCTTTTTTATGACACTATAAAGGGGGGCGACTTTAGAGCTCGTGAGTCGAATGTTTATCGCTTAGCTCAATTAAGTTGCAATATTATTGACCAGGCTGTTTCACAAGGCGTTCCTTTTGCTAGAGAGTATAGCGGCTATTTGGCCAATAGGTCTTTCGGTGGTACTCAGGTCTCTCGTACCTTTTATGCACGTGGTCAAACTGGCCAGCAACTATTATTGGGAGCGTACAGTGCTATGAGTAAAGAAATATCATCGGGACGAGTGAAACACCAATCAAGGTCCGAAATGTTGGAGCTCATCATTGTTAAAGATAGAGCGAGAGGAATTGTTGTTCGAGATTTAGTTAGCGGTGAAATTTCAGCACATATAGCTGACTGCGTGGTGATGTGTACTGGTGGCTATAGTAATGCATATTACCTCTCAACGAATGCCAAAGGTTGCAATACCTCTGCTACTTGGCGAGCTTACAAAAAAGGCGCCTACTTTGCAAATCCAAGTTTTACCCAAATTCATCCAACCTGTGTCCCACCAACAGGTGACAACCAATCTAAATTAACTTTGATGAGTGAATCATTACGCAATGATGGTCGAATTTGGGCGCCAAAAAACATCAAAGATTGTAATAAAGATCCAAACAATATTAATGAGGAAGATAGGGATTATTTTCTTGAACGCATGTATCCAGCTTTTGCGAACTTAGTGCCAAGAGATATTGCCTCTAGAGCGCTCAAGGGAATATGTGATGAAGGCCGAGGGGTTGGGTCAAAAGTTAATAATCAACGACTGGGTGTTTATCTTGATTTTTCTTCAGTTATTGAAAAAATAGGGCTAGAGAAAGTGAAAGAAAAATATGGCAACTTGTTTGATATGTATAAAAGCATCACTGGTGAAAATCCTTATCAAGTTCCCATGAAAATTTACCCAGCACCACATTACACTATGGGTGGCCTATGGGTAGATTACAATTTGATGACGACTATTAATGGTCTGTTTGCTACTGGTGAGGCTAACTTTTCTGACCATGGTGCTAACCGTCTAGGTGCTTCAGCCTTAATGCAGGGCTTGGCAGATGGTTATTTTATAGCACCACAAACGGTAGCTAACTACTTAGCTAGAAGTCAATTCGAGGAAATAGACGATAATCATCCAGAGGTTGTAGCTTCACTTGAATCAGTGAAGGCTCGTATAGGTAAGCTAATGAATGCACCCAAACCTAAGCATTCTCCAGACTATTTTCATCAAAAACTAGGTAGGATTTTGTGGAGTGCGTGTGGTATGTCAAGAGAAAAGCAAGCACTTAAAGCTGCCATGAAAGATATATCTGAACTGGAATCAGAGTTTTGGCAGAGCATCAAGGTTACAGGTTCTGAGAGCGACTTTAATCAAACATTAGAGAAAGCGGGAAGAGTGGCCGATTTTATTGAGCTCGGATATTTGATGTGCCGGGATGCGATTGATCGTGAAGAGTCATGCGGTGCTCATGCCCGACTTGAATTCCTGGCTGAAAGCGGTGATGCAAAGCGTGACGATGAAAACTATAGTCACGTTGCTGCCTGGGAGTTTCAAGATGGAACCCCTGTACTTCATAAAGAGCACCTTCATTTTGAATTTATCAAGCCATCTGTGAGGGATTATAAATGAATTTTATACTCCATATTTGGCGCCAACAAAATGCAGAGAGTTTAGGAGATTTTGTCACCTATCAGGTAGACAACATTGATGGAGATACTTCATTTCTAGAGATGCTTGATCAACTAAATGAGCAACTTATAGAAAAAGGCGAAGATTGTGTTGTATTTGATTATGACTGCAGAGAAGGAATTTGTGGAACGTGCTCACTGGTAATAAATGGCCATCCTCATGGCGAAAAAAATGCAACTGCAACCTGCCAATTATATATGCGAGACTACGCCAACCAGAACGAACTCTGGATTGAACCGTGGCGTGCCTCAAGCTTTCCAGTGATTAAGGATCTGGCCGTTGACCGTGATGCCTTTGATCGCATTATTCAAGCCGGCGGCTTTATTTCGGTGAGCACCGGTTCAGCACCTGAGGCTAACTCTCAGCTTGTTAGTAAAGATAATGCTGATAATGCCTTTGATGCAGCCACTTGTATTGGTTGTGGTGCTTGTGTTGCAGTTTGTCCAAACGCTTCAGCGAGTTTGTTTGTGGCAGCAAAAATTAATCATTTTCATCAATTGCCGCAAGGAAGGGTAGAAAGTAAAAATCGTGCAAAAAGGATGATTAATCAGATGGAAGTAGAAGGTTTTGGCAGTTGTTCAAATCATCGTCACTGCGAGGTTGTTTGTCCACAAGAAATATCTGTCAGCAATATTACTTTGATGAATAGCCTGCTCTAGAGTTACTAAGTATTTAATTATTTTATTTATACTATTTAACTTGAACACAAAATAACTCAAGACATGGCGTTTGAATGGATATGTTAGTATTGGCTTAATGACCTTTTTATTTTATTAGGGGGTATATTATGAAAATTGCAATATTGGGAGCTGCTGGGGGTATTGGACAAGCGCTAAGTTTATTGTTAAAAACACAGTTGCCAGCAGGCTCTGAATTGTCATTATATGACATTGCGCCATTAACACCAGGCGTTGCGGTAGATCTTAGTCACATCCCAACTGCTGTAAAAGTAACCGGTTTTTCGGGCGAAGACCCCTCACCTGCCCTTGAAAATGCTGATATTGTATTAATTTCGGCAGGTGTTGCACGTAAGCCAGGCATGGCTCGTTCTGATCTTTTTAACGTTAATGCAGGTATTGTAAAAAATCTTGTTGCTAGTTGTGCTGACACTTGTCCAAAAGCATTAATTGGTATTATTACTAATCCAGTTAATGCCACTGTTGCTATTGCTGCAGGAGTTTTAAAAGAAAAGGGTGTTTATGACTCGGCACGTTTATTCGGTGTCACAACGCTTGATATTATTCGTTCAAACACTTTTGTTGCTGAAACAAAAGGCTTAAACCCTGAAGATTTTGAAGTGCCTGTAATTTGTGGCCATTCTGGTATTACTATATTGCCATTGCTGTCTCAGTCTGGTTGTGAATTTAACGAAGAAGAAACAGCTCTTCTGACAACACGCATACAGAATGCTGGCACTGAAGTTGTTGAAGCAAAAGCTGGTGGTGGTTCTGCAACCCTTTCAATGGGTTATGCCGGTGCACGTTTTTGTTTATCTCTGGTTCGTGCACTTAATGGTGAAGATAATGTTATTGAATGTACTTATATTGAAGGTCCTGGTGACAAAGCACGATTTTTTGCGCAGCCAGTTCTTTTGGGAAAAGGTGGCGTTGACAAAGTATTAGACTATGGCAACTTAACAGCATTCGAAGAGGCTGTACTTACCGGCGCACTTGATACTCTTAATAGTGATATTAC
>JAKUUR010000025.1 GCA_022448455.1 Candidatus Thioglobus autotrophicus
TCACTAATTACACCTTCTCTTATAGCAATATAACGATCTTTAACATCTTCAGTACCCATCAATTCGTCTCTAAGCTGGTAGATTACTTTTCGTTGGTCATTGGCAACATCATCAAACTCGAGAAGATGCTTGCGAGCATCATAATGCATTCCCTCGACCTTTTTCTGGGCGTTTGCAATAGTTCGATTTAGCCAACTATGTTCAAGCGCCTCGCCTTCTTTCATGCCAAGTTTTTTCATCATGCTTGCTGTTTTTTCAGAAGCAAAAATTTTCATAAGGCTGTCCTCTAAGGACAAATAAAAGCGAGTAGAGCCAACGTCGCCTTGGCGACCAGACCGCCCACGCAGCTGGTTGTCTACACGCCTGGATTCATTTCGCTCGGTTCCAATAATATGAAGCCCTCCAGCGCTTATGACGGCCTCGTGCTTTTCTTTCCATGCCAGTTTTTCAGAATCAGAGGTTTCTTCAGGCAAGCGACCGCCCAAGACAATGTCGGTGCCCCTTCCTGCCATATTGGTTGCAATGGTAACAGAACCAGGGGCGCCAGCGTTAGCGATAATTTCTGCTTCACGCTGATGCCGCTTGGCGTTAAGAACTTCGTGTCTAATATTGTCTTTCTTAAGCAACAAAGAGACGCTCTCCGAGCTTTCAATACTACTTGTGCCGACTAAAACAGGCTGTTGCATCTTCTGACAAGCTTTAACGTCACCAATAATAGCATCAAGTTTTTCATCCATGGTGCCGTATATTAAATCCGATAGGTCGCTACGACAAGATTTTGCATTGGGTGGAACTACAACCACCTCAAGGCCATATATGTCTTGCAGTTCTGGCGCCTCTGTTTCGGCGGTGCCCGTCATGCCTGAGAGCTTGTTGTATAGCCTAAAGTAGTTTTGATAAGTAATAGAAGCCAAGGTTTGATTTTCTTTTTTTACGCTGACCCTCTCTTTGGCTTCAATAGCCTGATGAAGGCCCTCAGACCATCTTCTGCCTGGCATTGTTCTTCCTGTAAACTCATCTACAATAACTACTTCATCGTCTTTGACAATGTAGTCAACGTTTTTTTGAAATAGCACGTGCGCACGTAAGCCTGATATTAAGTGTTGCAGCAATATAATATTACTAGAGTCATATAAGCTAGCCCCTTCTGGCAGGGCGCCTGCGTTTATTAGCAGCTCTTCTGCCTTGACATGGCCGTCGTCTGTTAAAAACACTTGCTTGTGTTTTTGATCAAGTGTGTAGTCGCCCGGAATATTCACAACAACCTCTTTTCCCTCTCCGGTTTCGGTTTGAAGTGTAAAAAGGGGGATCATCTTGTCTATAGCAACGTAGACTTCAGCGTGATCGTCTGTTGGACCAGAGATTACCAAGGGCGTTCTCGCCTCGTCAATTAAAATAGAGTCGACTTCGTCAACAATTGCATAATTAAGCTTTTTTTGTGTTTTTTGGTCTTGTGAAAATGCCATATTGTCGCGTAAGTAATCAAACCCAAGTTCGTTGTTGGTTGCATAGGTAACGTCGCAGCTATATGCGGCCTTTTTTTCCTCGCCAGACATTCCTGAAATCGCCACTCCAACTTCTAGACCTAAAAAGTTAAACACTTTGCCCATCCACTCGGCGTCTCTTTTTGCCAAATAGTCGTTGACGGTTACAATGTGAACGCCCTTGCCGCTCAAGGCATTTATGTAGGCCGGAAGCGTCGCCACCAAGGTTTTTCCTTCCCCTGTGCCCATTTCAGAAATGCAGCCTTCATTGAGCACCATGCCACCAATGAGCTGAACATCGTAGTGTCTCTCCCCAAGAACCCTTTGACTTGCCTCTCTAACGACTGCAAAGGCCTCTGGCAAAATGCTTTCTAGAGAGTCTTCTTTGTCTAGCCTTTCCCGAAACTGTTGGGTTTTGGCTCCCAGCTCATCATCGCTAAGTGACTGCATGTCCTTCTCAAAAGAGTTAATCTGAGCAACAAGCTTTGTGAACTTTTTAATCACACGATCATGGTGCGAGCCAACAACTTTTGATAAAACATTATTTATAATACTCATATAACAACTAAACGTTAGTTAGACAAAACGTTGGTATTTTCTCATAGATGAAAGATAAAACAACAACAAACCTTACAAATTTTAAGCCTAGTGGCGACCTAGGAGAATTGTTTGAAAAAGCAAAATTACATAACCGTTTTAATTCCCTGTTACAGGACTTGCTGCCTCCTCAATTTAAGGGCATTGCTTTATGTTTGGTTAAGGAGCAAAAGGTAACCCTTTTGGCGCCCAACCCTTCAATTGCATATCGTGCCGAAAAACAACGGCCAGCGCTGTTGGCTATCATTCAACAGATCGACGGGCTGTCATTTATCAAAACAGTGTCAATCAAGTTAGACAAAAACCAATCATAGGCCGCATTGGTTCACTTTTTTACTTTTAAATAGGAATCATTTACTTTATAATAGTGCGGTTTTTTACTTAAATACTAAACAGCACGGTTTTTTACTTAGATACTAAACAAACTCCTTATGCCAGAACAAACAATAGACCTAAAGAAAAGGCGCTTTTTAACTCAAGCAACTAGTGTAGTTGGCGCCGTCGGAGTTGGTTTTGTTGCCTGGCCTTTTTTGTCAACGTGGAAGCCCTCAGCAAGAACAAGGGCCGCAGGCGCCCCGGTTGATGTAGACATCTCGAAACTTCAGACTGGCCAACTGGTTCGTGTTTTGTGGCGTAAAAAGCCTGTGTGGATTTTCAAGCGTAGCGCTGAAGCTCTTGCGGCGCTTGAGTCAGATACTCTTATTAAGAATTTGTCTGACCCGGATGGTTCTGGTTACTCTAAAAACCAGCAGCCTAAATATGTGACTACTAGTTACCGCTCTATTAAAAACAGAGAAGAGGTTGGGGTTATTGTTGGCGTTTGTACTCATCTGGGCTGCTCTCCAACTTATCGCCCAGAGCCTGGCGCGGCGGACCTGGGTGGCGATAGCTGGAAGGGTGGCTTTTATTGTCCTTGTCATGGCTCAAAGTTTGACCTTGCTGGTAGAGTGTATGCTGGAGCGCCGGCCCCAACCAACTTGGTGATTCCGCCATATCGTTATGTTTCTGATACACTTATTCGTATCGGGGTTGATCCAGAAATCTCATAAGAGGAAATCATGAAAAACAAACAAAGCTGGATAGACCAAAGATTTCCCCTCACCAAGGTTTGGAATGAGCATTTAGCTGAATATTACACACCAAGAAATTTTAATTTTTGGTACTTTTTTGGCAGCCTTGCTATTCTGATGCTGGTCATGCAGTTCGTTACCGGTATTTTTCTAACCATGCACTTTAAGCCCGACTCTGCGAATGCCTTTGCATCTGTCGAATACATTATGCGTGACGTCGAATGGGGCTGGCTGGTTCGTTATCTTCACTCGGTTGGGGCTTCTGCATTTTTTGTGGTAATTTATCTCCATATGTATCGTGGCCTTCTTTACGGCTCCTATAAGGGTCCAAGAGAGTTGCTGTGGATCCTTGGGATGTTGCTCTACATTGTTTTAATGGCGGAAGCCTTTATGGGCTATGTTTTGCCTTGGGGGCAGATGTCTTTCTGGGGCGCTCAGGTTATAATCTCTTTGTTCGGCTCTGTACCAGTTATCGGTCCAGACCTGTTGGTTTGGATTTTAGGCGATTATGCTCTAGGAGATGCCGCACTAAACCGCTTTTTTTCTTTGCATGTGATTGCCCTGCCGCTTATTTTGGTTGTGCTTGTTTTCTTGCACCTTGTCGCTCTTCACGCGGTTGGCTCAAACAACCCAGATGGAATCGAGATAAAGAAAAACAAAGACAAGGACGGCATTCCTAAGGATGGTATCCCGTTCCACCCATATTTCACCGTTAAGGACACCATGGGCGTTGTCGCATTTTTGTGGATCTTTTGTGCTGTGGTGTTCTACGCTCCGGGCCTTAACGGCTACTTTCTTGAGCACGCAAATTTTATCGAGGCCAACCCCCTTCAAACGCCAGAACACATTGCGCCACTATGGTACCTAACTCCTTTCTATTCAGTGTTGAGGGCGGTTCCTCCAATGTTTGGCTCACAATTCCCAGGCGTATTGGCGATGGGTGCGTCGCTACTTATCTTGTTTTTCCTGCCTTGGCTGGACAGAAGTCCGGTTAAATCTATTCGTTATCGGAGTCCGATATATAAGTGGGTGCTTGGTGTTTTTGTTGTTAGCTTTGTTATGCTGGGGTGGCTCGGCATGCAGCCAGTTACTCCGCTTAATGCCTTCCTTGCTCGTGTTTTTACTGTCCTCTATTTTGCATTTTTTATTTTGATGCCTTGGTATACCTCTGTAGGAAAAACCAAAGAAGTTCCAGAAAGGCTGACGGAGTAGCCTATGAAGACACACTTAAAAACAAAGCTGGCTTTGGCATCAATTTTGCTTTCGTTTAACGTGTTTGCCGCTGGTGATCTGTATTTAGACCACGCCAATACCGACATTTCAGACACAGCCTCTCTACAAAACGGCGCCAAGCTTTTTATGAACTATTGCTCTGGTTGCCATGCTATAAGCTTTATGCGCTACAATCGCATTGCTGAAGATTTAAATCTTAGCGACTCGTTGGTCGCTGAACACCTAATGTTTACCGGAGAAAACCCTGGAGAAACAATCACAACCGCTATGCCTAAAGAGGGCGCAGTAAAGTGGTTTGGCACAGCCCCACCAGACTTGTCACTGGTTGCAAGAGCCAAAGGCACTGATTGGATTTATAGCTACCTAAGGGGCTTTTATGAGGACGACTCTAAAGTCTTCGGTGTCAACAATAAAGTGCTTGAGAACGCCTCTATGCCTGACGTATTATGGTCGCTGAAAGAAGGAAGGCCTGAGGCAGAGTTTGATCAAGATGTTAGAGATATAACCAACTTCCTAGACTACGTTGGCGAGCCAGCAAAATTAATTCGTACAAAACTTGGTGCTTGGGTGTTGTCGTTCTTAGGTGTTCTGCTTGTCTTGGCCTATCTATTAAAGAAAGAGTATTGGAAAGACGTCAAATATGGCATATGGCGCCCAAGAGACTAAATTCTGATACAATTTATATTTTGTAACGGCAGCCCTCACTGAGCGGCGCTATTTTTTTTATTTTTTGGTATAAAACTATGTTATTTAAACCTAACCCAGCCTCAACCACCCTATACTCAGCTCCACAGGAGCTAGAGTCCCATGCTGTGCGCTTTATCATGGCGCATAAGTCTATTGAGCGTGAAGTTTTTGAGCTCAAGTTTGATGAAATTCCTGAAGAAATTTTAGAACTCAACCCTTGTCAGACTTTGCCAACACTGTTTGACAGAGGCATGGTTTTATATGACTTGTCGGTTATCATGGAGTATCTGGACGAACGCTTTCCCTTTCCTCCACTTTTGCCAGTTGATCCGATTGAAAAGGCTGAAAAAAGGCTGCTGCTTTACCGATTTACGCGTGCAGAAGGCTGCTGGTATGAGCTTGTTAAGATCATTCTAAACGGCAATAAAAAAAATGCGGATGCAGCAAGAAAAACACTCAACGGAAACCTCATTGAGCTTCTGCCTTTGTTTGACCACAAGCCCTATTTTAAAAGCGAAACAATGACCCTCGTTGATGTCTGTATTGCGCCAATATTGTGGCGTTTAAGTCTAATAGGAATCACCCTAGAAAAGAAGGCCAAGCCGATCACCGCATATGCCAACAGGCTTTTTGAAAAAGAAGGGTTTCAAGACAGCCTTACTTTTGCTGAAAAGGACTTTAGCCAGTAGCCCACCATGAGCGGCGTTGCTCCTTATCTGATTCGTGCCTATTGTGATTGGATTGAGGATACAAATCTTACGCCCCATATTTTAGTTGATTGCGAAAAGACTGGCGTTGTTGTTCCAGAAGGCCTTGCAAAAGAAGGAAAAATTGTTCTAAATATAAGCTCTTCTGCTACAGAAGGCAGACTAATAACAAACAACTCTATTAGCTTTAAAGCAAGATTCAGTGGAAAGCCTCAAAAAATCATTATCCCTTGCGAAGCTGTTCTCACTATTTATGCCCAGGAAAACGGAGAAGGCATGTTTTTTGACAACAAGTCCGAGACCAAAGTTGATAAAAACGACAAGCCAAACCTAACCATCCTAGACTAATTTTTCAATCTCTGAACAAAAGGTCTCTAAGTTGTCTTGAGAGAAAGAAACAACTGGTGTTTCGGTATAAGCAGCAAGCGCCTCTTTGTTAGACAGGTTGTTGCTCTCAACTACATTTAAAATAACACATGCCACAGTCAGACTATTATTTTTTGCCGCTTCTAGTGTTAAAAGAGCCTGACTAATTGCACCAAGCTCGTCACGAATCACAATTAACAATGGCAGCTGAAGCTCAATCGCTAGATCAACATTAAGGGCTGCTTCAGCTATTGGAGAGTAAAGCCCGCCAGCACCCTCAACAACCACAAAGCTCTCATCAATGTCACATTCACAGGCCAATACCAGGTCCTCAAGTATAAGTTTTTCGCCGCTCTCAGTGCTGGCCATTTCTGCGCTAGCCTCAATCTCAAAACAATATGGACAAACCTTTTTTAGAGTCTCTTGTTGTTGACAAGCTGCAGACAATGCGATTGCATCTTTAGGTATGTAGTTTTGTTCACTAAGCTCGCAGTTTGTCTCAACAGGTTTTCTAACCTTAACATCTCTCGTTTGAGATAAGTGTCGTACAATCTCGATTGCAACGGTAGTTTTCCCTACGCCCGTATTACTACCAGTAACAAAAACACCCTTCATGTCAATATTTTAGCCCAAGTTGGTGGATGCAAAGTCGTCATAAAGTATAATGGCGTCAATGCAAAACAATCTACAAACAAGTTTTTGTGGGATGTCACTAAACTCCCCCATTATTCTACTTTCAGGCTGCGTTGGATTTGGCGAGGAGTATACTCGAATCAAGGGCTTTTCAAACACCAAGGTTGGTGCTGTCTGCCTAAAAGGGACGACACTTGAGCCACGACTAGGAAACAAGCCTCATCGAATAGCCGAAACCGCCAACGGCATGCTTAACTCTATCGGCCTGCAAAACCCCGGCACAGAGATTGTTATTGATGAGATTATGCCCTCTCTCAAAAAGAATGAAACAAAGTTTATCATTAATATTTCTGGCTCGAGCGTTGAAGAGTACGGCGAGATTGCAAAACACTTTGATGACACTGATATTGATGCTGTTGAAATTAACATTTCTTGTCCTAACGTCAAAGAAGGTGGTGTTGCCTTTGGAAATGACCCTGAAATGTCTTTTAGGGTTGTCGAAATTTGTCGCAAAAACACAACAAAACCAATTATCACAAAGCTCTCTCCAAATCAAACCGATATTGCAAAAAATGCAGCTCGATGTATTGATGCTGGAAGCGACGGTCTGGCTGTCATCAACACAGTGACAGGGATGGCGGTTGACATCGAAACGCGCAAACCTGTTATTGGCAACAATCGAGGGGGCCTGTCAGGCCCCTCCATCAAACCAATTGCATTATTAAAGGTACACCAAGTTTATCAGGTAAGCAAAAAATATAACATTCCTATCATAGGTCAAGGAGGCATTACTTCAGCAAACGACGCCCTAGAGTTTATTATTGCAGGAGCGGCGACTATTGGAGTTGGCACAGCGCTTTTTTACGATCCTCTTGTTTGTGAAAAAATAAACACAGGAATTAGCCAGTACCTTTCAGACCAAAGCCTTAGTGGGGTAGGCTCTTTGGTGGGAACTCTTCAACTTAACTAAATCATAATCTCATCTCTTTTCAGAATGCAATACGAATATAGCCCCAAAAAAATAGAATCAGAGGCCCAGAAGTACTGGCATGAGAACAAATCTTTTGTTGTGGTTGAAGACCAAACAAAAGAAAAGTTTTTCTGCCTCTCAATGCTTCCATACCCTTCTGGAAAGCTCCACATGGGCCATGTCAGAAATTATAGTATTGGAGACGTCATTTACAGATACCAAAAAATGCTTGGCAAAAACGTCTTGCAGCCAATTGGTTGGGATGCTTTCGGGCTTCCGGCAGAAAACGCGGCAATAGAGAACCAGGTGCCGCCTGCTAGATGGACCTATGAAAACATAGAACACATGAGGGGGCAATTGATTGGACTCGGATTTGGTTATGATTGGTCACGTGAGCTCGCAACCTGCCACCCTGAATATTACCGTTGGGAACAGTGGTTCTTTGTAAAACTGTTCAACAAGGGCCTAGTCTACAAGAAAAAGGCGGTCGTAAACTGGGACCCTGTTGACAAAACTGTACTTGCAAATGAACAGGTGGTTGAGGGCTGTGGTTGGCGCTCTGGAGCGCCCATTGAAAAGAAAGAAATATCTCAGTGGTATATGAAGATTACAGACTATGCTGACGAACTTCTTGACGACATAGAAAAGCTTGATGGGTGGCCAGAGGCAGTCAAGATAATGCAAAAAAACTGGATTGGCAGGTCTGTTGGCCTTGACATAGACTTTAGATTAGATGATACAAATACACTAACTGTCTACACAACTCGCCCCGACACATTAATGGGCGCAACCTGTCTTGTAATAGCTGCAGAGCATCCTCTTGCAATTCAAGCCGGACAAACAAGCGCAACAATTCAGACATTCTTAGACGAATGTAAAACGATGGAAACTTCTGAAGCCGCCTTAGAGACAATGGAAAAAAAGGGCGTTGATTCAGGCTTGCTCTGCAAACACCCAATAACTGGAGAAGGCATCCCTATTTGGATTGCAAATTTCGTTCTTATGGGCTATGGCACTGGAGCCGTTATGAGCGTGCCCTCCCATGATCAGAGAGACTATGAGTTTGCAAAAAAATACAACATCCCTATGCGAGAAGTTATCTCTCCAATCGGCGACTTGCTAGACACCAGCAAGGAGGCGTTTGTTGAAAAAGGGACTCTTATAAACTCTGGCAATTTTAATGGAATGAATTTTGATCAAGCCTTTAAAGCAATCAGCAAAGCTCTTTCCGACCTCGGTCTTGGAAAACAAAAAATTAACTATCGATTACGTGATTGGGGCGTCTCAAGACAACGTTATTGGGGATGTCCAATTCCAATTATTAATTGTAAAAACTGCGGATCTGTTCCTGTTAATCTGGCTGACTTGCCAGTAAGGCTTCCAGAAAATGTTGATTTTGATGGCGTGGGGTCGCCATTAAAGAAAATGTCAGAATTCTATCAAACACAGTGTCCAAATTGTGACTCTCCTGCAGAACGAGAAACCGACACGTTTGACACATTTTTTGAGTCTTCCTGGTATTTTGCAAGATACACTTGCACTGATCAAAACAAGGCTATGCTTGACGACCGAGTCAACTATTGGCTGCCCGTTGATCAGTATATTGGAGGCATTGAACACGCTATTTTGCACCTTCTTTATTCAAGGTTTTTTACTAAGCTACTTAGAGACGAAGGGATTATAACCAGTAGCGAGCCATTTACAAATCTTTTAACTCAAGGAATGGTGTTGAAAGACGGAGCGAAAATGAGCAAATCAAAAGGAAACACTGTAGACCCCCAAGAAATAATTTCCAAGTATGGGGCCGACACAGCGCGTCTGTTTATTTTGTTTGCGGCACCACCAACTCAAGACCTTGAATGGTCAGACTCAGGAATAGAAGGGGCACATCGTTTTATTAAAAAATTTTATCGTCTTGTAGTTGAATTTATAACAGACACAAAAAAATATGAAATGCCTTCTCTTGTGCCGAGCGCTCTTAACAACGATCAAAAGAAACTGAGACAGAAAACTCACCAGTCACTTAAAAAAGTTGGTGACGACTTTGGGAGAAGACACTCATTTAATACCGCCATTGCGACCATGATGGAGCTCAACAACACCCTTTCACGATTTAAAGACACCTCCCCTCAAGGGATGGCTGTCCGACAGGAGTCTATTGAGATTATGCTTAAGGCCCTGAGCCCTGTAATTCCGCATTTATGCCACCACTTGTGGGAAGCACTAGGCAACAAAGAGGCCATGATTGATGTTCTTTGGCCAAAGGTTGATGAGTCTGCCTTAATCCAAGAAAATGTTCAGCTTGTTGTGCAAGTTAATGGCAAGCTTAGGGCCAAAATAATGGCGCCGCTCGACGCTGAAAGTCAATCAATTCAAGAAATGGCGCTTGCCGAAGAAAAGGTGGTAAGATTCACAGAAGGCAAAACAATTTTAAAGTTTATTATTGTGCCAAACAAGCTAGTCAATGTGGTGGTCAAATAAACCCTCACAATAGGGCTTTAACGGTTGAGCATTTTTTCTATTTGCTCTCTTAAAATTAACTCCATTACAAAGCCCATTTTTCCTCCTGGCACAACTAAGGTGTTGGGGCGAGACAAAAACGAGTCATGAACCATATCTTGCAAATACACAAAATCGCAGTACTTGTGGTCTCGAAACCTAACAACTACAAAGCTCTCGTCAAGAGTGGGTATGTCTCGAGCAATAAATGGGTTAGAGGTGTCAACTGTTGGCACACGCTGAAAGTTAATGTGGGTTCTAGAGAATTGTGGGGTGATGTAGTTAATATAATCCCACATTCTTCTATGAATGGTGTCGACAGTGGCTTCAGCTGAATAGCCTCTTTGCTTCTTGTCTCTGTGTATCTTTTGAATCCACTCAAGGTTAACTACTGGCACCACGCCAATCAACAAATCAACGTATTTTACAATATCAATGTCACCATCGACAACACCGCCATGAAGGCCTTCATAAAAAAGCAAGTCGCTGCCTTTTCCAGCATCTTCCCATGGCGTAAACTCTCCAGCCTTTTGTCCAAAAGGACGGGCCTCTTCATCTGAGTGTAAATAATAACGTTGTCTGCAGTGGCCTTTTTCGCCGTATTCTTTAAAGGTTTTTTCTAGTTCATCAAAAAGATTTGCATCTGGACCAAAGTGGCTAAAGTACTTGTTTCCAATTCTTTCTTTCTTCTCCATGACGCGTTTCATTTCATCGCGGCCATAACGATGAAAACTGTCGCCCTCGATAATAACCGGATTTGCGCCCACATTTAGAAATATGTGGTTGAATGCATTCTTGACTGTTGACGTCCCGGCGCCAGAGGATCCTGTAATAGCTATAACTGGATGTTTTTTCGACATAATTTTCTCTTTTCTAAGAATTAGAATTAGAATTATTATCTTACAAATCTAGTTGGGCGTTATCAATAATTTTCATAACAGCTTGAACTCAAGTCACTGAGGGTTTTAACTAATTAATAGTCCAAATTGCCAACTTTTAGGGCATTATCCTCGATGAAGTTTCTTCTTGGTTCGACCTCATCACCCATAAGGGTTTCAAAAACATCGTCTGCAGCCATTACATCCTCAATTTTGACACGAAGCATTGTTCGTGTTTCGGGGTTCATTGTGGTATCCCAAAGCTGGTCTGGGTTCATCTCTCCAAGACCTTTGTATCTCTGAAAACCCTGCCCTTTTCTTGCCTCATCTAATAAAAAACCAAGTGCTTTTGAAAAGCTCGGCGCCCTTGCCTCTTTCGCCCCTTTCTGCACATAAGAGTCCTCGCTAAACATGCTCTCTATATCATCGGAATATTTTTGTATTCTTCTGTAATCTGGGGAGCTAACAAAGCCTTCATCAAAACTAGTGCTCTCGACCTCGACACCAAAAACCTCAAAGGTATACAAAACCTCTTTCTTCTTGTATTCAACCTTATGTGTTTCTGACTCAGGCCCAAAGCTGTTCATTTTTTCTTGAAGCTTTTGACACCAAGCATTCATTTTTTTTGTGTTTTTTATGTCTTCTATTTTTGGCATGCCTAGCATGGCTTTTATCAAGCCTTCGTTATATTTTTTTCCTAGCCTTTCGACAACAGCCATTGTCTTGTAATATTTAGAAACAATTTTTTCTAGAGCAACACCTTCTATTGCTGGTGTTTCTTCGCTAGTAAATAGGCTTGCGTCAGAGATTGCCTCTTGTAACAGGTAGTCATTGAGCTCTTCATCATCCTTGAGATAGCGTTCTTGTTTGCCTTTTTTTATTTTATAAAGTGGTGGTTGTGCAATATAAAGATAACCACTTTCAACCAACTCAGGAAAGTGGCGATAGAAAAATGTCAACAACAAGGTTCTGATGTGAGCTCCATCAACATCGGCATCAGTCATAATAACGATTTTATGGTATCGAAGCTTTTCAATATCATACTCATCTTTTCCAATACCACAACCAAGGGCTGTAATTAGTGTACCGACTGCTTCTGACGAAAGAATTTTTTCAAAGCGAGCCTTTTCTACATTCAATATTTTTCCTCTAAGTGGCAAGATCGCCTGTGTGCGTCTATCTCTTCCCTGTTTGGCGGAGCCACCTGCAGAATCTCCTTCCACCAAAAAAATTTCAGATTCAGCAGGATCCTTGGTTTGACAGTCGCTTAATTTTCCTGGCAGTCCAGCTATATCGAGAGCGCCTTTGCGGCGAGTCATTTCACGGGCTTTTCTCGCAGCATCGCGAGCCCTGTACGCCTCTAGTATTTTGCCAACAATAATTTTTGCTTCAGCAGGATTTTCTAATAAATACTCACCCAACTTTTCATTCACAGAAGACTCAACTGGCGCTCGAACCTCAGACGAAACCAATTTATCTTTAGTCTGTGATGAAAACTTAGGGTCTGGCACTTTGATTGACAGGATGGCGGTTAATCCTTCCCTTGTATCTTCACCGGTTATAGTGGATTTTTCTTTTTTTGCCAAACCAGAGGCATCAATAAAATTGTTTAGGGTGCGAGTTAGGGCCGCCCTAAGTCCGGCCAAATGTGGTCCACCATCTCTTTGGGGGATGTTGTTTGTAAAACAATAAACACTTTCTTGATAGGAGTCACTCCACTGCAAAGCAACCTCTATATTAATGCCGTCTTTTTCTGTATTGATTATAATAATGTCATTGTGAATAGGGTTCTTAGACTTATTTAGGTGCTGAACAAAAGCTGAAATGCCGCCTTTATAAACAAAAACATCTTTTTTGTTTGTGGCAAGGTCTTGTATTTCAATGTGTACACCTGAGTTCAAGAAAGACAGTTCTCGAAGTCGGTTGGCCAGTATTTCAAACCTAAACTTAGTTTCAGTAAAAATATCCACGCTTGGTTTAAAGTGAATAGTGGTGCCTGTTTTGTTGGTTTTTCCGGTAACTTTTATCGGTGCTTTTGGAACACCAAGCACATAGTTTTGTTCATAAATTTCGCCATCTCTGTGAACACAAAGGTGGAGGTTTTCAGAAAGTGCATTTACCACCGAAACACCAACACCATGAAGGCCGCCTGACACCTTATAGGAATTATCATCAAACTTTGCCCCGGCATGGAGAACAGTCATAATAACCTCAGCTGCAGAAATCTTCTCTTCAGGATGTAGGCCCACAGGAATTCCACGACCATCATCAGTTACAGATATTGAGTTGTCTTCGTGAATTATCACCTCAATTTTAGTACAGTGGCCTGCCAACGCTTCATCAATTGAATTGTCAACCACCTCGAAAACCATATGGTGTAAACCGGTGCCGTCTTCTGTGTCACCGATGTACATTCCAGGGCGCTTTCTAACAGCGTCTAGGCCTTTTAAAACCTTAATATTGGAGGCTTGGTATTGTTCTTTCATGGGAGCTCAATAAAAATAAATTAATTATACCACGGGCACCCTCTTTATCACCAACACATCTTGCTTATTTAATGGCCTTTTTAGTGGCAAAACCAACCCAAAAAGTTGGGCGAAAACGGGAGTTATTTTTTTACAATAATGCCTTTGTCAATTTGATAAATGGTGGCTATTTTTTTATCCACAGACAGTGGTTTATTGCCGATATCTGTAGCAAATATTTGAACCTCTAGTTTGATTAAAAAACCCAATATTAAATCTATTTTCTCTTGGTCTAGCTCTGAAGAAATATCATCTATCAAAACAATTGGCTTTATGTTTAATTCAACCAACATAAGTACCTGTAGTATCCAATAAAATATTGACAATTTTTTTTGCTCACCTCTAGAGAGGTGTTGTTCGTTTTGGTTGTTGAAGTAGTAGTCAATGGTTGCCTTATGTGGGCCATAATTAAGGTGCTTAAGTTTGGCAAACGAACCTCTATTTTTTATTAGGTATTTGTAAATGCTTTCTTGATCAATGTGATTGGTGTCCTTTGTCCACCCTGTCTGCAGGTGAAAATCAAACTTGTTATTTTGTTTGATGAGCTCTTTTAGTGGCCCAAATTGGGGTTTTTTTAGAGTTTTTTTTAGTTTTTGAATATAGTCAGCTCTTGCAGAGGATATTTCAACAGAAAGAGTGGCAATCTGGATTAACCAGTAGTCAAGTTGTTTTGTGTTGTTGTTTGTTAATAGTGTGTTAATGTTTTTTAAGGCCTTGTTATAAGATTTATAGGTTTTAAGGAGGTCGGGCTTAACATGAAAAACCCCCCAATCAAGGTAAGATCTTTTTAGTTTTGGAGGTCCGCCAACAACAAAACCACGATCCGGAGAAATGATTTGTATTGGCATCAAATGGGTTAGCCTGCTATTGGAAGAAACCTTTTGTTGATTAAATAGAATTGTGTTTTTATTTTTAGATTTTTTTAGTAAAACACGAACATCGTCAACCACCGCATCGATTTGCAGAAACTCTTTTTCAAATGGCACAACATCTTTGATGTTTTTTGATTTAAAGGAGCGGTTGTGACCCAGATAGTAAAGGGCCTCAATGAGGTTTGTTTTTCCCTGGCCATTGCCTCCAATAAACAGATTAATGTTGGTGTTTGGTTCTAAGTATTGATTATCAAGGTTTCGAAATCGAAGTATATGAAGCTTCTCAATAATTGCCATGGCAAAACATAGGTTATATTCTCATTGGCATTACAATGTACTGATAAGTTTCATCCCCTATGGAGCTCAACAAGCAGGATTTGTTTTCACCACCAGGTATAACCATGTTTATTTCGTCTGCTGTTAGTTTTTCCAACACCGAAATTAGGTAATGAATGTTAAAAGCTATTTCAAGCTCTTTCTCTTGGTTCTTGACTGTGATCTGGGTCTCCGCCCTACCTCTTTCTGAGTGTGAAAAAATACTTAGCTTGTCGTCTCTGAAAACCAGTTTTACCCCCTTGGTGCGCTCTTCTACAAAGATAGAGGCTTGTTGGAGGTTTGAGAGAAAATCTAACCTGTTAATAACAACGGTATTGGTGAAGTCTGTTGGCATAACCTGTTTGTAATTAGGAAAGTTGCCATCAATTAGACGACTTATAATTTTGGTGTTGCTATCAACGAGTGAAAAGTAGTTGTCCGAAAGGTGTATTTCCGCCATTTTTTGGGAGCTTTTGTTAAGCAGCTTAGTCAATTCAATGACTGCCTTTCTTGGAAGTATCACGGTCTTTTTTTCATTAAGCTTGTTGTTTTGTTTGATTTCACCAACAGAGAGGCGGTGTCCGTCTGTTGCCACAACTGTTATGGAGTCGTTGTTGACCTCAAAAAACAGGCCGTTTAAATAAGCGCGAATATCCTGGTTTCCCATTGAGAAGCTTGTGTTTTCAATGAGGGTTTTTAGGTCGTCTTGTTTGATTTTTATAACACTTGTATCTTGTGTTTTAGGAAGCGCTGGAAAATCAAGATGGTTAAATGTATTTAATTCGAAGGTGTTGTTATTTGCGTTTAAATAAATTTTCTTTTCTTCGATTCTGAATTTTATTTGTGTCTTTTCAGGCAGTCTTCTAACGATATCTATCAGGTCTTTTGCATAAATTGTAAAACTAACCTCTTCTGTGCTTTGTATTTTGTTTGATGCGCTAATCTCTAGCTCCATATCTGTTGTTGTAAGAGTGAGGATCTGGTCTTTTAATTGAATTAAAACGTGGGAAAGAATCGGTAACGATTGTTTTTTTTCAACCACACCGATAACCGTCTGAAGAGGGTCTATTAATTCTTCTACACTAAGCTCGGTGTTCATAAGCAGCCTTATTAAATTATTATTATTATTATTAGTCTTCTGTTTGTTTGTTGATTAGTCTTTTTTCTTTATTAATAACAATGTGTTAGCCTGTGGATATTTTGTTAGTATTTTTGTTATTCGAGCATGAAAACTGTAAGTACTTTGTTAATTATAAGTTGTTTTTGTGTTTATCAACAGGGCAACTTTTTTTTATCTTGTTTATAAGTTAGTAATTTTAATTTTAATGTTTTCAAAATCATTTTTTATTTCTTCGTTTGTTTTCATAAGTTTTTTTAGTTTTTCGCATGAGTAGAGCACGGTTGAGTGGTCTCTGTTGCCGAAGTTTTGACCAATTTTCGAGAGCGAAAGCGCCGTTAGGTTGTGACATAAATATATGGCCATTTGTCGAGCCCGAACCAAGTGTTGCTTGCGGGAGTTGGAAATAAGATCAGACACGGTTATGCCATAATACTTGCTAACAGTTTTTTGTATTTCGTTTATTTCAATCAATCTTTTCTTAGGGGTGATTAGGTCTCCAAGTGCGCCCTCAACAACATCTTTAGAGATTGAAGAGTGGTCTATCCTTGAAAAATCAACGAACGCTTTAAGTTTTAACAGGGCGCCCTCTAGGTCGCGAACATTAGACGTGACATGGTTGGCAATAAAAAGAGCGACATCCTCGCTTAGAGCTAGAGATATTTGTGGGTGTTGAGATTTTTTTAGCAAAATAGCCGCCCTCATTTCAAGTTCTGGCGGAGATAGTTGTAGATTGAGGCCTTGAGAAAAACGAGTTTTGAGACGATTTTCAAGATCTTTAATATTTTTTGGAGGCTGGTCACAAGTAAAGATAATTTGCTTTTTTGTGCTAAACAGAAAGTTAAAGATATGAAAAAATTCTTCTTGTGATTTGTCTTTTCCTGCGATTAGATGAATGTCGTCAACCAAAAGTAAGTCTGCAGATTGATAAAAAAGCTTAACATTTTCAATGGTGTTGTGTCGCAAACTGGTTGTGATGTTCCTAACAAAATCCATTAGCGGCACATAAATAATCTTGGAGCCTGGGTTTTTTTCTGAAGCCAGGTGCCCTGCGGCTTGCATTAGGTGGGTTTTTCCTAGCCCCGACTCGCCATAGATAATAAATGGATTGTAGGGCGAGGATCCAATGTTTTCAGCAATCTGTCGGCTAGCTAGCGCTGCTACTTGGTTGGCGCTTCCCAGCACCAGGTTTTCAAAAGTATATTCAGGAAAAAGAGGCGTGGTGTGATGTTTTTTTTGCTTAGAGTTTTTTTTGGCCGCATCTGCAATTCCAAATCTTATCTTTAGCGTGCGATTTTGTTCTGCAACCGCAAGAACAATGGCAGACTTAATTTTTTTATGGTTGTTGATGTATTTAAGTGCAGAGGCGCTTGGCGCCAAAAGATGAAGGGTGGAGTTTTTCTCAATTGCGCCAAGCGGCTTAACCCAAACACTAAATTCTCCAAGTGGTAGTGAGTTTTTTAGAGAGTCTAAGCTCTTGACCCAAGTTTGAGACATAAGAAAATAAGGTTAAATATAAAAATGATATTCTAATGATACCTGTTGTGAGCAAGAGATAAATGATGCCTTAATAGAATAATTTATTGAACGCTATTTAAGGCAATGTTTTGAACATCTCACTATAAATTTGATGTTTTTATATCCAACTAACTAGATTTTTCTTGCGGGCCGTGGGTTAAAATAAAGCACTAAAACGTTAAGAAAACAGGGATCAATATGAAACAAGATCAAAGATATGGTGTGCTGTTTGAGCCTGTTAAAATAGGCCCGGTTACAACAAAAAATCGTTTCTATCAAGTGCCTCATTGTTCTGGCTTAGGACATTTAAGACCGCAAGCTGAGGCCGCAATGCGTGCAGTAAAAGCTCAGGGCGGCTGGGGGGTGGTCAGCACCCAAGAATCTGAAATTCATCCGAGCTCTGATATATCGCCCTTTATTACACAACGAATCTGGGACAAGAAAGATATACCTGCTTTACGCTTGATTACTGATGCCGTGCATACTCATGGAGCACTTGCAGCAATTGAGCTTGTACATAATGGTTACGGCTCAACTAACCATTATTCACGTATTCCTCCCATGGGTCCGACAAATATGTCGGTGGATTCCATTTATCCAAAACAAGCAAGGAAAATGAGCAAAGTCGATATTGTTGAATTTCGTCGCTGGCATCGTCAAGCGGCATTAAACGCTAAAGCCGCTGGCTTCGATATTATTTACGTCTACGCTGGTCACCATATGACTCTAGCGCATCATTTCATGATGCCCGAACTGAATACCCGCAATGATGAGTACGGTGGTAGCCTAGAAAATCGCATCCGTTTAACACGAGAATTACTTGAAGAAACCAAAGATGCCGTTGGCGACACCTGCGGCATAGCATTTCGCTTTGCTGTTGACGAGCTTAAAGGTAAAGACGGAATGCAATCACATGAAGAGGGACGCGCAGTGGTTGAACTGCTATCAGAACTGCCCGACGTATGGGATGTAAATATATCGGATTGGCCCAACGATTCAATATCCACTCGCTTCGAGCCCAACGAGGGCTACCAAATACCTTATATAGAATTTGTAAAAAAGATCACTACAAAACCGGTGGTAGCTGTAGGTCGGTTAACTTCTCCTGATTTAATGATATCTTTAATTAAACGAAACATTGTTGATCTTATCGGTGCAGCAAGGCCCTCTATTGCTGATCCTTACTTACCAAACAAAATCAAAGAAGGACGAACCGATGAAATTCGTGAATGTATTGGCTGTAATATTTGTGTATCCTGCGATATGTTAGGCATACCTATTCGCTGTACTCAAAACCCTACAATGGGTGAAGAGTGGCGACACGGCTGGCACCCTGAAAAAATTAAAGCAAAAAAAACCGAACAAAGCGCATTAGTAGTTGGTTCTGGGCCTGCAGGACTTGAATGCAGTATGCAGTTGGCACGTCGTGGTTACCATGTAATTTTAAGTGAAACGAGTGATTTTCTAGGTGGGCGTGTTCAATTTGAATCAAGTCTCAAAGGCCTCTCCGCTTGGGCTCGTGTGTCTGATAATCGGGTACATGAAATCCAACAAAAAGCTAACATCGATATTTATAAAAGAAGCACCGTAACGCAGGAGCTTATCGATGAGCTCGATATCAATAATATCTTTCTTGCCACAGGTTGCCATTGGCGAAATGATGGTATCGGCCGTAGTAATCGTTATGGTATCACAGGCCTATCAAGCGTTAATGCCCTTACGCCCACTGATGTTCTTAATCAACAAGATTCATTGGGAGAGTCAATTGTTATCTATGATGATGACCAGGGCTATCTTGCAGGAGTGATTGCTGACCACCTAAATAGTGCAGGGCATAACATTACTTTTGTTACACCTGCCAGTGTAGTATCGCCCTGGACAGAGCACACCCTTGAACAGGAACGAATACAAACAGCTCTGCTCAATCAAGGTGTAAATATAATACTGAATAAAACGCTTTTTCATGCTCGCGAAGGTTCAGTCGATGCTCGTTGTGTCTACACACAGCGCGTCAGTCAAATTCCATGTAAAACACTAGTCCTGGTAACCGAACGATTGCCAGAAACCACACTATATGAACAACTCATAGCATCAACAAAAGGCGGGAGCCTCAATAAACATCGCCATATTGAATTGATCGGAGATGCATTAGCTCCTGGCTTGATTGCCGATGCGATTTACTCGGGTCACCTAGCTGCCGAAAACTTTGAAACACCTGAAATTGAAATTGAGCGTGCCATGTATATGCGCGAAATACCCAGCCTTAAATAAGGGCCAAAAGGGAGGTTGAAATTAATATATATTAATTTGAGTAAAGGTGTTCAAATGGTGTCTCTCAGAATTGATTTTTAAGGCATATTAGCGTAACATTGCCCTCTTTTTATTAATTGCGAAAAGTATGAGAAGAACTATTGTGGCAGGCAACTGGAAAATGAACGCCAGTAAAGAGTCCGTCAACAAATTAATTTTGGGCATATTGTCTGGCATGAGTGAAGTTAGTTCCGAGGTGGTGGTTTGTGCCCCCTTCCCATATCTCTCTCAGGTTGAGGCTTTAATTACACACAGCCAAGTTAAACTCGGCGCTCAAAATCTTAATGCTAACCCTGCAGGAGCATTCACAGGCGAGGTTAGCGCCAACATGATAAAAGACTTTGGAGCAAGGTATGTTATTGTCGGTCATTCTGAGCGCAGAAGCCTCTATAGAGAGACAAGTTCTTTGGTTGCTGAAAAAGTAAAGGCTGCTTTAGACAACGATTTAACACCACTTCTTTGTGTGGGTGAGTCGCTCGAACAGCGAGAAGCTGGCGAAACTGAAACGGTTGTCGCTGAACAAATTAATGCAGTTATTGAGTTGGTGGGAATTGGCGCCTTTCGCAATATTATTATTGCTTATGAGCCGGTATGGGCGATCGGAACTGGCAAAACCGCTTCTCCCGAACAAGCGCAAGCGGTACACTTGTTTATTCGCAGCTTATTGGGAGAAAGCAATGAAAGCATTGCCCAAGGAACCCCTATTTTATATGGCGGCAGCATGAATGCTGGCAACGCTAACGAGTTGATTTCTTGCGCTGACATTGACGGTGGTTTGATCGGAGGGGCGGCGCTCAAGGCAGAAGATTTTTTACAAATTTGTAAGGCGGGTTAATATGTCATTTCAAGTAATTTTAGTTATTCATGTGTTGTTGGCCTTAAGCATGGTTAGTCTGATATTAATTCAGCATGGAAAGGGCGCAGGTGCTGGCGCAGGCTTTGGTTCTGGCGCGGCAGGGACAGTCTTTGGAGCAAGGGGGGCGAATACTTTTTTGTATAAGTTAACTGCAGCTATGGCTTTAGGTTTTTTTATCACCAGCATTAGTCTTGCTTATCTTGCGACAAGTGAAGGCAATGTCTCTGACACAAGTCAAAGCATTATGGCCCAGCCTTTGGTTGACGAGACGGCTGAAACTGAGACAAGCGACATACCTAGCAATTAAAAAAGCCGACGTGGTGGAATTGGTAGACACGCAGCCTTGAGGGGGCTGTAGCGTAAGCTGTGTCGGTTCGACTCCGACCGTCGGCACCATCAATAATTTCAATTTTAGCTCTTGTCCTTGACAGTTGTTATTGTACAATCTGCTTAGTTTTTACAAGGCAATGCGATGACTCTCGAAAATAAACGACTACTTAAAGGGATAGCCCTAATGCTCGGCGCTATGAGCGTTGTACCAATCCTTGACGTGATTGCAAAAATACTTAGTGAGAGCTATCCCGTTATGCAAATTTCTTGGGCTCGTTTTGCTTTTCATACGTTGTGGTTGTTGCCTCTTCTTTATTGGCAAAAGTTGCGCTGGTGGCGAATGCCCAAGCAGCTTTCTTTTCATCTATTGCGCAGCTTAATGCTTACTTTGGCAACGCTGTTCTTTTTTACCGCAATAAAAACAAACCCAATTCCAAATGCGCTCACTTTGTTATTCGTATCGCCGCTGATTGTTGCAATGCTTGCGCCCTTTGTTTTAGGGGAGCGTTTTGATATTTTTATTGGTATTGGGGCTTTGGTTGGCTTTGTTGGCGTTGTTATTGTTTTGCAGCCAGACACCGACCAGTTTAAACCGAGCCTATTGTATGCGCTTGTTGCAGGTTTTTGTTATGCGCTTTATATTATTACGACGAGAAAATTGAGCTTAAGCGGCCCACCTCTGTTGACTCTTTTTTATACGGCTATAGTGGGCACTCTTGTCCTCGGTCCTATGGCTGTTTTGGATTGGGTTGTTCCTGATTTAGTGGGCATTTTGATGGCCGCAGCAATGGGTCTTGTTGCCGCCATATCACACTTTATGATTATTAAGGCGTTTGAATGTGCGACAGCTTCTGAGCTTAGCCCTTTTGGTTATTTTGAGATTATTGTTGCCATTGGTTTAAGCTATTTTGTGTTTAAGTTTGTTCCAACTCCTGTGGCGGTAACCGGGCTAATTATTATTATTATTAGTGGGCTATTCGTGTCTTGGCGAGCAATGAAAAACAATAGGGCTATAACAAAACAATCAGAAAGTGTTATTGAAATGCTATAAGGGCGGGGCGCCACCTTCAGAGATTCTCTTTTCTACAAAACATGAAAGCTCCTCTTCGATTGTAGACTCAAGCGTCGGCTCTTGGTAGTCTGTTAAAAGCTGTTTCCATATTTTATTTGCGCGCTGTGTTGCAGTAAATGAGCCTGCATCTCTCCATGATTCAAAGTTGCGCCAATCAGAAAGCAATGGTTTATAGTGTTCGGTTTCGTAGCGCTCCATGGTTTGTGTTGCAGCAAAAAAATGACTTGCAGGCCCAACCTCGGCTATCGCGTCAACCCCAAGTGTGTCTTTGTTGACTTTTGATGGTATGAGAAAAGCTTCCATCATTTGGTTCATTTCAGCATCTAATATAACCTTCTCGTAAGATGCACACAACCCCCCTTCAATCCAACCATGTCCATGCAAAATAAAATTCACCTGGCCTAGTAGACAGGCCCATAGAGACATCTGTGACTCATACACTGACTGCTCATCAGGCGCATTGGACGCATTAGCGTTGGAAGCTCTGAGCGGTATTTTGTATTTTCTGGCCAGCTGGCCGCTAGCAATTGTGGCTTGAGTATACTCAGGGGTTCCGAATGCCGGAGATCCTGACTTCATGTCAACATTTGAGGTAAAGCTCCCATACATTGCAGGGGCGCCAGGCTTAACACATTGATGAAAGGCAAGTCCAGCTAGCGCTTCAGCATTTTGCTGCACCAGCGCTCCAGCGATCGTGATTGGTGCCATTGCCCCTGCTAAAGTAAAGGGCGTGTATATAACTGGCTGATTGCGCTCAGCCATTTCAATTGCGCCTTCCAAAAGAGCCTTGTCGTAAACCAATGGTGAGTTGGCATTTACCACGGTTGTAATCGAGGGCTCTCTTAGCAAGGTTTCTTCATCAATGCCTCTGCCAATTCGAACAATTTCAATTGCATCGAGCATCCTTTCACTTCCGATCGCGTACCCAAAAAGCGGCTTGGTGGATAGACGAGCTGCAGCTGACACGGCATGTAAATGACGCACTTGAACGTCAATATCACAGGGCTCGACAGGGTAGCCGCCAAGAGCGTGTACAGTGTTTAGGATTTCTCCTAGCTTTATCAGGTTAGAGTAATCTTCAAAGTTGCCTAAAATCCTGCCTCTGTCTAGATCAGAAACATTAGGTGCGCTTGAAACCATTGTGTTTATAACAGAGCGACCCCCAACATGAACATGCCTTTCTTTGTGTCTTCCATGAAGCGTAAATTCGCTCGGAGTGGTAGCAATTTTTTCCATTATAAAATCAGGGTCAAATCTAACCCGTCTTCCATCACTGTCAATCATGGCCCCTTCGCGCTTGAGAATTTCAACAGCTCGAGGAGACTGAATATCCATTCCAGTATCACATAATACTTTTAAGGAGGCCTCATGAATAGACTCAACCTCGTCCTCTGAAAAAATAGACATTGGCTGGTAAGGGTTGCTTTTTTGCTTATAAGGTGCCTGCTGAAAACTGGAAACTTTCCTAGCAGCCTTGTCACGCCCTCTTCTCATTGCCACCTCAGAGTGTAGAAAATTGAATGTTAATTCAATTTATAAATTTATACAAGATAAAAATTTTAACTTGGGTTTTTCACATCAAAAAAATGTTTTAAGTACCATATAATATCCGAGTTTGAATTGCTTTATAGAAAAACCGCATACTGCCTTAACTATATAAATACAAAATGAATTGGAGATCTAAAACCGAAAAAAAGTTCGAAGTCTTTTCTGACTGGCTATATGATAACTCGACAAAAACAATACTTATAGTTCTGTTGTTTGTTGGCGCTCTAGGCACACAACTGCCGACATTAAAAATAGACACTTCAACAGAGGGGTTTTTGCATAAGTCTGATCCTATGCGAATTGAATACGATCTTTTTAGGGATCAATTCGGTCGCGACGAACAGCTCATAGTTGCTGTTAAAACAAATAGCATATTTGATTTGGAGTTTCTTGAAAGGCTTGAAGGCTTTCATAAGGCGCTAGAAAGCGAGCTTCCTCATATTGAGAGTGTTGACTCTTTGATAAATGCTAGAAACATATACGGCATCCAAGGAGAGCTGGTTGTCGAGCCCTTAATTGATGTTTTGCCCGAAACTCAAGAGGAGCTTGATGACTTAAAAAACACAATCACAAACAACAGCCTTTTTAAAAACTTGCTTTACAGCGAAGACTTCACAATGACGACGGTTACCATAGGCACAAAGACCTACTCTGGCGAAGGCTCTACGAATGAAGCTAGCGAGCTAGATTTTAATGACGAGCTAGATTTTAATGACGAGCTAGATTTTAATGACGAGCTAGATTTTAGTACTAATGCTGAAAGTGACACAAGGAGCTACCTTAGCGACGCTGAAAACGACCAGATAATTGCAGCAACACAACAAGTGATGAGCCGCTTTAGCGCCGACAACTTTGAAACTTACCTTTCAGGCTCTGCAGCTATTGCAGGCATTTTTAAGCAGGCGCTAAAGAAAGATGCGATCGTGTTTATTAGTCTTATGATGGTAGTCATTATGTCGGTTCTGTTCGCACTTTTTAGAAGGGTCTCGGGAGTGGTTTTGCCAATAATTTGTGTAGGAATGACGCTGATAAGCACGGTTTCTTTGATGTCAATTTTTTCCGCTCCGTTTACTATGGCAACACAAATTATGCCGACCTTTTTGCTTGCTGTGGTAACCAGTGCGGCTATTCATTTGTTGGCAGTTTTTTATAAAGACCTGGTCCGAACAAAAGACAAAAAAGCTTCGTTGCGTTATGCAATGGGACATTCTGGTTTGGCAATTGTTATGACTTCTTTAACAACCGCTGCTGGGTTATGGTCGTTTTCGTTCTCAAGCGTTGCGCCGGTTGCTGATCTTGGGCTTTTTGCGAGTGGCGGCGTTTTGATTGGCTTATTGTTCACCCTTGTTTTGCTTCCTGCCCTAATAGCGACGACAAACTTTGTTCATTTGGAGCCTAGAGCTGACGAAAAGGGCCATACTTTCATGGACAAACTACTCATTGGGATAAGCGAAATTGGAACTGGCCGACCGAAGCTAATATTGGCGATAAGTGCAGTGTTAATTATTTGTGCTGCTATCTTTGCTACACAGCTAAGATTTTCTCATTTTCCGCTCCAGTGGCTTCCAGAAGACAACTTTGCACGCGTGGCAACAGAAACAATAGATGAAAGCCTGCGGGGCTCGCTCACGCTTGAAGTGATTATTGACACAGGACAAACAAACGGCCTATACAATCCAGAGATTTCAAGAAAGATCGAAGAGGTGTCGAAAAACATTAACACTATTACGACCGGAAATATGTTTGTTGGAAAAGTGATCAGCTTTGTAGACATCATCAAAGAAACTAACCGGGCGTTAAACGAAAACCAGGAAGAATACTATACAGTTCCTAACGACGCTAATCTAATTGCACAAGAGTTTTTGCTTTTTGAAAGCAGCGGCAATAACGATCTAGAGAGCTTGGTTGACGCCAATTATTCAAAAGCTCGTTTGACATTTAAAACGCCATTTATTGATTCCCTTGAGGCAAAAGTATTTATTGACAGAGCCCAGGCCTATCTTGATAAAGAATTTGCCGGCCTGGCCGTTGTTTCATTTACGGGCATTGGTACTCTGATGACGGTTACTTTCGAACAGGCGATCTATAGCAGTGCAACGAGCTATGTTCTGGCATTTTCCCTGATAACTATTTTGATGGTTCTATTGATAGGAAATATTAAAATTGGGCTCATTAGCATGATACCAAACTTGCTCCCCATCATCTTTCTCTCAACTATTATGGTTATTTTTAAGATGCCGCTAGACATGTTTACTTTGTTAATTGGAGCAATAGCGCTAGGACTAGCTGTTGATGACACGGTCCACTTTATGCACAATTTCCGGCGCTATGAGCTTCAGTATAATGACGTTGACAAGGCAGTCAGATTGACCTTGATGGGAACAGGAAGGGCAATCATGCTGACATCAATAGTGCTTGCTCTTGGGTTTTTGGTTCTTACATTCTCTCAGATGAACAACATGTTTGATTTTGGCGTGTTGACGGCAAGTGCAATTTTAGTTGCCCTCTTGGCAGACTTTTTTTTAATGCCGGCCATCATGAAGCTGATAATTAAAGACAGATCTGATATGTAGTGTATTTGAAACAACCAAAGAAGACAATAAAAAGGGCGCCTTGGCGCCCTTTTTGAAAACAAAACTATAGGTTAATACTGAATATGGGCCATAACTTCTTCAACGAAGTTATCTTCCTTTTTTTCTATCCCTTCACCAACTTCAAATCGAACAAAAGACTCAACTTCAGCGTTTTTAGATTTAACCAGCTCGCCAACAGAAGTTTTGGGGTCTTTAATAAAGGCCTGTCCATATAGAGTAACTTCGTTGACAAATTTTTTCATTCTGCCAACAATCATTTTTTCAATGATGTTGTCTGGTTTGCCGCTTTCTTTTGCTTGTTCTATGAAAATAGATTTTTCTCTTTCAAGGAGCTCATTTGAAAGCTGCTCTTCACTAACACACTCAGGTCTAGAGGCGGCAATATGCATTGCAATATCTTTTGCAAGATCAGCGTCTTTGCCTGAAAGAACAGCAAGGACAGCAATACGATCGCCATGTTTGTAGGCGCCCAAAACGCCATTTTCGGCGCTGACGTTTTGAAGCCTTCTTACGGAAACATTTTCACCTATTTTGGCGACAATGCCTTCTCTGGCTTCATCAACTGTCTCGCCTGAGTCTAATGTTTGAGTTAAAAATGTCTCGACGGATTCGGGCTTGTTTTTCAGTGCTAATTTTCCTAAAGCATTGACAAAATCAATAAAGGATTGGCTCTTTGTAACAAAATCTGTTTCAGAGTTTACTTCAAGTATGACAGCGCTTTTGTTGTCATCACTGATAGCCACATTTACAAGGCCTTCGGACGCTACACGACCTGCTTTTTTAGCAGCTTTTGCGGCTCCAGAGGCTCGCATTAGATCTATTGCTGCCTCAAGGCCTGCATTGGTTTCAACCAAGGCTTTTTTGCAGTCCATCATGCCCGCACCAGTTCGTTCCCTCAGTTCTTTTACTAAAGCGGCTGTTATTGTCATGTTTAATCTCCTATTGCTACGTTTCTTCGCTGTCTTTTAATTCCTGCTTCTTAGCCGCAGGTTTTTTGGCTTCAGTTTCGGTCACGGCCTCAGTCTTAGCTGCAGGCTTCTTAGCCGCAGGTTTTTTGGCTTCAGTTTCGGTCACGGCCTCAGTCTTAGCTGCAGGCTTCTTAGCCGCAGGT
>JAKUUR010000026.1 GCA_022448455.1 Candidatus Thioglobus autotrophicus
CCTTAGTCCATTCATACAGTTTCGAAGATGATTGCTACTCGAAGGCTTTTCAAGGGGTAATACATCACCTGATTAATACTGATTGGTCAAGCTACACAAATGTAACTGACTCAGGAATTCTGCACGAAGTAATAGACACACACAATCTCGATAAAGAGCGAGATACCATTTACAAAAAAGTGAAGCTGAACTTTACAAACAATATCAAATTACATATAACTCAGACTCCTGTTAAAGAAATTGAAGGTGCATCCGCATTTATTCAGATACTCCGTCAAAGAGATGACGTGGTGTTGGCAATAGCAACTGGTGGGTGGGAAGAAACAGCCAAGTTAAAGCTAGAATCCGCTGGGATTGACTATTCTGGCATTCCATTCGCCTCCGATTCAGACCACTTAACCCGGATTGGCATTATGAGGGCTGCTGAAACCAAATGCCTTGTTACTGAATTTACTTCAAAAACATATTTTGGAGACGGCATTTGGGATAAAAAAGCCTCCAAAGAGCTGGGGTTTAACTTTGTTCTAGTGGGCAATCAAGTTATTCATTCAAGAAAAATAATGGATTATAGCTCTCCTGAAAAAGTCTTGGGGTTGATGGGTTTATGAATACCTTAACTGTATGTTAAATGGTTCATCAGATATGGAATACTGCGGCTCACTTTAAATACTTTGTATTATTCATATAAGCTAATCTAAGAAAGCAAGCAACTGTAGAAAGCCTTTGTTTTAGCCTCTGAGAGCTCCATATTCACCCTTCTGAAGGAGTAACTCTTGCTTGAAAGTAACGAACGCCTTATTTAGTACTAATAGTAGCTTAAGTTAAGTCTTATTTGTATTTTAAAAAGAGTATATTTGCAAAACTATTATTACGCTTATTAACTGATAGTTTAAATTAAAGTTGTCGTGGACTCGAGCACGATTTTAAGAGGCGTTTTTTTTTGCTAACGAATAAAAATAAATTGATGAGAAAACTATTTAATGACCTCTGGATAATTCGATTACTTCAATCGCAATCTATTCAATCTCAAGCAATCATTATAAATATGTTGTCTATATTCTTTTTTACAGTAATGATTGTTTTTATTAGAAAAGCTTCAGAAAATCTACATATTCTTGAAGTTGTTTTTTTTAGAAACTTACTAGCTTTTTTTGTAATGCTGCCACTATTGATGTCCACTGGTTTGGCTGCAATAAAAATGAACAATACTAAACTGTATTTCGCGAGAGGTTTTTTTGGTGCTATTGGAATGATAGCTGGCTTTACTTGTTTAACCCTCATCCCACTAACTCAAGCCACTGCAATTAGCTTTACCCAGCCAATCTTTATAACGATTGGTGCAACTATTTTTTTAGGTGAAGTCATTAAAGTACGAAGAATAACTGCAATTATTATTGGTTTTATTGGGATGCTTATAATAGTACAGCCGGGTATCGTAAGTATTTCATATGGAGTGGCACTTGCTTTTATTGCTGCAGTAGGTCATTCATTTAATTCCTTAATTGTCAAAAAACTAACTCAAACTGAAACACCTCAAGCGATTGCTATGTGGATGGTAATAATTCTTATTCCAATTACTTTTATTCCAGCTGTTACGGTTTGGCAGTGGCCAAGTTTTGAAACTTGGCTGTACCTTTGGGGAATTGCAATTTTAGGTTCCCTTGCGCACTTATTATGGACAAAATCGTATGCGATGGCAGATATTACAAGCCTTCAACCAATTGAGTTTATAAATCTACCAATTATAGCTGTTTTTGGGTGGCTGATTTTTTCTGAAATTCCTGGAATTTGGACCTTGGTTGGAGGTTTAATAATATTTATGTCAACAATCTATATTAGTAATCGAGAAGCAAAAGCAACATATTCACTTAAGCCAAATCAAGACACGCAAGAAGCTAAAATTTAGAAAATGATAATTTCATGTCTACCTCAGTTTCCCCGATTAACTAATGATTTGAAAGGGGTGTCCTACCCCCTCTCCAGAGCCATTTTTTGGTATAAAAAAACGTACAATTTTCCGTACAGTTGTCCCTATTTAGACCTGTAAAAGCACTATGCAGTATGTTAGAATTGTTGTTGTACTGATACGGACTAATTGTCCTTTTTAGTTGTAGGAACTGGGATAGCTCAGTTGTACCCTACACGCTAGTGTGGGGTAGCGTAACGAAGTGAAGCTAGAGCCCCGATTGTGATTCCGGTTGTCGCGGGTTCGAGCCCCGTTTCTCGCCCCACTTCCAATTAGGTTATTTAGTACCAATAGTAGCTCCAATAAACTAGTGGTTTCTGTGTTAATCATTTCGCGAATTTCTCAGGTGATTTATTAGTGTATTTTGTTATAAACCTTAAAACGTAAGCTTCATCAAGAGTTGACTCTGTAATCTTATCTAAACGACCCCAAGAGGCTAATGCAATTTGAGTGTCATTCGCCCTACGCTTAGAAACCAGAACCCTGCCAGAGTTTTTTCGAGCAATCTTCTTTAACATTTCTTTAGCATTAGGACTTATGTTTCTGTATGTTATCCAGATAAACCCGTGCTCTAAATTGTGGACACCATTAATATCTAATATCTCTTCGCTGTAAAACCCGCCTTTAATTTCCCCAGCGTGCGGTCCTGATGTTGGCGGATTAGAGTTGTACACCTGAGTTGTTTCACTTTGTGAAATGTGGTCTCTATTTTGGATAGGAACACTTTCACCCATATCTTCCATAATTACGGACGGAGCTTTAAAGATTTGGCTATAAGCAAGTATGCTAAGCATAATCAGTAAAATTATTATTAGCAGGATTTTGTAATTTGTTTTATTATTCTTTTTTTTCATTGTAACTGAATGGTTGTAGTAATTAGTATTATTGAATTATAGGATAAAATAAAATGAACTAAAAAAATAATAACTATTCAGGATTAGAAAATGAATAAGTACGTAACTCTAGTTTTAATAAGTATCACTTTTCTATTTTCATCAAACATCTTAGCTGAAGGAAAATTATTTCCTATTATAGAAGGCAAAGATTTTTATACTGATGAGACCGTTAAAGTTTCAGACCTACTAGCTAATAAAATGAGCTTAGTGAATGTTTGGGCATCCTGGTGCACTACTTGTCGAAAAGAACATCAAATGATAATGAACATAGCTAAAACAACTGATTTACAGCTCATAGGTATTGACTATTTAGATACTCGTGAAAATGGTACAAAGTATTTAGAAGAATTAGGAAATCCTTTTGATGAAATAATATTTGACCCAAGGGGAAATATTGGAGCAGACTTAGGAGTTTTCGCAACGCCAGGAACTTTTTTAGTTAATGAAAATGGTGAAATTTTATATGAGCATATGGGAGAAATCACTCAAAAAATCTGGGATGAAAGGTTTGCCATACTCTTGCCGCCACTTAGCTAGGGGAAAGTCTTATTAACATTACTTTTGCTTCAAAATAAATCCCCTCATACATCAAAGAGGATTCAAATTCTCTCGTCCCGACCAAAATAGGCTTATAATCGCACTAAAATTAATCCTTGCTCAAAAGAAGAGTCTCTTCAATTAGCAGTAAATTTGGGAGATTAATATGAGCGATGACAGACGTGGTATTTATTTAATCCTTCTAGGAATGTTGTTTTTCAGCATCCAGGACGTTTTAGTCCGACAGCTTTCTGATTATGCATCTTTGACACAAATAATGTTTATTAGAGGAATATTTGGCGGCCTCATACTTCTCTTTTTTCTTAAATTAACCAAACGTAGTATTTCTTTCAGTTCTTCTTATCCATTGCTTGCAATCTCTAGAGTCTTACTCTTTTTGACGGGGTTTTTGTGTTTCTATTTTGCCTTGGGAAAAATGGAGTTGGCGGAAGCAACCAGCTTATTCTTTATCACTCCATTGTTGATAACAATATTATCAAAATTTATATTTAAGTCAGAAATTGGTGCCTACCGCATTTGCGCCATCATTGTTGGTTTTGTTGGCATTTTGTTCATTGTAAAACCAAACCCTGATGGATTTAATAAAATTGCACTGCTTCCCATTTTTACTGCTTTTACGTATTCAGTATCAATGATGATTGCGAAATATACACGCGAAAAGGACAGTGTTTTTCAACAGATGTTGCATTTGTATTTTGGGAGTGCAGTACTTGCTTTTGTCGCTTGGTTGATAATACCATTAATAGAATTTGAACCCTCTCAAGCTAAAAATCTAGAATTCCTTATTAGGGATTGGAGTATTTATAACAGTTCTGTCCTTTTAATGCTTCTTGGAATTGCTGTTGTTGGAAGTGCCGGGATGTTGTTACTTACATCAGCATACCGAGTGGCTTCGCCTCCAGTTATTGCACCTTTTGAGTATATTATGTTGATTTTTGCTATTGGAAACGGTTTCTTTTTTTTCAGCGAGATACCTGATATATATTCAATATTGGGGATGCTGCTTATTGTTGGAAGCGGCTTATTTATTTTTATTCGAGAAGGGGTAAAGAAAGAATCAGTAGCTTTGAAAACAAGTTTGCGCACTTAATTAATATAACCTCCCTCACACATCAAACGAAAAAACTAAATTTCATACCTAACTCAGTCTCCCTCGATTGACTAGTTTTTAAAAAGGGGTGTCCTACCCCCTCCCAAATAGCCATTAATTTTGTACTTTATGTACAGTTTATGTACACTTGACCCCTAAAAAGGTATAGAATTTGACTGTCTTTGACTAATAAATAGTTAAAGAGGATATGTACTTTTATGAAGTGGAAATGTAGTTGTTATAAGGATTATTGAGGAAACAGTAATGGTCGGGACGAGAGGATTTGAACCTCTGACCACTTGACCCCCAGTCAAGTACGCTACCAGACTGCGCCACGCCCCGAAATGACAATTATTTTTCCCTATTTAAACTTTCCATAAACAAAACCAGCAATAAAAGCTATTAAGCCAAAAACTAGTGATGGCGACAACCACATAAATAAATGAGCTTTGTCCGGAGTTATTAGGAATTGAGGCATTTTGACTGAAGTTGTTATAAAGAGACTCCAGGCAAAAAAGAGCTGCGCATAGTGTAAAGGTATGTTCCCAGAGTCTGTTTTTGGCTTTATAAGTCTAAAAAAAAGATAACCAAAACCAACTGGAACTGCATAACTAAAAAAACCTTCAATTAATCCCATTCTAAAACCTCCAATTTCGTTACACCTTAAAAAAAAATTTAAATTATGACTTCGTAAATAAGGCTTTCAAATTACCATATTTCGAAAAAAATAGTATATTTTACCTACCGATATAAGCTCATTAAACAATTTAATTCAAGCTACATATAGGACACTCAGAGTCCTTAACAATTTTAACTTTTCTAAAACTAAGGTCTAGACCATCAATCAACAACAATTCTCCACAAAGCTGCTCACCTAGGCCTAGTAATACTTTGATCGCTTGCAGCGCTTGGATTGTCCCAACGAGTCCGGCAACGGGTGCTAAAACGCCATTTTCAACGCAGCTTTCACGACCATTCCCGTCTTCAGAGTATAGGCACTGATAGCAAGGCTGATCTACTTCATATCCTTTGAAAACTGATATTTGGCCTTCGAAACGAATCACTGCTGCAGAGATTAGCGGCTTATGACATTCAACACACGCTTTGTTAATTTCAAAACGACTTTCAAAATTATCAGTGCCATCCAAAACAATGTCCACATCTTTTATTAAAGAGGCAAGATTGTCACTATGCATTATCTCATTGGCAACCGTTACTGTGATGTTGGGATTTAACTCAAGCAATTTAGCCTTAGCAGAATCTACTTTATCTTCGCCTATATCTGCAGTTCGATGAATAATTTGGCGTTGTAAGTTCGACAACTCTACCTGATCGAAGTCAGCGATAATTAAATGGCCCACTCCTGCTGCCGCCAAGTACAATGCTGTCGGTGAGCCCAAGCCACCCATCCCAATTATTAGCATTGTAGAATCGATTATTTTTTGTTGACCTTCAACATCAATTTGAGGCAACATAATTTGCTTTGAGTATCTCAGTAATTCGTGATCGTTCATTTCGATCTTTATTTAAAGTACTTATTGATTTTCGGCAATATCACCATTTGGCAGTAAGGCTGGTTAGGATCGTTATTGTAGTAATTTTGATGGTAACCCTCAGCCGGATAAAAAACATCCAACGGACTAATCTCGGTTACCGCATCTGGTATCGAGCTGATAAGCGATATGGCCAAGTCTCTTTGCACTGAATCGATGTAAAAAACTGCTGAACGATACTGGGTACCTCTGTCAGCGCCCTGTTGGTTAAGGCTGGTTGGATCGTGAGTCTCAACAAAAACCTCAAGCAAGTCAGTAAAAGAAATTTGTTGCTCATCAAATTCAATTTTTAAAACTTCTGCGTGACCACTTTGGCCACTACATACCTCTTCATAGGTTGGATTTTGGGTCGATCCATTGCAATACCCACTGGTCAACTCTTTTACACCATCAACGCGCTGGAAGATAGCCTCCACGCACCAAAAACATCCGCCGGCAAAGTAAGCTGTTTGCATGTATGATTATTAATTAATAAAAGAATACAGTATATCTGATGATAGCAAAGGAAGTCATTAATGCTCTAAAAACCTTAGCAACTGAAGACCGTCGCAAAACCAATGAATGGTTTTTTAAAACGAATAAAGGGCAATACGGTTATGGGGATATTTTTCTCGGCGTGCGTGTCCCAGATGTACGACAAGTTGCCAAAAGGTTTAGCCAAACAATTACCCTAAATGATCTCACAGAGTTAATAAAAAGCCCCATTCATGAAGTGCGACTTTGCGCACTCATTATTTTGGTCAACAAATACAATAAAGAAGACTCTGAGAGGATTTATCAATACTACTTGAAACATTTAAACTCAGTCAATAATTGGGATTTAGTAGATACCAGTGCACCTCATATTGTTGGTGATTACCTCTACAACAATCCCGAAAAATCAAAGATTTTATTAGAATTTTCGCATTCTGAAAATCTCTGGGTTAGACGCATCGGTATTGTTTCAACATTTGCTTTTATTAAAAATAATGAGTTCAACAAAACCCTTGAAATAGCAAAGTTACTCCTTAATGATCATCACGACCTCATTCACAAAGCTATGGGATGGATGCTGCGTGAAATTTACAAGAGAGATGAAGGTCTTATAAAACGATTTTTAAGGCAAAACTACGCACAAATTCCAAGAACTACTTTAAGATATGCCATTGAACGCATGGATAAAGAAGAAAGACTTTTATACCTCAAAGGAAATTTTGATGTATCACATTAGTTTCTATGTACCTTCTTTGGACGCTGAAAAAGTTAAGTCAGCTATGTTTGAAGCTGGTGCCGGTGAACATGAAAACTATACCCAGTGCTCATGGCAAACTGAGGGAAAGGGTCAATTCATGCCAATTCATGATGCAAAACCTGTAATTGGTAAAATAGACCAAATAGAGATTGTAACTGAGGTAAAAGTGGAAATGATGTGCCACAAAGATAAAATCAAGGATGTGGTAACTTCTATGAAAAATACACACCCTTATGAAAGTGTTGCTTATAGTGTTGTCAGAATGGAGGAGATATGACACAGAGCACCCAAAACGGGCACGGAAATGGCCTTATACTAGTTCTGTTAGCACTTTCAGCTATTGCCATAATATGGCTTTTCACGCCCTTTCTGCCCTCCCTATTTCTGTCCTTGCTGATTTGCATTACAACTTATAGTGGTTTCAACAAATTATCACAAAAATACTCTTCAAAGCAAGCAGCAATGATTATGACTTTAGGGGTAACAGTTCTGTTAATTTTGCCACTCAGTTATGTAATGCTGGTTAGCGGTATTGAGGTTAGCGGACTCATTAACAAAATACAAAATGACTTTCAGATCAGTGAGATTAGAAGAATTCTAGATCAGACAATTACAGGACTTCCATTCTCTGATTCGATGAGGGAGTTTTTAGATAGCACTCTAAGAAACAATATAGAAGGCATCGTTATCACTATCAAAGACTTTGCCATTATGGTCCTTAAAAGTGTTGCCACTTTGTCAAGCCAGTTTATCTTTTTTATCATTATTACGATCTTTTCTCTTTACTACTTCTACCTTGATGGTGAATCCATTATCAAAAAAATTAGGGCAGTATCACCGCTAGATAGAGAACTCAACGACCTTCTCCTGAAACAATTCTCTGGCTTGTCAGTGACACTCGTTGGTAGCGTCTTTTTGGTGTCTCTGATTCAGGGGCTGGTGTTTTCTTTTGGTGTCATGATAATCGGTTTACCGGCGCTATTTTTTGGTGTTGCAATGGCTCTTGCAGGCTTTATCCCTGTATTAGGTGGGCTATTTGTTTGGTTGCCTTTGTCACTTTATTTGTTCGCTATAGGGGAGACAGCTAGTGCCTTTATCATTCTCTTCTTTGGTGCCATTTTGGCGGGCACATTGATTGATAATTTTCTGAGACCTGTGATTATTAAGAAACTCTCCAGTTCAATGAAGCATCAAAGTGCACTTAGTCACACATTAATCACTGTACTTTCGACCCTCGCTGGTATCATACAATTCGGCATATTGGGTCTCTTTATTGGACCAATCATTGCTGCCATGACGATTACAATTTTTGATATTTATCGTCTTCAATATAATAAGCCTTATGAAAGCGATTAAGATTTAATTTGTTGCACTAATTTTTAGATAAAATTCACAATCATACTTTTCCGAAAGATGACTTTATGCTTAAAGAGTTGATTGAGTACATTAAAGAAGGTCAAGCTGATAGCGATATAGATAATTATCTAGACTCCAGATATATCCACCTAACTGACGCACATTATGACCAGATAGCTAGCGCCATATCTCAAGGTGAGTTAAGTCTAAAAAAAGCCTCTGATTGTCCAGCAGAAAGGTTCTTTCTGCACTTTTATGAGACCATACTGTACGTAAACAAATCAGCCCAAGAGCAACATTCAGTCTATGATGTCGAACTAGTTCAGGACACTAATTATTCAATCGAAACAGTGGATGAAACTGAGTCAAAAAACCTTGCATTTTTGTCGTTCTCTATAAACGATGATTACCAACCAACACTCATAAAACGTGCAACTACTTCTGAGACCGTTGATGAGCAGAAAAAACAACAAACAATGCAGTCAGTGATGCCTGTATTGAGAGGTTTTATGAGCGCTATTAGTGACTAATCTATAGCTACTTACTGCCTTTTTGAGTTGCTAATTTTAGCTTTGGACCAGCCTTAAAGGTGACTACCTTTCTGGCGGTAATGAGGACCTCTTCTCCAGTTTTTGGATTTCTACCAGGTCGCTGAGATTTTTTTCGAACCACAAAGTTACCGAAGCTGGATAATTTAACATCCTCTCCTTTGCTTAACGTCTCGGTTATTTGTTCAAAAAACTGATTTGTTAAGACCGACGCTTGTGTTTGAGTCAGGTCAGTTTTTTTTACTAGTGCGTTAGCTATATCTTGCTTAGTGAGCGACATAATAGTTACCTTAATTTTGCTGAAAATTTAGATTCTAAGTGAGTAATTATATCTTCGACTTGCAGGTTCAATTGCTCGTCAGTTAGGGTTCCCTCACTTGACTGGTAGGTGAGATTAAAAGCGACACTTTTTTTACCTTTTTCAATGTGCTCTCCCTCGTAAACATCAAACAAGTTAACTTCAATCAGATGATCTTGATTCAATGACTGGATTGCATGAATAAGTTGATCGACATTGACATCCTTAGCAACCACCAATGCGATGTCTCTTTGTGATGCCTGAAAGGACGAGAAGGATTCATAACTCGAAACTTTTCGCTGTTCTATGTCACTCTGATTAAGCTCGAACAAAAACAGTTTCGGTAGTGATAACTTTTTTTGTAAATAAGGAGAAAGAGCGCCTATCCATCCAATGAGTTGACCATTTCCAGAGATTTTCGCTGCTTGACCAGCCTGTAAGGCGGGATGCTCTGCAGCTTCGAATAAGTAATCACTACCATTGAGACTTAATAGAGACTCAACATCTGATTTAGCATCAAAAAAATCAACTTCTCTTTCAGGACTTCCCCATTGAGATTCAAATCGCTCACCACAAACAATGCCGGCAATTTTTTGTCTCTGATCATCAACCGATATTCCACCAAAACAGAGTCCCGCTTCAAAGAACCTAGCATTGTGGTGACCTCTTCTTTGATTCATTTCGACAGTTTGTAGGAGTCCCGGCCATAAACTTGATCTCATGATAGACATGTCATCAGAGATTGGATTCTTGAGTGTAATCTTCTTTGCACTTGGGTCTATTAAGTCGTGGTATTCGTTAGAAATAAAGCTGTAGGTAATAACCTCTTGATAGCCTCTATTTACTAGTGCCTGTGAAATATCATAGGAGCTAACCTTTGATTGAGATATTTGTGATATATTGGCGTCCACGGATAGCCTTTGGACGGGAACCTTGTCGTAACCGTAGAGTCTTGCTAATTCCTCTATTAGGTCTGCAGGAATACGAATATCAAAGCGAAAACTGGGAGGAATAATAGCCCAAGAGTTGTTATTTTTTTTGGTAATATTAAATCCAAGAAACTTAAATTTAGATTCTATCCAAGCGGGATCCAAATCAAAACCCAAGACACTAGATATTTTTTCTCTAGTAATGAGGATTGTTTCTAACATTGGTAGCGTCGATGAGTCAATACACTCATTGATGGCTGAAGCCTTACCGCCACAAATATCAAGAACCAATTCCGTCGCCCTTTCCATTGCTTGGCGGGTTATATTGAAGTCAACACCGCGCTCAAATCGTATCGAAGATTCAGTATGGAGTCCATAAGATCTCGCCACACCCGAAACAGCGATTGAATCAAAAAAAGCACTCTCAAGCAGGATTTCTGTTGAACCAGCCTGTGTGCCTGTTTTCATTCCACCCATAACACCTGCAATTGCTATTGCTGACTTCTGATCGGCAATCACTAGAGTGTTTTTATTCAGTGATACGGTTTGTTCATTCAATAACTCAAGTTTTTCACCGCTCTTCGCCATTCTGACGTCAATGTTGCCGTTGATTTTTTTGAGATCAAAAGCGTGCATTGGTTGACCCAACTCCAACAAAACATAGTTAGTAATATCTACCACAGGAGAATGCAATTGCTGTGAAGCTCTTTGCAACCTCTGTGCCATCCATTTCGGAGTAACAATGTTATTATCAATCCCTTCAATAACCCTTGTTAAATATTTAGGACATGCATTTGGATTAGATACTTTGGCTTTGAAAGATTTACTTCCTTGTTGTTTAGCCTGATAATTTTTTAAAAATAGTGATAAATCGTAATTAGCACAAACTTCTCGAGCAATACCAAGGACACTAAAGCAGTCACCTCTGTTTGGGGTAAGGTCAAGCTCAATGATATGATCATCTAGGTCAAGACAAGTTCTGACGTTTTCACCCAAAATTGCTGAAGAGTCTAACTCCATAATTACGTCATGGCAATCTGAAAGACCCAGTTCAGCTTCAGAACATATCATCCCTCTTGATTCAACGCCGCGCAACTTCGCTTTCTTGATTTTAAGATTATTGGGCAGAACTGAGCCAACTGTAGCTACAACAACTTTAAGACCTTTACGAACGTTAGGTGCGCCACAAATAATTTGTAAGTTGCTGTGAACACCGATATCAACTTCACAAAGAGTTAACTTGTCTGCATTGGGATGTTTAACAGAACTCACCACATAACCTACCACAAGACCTTCAAACGGTGGCGCTACTGGGGCAACTCTTTCAACCTCAAGGCCGGCCATAGTTAACTTTTCAGACAGTTCTGTGTCGCTGACTTTTGGGTCCACCCATTCTCTTAGCCATCTAGTAGAAATATTCATTTATAATCCCTGCCCACTAAAACTGATTTAGAAAACGAACATCATTTTCAAAAAATAATCTCAAGTCGTTGACGCCATAACGTAGCATAGCTAACCGCTCTACTCCCATACCAAAAGCCAAGCCTGAAAACTCTTCTGGGTCAATATCTACCGCCTTCAATACATTTGGATGCACTACACCACAACCCAAAACCTCCAGCCATCCTGTTTTTTTACAAACACGACAACCCTCTCCGCTACAAATAACACACTCAATATCAGCTTCGGCGGAAGGCTCTGTGAATGGAAAGTAGGATGGACGAAAGCGAACCTGGAGGTCATCTTTTTCAAAATATGACCTCAAGAAATCAATTAATAGGCCTTTTAGTTGGGCTAATGTTGCCTCTTTATCAACGATTAGCCCTTCAACTTGGTGAAACATTGGGGTATGACTTACATCAGAATCACATCGATAAACGCGACCAGGTGCAATAATTCTTACCGGAGGTTTTTGTCTCTCAAGGGTTCGAATCTGAACGGGTGATGTGTGTGTCCTTAATACGGCGTTTGCACTGAAATAAAAGGTGTCATGCATTGCTCGAGCAGGGTGATGTTCTGGAATATTTAATGCACTAAAATTATGAAAATCGTCCTCAATTTCAGGACCAAACTCTACCTCAAAACCACCTTTAGTAAAAATGTTTTCAATATGGTTAAGTGTTTGAGTGATTGGGTGCAATCCACCCTTCTCGACATTTCTACCTGGTAAGGTGACGTCTATTTTTTCTTCAAGAATTCGTTTTTCGAGGGCAATTTCCTCAAGCTCGTCTTTTCGGGTCTCGATGAGTTTTTGTATTTCAACTTTTGCCTGGTTGATAGTATCTCCCATTACTGGCCTATCTTCTTTAGGGAGTTTACTGACACCTTTTAATAGTGCAGTTAGTTCACCCTTTTTACCGAGATAAAGTACTCTTGCATCGTCGAGGTCTTTTAAGTCGTTAGCTTTTGCTACTGCTTTCTGGGCTTTGGTGATAATTATATTAATCAAAATGCCTACTATTAGTTTTTGAGTTTAAAGACTACAACAATAGGGTCGTAGTCTTAAATTCGTTTTACTTTTGAGCTAATCCAGCTTTGGCTTGATCTGCGATTTTCGCAAAAGCATCTTTGTCAAAAATCGCAATATCTGAGAGAACTTTGCGATCAATTTCAACACCAGCTTTATTCAAACCATTGATAAATTGTGAATAACTTAAGCCATTGTTACGCGCCTCTGCATTGATACGCACAATCCATAATCTGCGGAACTGCCGACGACGTTGACGACGATCACGATAAGCGTACTGTCCAGCCTTAATAACCGCCTGCTTAGCAACTCGATAGACTTTTGAACGAGCACCATAGTAACCTTTAGCTTTTTTTAATACTTTTTTATGTTTGGCATGCGCCTGCACACCTCTTGAAACTCTTGCCATTGTAATACTCCTAGATTAACTATAAGGTAATAATTTCTTAACCATTGGTACGTCGACCTTTTCAATGGTATCTGGTGAACGCAAAGAGCGTTTTCTAGAAGTACTCTTCTTGGTCAATATATGATTCAAGTGAGAGTGTTTACATTTATAACTACCACTGGCAGTTTTTTTGAAGCGCTTTGCAGCACCCCTATTCGTCTTTAACTTCGGCATCATTTACTCCTTCACCCTGTTCGGGTTTAATTTTTCGGGCTGGCGCCTTACTTTTCTTAGATTTGGGTGCTAGCATCATGCCAAGCTGGCGACCCTCCATTTTTGCATGCTGCTCTACAACTGCAAATTCTTCAGTATCCTTTTCAATTCTATCTAGCATCACCATACCTAACTCGCGATGCAGAACTTCTCGGCCACGAAACCAAATAACTACTTTGACTTTGTCTCCATTATCTATAAATTCAACCAATTTCTTAAACTTAATCTGGTAATCGGCCTCTTCAGTACCAGGACGATATTTAATCATCTTAACGTGAGTTTTCTTCTGCTTTTTCTTAGCGTCACTCTTCTGTTTTTTTAGTTCGTACCGGTATTTGCCAAAATCCATAATACGACAAACTGGCGGATCTGCGTTCGGTGAAACTTCTACTAAATCTAATCCTGAATCAACTGCCAACTCAAGAGCTTTATCAAGGCTTAGAACGCCCACTTGTTCGCCTTTTTTATCAATCACCCTAACTTCGGGTGAATTAATATATTGATTGACTCTTGTCTTTACCTTATTTGGTCTTTTAATAATTACTCCTGATTAATTAACTCAATCAATGCCTCTAAAGACATTGAACCTAAATCCTGCCCACCTCTTTGACGAACTGAAATTTGATTGTTTTCTACCTCTCGATCACCCACAACTAATATATATGGATAACGTTGCATCGAGTGCTCGCGTATTTTATAGCCTATCTTCTCATTCCGCAAGTCCGAAATCACTCTAAGTCCTTGTTTTTTTAACTTCTTCTCGACTTTTTTGGCAAATTCTTCTTGTTTCTGAGTAATATTAAGAATAACTGCTTGAATTGGAGCTAACCATGAAGGAAACGCACCTTCATAATGCTCAATCAAAATTCCTGCAAAGCGCTCTATCGAACCAACTATCACTCTATGAAGCATGACTGGTGTTTGTTTTGAACCATCTTCAGCAATATATTGGGCTTCGAGACGCTCTGGCATAGAAAAATCTGCCTGTATTGTGCCACATTGCCATTCACGTTCTAGGCAATCTTTCAAGACAAATTCAACCTTAGGTCCGTAAAAGGCACCCTCACCTTCTTGCAGTTCCCATTCAATTCCTTTTGCACTTAATGCTTCAGCAAGTGCAGTTTCGGCCTTATCCCAGGCCTCATTAGAGCCAACACGTACTTCCGGACGAGTAGAAAGTTTTATATCAATGTTTTCAAAACCAAAATGTTTATAGACTTCAAAAGTTAAATCAATAAAATCTGAAACTTCGCTCTGAATTTGTTCTGGTGTACAAAAAATATGAGCATCATCTTGAACAAAATTTCGAACTCTCATAAGGCCATGCAAAGTTCCTGATGGTTCGTTACGATGGCAAGAACCGAACTCTGCTAAACGCAATGGCAAGTCTCTATATGACTTTAGGCTATGCTTATAGATTTGAACGTGACCAGGACAATTCATCGGCTTGATGGCATAGTCACGACTCTCAGAGTGCGTTGTAAACATCGAGTCACCAAACTTGTCCCAATGACCTGATTTTTCCCACAAGGTCCGATCTATTAATTCAGGTGTATTCACTTCGAGATAATCGTTATCTTTATACACTTGACTCATATACTGCACAATCAATTGATATAGGGCCCATCCCTTTGGGTGCCAAAAAATCATTCCCGGGGCTTCTTCTTGGGTGTGAAAAAGGTCCTGCACCTTTCCAATCTTTCTGTGGTCTCTTTTTTCCGCCTCTTCTAGTCGATGAAGATAATCTTCTAGGTCTTTTTTATTCTCCCAAGCTGTTCCATAGACTCTTTGCAGCATTTCATTATTTGAATCACCACGCCAATAAGCACCAGCCAATTTCATCAACTTGAATACTTTGAGTTTACTTGTCGAAGGTACGTGTGGACCTCGACAAAGGTCAATAAAATCGCCCTGCTTATAAAGGGACAACACCTCATTAGTAGGAATAGATTCAATAATTTCAGCTTTGTAATGCTCACCCATCGACTTAAAGAGCTCTATTGCATCTTCTCTTTTCATCTCAAGTCGTTGAATTGGTAAATTCTGTTTAACAATAGCATTCATTTTTTTCTCAATCTTTACTAGATCCTCTTCAGAGAAGCCCTTTTCATAAGCAAAGTCATAATAAAAGCCGTTATCAATAACAGGACCAATTGTTACTTGCGCTTTGGGATAGAGTTGCTGAGTAGCTTGCGCCAATAGATGGGCAGTTGAATGACGAATAACTTCCAGCGCTTTATCATCCTTATTAGTGACAATGGCTAACTCTACATCACTCTCAATCAAAAAAGAGGTATCCACCAATTGTCCATCAACCTCTCCAGCTAGTGCCTCCCTTGCTAGCCCAGAACCAATAGACGATGCCACATCAGCAACTGAAAGCGACTGATCAAAAGATTTAACTGTGCCGTCTGGCAATGTTACATTTGGCATAACTAATGAATAAAAATTAAAAAATTTATTTTACCTTGATAGCGCTCTTATCTTGGTCAAAATTAAGGCTTTGAAAATCTTTTACATTACAGCTTTAAAGGTATATTAACAGGACATGAAAATAGCTCGAAAATCCCCTGAATTATTAATTCTTTTAATGACCATAGGCTCGGCAATAAGCTGGGCTGTATGGCTTAATTTACTGAACAACTTTGCCATTGAAAGGGTTGATTTTACTGGTGCAGAAATTGGAATCCTCCAAAGTCTGAGAGAAATTCCTGGCTTTCTAGCTTTCACTGTCATTCTGGTTTTAGCCTTTATTAGAGAACAAAAGTTGGTCTATGTGTCACTTGCACTTCTTGGAATTGGAGTCATGGTAACTGGCATTGTTCAAACAAATATGCCTTTTTATTTAGCAACAATAATTATGTCTGTAGGCTATCATTACTTTGAAACAATCAATAGCTCATTAACGCTTCAGTGGGTTGATAAAGAAAAAACAGCTGAATTTTTAGGCAGAGTTATCGCTACCCGCTCAGCAGCATCAATCATAGCATTCAGCTTGGTTTGGATACTATTTCAGCAATTTCATATGGAGTATTTATGGATATATATGATTGGTGGTGGCGTTTCTGTCGCTATAGTTGTGTATTGTTGGCAGCATTTCTCCTTATTTCCAGAAAAAGTTAGTCAGACCAAAAAAATTATTATGAGGAAGCGATACTGGCTCTACTATGCTTTGCAATTTATGAGCGGAGCAAGAAGACAGATATTTGTTGTTTTTGCTGGCTTCTTAATGGTTGAAAAGTTTGAATTTAGTGTTGCTGAAATATCTCTCTTATTGCTTGCAAATGCTGCCATTAATGTCACAATAGCACAAAAAATTGGCAGACTGATTCATAAATTTGGTGAGCGCAAAGCACTTGTTTTTGAGTATGTTGGACTTACATTTATATTTGCGGGATACGCACTTGTAGAAAGCAGCTATGTTGCAGTTTTTTTGTATATCGCTGATCATCTTTTTTTCTCAATCGCTATCGCACTCAAAACTTATTTTCAAAAAATTGCTGATCCAGCTGATATAGCTTCAAGCGCCGGAGTATCATTCTCGATTAATCACATTGCAGCAGTCTTTATACCTGTATTGTTTGGGTTTATCTGGCTTTACTCGCCCTCTTTAGTTTTTTATGCAGGAGCAGGAATGGCGGTATTTTCACTGCTACTATCCCTTAATGTGCCAGCAAAACCTTCCGCTGGAAACGAAGTATTACTTGGAAAACTGTCAAGCTGATTTAGTTGTTCTAAGCTCGAAATGGGCTAGATTTTCAAAAATTATTCATGACAAGAGTGTACACTTACTTTATGAATGAACAATTTCGGGTGGCTCAGAAAGTCGGGCTCATGTTTCGTTCGGAAACTGAGATACCTGAGGATATAAAAGGCTGGGCAGTCTCTCAATTACATGCCGATTCGCCTGCACTTGGAATCAGCTCGAAGTACGGAAAAGTTAAATCTTGGCCCCAATCAATGCAACCTGATCTTATTGAACGTGCTAGGCTTTGGCGGCTCTACAGAGAAAACAAGAAAAAAGAAAGAGAACGAAAAGATGGCCAAGAGCTTGCATCAGCAAAGCAAGCGAATCGACAAAATAACCTCATGAGAGAGAAAGATGAGATGAAATTTGCCCATCGAAACGTCTACGGTAAAGATCAAATTAGAATGCGTTTGATGTCGTTTTGGGCTAACCATTTCACGATCGGTAATACTTTCGATAATGAGTCATTGATCGGACATGCGATGGAAGAGGCGATTTTGGCAAAATTGAATAGTTCGTTTTCTGAGATGTTATACAAAGTAACCACTCACCCAGGTATGTTAATTTATCTGGATAATATTTGGAGTGCGGGAGAGGAATCCAAACATACCATAAATTGTAGAAAAAAAATAGATTGCCAGGCTGGTCTTAATGACAATCTAGGTAGAGAATTGTTGGAGCTTCATACTGTCTCACCAAGCGCAGGATACACTGAAAATGACATCAGACAGACGGCAAAAGTGCTGGCTGGCTGGGGAGCTTATTTTGAAATGCCCCTTGCTGAGATGAAGGAAATGGCAGGCACAACAAACCACTGGGATGTATATAAACAAAGGTATGCTGAGCCTGGTAACAAAACGGTGTTGGGCAAGGTAATCGGTGTAGGTAAGGGTGGACTTCGACAATTAACTAATCACCTTGCACTACACGAAAATACTGTAATGCATCTCTCAACAAAACTGTGTCAACACTTTGTAAGTGACAACCCCCAGAAAATAGACATAGATTACATTGCCAATTCATGGAGACGGAGTAATGGTGACCTAGACCAGATACATTCTGCTGTCATTGATCGCGCTATTAATTCTAAAGATGAGAAATTCCAATGGCCAATGAATTGGCTTTTTCAGGTTTTAAGGCTTAGTGATGCAACTTTTATTAAGGGTTGGCAAGATGTACACAATTATGACAATCAGTTGATGGAAGTAAAAAAGATATTTGAGGAATTAGGTCAGTCTTTTTGGAGTACAAGACAGCCTGATGGTTATTCAAGTCAAAAGGAGGAATGGTTGTCAGGTGAAATGTTTGAGCGTCGTTTGAGGTTTGCTGACGCTATATATAATGCCGGACGTCCTAAAACTTCACCAGAAAAAATTATGGACAGGATTGGAGCAAATATGACCACACGTAATCTGGTTGAGAGTGCCGGAGGTTTTCGAAGAAGTCGCTTTATTGCCTTGATGTGTAGTCCCGAATTGATGGGGTTAAAAAGTGTCTAAATATAAAATATCAAGAAGAGACTTTCTAAAATATTCTGGAGCTTCGTTGTTTCTTGCTGGTGTACCTATTCCTGGTTACACGAAAGACAAACCACCTGGTAATATTTCGGTCATCCTTTTGGAAGGAGGGATGGATGGATTGACTGCTGTTCCTCCGATTGGTGACCCAAACTTAATAGCGATGCGTAAAACAATAACACCCAAAGATTTCTTGAAACTTAACTCATTTTTTGGTCTTCATCCATCACTCCCTAACTTTTCAAGATTAATGGCGAAAAACAATGCGTCCGTTGTCCATGCGACCTCCTTTCCTTATATCAAAAGGTCACACTTCGAAGGTCAAAACTTGATGGAAGGTGGAGGACTTAGCCCGTTTGCTGAAAAAACAGGCTGGTTGGGTAGATCGCTCGACTTAACGCAGGTCCCGGGAAAGGCTCTTTCACTTGATATGCCTTTAATTCTCAGAGGTTATAAAGATAACGACAACTTCTACCCTGCAAGCATTAAAAACTCAAACGCTCTGATAAGTAATTTAATTAATTTAATCTCAATGGCTCACAGTAAAGATGAAGCTGAAATTTTTTCCAAGTTGAGTAAAAAAAGCTCACAAGCGTCACTAACACCTAGAGACCCTGTCAGTTTGGCTAAATATGCCGGCAAAGAGATGTCCAAAGAAAATGGTCCTATCGCTTCTGTTATTCGCATAGGGCAATTTGATACGCACGCCAATCAGGTCTCAGATGATGGTTACGATAAGAATGGTAATCATGCCAAGCGACTAGAGATAGTCGACGACGTTATTGCTGGCTACCGTGAAGGTCTTGGAGATGCTTGGAATAGAAGCATAATCCTAACATTGACAGAATTTGGAAGAACTGTAGCAGTTAACGGTACAAGAGGAACTGAACACGGCTATGGCAGTGCTGGACTTTTAGCGGGCGGCACTATCTCAAAAAGTCGCATCATAGCAGAATGGCCCGGGCTAAGTAAAAAAGAGCAATTTGAAGGTAGAGATTTGATGGCTACAATAGATTACCGTTCAGTTTGTGCTGCATGTATTGAGCGGTCATTAGGACTCGACCACGACAGGATTGCGAGTGAGGTTTTTTTCACTCCTAAGTTGCCTCGTGTCTATGATTACATTTTTTCATAAAACCTTTTTAGTTCATATGAATGGACTAAGCACTATTCATATGCAATATCTTATGAAACGCAGCATAATAATATTAACTACATTTCTGTCAATCGGTCTAGCCGGTATTTCTTACGCAGGTTATCTTGATGACTGGCCTGATGACGCAATTTGCAGCTGGATGGAACAAGCATCACCTCCTGAATATATTGTAGATGAAGCTATAAAGAGAAACCTAGACTGCGTTCCTGAGTCTGTAACCAAAACTACTAAAAATGAGTCAAAAATTATAATTTATGATGTCGTTTTTAGTCAAACTGATTTAGATGATTTATTATCACAAAGTATGGGGAAGACCGATTATGACTTTAGTCAATATAAGCTCGCAAAAAGCCATAACAAGTTACAGTGTTTTTTTAGAATAAGGCGTGTAGTTTATGAGAATAAAGATGAGGGAGAGATAGAGGATTGGAATATAGCTGAAGGCTATCTGGTGATTGACGGTGGAAAAGTTAATATTGATGTCAATCGAAGCAGATGGAGAATGAGTGGACTTTCTGACGACCCAAGTTACCTCGAAAATGAAGTTAATTTAAGGCTTACTGAGGATGGACATCTTGTTGGTAAGATGGCATATTTTACTCATCATATAAATACAGGAGAAGCACCAAGAAGCCCTTTTTATGTTGAACTAATAAAACATAAAAAATCAAAGCCACTCAACTATAATAGCTCTAAAAAAGAAAGCGCGGAATTATGGATTGATGTTGAAGAATGGGCTGGTGGCGTTCTTCTACTAAGTAATTGTAGCAAAAAATAGCTTCTTTTAGCCGTTTATTGGTATATCGACTCAATCATCAGTTGTAATGATTCTGTGCCTCTAAAAGAATTAACACTAAGCCTGTATGCAACCTTTGCTTTTGAGTTGTTGAGTTTCTCTTGAAAAAATGCAATCCCCTCAAATATAGCACTAGCATCAATCAATTTCAATGTGCACTTGAGATGTTTTTCACCGACGATCTTCTGCTCAAGAATCTCAAAATCTCCATAAAAAATAGGTTCCTCAAAACCCTGACCCCATGGGGCTGACTCACAAAGAAGTTGGGCATTCTTTAAAGTCATCTCTGAAGCATCAAGTTCTCCATCAGTAAGCAAATCAAGGGCTGGTTTTTTACCATTAAGATGCTTGGAAATAGCTTCAGAAAAAGCTTCTTTGAACTTCAATAAATTCTCAGAGGGAATACTCAAACCAGCAGCCATAGCATGTCCTCCAAATTTTACTATGAGAGCTGGATTCTCTCTATCAATTAAGTCGAGTAGATCTTTGATATGCACATCAGGTATTGACCTAATCGAACCTTTCAAGAGTTTGCCTGATTTTGCAAAGACAACGCAAGGGCATTGGTAATCTTCTTTTAACCTTCCTGCAACAATTCCAACAATCCATTCATGCCAAGACTCATCAAACAAAGTAATCGCAAAAGGACTTTCATCA
>JAKUUR010000027.1 GCA_022448455.1 Candidatus Thioglobus autotrophicus
AGTTTAAAGATGGAGTGAGATATGTTCTTCACCAACGTTTGTTCCTAACCTTGATCCTGTTGACTTGGATCTCCATGTTTTTTGGAACATCTTTTGTACAGATCATGCCGATCTTTGCTGACATATTACATAGTGGAGAACGCGGATATGGTTTATTAATTTCGGCAACCGGGGTCGGTTCAGTAGCTGGGAACTTGTTCATATCTCACTTTCAGCAATCCCGTCGACTGGGGTTGCTGATGTTATCTTGCGCAGCGTTGGCACCATTCTCACTGGCAGGTTTCAGTCTGGTTACAGGGACATTGGCCAATGCGGCCGGGGCATTTTGGCTTGCCTGCTTTTTCGCGGTTTTGGCTTCAGCCTTTAGTTCAGTCTTTCTGGTTAGCTCCATGACAGTTTTACAGCTCAAAGTACCCGATAATTTACGCGGCCGCGTGATGGGAATTCACAGCATCACTTTCAGCATGATTGCACTCGGTGGACTTGCTATCGGAGCCCTGGCTACAAAATTTTCAGCCCCGGTTGCCGTGGTTATAGGAGCGGTGGTAGTGCTGTCATCAGTAATCTGGGTGACGATTCGACAGGGAGAAATAATCAATCTTGATGGCAGTGAACTATGAATATGCACAAAATCAGATCAATAACTTTAATATTTGGAAAATATTTGCAGATGAGTTAATTGATATCAATAAAAATGACTTCTCTAACGGAGTATATAAGGTCAGAACTAAATATTCGGATTCTAAATTCTATCTAAACAAAGTAGATGGTTCATTTGACGAATCTTTACATATGTTGATTCATAGAATCATGTATGTAGAAAACAAACATGTTATTGGTTCAAATGACCCAGATGAAGATTTAAATTGTTATTATCGAATGTTTGTTGATTTTGACCTATTTGATGAGATTGATGAAAATCCCGATTCAAGATGGTGGATTGATAAAGAACATGAACAATATGAAGAATTTGATGAATTCTTATCTGATGTTTATTATGAATGTATCCATCATGTATATGTAAGATTAATAGATGAAGGATTCGATGTAGAAGATGACTTTGATGGTTATAACTAACTACCTTTCTTTAATACAATAAACCAATTAAAACAATCACAACCAAGATTACAATCCAAATATTAACATCAAAGTCAATAAGATAGTTTTTAAGATCATCTTTTAATCTATTCCTTAACAACGACACAAAACCCTCAAATTTATAAATATTTATTATTTATTACATATTTATTTATAAATATTAGTAGTTCCAGAACAATCTTTTTTATTGGTAATAAGGGATATTTCTAAATACCAACTATCTTATAAATACACATGGGGGTTAAACAATGACAATCAGAATGATAAGTATTCCAATTTGTGATGAGATACACATAGATGATTTAAGAGATTTAGATCCTGTAACAATTGATATGTTTGGTGATATTGAAATGGTTGTTAGAATTGGTTCGTTAATCAACATAGTCACAAACATAATTTAATACATATCCACCCAAAGTGTTTAACCAAGTGCTACTCCTAAAAGCCCAACCAACATAATTAGCACCCCCAGAAGCTTCAAAGGGTAGAATTTTTCTTTTAATATGAGAATACCCAATACAGCTCCTAATGGAATACTCAAGCGGTGGAAAGCCACTATGTAACTGACATTTTCAACAAAAGCAAGTGCCAGCAAAACCAGTGTGTAGGCTAAATTAATGCCAATACCTGCAACAATAGCGTACCACTTATTGACACAAATTACTTGATAAAAGTCTATACGGCCTTGTTTACGTATCACAACAAATAACGCTAACCACAAGGAAGTTATTGAAGCTTCCAAGCAAGCATACAAAATAGTCATTGAAGTATTATCGATAGCCAGCTGATTATTGTTTCGAAAGTATCGCAAAGCCTCATCATCTACCAGCGCATAACCCGCAGAACAGGTTGCGGCAATGAGCGCCATACCAAAAGTAAGATTCAGGTAATTACTAAAACGTAGCTCTTTAAATCGTTGTAAAGGAATCATAAAGCAACCAAAAACAACCAGTGCGCTTCCAACAATACTTTGTAAGGAAATCTGGTCCACTCGACCCAAATACACAACCACAGCCAACACGATGATAATGGGCATAGCTCTAGCAATAGGATAAGCAATTGACAGTTCACCCTCTCTATAGGCTCTCGCTAAGCTGATGAAATAAAGTGCCATAAAAAAACCTGCGATTATTAGAAGCATCCACACCCGATCTGGGATGTGGTGTAATAATGTGTCGCTGTGATGTATCAGTATAGGTGAAAGCAGCAGCGTCCCAGTTAGGCTTGCAAGCAGAAAAAAAGAGGCGGTTGGATGCCTTTTTTTAGTGAAAAAATTCCACAGAGCATGAATGCACGCGGACAAAATTACCAGTGATATTGCAACAAGTGTCATGCGCTAGCATGATAGGGCAAAACAGCGTTTATTGCAAAATGTTTTTTTGCCAATTGAACCCAGTATGATGCGCCAAGAGAAAGAATTGTATTTTTCTGAGACTCGGTTTCACATGAGTTAACCATGCACTAAGAGTTTTAGTTGTACAATTTATTTGTAAAAGAACACTCAGGTTGAAGCAGTTATTTTATACGCGAGACAAAAGTTCCTTCACGTATAGTGAGTCGTCCAGATAGTCGTGGAAGTGGACGATTGTTTGCTGAGGCTCAAGTAATGCTACACAGTAGGCGGGTGGTTCATGAGTGAAAGGCAAGTAATCGTCAGCCTTAAGATCAAGCTGGACTTGATGGTTGGTGCCTCGCAAGGTGGTGAATGGAATACCGTGCCAACTGCCGCTTACTGGGCGATGAACATGGCCAAAAAAGAGGTGCTTGATATTGGAAAAATCTTTCACGGTTTGATGGATTCGCTTGGCATCTTCTCTAAGGCTGATTTTATCCAGTGCTGGGATGCCGATATTAAAAGGGGGGTGATGCATAAAGAGATAAACTGGTTGATTTTTGTGGAGTTCCAATTGAGACTTCAGCCATAAAGCCCGTGTTTCACAATAAGATCCCCAGGGCATTCCATGCTCAACTGTGTCAAGCAATAGAAAAATTCCTGCAGAGGTTTCTAGTGTTTGTTGAAAAAACCCATGCTCATCACGTGGTGTTTCTGGAAAAATCTCAGAGAATATTTGCCGGTGATCATGGTTACCGACTAGGAGGTGATAAGGTATTGACAGTTGTTTAAGGATGCCGCGCAAATCACGATAGGCTTCTCGGTCTCCTTGATGGGTAAGATCGCCAGTGATGATGCACAAGTCGGCATCGGCATGGTATTCATTAATGCTTTCAATACAAGTCTCAAGCCGCTTACAGGGGTCAAGGCCGTAAAGATCTGTGCCGCGTGGCATCAAATGTGTGTCGGTAATTTGAATGATTTTCATGGGTTTAAGAGCGACTATTCTGTTTACTGTTCGGCTTCATGGTGTATCCCACGGTAGTGAATAGGTTTTAACATTGGTGTAGGCTTTCATCGTTTCGATCACGCCTTCTTTGTAGCCTAGGCCCGAGTCTTTAATGCCACCAAACGGTGTCCATTCTAATCGATAGCTGGGCGCCTCATTAACATTGATTGTGCCGGTTTCAAGTTCATTAATAACACGCTGAATTGTTGGCCAATGATTACTAACAACACCACCTGAAAGACCGTAAGCTGAATCGTTGGCAATTTCAATTGCTTCATCAAGGGTTGAATAACGGATAATAGGTGCAACGGGTCCAAAAGTCTCTTCACAAACAACAGCGTGTTCGTTTTTAACGTGATCGAGAACCGTAGGTGAATACACGGCACCTTGGCGTATATTGCCAAGCAACAGTTTGGCACCTGCTGCAATGGTTGCGTTTACTCTTTGTTCCATCATGGTTGCAGCCTCTTCTGATATGACGGTCCCCATATCATTATTAGGATTATAAGGATCGCCATAATTAAGCTTTGATGCTTTTTCAGTGAGCTTAGCTGCATATTCATCAGCAATGCTTTCGTGTACCACAAGACGTCTAATTGCAGTACAACGTTGTGCTGAATTCTTAAAAAGACCGCCCATGGTTATTTCGACCGCCTCATCAATATCCGCATCGGGGCATATAATCAGTGCAGATGAGCCTCCTAGCTCAATAACAATTTTCTTGTAGCCACAGTTATTGGCAATATCTTTACCTACTTCAGTAGAGCCTGTGAAAGAGACCATAGAGACCATTTCACTTTTTACAAGAATGTCGTATGTTTCTTTTGTAGGACCATTAATCACATTAAGCATATGTGGAGGGAGGCCACAATCCAGTGCTAATTTTGCTAGATAGTAAGAAGATAAAGGGGTTCTCTGGGCGGGCTTTAAAATAACGGTGTTATTAGTAGCAATAGCAGGCGCAATTTTATGGACAACCTGATTCATTGGGTGATTAAAAGGTGTAATGCAGGCAATTAACTTCAAAGGAATTCGAGTCGTATAAATTCTGCGTTTACGGCCATTTTTGCTAATGTCGCAAGGGAAAACTTGTGAGTCATCATCATAAGTGCGAATGGCAGAGAAACGTAACACATCAGCCACTCGACTTGCTTCATACATTGTGTCGGAAAGGCAAAGGCCTGACTCATCAGTAATCATTAGACTAATCTCTTCAACGCGCTCATCAATTGCATCCGCCATTTTGTTTAATATTTGGTGGCGCTCATAGCGACTAAGCGTTATGGTTGTATCATGCGTTACTTGTACCACTTTTTCAATCTCAGCAGGGGGTAATGAGTTGACTCTACCAACTATTTTTCCAGTATAAGGGTTTTTAACGTCAATCCACTTTTCAGTAAATATTTCTTCCCCACCTATAATGCTTCCATATTCTCTCATAATTAATCCTCGGTGCCGTTAATGGCGAAATCAAAAACTTCTCTGTTTTTAGCATTACCTGATTCCAGTCTTTGCTTGTATTCTGATTTAAGTTGTCGGTTTATGATAATCGGTACGCGCGCTTCGTGCATGCCTCCATGGGAGCGCAAACCTTGTTGCACGCTCTCAAGGTCGTGCCTATCAGCAGCGTGGCCTAAAACTGTATGCTTGTCGCCAGTAATGACTAAATCGCCGATACGATCTTTTGGCAATTCAAAACGCTCTGCCGCTTGCTCCTTGGTGAGCACGTCCTCCACGCCATCTAATTGCTTTAAGATGGTGCTGGCTTTTTTAAGCTCAGAATCATCGATATAGATCGTAGCATAAGAACCAAGTGCGCCGTGATGGACAACATATGGGTCTGTAATTGGTAGGATAACGCGGGCTGTCTGAATACCTTCACTGATTAAGATATCTTCTAAAAAGCGTACATTCGGCTGCCCCTGGGCATTGGTTTTCGACTGCATGCCGTGATCAGCCGTCACTGCAACAACCGCACCCAGTTTGTCAAGCTCTCCAATCCAGTGGTCAATGCCTGCGAGAAACGAATTAGCACCTTCACTTCCTGGGGCATTTTTGTGTTGGACATAGTCGGTTGATGTTAAGTACATTAAGTCAAAATGCTCTTTTTCAAGAAGTCTAACACCTGCTTCAATTAAATAAACGGAATTATCAGGGTCGTAAATGCCAGGATTGACTTTGTGCATTAGGTCATCGGTTACATTTACAATACCGTTATTCTCTAAAGTGACTTGATCGGCAAATTCCACAGAAAAGCAAATACCGTTAAGGTTATGGCTAAGCATTTTTCTAAGCTTATCTTTTGAAGTAACAATGGCTACTTTTTTACCATTTTGGCTAAAACTTGCAAGAATAGAATCCGCACAAAGGTAACGAGGTTCGTTCATCATCACTTCATCGTCCAAATCTTGATCGTAGTAGAAATTACCACAAATCCCATTCTCGGCGGGTGATACGCCGGTAACCATTGCCATATTGTTCGGATTGGTGAAAGAAGGAATTACTGAATCAACAATACCCATTGTGCCCGTTTCAATCATTCGCCATAAATTTGGCATGACCTCTCTAGCACCTTCGTAATAGTCAAAAGATGTGCCGTCCATGCAAATGATAACCACAGGATTGGCTTTATCACTGGTGTATTTGTTGTTGTTAACTTTGATCATAATTATTCTCCATAAAGTTGTTGCTTTATTGCCAAGTGATGGCGTTTTTTATAACGCCGAGTAAGCGCTCAATATCTTGAGGATGGACATCACCGATATTGCCAATACGAAAAGATTCAAGATTTGTGACTTTTCCAGGGTAAATAACAAAACCTTCTTTTTTAATCGTTTGGTAAAAACTATTAAAGCTATAGGACTCATCCGTAGGAGAGACAAAGCCGGTAATGAAGGGTGAATGGCAATTTTCAGGTAGGACGGTTTCAAAGCCTAAATCACGCATCCCTTTAACCAGCATTTTTTGGTTGGTGCGATAGCGCTTTTCTCGTGCAGTTGGTCCACCTTCTTCTTCCAGCTCAAGCATTGCTTGATAAAATGCACGAACAACATGGGTAGGGGAGGTGTAACGCCATTTGCCATTAGATTTTTCCATCATTTGCCATTGGTCGTAAAGGTCCAGTGACAATGATCTGGCGTTGCCTTTGCATTTTTCCAGCTCCTCTGTTTTGGCAATAACAAAGCCAAAGCCCGGAACCCCTTGAATGCATTTATTGGCAGAGGAAACAAGATAATCAATTTGCAGAATGTCGACGTCCATTGCAATACCCCCAAAGCTGCTCATGGCGTCAACCATAAATACTTTTTGATGGTTTTTCACAATTTTGCCAATTTCGTTAATGGGGTTGAGCATGCCCGTTGTAGTTTCGCAATGCACAACAATAACGTGTGTAATGTCAAGGTTATTTTGTAGATTTTTATCTATTAATTGTAGGTCGACTTGCCCGAGTTCCGTACTGTTTTGAACAATGCTATCAATGCCAAGAATGTCAGCAATTTGAACAATTCGGTCACCATAAGCGCCATTAGTAATACAAAGAAGTTTGCCGCTACGTGGAACGGCGCTGCCAATCATGGCCTCGACAGTAAAAGTGCCACTACCTTGCATTAAAACAGAAGTGTATTGATCGCTTTTATTAGTGGCGTAATTGACAAGTTTATGACGAATCTCTTGAACTATTAAGTTGTAGTCGTTATCCCAAGTACACCAATCTTTCAGCATAGCCGCTTTCACGGTTTTTGTTGTTGATAGGGGGCCGGGTGTTAACAGCAAATAGGGATTATCAGGAATCTGATCAATCCAGATTTTGCTAAATTTATCACTTAGATTTATTGTATTGTCACGCATATCAAGTTCCTTCGATATTAATTGATTCTGTTACTGATGGTTGTATAGATTGGGGAGAAACACAAAGCATTTTTAGGCGTCTTTGCCGCTTTCAAAGTGAAACTGTGCGCCTTTTCGAATTCCAGAAGGCCACCTTGATGTGATTGTTTTTAGCTGAGTATAAAAACGCACACCCTCCATGCCATGAATTGAAGAACCGCCAAACAGTGAACGCTTCCAGCCGCCGAAACTGTGCATGGCAACTGGAACAGGGATAGGTATATTCACACCAACCATGCCTACCTTAACGTGTGAGGTAAAGTGACGAGCAGTATCACCATCTCGTGTAAAGATGGCAGTGCCGTTGCCATATTCATGATCATTAACAAGTGTTAATGCTTCATCGTAAGTAGACACCCTGACAATCGATAAAACCGGTCCAAAAATTTCATCAGTATAAATTGGCATATTCGGAGTCACTTTGTCAAACAAGCAGCCACCAATATAGAAGCCATCCTTTTTAATCTCTGACCTTCCGTCAACTTTGAGTTCAGCACCCTCGTTAATACCTGATTCGATGTAGGACAAAATCTTTTCTTGACTCTGCTTTGAAATAACAGGTCCCATTTCAACGCCGGGTTCATCATAAGCGCCGATTTTAAGAGATGCTACTTTTGGTTTAAGCGATTCAATCAATTTATCGGCTGTCTCATCACCAACAACGATCACCACAGAAATAGCCATACAGCGCTCACCAGCTGAGCCATAGGCTGCACCAATAATGGCATCTGTGCTTTGTTCTAAATCCGCATCAGGCATCACAATCATATGATTTTTAGCACCGCAAAGAGCCTGAACACGCTTATTGTTACGTGAACCTTCTTGATAGATGTACTCACCTACTGGAGTTGAGCCTACAAAACTGATGGCACGAACTTGAGGGTTTGTAAGTATTTCATCCACAGCCTCTTTGTCCCCCACAATGGTGTTTAGTACACCCGCAGGAAGACCCGCTTCATGAATGAGCTCAGTTAGTCTTAATCCGCATGAGGGAACTTTCTCAGATAATTTTAGAACGAAAGTATTACCACAGGAAATTGCAACAGGGTACATCCACATTGGCACCATCGCTGGAAAGTTAAAGGGAACAATACCAGCACAGACCCCAATCGGTTGGCGCAAGTTATGACTATCAATGCCTGTTGAAACGTCAGCACTAAAGTCAGATTTGAGGTGATTATTAATCGCCGTACAATACTCAACGACTTCTAAACCTCTTCCAACCTCACCTTTTGCATCATCAAATGTCTTTCCGTGCTCCTGGGAGATTAACTCTGCTAATTCGTCGCTATGTTTGATTATTAATTCACGATATGTGAACATAATTTGTGCACGTTTCGATGGTGTTACTTGACTCCAATTTTGAAGTGCATTACTTGCTACTTGGATTGCATTTTCTGTATCTTTTGCGCTTACACCTTCTATCTGTCTAATAATTTCACCTTTAGCTGGGTTATAGACGTCAAAAATACGCCCACAGCTGCCTGAAACTTTATTGCCACCAATGATATGTTGTAAGCGATTAATAGACATCGTAATTAATATTTTTCATAACGGTTAAAATTATTATATATTTGATATTTTTTCAGCAAGACGTCTTAGAACGCTTTGTGTTTCTCCCCAATCTATACAACCATCAGTAACAGAATTGTATTATATAAGTAAAGCTAGGTATTTAGTATTTATTGAGCCAGTATTAAACAAATCATAGACCAGTTAATCGAGTTTAACCAATGGGTAATATTTCATGAAAAACATAGCTTTGACAAGGTATTAATAAAGTTTCAAAGCTACACTAAGCGAGCAGCCTCACACAAGTTATTTAATTTTTCCCGTGCAAGCGTCCAACCTAATAATCCAAGTCCACAATCCGGTGCAGCTATTAAGCGTTCAGCATCAATATGTTCCAATGCCAGAAGCAAGCGGGCACGTATTTCTTCGACCGGTTCCACCTTGGATTTTGCAATTGCTACAGCACCAAAAATAACCGTTGTGGTAACAAAATGCTCCAATAGAGATAAATCATTGTAGCGATGTGCATCTTCCAGAGATATTGCATTAATACTCGATTGCTCAATCGCATCTGCCATGGTGAAATAGGCATTATGATCAGCTTTAGGGTAGTCTTCATCATCTAGCGAACTTGGGTACCCACAACACATGTGAACCGTTCGTGTTACTGATGAAGGGCAGCCATAAAAGGCGCGCTCAAGATTCTCAAAGCCAAATGCAAGTGCATTCTCTGGGTAACGTGCAAAAACAGGCTCATCAATCTGAATGTGTTGACATCCAACTTTAGCTAATGATAAGACTTCACTATTAAGAGCGGCGGCTATTGCAGCACCTCGTTTCTGAGGATTTTCGTAATAATCATCAGCCGTTGTATCACCAATGGTCATTGGTCCAGGTAAAGTGATTTTCACCAATCTATCGCCTAATTTTGCAGCACAATTTTGAGCTCGCTGCCAGTCTTTATAGAGGAAGGGTTCGCGAGCTTTGACAGGCATCACAATAGTCGGTAAATTTGACTTATAAGCGCCGTCTCTCAAGACTGTATTGGTGAGTTTTGAAAAATCAATGCCTTCAATATGGCGGCATTGATAGTGAATATAATTTTCACGAGGAACTTCACCATCTGTTGGCACGTCGATGCCTGCAGAGATTTGTTGACCAACAACGTCTTCAACGGCTCGATGAAGAATCTGCTCCGCGTCATCACCCAGCGCATCAAAGGCTTTTTGCCATAATTCTGTGGGGTTCACGGTATCAACACCTTCAGGGCTGTTAAACCAATCAGGCAGTGCCAAGTAATCTGGTTTAGGATAGGCACCAATACAAGTGGTTAGAATTGACATAATCGTTCCCTCTATTGAAGTAATTAAAGTTTTTTTATTAAGTTATCTTCGCGGCGGCTTACTCTCTATTACACCAGTCTCTGTTAATTTTGTATTTGCTAGTAGCCGTTCATCATGGCTCATGCGCCAACACAACATTTTTTGAGCGTATTGAAGGACTAGATGTTGGTAATCAGGGTTTTGGGCTAAGTTATTAAACTCATTCGGATCACTTTCAAGGTCGAAAAATAGTGGCGGTAGGGCAGTAAAATGCACATATTTGTAATGGTTGTCTCGAATAACCGATAGTGCTGATTGGTCGGGCAATAAATCAAATGCTTGCCAGTTGGTATAATTACGAAAATCAATTTCCCAATGCGCTTCTTGGCGCCAGTTAAAAGAGTGATCTTCATCAAAAAATGGTTTTAATGACTCACCATCACACTGAGTTGGAATATCAACGCCAATACACTCAAGAATGGTAGGCATGATATCGATATGTTCGGTAAAGGCGTTCACTTGTTGGCCACGAATGGATTTTTTCTTCGTTTTTGGTGGATGAACAATTAGCGGAATGTGAAAACTCTGATCAAAGTAAGTAAACTTTGAAAACTGCCAATGATCACCCAATTGTTCTCCGTGGTCAGAAGTAAACACTATCAAAGTATTGTCATAGGCGTCAATTTCTTCTAGGTAGTCAAGTAAACGTCCAATTTGGGCATCCACCTCGCTCATCATTCCATAGTAAGTAGCTCGTGCCTGTAGTACATCTACATCATCAAGTTCGAGATTATTTTTTGGATCGTAATCATAACAAATGCCTAAACCTTGTTGGTTGTGCAGATAGTGGTCTAGGAATGGGTGTTGACTGGCTTCATCTTCAATTGTCGCTGCTCGTAAAGGTTTGGGGACAGTGTCAGGGTCATACATCGCATGATAAGGTTCTGGTACAACGAAAGGCGGGTGAGTAGACAAATAGGACAAGTGGATAAACCAAGGTTGCTTTTGATTGAATGAAATGTGCTTGATGACTTCATTAGTGAGAAAAGCCGTGTAACTATCTTCTTTTTTGTATTGCGCTGGGGCAAATGTAATGCCACGACGTTTGTTCGTTGGGTTGATTTCTTTAGGTTTAAATACCCCGTGCAAATCCCCAGAGACAACGTAACCCTTAGCTTTAAGATCTGCTAGCCAAGGCAGGCTGTTGAAGTCTCCATGTATTACGGGTGTCATGCCTGGTAGTACCCCAACATAGGTTTGTAATCGTGGATCGCCAGGGGCGCATTGACGGGGATCCACACTGGTATCAGTGTATCCAAATAACAGAGGGTTGTATCCCGCTTTTCTCGCTTCCAGTGCAACGTTAGTATGCCTATCATCTAATGGAGTGCCATTATTGACGGATCGATGATTCAGCAAATACATGCCCGTATAGAGGCTTGCTCGACTTGGGCCACAAGGTGTGGCTTGGGCAAAATGTTGCTTAAACAATATTCCATCAGCCGCGAGGCGATCAAGATTCGGTGTTTTCAGGCAAGGGTGGCCTACAGCAGAAAGGCAGTCGCCACGCCATTGATCAGCGGTAATAAATAAAATGTTGGTTGGGGTGTTCATAAGGCCGTCCTAAAAAAATAAATAAACTAATCTGTGTTAATCAACAATTCTAGATGCTAGAAAATTTGATAAGCGTTACGCAAGATTTGCTACCGGTATTTCTTTAATATTCATAAGCTCTTCCCAGCGATGACAGGCAACATCATGAGATGATTCAGGATGTTCTAAAAGCGGCTCTACTACTTTACAATGCTCAACAACATAGTGACAGCGAGTATGAAATTTACAACCCGAAGGTGGGTTGGTTGGTGAAGGAATTTCTCCTTTAAGTTTTTGTGCATCGCTTTGGTGATCTGGATCCAGATTCGGAATCGATGAAAGTAGGGCTTGAGTATAGGGGTGGCGTGGCGCTGAGAACAGTTCACGAGTGGGTGCAACTTCTATCAGTTGACCTAAATACATAACAGCGACCATATCACAAATATGAGCCACTACAGAAAGGTCGTGACTAATGAATAAATAGGTTGAACCCAATTCGCTTTGCAAGGACTTTAGTAAATTAAGCACATCAGCTTGAATAGAAACGTCAAGCGCAGCAACACTCTCGTCGGCAACAACAAAACGAGGGTTAGAAACCAGTGATCTGGCGATAGAGATTCTTTGGCGTTGTCCGCCCGAAAAGGCATGGGGGAATCGACGTAAATGCTCCAAATTGAGTCGGCATTTATGGGCCATTTCACGCACTAACTCATCGGTCTCTTCACGACTAGAGGTGAGGTTCATTACCTCAAGTGGTTCGGCGATAATGTCTCGAATCGTCATTCTAGGGCTGAGAGCGGCATAAGGATCCTGAAAGATCAGTTGAGCACGTTTTCTAAACTCTTTGAGTTGTTTTTTTGGTAAGTCGACTAAATCATAGTCTTTCTCACCATCCGAATAATTGATCTCCCCATGGGTGATCGGTACAGCGCGAAGAAAAGCCCGTCCGAGAGTTGTTTTTCCAGAACCACTCTCACCTACCAGACCAAAAAATGAGCCCTGGGGGATACTCAGATTGACGTTGTTGACAGCACGAACGAATTGTTTTCGCTCAAACAAGCCTCCACCGATGGGAAAGTGTACCGATAAATCACGACAACTGATAATGGGTTTCTTGTTCATAATGCTTCTGCTTTTTCAGCAGTGACAAAGCAAGCTGCTGAGTGACCCTCGCCATGGTTTGTCATTTGCGGTATGGATTCAGAACAGCGGGGTTCTGCTAGTGCGCAACGAGTATGAAAAACACATCCAGGTGGACGCTCTAAGGGGCTAGGTATGTCTCCTGGAACAGGTGTTAACGGAGCATCAAGATCATCTAATTTTGGCAGGGCATTTATTAAACCTTGAGTATAGGGGTGTGTTGGATTTTTCAGCACTTGACGCACACTACCTTGCTCAACAAGTTCCCCCAAGTACATAACGGCCACTCTATCTGCAGTTTGGGCAATTACCCCAAGGTCATGAGTTATAAAAATAATGCCCATGTTGAATTCGACCACTAAGTCTTTCATCAAATCGAGCACTTGTGCTTGAATGGTAACGTCGAGCGCTGTAGTGGGTTCGTCCGCAATCAGTAATTTTGGATTAGTGGAGAGCGCCATAGCAATCATCGCCCGTTGTCGCATACCCCCTGAAAGTTCAAATGCGTACTGTTTAAAGCGCTTGTCTGCATCCGATATGCCAACCTTATCGAGCATTTCAATTGAGATTTTAATGGCTTCAGCTTTGGAAATTTTTTTATGCAGTAACAGTTGTTCAACCATTTGAGCGCCGATGGTAATTGCAGGTGCAAAGCTAGCCATGGGCTCTTGGAAAATCATTGATACGGAGCCACCTCTAACTGTTCTCAGTTCTTTGCCACCCCTAAGCGCAAGTACATCAACTGATTCACCATCCACTTCCAGTAAAATTTTTGTCTCTGAACTATAAACTGAGTTCGATGGATTAAGTTGCATCACCGATTTAGCAGTTACCGATTTTCCAGAGCCAGACTCGCCAACGATTCCTAAAACTTCGCCAGAATTTACTTCAAACGATATATTGTTGACTGCGGTAATTCGACCCTCGTCAGTGTCAAATTCTAAAGTTAAATTTTCTACGGTTAATAATGTCATTTTTTAGTTTGAGAATAGGGGTCTGCTGCGTCACGGAGGCCATCACCGACAAATACGAACGCCAATACAAAAGCGATAAAGAAGATAACGGGAATTAAATACCATTGATAGTTGAGTAACACATCCGCTTTGGAAACGTTTTGCATTAGGGAACCAAGCGAGTTAACAGGATCAGTCAAACCGAGTCCAATAAAACTTAGGGCTGTTTCAGAGCGAACAACGTACGGAAATGTAATCATTACGTCAACGATGATATAACTGGTAAAACTTGGCAATAAATGTCTGCGAATGACATGACCGGGTTTAGCGCCACACAATTCAGCTGCTAGTACGTATTCCTGACTTCGTTCGGTAAGCAGATGGGTTCGAATTCGCCGTGCTAGAGTTGGCCAACCAATAAGACCGAGAACACTGGCGATAAAAAAGAATCGAACTTCGGAACTCCAAGTGTCCGGCATAAAAGCAGCGAACGCCATAAATAAAGGTATGGGCGGCACCGTTCGAATTGCATCAGTAAACATTTGCAGGACTGAATCAATCCAGCCACCGAAGTAGCCGGAAATCCCGCCAATAACCAGAGCTAAAACAAAGGCAATAAGCACACCAAGAGTGCCCACTGCGAGGGAGGTATAAATAGCGTGCAGTGTTCTTGAGAAGATGTCTTTTCCTGTCTTATCAGTACCAAACAGATGGATACCACCCTCATTCATCCCAAACAGATGCTTGGTAGAAGTGAGTGCCTTTATATCCACATCAAACCAATCGCCGGGCAAATTCCAGCTAATGTCAATATAGCTGTATTCCCAATCATCAACCCACAGCTCTAAATAGCGTCGCTTGTCCCGATTGTCGGTCATCACCCATCGAAAGTTGGTCTCGATTGAGCGGTAACGCTCAGTGGTGTAGAGAAAGGGTCGGGCGGAAAATCCATTTTCATCCCAAAAAATTGGGAATTGAGGTGGGCCATTTTCGTACTGCTTATCACGTCCGGACATATCCGGGCTATAGGGCGAGAGAAAGTCAGAAAAATAGCCAGATAAAATCATTAAAGTTAACACCCAAGCGGCAATTTTTGCGGAGCGATTTTTTTTGAAACGCGTACGAATTAGCTGTCCTTGAGAGGCAGTGAAATAAGCCTCTTTTAATTGCTGCATGTCACCAGAGGGTTTCTTTTTCCAAAAAAATAGTTTCATATTTATTAACCTATTAGACCTTTGCGAATTCGAGGGTCCATCAATGCAAGCATTATGTCAGTGATGAAGTTCATTAAAACAATACTCGCGGTTAGTAAGAATATAATTGCACCTGCAAGTTGCTGGTCATTTGACCTTGCCAGTGCTTCGATTAGTAAAGCTCCTGCCTCTGTTAGGGTTAATATTAATGCCACTACGGGTAATTCATTAAATATTCGGTTTAAATCAAAGCCGAGTGAATTAATAACTGGCCCCATGGAATGGCGAGCTGGATAACGCCATAATAACTTGCGCCCATAAAGACCTCGAGCAGATGCAGCGGTAACATAGAGTTTGCTGGTCTCATCGAGCATAAGTGCGCGCACTGTTTGCATTGCAAAAGCAGTTGCTGACCAGCCAAGCACAAAAATTGCTAGCCAAGCACGGGAGAGAAAATCCTGAAACTTAGCTAAAGACCATGCAGCATCACGGAATTCTTTGGAGAAAAGGCCGGTTAGGGATTCTCCAAAATAAATGGTCGAAAACAGCATGATGATGAGTGCAAGTAAGAAATTTGGTAGCGCTAATCCTAAGTAGCTTATAAATCGAATGACGTTGTTACTGATTGCGTTGGTTGTGGTTGCAGAGTATATCCCCACAGGGATAGCAACAAGGTAGGAAAAAAATAAAGCAGCGAAACATATCCCAAGGCTAATCCAAAATTTATCACTGAGGATCTGATTAATATTTAAGCGCAAAATACAGCTCTCGCCAAACTCACCTTTAAAAAAAACATTACCCGTCCAAGTTCCCCAGCGGACTAGAAAAGGTTTGTCAAGCCCAAGTCTCCTTTCTTCAGCAGCGATGTCCAAAATAGTTATGTTTTGGCCTGCTGTATTTTTAAATGCTAGGTAGCGCTCCGCGCAGTTTCCAGGAACCATCTCCATAAGCGTGAACACGATAAAAGAGATTATCAATAAGGTAATTAGAGAAAGTGCAGCACGTGTAAGGGTAAATTTAAGAAACTTTAGCATAAAGGCAAAGTGGTTTAGTTAGTGAATATTGTACAAGCTAAAAAAGTGAAAAAAATAAATGATTTCAAAAAAAAGGTTGGGCGTTTTGCCACCCAACCTTTTTATTGCACAAAAGTGCATTTCAAGCAATGTTACTCGTCAAAATACCATTGAGTGCCTCTATACGGGTACGTTCTATAGTACTCGTAAGAGTGTGTTTTGAAAAGCGGAAAGTTTTTCAAAGCATTGCGATGGTATACTGGCGCAGGCGCTTGTACTAGACCAATGAAAAGCAGGTTGCCAACCATGTTTTCAACCATTCTAGCACCTAGCTCATCGGACTCTGCAGTTCCTGCCATAGTAGATTGGAAGGCATTAATATCATCAATAAGCTGTATAACATAAGACGGTGGTTTCACACCGGAAGCACCTTTAGAATCAACGTACTCAGCCCACAGCATACCGGTGCGGTGACCAAAGTAGTTTTCAAACGGAGGTACCCAAAGCTCATTGTTACCTAAAACAATGGCCATTGGCTGGCTCTTACGCCACGAACCTACATCAAGGTTATTAGACGACTGAGAACCACGATACTCGTCTGGTGTTACCTCTTTAACCACACATTGAATACCAACTTCAGACCAATTTTGACAAACAAGCTCAACGACTTCTCCGGCAACGCCTTGGGTAGCAAACTGCATGTTTAAAATTAGCTTCTCACCGTTTGGCAGCTCACGCATTCCGTCGCCATCGATATCTTTCATACCAATTGCATCAAGTAAGGAGTTTGCGGCTTCAGGATCGTACTGGATCATGTAGCTTTCCCACTTCGGATCAAGAAAAGATGGACTAGGTGAAAATCCAACGTATTGCTTAGGAATACCTTGTCCTAGGAAGCCAACTTCGTTGATTTCATCACGATTCAGGGCAATGGACATCGCCTGACGGAAGCGCAAATCACCAAAGACTTTACGTTTTTCTAGGTTCTTATGCGTCACGTTAAATGAAACGTTTGCTAGCGTTATTTCAGGTCGTAAGTCGATCGTATAATCACCGCTTTCTTGATGCTCAAGAAGAAGTGGCGCGGAAGGTAATTGCAAAGATTGTGATTTGTAATCCGCCTCAGCGTTTATAAGTTTCAAGATACGAATCTCATTATCATTGGCGTAAATCTCATCCTGTTCGCTGATATAAGGTAATTGATTACCCTGTGTATCAACAATATGGAAGTAAGGATTTGCAACATAATGACGTCCTTCAGTGGTGTCACTTACAGTTATGTGACTCTCCAATGTTGGCATAGTATCAGCAGGCAGGTTTGCTATTCTGTCTGGGCTATTCAACAGTGGTGTAGGTGTATCCGTCCAATCGGAGTTACCAAAGTAGGCTCTGATAACTGCTAAGCCATTTTCGAAACCAGCAGCTTGCGCTAGTGCATCAGCATCAGCATTGACATCCGGATGGAATTGACCCAAGAAGTGCTTAGGTTGGAATCCTTGTGCAAACGATGTTGCAAAATGGGATAACAATCCAGGCTTAGGTGCCGGAAGATTAAAACGAACCGTTTGAGGGTCAATTACATCAACCGTCATAGGCTCACCGCCGACTAACACATAATCTTTTGGTTTTTCCATAATCTTCGGATCAAGGGCAAGTTCGTCATACCAGAACTTAACATCCTCGGCAGTAAACGGCGCACCATCCGACCATCTATGACCTTTACGAAGGAAGAATGTTAACTGGGTAAAGTCGTCATTCCAATCCCAACCTTTGGCAATGTTTGGCACAACGGTTTGCAGATCATCAGAATAACGAACCAAGTTAACATGGCGTACGGATAAGAAATCCGATGTGCCAGCTTCAGTAGCGTTAGAAAGTACATCAAGTGTTCCACCATACTTACCAATAGAATCATAAGGTGCGTACACCAGAGGTTCCGAAGGTATGCGATTTGCAAGATCACTTGGTAGTGCAGGATTGCCACGGATCCTGGCATTCAATGCAGCACTATCTGGGTTTGCGCTGAATGACAAAGTACAATTGGCTAGAGACTGAAATTCCGCCAGATCATATTGCTGAGGGTAGGCGCCCGAAGGGACTCCCTTGTCATCAGCAACTGTTACTGCCGGGCAACTTGCCGCTTGAGCGGCGCCTGTAAACAGACTCAGTATTGCCACATAGAGTAGTTTTTGTTTCATTTATTTCTCCTTAAATAAAAAAAAATTTATCATCTAACAATTAATTAAAGGTAATTCAATCAGTCAGTAGATAACACACAGTATAGCAAAATTAGAGGACACTTTTTCATTTTCATAATTTGATGTTACTTTGAACTATGAATTGTACTTATGGATTAGTCACAAGTATAGTATTACAACTCCATCTTAGATACCTTTGATGGGTAAATGTTGATCTCTGATCTCATTGATCATAACATCCCTTTCATGTTTTCTTTTCAAGACAGAAGACACAGATGTATTAAACCATTGTTTATCCCTGTGAGTCTTGATTCCCCAATCGTTTAATTTCCTACTGATTCTTCTATATCCCATCCCTTCTTCTTTCATGAATCGAATAAGACAATAAATCATTTGTTGACGAATGGTATATCCTTTATCATATATCAATGAATTGGATTGAAATTGAATAGAAAATTCAAGAAACGGGATAGTGGTGGTAATTAAGTGTACCTCCGATTTCAATCCGTAACTAATGGTTTTAAAAGAGATTTACAAGACTTGCATTCATAAAAAAACTGGCAAGCATCTGTAGGCATTTCTTCTTCTGCTTTAAATTCACATTTGGGACAGGCAATAATTGATTTTGTCATAGTTTAAATATTATCATAACAATAATATATATTCAGACTTTAAAGATGTGTGGGAGTTCCTCTCGTACTCGGCTATATATTAATATAACCTCCCTTACACATGGGGTGTGATTTGGAACTCTTCATTGTATGGTTGTTCTTTAGTACTACATTATTTACTGCAAATATTTGATCTAAGGTTGGCCTATAAAATAATCAGTGGAGCGTTAAAGTAATGCTCGCTTGTTTTCTAAGCTCCTCTTTTCGAATAATAATCCTTGCAGCAATTACTCGAACTGAGAATTTGCATAAATGTTGACGCGGTGCCAGCCTGGGCCAAAACCAATACTATTTGATCATTCAAGTCTGTCGTTTAATCGGTGGGCATTTGTAGACTTCTTCCAGTATGACTTCGACTAGCTCGAATTGTGACTCCCCATTGACGTCTTCAAAATAGATGTGGCTTGGCCAAGGGCTTCCAACATGGTTGTCTGCAGGCAGGTCAATAGTCTCACAGACGTGCTTGATTGCCTCCACAAAAGACCTGGCTTCTTCAGCAATCTCTGCTTTTGTTGTGTCAAGATCTACAATACTGTTTCGATCAATCTGGGGTGAGCCGATCCCAGAAGTCAGGGGAAGGTTCCGCTGGATAGCCTGTTCTTCGTAAAACGCAATATTCACCTTGTCCGCTTCAAGTCGCATGATGAAGACCGGATTGACGCTGACTTTTGCTTCAGTCAAATCCAGTAGATTGCCTTGATCAACACTTGGAGTAACAGCAGGTTTACGACGCGAAGAGCGTACCTTTTTCTTTACTTCGGCTACAAAATCACCGCGGTAATTGTTATCAAATACATGATCTGCATAGGGCTTATCTCTCAACATGTGCTGGATTGAGCGGATTGACATTTCCTTGCAGTTTTCTGGCCCGATGAAGAACGGAGAGCCCGACGCATCTGACAATTCTAACCAACCGTTCGGAAATGTCTCAAAATGGTGGTCCATCCACGGCCCGAGAATCTTATCGCCAAGATGATCTAACAGAGCGTTTACATTATCTGGCTCGTTCAAGACATCCGACAATAGCGGCTCTTGCCCATAAATATCTGCAGCAAGGCTGTAAGGTGCTGATATGTTTATCAACGGCGGCATACCAGTCAACTCTTCAAAAGCACTCAAAATGTTATCAATAGTCTTGGGGACACCCGTAGTAAAGTCAGGCGTCTCAAGCAGGTGCCAATTATCTCTGTTAATCAGAGCCTCTTCTGGATCAGCGCCGGGTGGAAACCTGTCTGGGTACATCATTTTCTGACCCAATGGTTCGCAAGTAAAGGCATATAACGCCCAAGTTATGTAAAACTTGCTCACACCTAACAAACGACTCACGACTAGATTGGCTCGGACATAGCGGTACGGGTTTGTATGATAAAAATCCCATGATTCAACACCATACAGGTCGTAGATCAAAGCTAGCGCGAGCATATGGACCGACGCGGTTGAGTTCACTCGGTTAGGTGACGCCAATACGGCAAAGTTTTCGTCAAATTCTCCAGCGATAGCCGCATCGAAGACGTCTTTCATCTCTTGTTTTGCAACATCTTCGCCTGTTTGCCAGCGTGTCAGTAGATGAAGTCCCGCGGGAAAAGCATAATCTTCTATTTTAATCATTGTCATAGTAGTACGATTGACATGAGAATGAAGTGTACTCGTTTTTTACTGCTTGTGATAAAGACGAGTTATGGCTCCATTGTTTGGTAGAGCAGTATGCCAGTATAAGCATGTCATACGTTCCCCCATTTCTGAGAAGAAATTTAGACAGATAATTTCGTTATCAAGATCCTCATACATTTTCATTTATAAAACATCAAGGTGTTACCGGTGCCGGACTACTTTTATCCTGTATAAGCCTTTGTGCAAAGGGCTTTATTATTATTTGTAAAAAACTACCCCAACTCACCCACTTTTGAGTGCCATAGGTTGGGTATGCCAAAGACCCATTTATTCTTAGTAGATTTAAATGGGAGTATAGACAGTCAATTACAAGGCGAGTGGGACCATTATTTTGACGTGATTTTGAAGTTGGGGAAAAAAGAGTAAGTCAAAACCACTACCCCTCACACATCAAACGAAATTTGGGTTTTCAAGCGTACTGTGTAGGTACTGTTAAGACTTTCATTGTTTAGATAAGCAATCACTTTACT
>JAKUUR010000028.1 GCA_022448455.1 Candidatus Thioglobus autotrophicus
GAATTACAATAGGCTAAAGGAAGGGAAAAGATAGAGATTTAGAATGACAAATGCACGACTATTAAAGCATGCGAGACTTGAAAATTCACCAGTAAGTCGAAATGAGTTATACACTTTCTCATTAGCACATGTATTATCCATATATCCGCTCGATGCTGTTTACACCTTTATCCCAAAAAATGCTTGCTCCACATTAAGGTATTCCATTGCTATTGCGAATGGGTTTTTAGACGATATTAACGATATTAAATGGATTCACAAAAACAACGAAACTTTTATGTCGACGCAAAGAGAGGCTTCCCTAGCTAGTTATACGTTTGTGGTCCTTCGTTGCCCATATAGCAGAGTTGCTTCTTGTTTTTTAAATAAGGTTGTCGATGGAAATGTCCACACTACTGATGCAGCAACGGGAAACAAGGTAAGTATTAATTTTCATGATTTTCTCTCAATGATTAAATCTCAGCATCGTAGCGAGAGAGATGAACATTGGAGAAATCAATCAGACTTTCTGCATTACGAGAGATATGACGAATACTTTTCTTTAGAGTCATTTTCTGAATCAATTAATTCGTTAGATGCTCGTGGTTTCACAGTTCATGATACACGAACAGCGTTAAAACATGACTTGACGGAGTTTGAGCGTGTTGATGGAGATTTTTCAAAAATTCAAGCTAATAAGTTTATAAAAATAACAGAAAAGGGTTGCGCGCCTAGCTACAAGTCAATGTTTGGCGATGTGGAGATCGAACTTGTCAATGATATCTATAATGATGATCTTAATTTATATAAAAGTCACTTTGGAGATAATGGTTTGTTATTTTAAATATTTTCATTTCAGCAGCTGCACAATGTGTAAATAAGAATTGCATAGACTATTGAATTGGAAGTACAAGCGTAATTAAATCAACGATTGCCCCATTTTAAGTTCTTGTCCTGACTGCAGTTTTAATGCTGGAACAGTCTCTGGAAGAAGCATAATAACCGTTGAGCCCATATTAAACCGACCCAGCTCGTCACCTTTAAATAATTCAAACTCTTTTTCTTTGTAATCATAAACCTTAACCACTTTTCCATACGGAGGTGTTACTTGGCCCTGCCATGAAGTCTCCATAGAACCAACAAAAATTGCTCCAACCAGTACAAATACCACCTTTCCAAAAACAGTATCAAATAGACAAACCAAGCGCTCGTTTCGAACAAAAACTCCATTAACTTTATTTACCGTTTTGTGATTCACTGAGAATAGATTTCCAGGAATATATCGCATCGAAACCAACTTACCATCAAATGGCATATGAATACGGTGATAATCTTTAGGCGCAAGATAGATAGTTGCAAAGTATCCATTTTCTAATTTTTCTAAGGATTCTCCAGCCAAAAGTTGTGATAAAGAGAAATGATGACCCTTGGCTTGCAAGATTTGAGAGTCTTTTATTTGCCCTGCTTGTGATACGACACCGTCTACAGGTGAAATAATTGCCGATTCTGAGATGGGCCTAGCCTCTGGCTTTAAAGCTCGAGTAAAGAAATCGTTAAAATGAGCATAATCTGAGATATTGTCTCTTTCAGCTTCAGCTAAATTGACTTGATGTTTATTGACAAACCAGCGCGTGAAGGTGTTTTTAATCCATACATTTTCGATTCGTGCGAACCAAAACATCAGCTTTGATAACAAATGCTGAGGCAATAAATACTGAAGAAAGGTCATTAAGCAAGCTTTGCCAAAATAAAGTCAACTGCTTCTTTGAAATCAATTTCAATTTTGTCAACTCCTTTTCGTGATTTGTATTCTATTTTGCCGCTATCGACATGAGTGTCACTGATAACAAATCGGTGAGGGATGCCCAAGAGTTCAGAATCAGCAAACATAATGCCTGGTCGCTCTTTGCGATTATCTAGTAGCACTTCAACTCCCTGACTCAGAAACTGTTCATAGAGTTCATCAGCCAGCTTTCTAACTCTGCTAGATTTGTTGTAATTTATTGGAACTATAACAAGCTGAAATGGAGCTATCGACTCAGGGAAAATAATCCCCTTATCGTCATGGTTTTGCTCAATACTTGCCGCAACAATACGAGTTACACCAATGCCATAACAGCCCATATTCATATTCACAGCTTTGCCATCTTCACCAATAACATTGGCATTCATTGCGTCAGAGTATTTTGTACCTAATTGAAAAATATGGCCAACTTCAATACCACGCTTAATTTCAAGCTTACCATTTCCATCTGGAGAAGGATCGCCAGATACAACACTACGTAAATCAGCTGCAACAAAGTTTGACGTATCACGACCCCAGTTAACACCAGTTAAATGTTTTCCTTCTTCATTCGCACCACACACAAAGTCCGACAAACAAGCCGCTGCATAGTCAACAATAATTGGAATAGAAAGATCAACAACACCTATAGAACCAACTGAACAACCTAATTGTTGTAGAATTTTTTCTTCATCAGCCATCTGAAGGGGTTGTTTCACACCTTTTATTTTTGCAGCTTTTACTTCATTTAATTCATGATCTCCACGCAGCACTATTGCAACCAGAGAGTCATTATCGCCTTCAACTACTAGTGTCTTTATTGTAGTTTTTGGCTTTATATCAAGCAATTGACAAACATCATCTATGGTTTTAACATCTGGCGTTTCAGCAACTGTTACAGTTTGTTTCGGAGGTTCTGGTTGACCCTGAGGCAAGGTTTCCGCACGATCAATATTAGCAGAATAGTCTGACTTATCTGAAAAACAGATCGCATCTTCACCAGAATCCGCGAGCACATGAAATTCGTGCGAACTGTCACCACCAATGGTGCCGGAATCAGCTAAAACTACTCTATATTCAAGTCCAAGTCTGTCAAAAATATTGCAATAAGTTTGATACATAACTTGATAAGTTTCACCAAGTGAAGCCTCATCAATATGAAATGAATAGGCATCCTTCATAATAAATTCACGTGAACGCATGACACCAAAACGTGGGCGAATTTCATCTCTAAATTTGGTTTGAATTTGGTAAAAATTTATTGGAAGCTGCTTGTAACTTCGAAGATACTGCTTAGCGATATTAGTGATAACTTCTTCGTGCGTTGGTCCCAAGCAAAAATCCCTTCCATGTCTGTCCTTAAATCGTAACAACTCTGGACCATACTCTTCCCATCTTCCTGATTCTTGCCAAAGCTCTGCAGGTTGGGCAACGGGCATCAATAACTCTTGTGCCAAAGACTTATTCATTTCTTCGCGAATAATTTTTTCAACTTTTTGTATAACTCTAAGCCCTATAGGAAGATATGAATACAAACCTGAGGCCAGCTTTGAGACTAGGCCTGCACGAATCATTAATTGGTGTGAAATGATTTGTGCATCGTTAGGCGCCTCTTTAATCGTCGGGATAAATAAATCACTGCTTTTCATATAAAATAGGCACTAATTACAATAAATGATATGATTTTACCCAATGCCTGATTTACAAACTTTATTTATTTGGATTATTCCCGTTCTCTTTGCTATTACCCTTCATGAGGCTGCACACGGCTGGGTAGCGAGTAAATTCGGAGATCACACTGCCAGAATGATGGGCAGAGTCACCCTCAATCCGGTCAAACACATTGACCCCGTAGGTACAATCCTAGTTCCTGCAGTATTGTTAATCATGTCAACTGGATTTATTTTTGGTTGGGCTAAGCCTGTTCCGATTAATTTTAATGCTCTTCGATCACCTAAATCTGGCATGATTTGGGTTGCACTTGCTGGACCAGGAGCAAACTTGATTATGGCTATTGGTTGGCTATTTGTTGTCTTCCTCGCAATCAATATGAATATACCTATTTTGCTAAAAATGGCAGGTGCTGGTATATTTATTAATATATTACTTGCGGTATTTAATCTATTGCCGATTCCCCCTCTAGACGGGTCCCGAGTAATTAGCGCACTCTTACCAAACCCATTGGCTTATAGATACAATCAATTAGAACAATACGGCTTTTTTATACTAATCGGCCTAATGTTTATTGGAGGTTTTACTTACATAGTTTGGCCAATTGTTGGACTAGTTTTAAGTTGGATGTCAATACTTTCTGGCCTTAATTTAATTGGCTTGATGAATTTTATATTTTCCTAAGATGAACAACTAAGTTCTAGGTTTTTTGCCCATTCTGGGGCTTCTTTGGTGTAAGAATCAAACCCCTTATGTTCTTCAAATGGATTTTTTAATAAGTTAAACAAAGTGTCGATTTCATCGTACTGGTGTTGGTCTTCAGCCTTTCTAATGGCTACTTCTGCTAAATAATTTCTTAAAACATATTTTGGATTGACTGAATCCATTGATTTTTGCCTTTGATTAGGCTTTATTTTCTCTTGGGTTAATCTTTGATGATAACGTTGAAACCATGAATCAAAATCAGAACCCATATTATTGTCTTCTTTTGATAATAACCTCATCGAGAGAGGGTAATCTTTTCTGTGTACATAAAGTAACTGTAGATAATCGCTAACTAATTTGCTGTCATCATCATTAACTTCAACCAAACCAAACTTTTGTCTCATCAGAGCTGAATATTCTTTAACTAAAAACCCCTCATATTCAGCTAGAGCGTCTTTTAAATGAGTTTCATCAATCAGACTCCTGATTGCATTAGCAAGTCGATCTAAATTCCATAAAGCGACCGAGGGCTGTCTTTCAAATGAATAACGACCCTGATGATCAGAATGATTACAAATAAAACTAGGATTGTAAGTCTCCATAAAACTGAAAGGCCCATAATCAATTGTCAATCCCAAAATTGACATATTGTCACTATTCATTACTCCGTGAGCAAAGCCTTGAGCTTGCCAACGAGCTATCATCACAGCGGTAGAAAGAATAACTGTCTTAAATAGTTGCAGATAAGAATCTTTACCTTTCAGTTGAGGATAATAATGATCAATAACAAAATCCGCTAATTTTTTGACTTCTGCGGTTTGTCCTCTTGAAGCAAACAGTTCAAAGTGGCCAAAACGGATATGGCTTTTGGCAACACGGGTAACGATTGCACCACTTTCAACATGTTCACGATAAACATCTGTGTCACTTGCAACAATAGCAAGGGCTTTTGTGGTTGGTATATTTAATCCTTCCATAGCAATAGAACATAAATACTCACGTATGGATGACCTTAGCACCGCTCGACCGTCAGCGCCACGTGAATATGGTGTAGTTCCTGCTCCCTTAAGTGACAACTCATAACCATTAGCCTCTCCAATCAAACAAGAACGACCGTCTCCGAGTTGCGGGACAAAGTAGCCGAACTGGTGGCCTGCATAAACACTAGAAAGAGGTTCAATTCCATCTAGCTTTGCTTCACCCGTACAAACTCCGAGCAACTCTTTTTCACTCAAGTTCAGCTCAAGCCTTGATTTTAAATCCTTGTTTACATGTATTAGATGAGTATTTTCAAGCCTCTGAGTCTTAACTCGCGAATAATACTCTTCGCCTAACTCTGCAAATTTAAGAAAGCTTGTCATTAAGGATTTTATTGACTTGTTTTGGGTTAGCCTTGCCTTGAGTTGCCTTCATTACTTGACCTACAAAATAACCCAAGAGTTTGGTGTTGCCAGCTTTAAATTGTTCAACTTGTTCAATATTGTTAGCAATAATTCCATCTATTATGTCTTCAATAGCTGCGACATCTGTCATCTGCTTTAAGCCTTGGCTTTCAATAATGTCATCGACCCTTCCATTTCCTTTCCACATAGCTTTAAAAACATCTTTAGCAATTTTTCCAGAAATCGTATCATCACTAATTCTTTTAACAAGTTCAGATAATTCTCTGGCCGATATAGGTGAGTCTTGAACATCAATTTGGTTTTTATTAAGTGCTGCTGAAAGCTCACCCATCACCCAATTTGCTGAAAGTTTCGCTTCAGCCCCGTCATTCAGCATTGCTTCATAATAGTCTGCCAAAGATTTTTGAGCTGTTAAATTTTCTGCATCATAATCACTTAAACCAATCTCACTAATAAACCTATTTTTCTTTTCTGTTGGTAGTTCAGGCAAGCTGTTTTTAATTTCAGTAAGCATTTCATCTTCAATATCGACAGGCAACAAGTCAGGATCCGGGAAATATCTATAATCATTGGCTTCTTCTTTGGTACGCATCGAACGTGTTTCATTTTTTACTGCATCATAAAGACGTGTCTCTTGGACAACTTCACCGCCATCTTCTAAAATGTCTTGTTGTCTCTCAATCTCTATATTGATAGCTTTCTCTAGAAACTTAAAGGAGTTTATGTTTTTTAGTTCAGCACGAGTACCTAACTTTTTTGACCCTTTTTTTCTGATTGAAACGTTGGCATCGCAACGAAATGAGCCCTCTTGCATATTGCCATCACAAATACCAATATACTGCACCAAGGCGTGAATTTTTTTTGCATAAGTTACAGCCTCTTTGGCGCTACGCATATCTGGCTCTGAAACAATCTCAAGGAGTGGTGTTCCAGCTCGGTTAAAGTCAATCGCTGAATGGTCTTCATATAAGTCATGGATTGATTTTCCTGCATCCTCTTCTAGATGAGCACGAGTAATACCGACCATTTTTACACCACCCTCCTCTGTACTAATATCAATTGCTCCTTTCCCTACAATTGGAATTTCAAACTGAGAAATTTGATAACCCTTAGGCAGGTCTGGGTAAAAATAATTCTTTCGCGCAAAAATAGAGTGTTGATTAATTTTTGCATTTACTGCCAGACCAAATCTAAGTGCCATATTGACTACTTCTTTGTTAAGTACAGGTAGAACACCTGGTAAACCTAGGTCAACCGCACAAGCTTGAGTATTTGGCTCAGCACCAAATTCTGTCGATGCGCCTGAAAAAATTTTAGATTTCGTATTTAACTGAGAATGAATTTCTAAACCAATCACTGTTTCCCAAGCCATAATAACCCCCTAAATATTCTCAGGTAAAACTGAATGCCAATCAGTTTGAGTTTGAAATTGATGGGCGGCATTTAATAAAACCTCTTCAGACCAGTAGTTACCAATCATCTGAAGGCCGACAGGCAGATTGTTAGAGAAACCAGCTGGAATGCTCATCCCTGGCAAGCCCGCCAAATTAGCAGAAAGTGTATAAATATCTGCTAAATACATGGACACAGGATCCTTTATAGCTCCTAATTCAAATGCCGTGGTTGGTGAAACGGGCCCCATAATTATGTCAACATTCTGAAAAGCTTTTTTAAAGTCTTCGCTAATCAATTGGCGAACCTTTTGTGCTTTAAGATAATATGCATCATAATAACCTGCCGAAAGAGCGTAAGTACCAATCATAATACGTCGCTTAACTTCATCACCAAAACCTTCTGAACGTGACCTAAGATACAAGTCATTCAAGTCTTTTGGATCTTTGCATCGATAACCATAACGAACACCATCGAGACGCGACAAATTCGATGAACATTCACAAGGCGCAATAATGTAGTAAGTTGGAATAGCGTATGCTGAATTTGGAAGGCTTATCTGTTGGAGTTCAGCTCCCATAGCTTCAAATTCTTTCATAGATTCTGTAATGACCTTTTCAACACTGCTATCTAAACCATCTGAAAAAAATTCCTTTGGAATGCCTATTTTTAAACCTTTTATCGAATCTCTCAAACTTTTTGTGTAATCGGGAACATCTCTCAAAGCACTGGTTGAATCTTTTTCATCAAAACCAGCAATAGCATTTAAAACCAACGCGGCGTCTTCAGCAGTTTGAGTCATTGGTCCAGCTTGGTCTAGGCTAGAAGCGTAGGCTATCATGCCATATCTTGAGACTCTCCCATAAGTTGGCTTAATGCCAGTAATCCCACAAAGACTTGACGGCTGCCTGATACTCCCACCAGTGTCGGTTCCAGTAGCAAATGGTGATAAACGACCTGCTACAGCAGCCGCAGAGCCACCTGATGAACCGCCAGGAACCATTTTTTTGTTCCAGGGGTTTTTAACTGGACCATAGAAAGAGTTTTCATTTGAAGAACCCATGGCAAATTCATCCATATTTGTCTTACCCAGCATGACCATATTTTCAATATTTAGTTTATGACTGAGGGTTGCATCGTAAGGCGAAATAAAAGGGTCTAGAATTTTCGAACCAGCAGACGTTTTAACGCCTTTGGTACAAAAAATATCTTTGTGAGCAAACGGGATACCTGTCAAAACACTGCCACTGCCATTTGCCAGTTTGGCGTCAGCTGCTCGTGCCTGTGATAATGCAAGTTCATCAGTTACAGTAATAAATGCATTGAGATCTGAACGATTAATTCTATCAAGATAGTGTTGAGTTAGCTCAACTGAAGAAAATTCTTTATTTTTTAAACTTTTAGATAGTTCAGCTACTGATAATGTGTGCATTTTTATTCAATCACCGTTGGTACAAGAAAGTGTTGCTTTCCAGTTTTTGGTGCAATCGCTTGAAATTCTTCAGATAAGTCAGCTTCACTCACTACATCTTCTCTAAGACGTTGTGACATCTCGAGGGGGTGAGCCATCGGTTCTACGTGATCAGTTTCTATCTCACCTAATTCAGCCATCAAACTAAGTATGTTATTTAGTTCGATTGTACTTTGCTCGATTTCAGAGTCATTAATGCTGAGTTTCGCTAGTTGGGCAATCTCTTTGACTTGTTCTTTATTTAATGACATAAAAATGACTAATTACGAATGACAAAATTCCGATAAAACTTGCTTTAGGTTCTCTTCAGAGTAGTCTTGTGAAATATATGCATTCCCTAACCACAAAAACAACACAAGACGTATATTACCATCGATGACTTTTTTGTCGAGCAACATTGCTTTGTATAGTTGTGTTGCAGTAATGTTGTATTTTCCTATACTGCAAGGCAATCCTGCCAAAGTAAGAATACTTTTAACCCTCTCTACATCTCCTGCCGATAAGTTGCCTTCAAGTTGAGAAAGTCTAGCTGCCATACACATACCAATCGCAACAGCTTCTCCATGTAAATAAGTACCATAACCTAAAACGTTTTCAATGCTATGCCCAAAGGTATGACCAAGATTTAATAATCTTCGTACACCACTCTCAAACTCGTCTACAGAGACAATTTCTGCCTTATATGAACAAGAACGATAAATAGCGTCAATAAGTAATCCCTTGTCTTCCTGGTGAAGTCCTCTCTTTATTGAATCAATATTTTTTTCAAGGTCAGAAAGAAAATCAATATTAGTTAGTAAGCCGTATTTAATTACTTCGGCCATTCCTGCTGAAAACTCACGAATAGGCAAAGTATCCAATGTATCTACGTCAATAATAACCGCTCGGGGTTGGTGGAATGCACCAATCATATTTTTACCTAAAGTATGATTAACTCCGGTCTTGCCGCCTACACTAGAGTCTACCTGAGAAAGTAAAGTTGTTGGAATTTGAATAAAATCTACCCCACGTAGATAGGATGCTGCTGCGAATCCTGTTATGTCGCCGACAACACCACCACCCAGGGCAATCAATGTTGTGCTACGATCAAACTTTGCTTCTAGTAGAGCGTCAAATATAGAATTAACTGTTTCCAGTGTTTTATATTGTTCTCCATCTGGAAGAATCGTCACCTGAACTTCAAAATTACCCAGTAAATTTTTAACTTTTTCTAAATAAAGAGGTTCGATTTTCGAGTTAGTGACTATCATCACCTGTTGACCAGAAATGTGTTTCTCGAGGTAGGTATTATCTGAAAGCAAATCTCTCCCAATATAAATAGGATAGGATTTATCGCCAAGCTCTACGTTTAGAATTTTTAGTTTAGTTGACATTAGGCAAATACCCTAGTTTCTCCCTTACCGGCAACATTTTCAATACAGCGCCCACATAAATCTTTATGTGCTTCATTTTCACCAATTTCTTCTCTGTGGTGCCAACAACGAACACACTTTTGATAACTACTTTTAATAACCATGATAGCTAAAGACTTATCAATATCAGTTGCTTCCTTTGGTTTTTCAGAAAGTAAATGAATTCTAGCACCTGAAGTAATAAAAACGAACCTTAATTCATCTTTTAGGTGTCCAAGTGCTTGATAATTCTCATCGTTGCAATATATATCCACTTCGGCGTCAAGTGAGGAACCAATAACCTTATCACGGCGCATCTCTTCAAGCTCTTTACGGAGGTGAACATTAACATCCCTAGCAGTATCAATTGCACAATTATTAAAGTCACCAATTAGACCTTCATACCAGGTTTGCAAAAACACACTCTCGTTAGAAGCTCCAGGGAGATACTGCCAAACTTCCTCAGCAGTAAATGAAAGTACCGGAGCCATCCAGCGCACCATTGCGTGAGCAATGTGATATAAAGCACTTTGCGCAGATCTTCGTGCTAAAGAGTCGGCTTGTGTCGTATACTGCCTGTCTTTTATAATGTCCAAATAAAAACCACCTAAATCGTTGGTACAGAAATTTAGTATCATTTTCATTGCAAGATGAAAGTTATACTCATCATACTCATTAACAACTTGTGACTGCAAATCGGCGGTTTTTGAAACAATCCATTGATCCAAAATCAACATTTTATCAATACTTAAGAGGTCTTTATTAGGATCAAATCCTTGCATGTTGGCCAACATAAAGCGCATTGTATTGCGAATACGTCTGTAGCTATCGGTACTTCGCTTGAGGATCTCATCAGAGACCGTCATTTCTCCCGAATAGTCAGTACTCCCTATCCATAACCTTAAAATATCTGCACCTAAAGAATTAACCACCTTTTGTGGCGGAATCACATTACCCAAAGATTTGCTCATTTTGCGACCATTTTGATCAACTGTAAAGCCATGAGTAAGCACTTGTCTATATGGTGCCCTACCATTAATCGCACAGGAAGTTATGAGAGAGGATTGAAACCAACCCCTGTGCTGATCTGAGCCTTCTAGATACAGATCAGCAATATCGCTCAAATAGTCGCTAGCCTTTAAAACCGCGTAGTGACTCACTCCAGAGTCAAACCAGACATCGAGTGTGTCGGTCGTTTTTTCATATTCAGAGGCTTCAGAATCCAACACATCTTCTACCTTAAGACTAAACCAGGCTTCTATACCACCCTTCTCTATTTTTTTAGCAACTATCTCAAAAAGAGACTCAGTGTCTGGGTGCAATTCTCCAGTATTTTTATTAATAAAAAGAGTAATAGGAGAACCCCAAAACCTTTGTCGAGAAATACACCAGTCAGGACGATTTCCAACCATTAATTCAATCCTTTTCTGTCCCCAACTCGGTATCCATTTAACGTTAAGTATCTCAGCATTAACTGTATCTCTTAACTTTTTTTGAGTCATAGAAACAAACCATTGCGGTGTCGCCCGAAAGATTACTGGCGTTTTGTGTCTCCAGCAATGCGGGTAAGAATGCGTCATTGGAGTGTGTGTTATAAGTGTATTTTTCTTTTTCAATAACTCAATAATGGTAGTATTTGCTTTAAATATATACTCTCCAGCTACGCTTTCTGTTGTTTCTATAAACACACCTTTACCGTCAACAGGACAATCGACTGGTAAGTTATACTTAAGACCCACTACGTAGTCATCCTGACCATGCGAAGGAGACGTATGAACTGCTCCAGTACCTGTTTCAGTGGTTACATGCTCTCCCAAAATAATAGGAACCTGCTTGTTGTAAAAGGGATGATTTAGCAAAATACCTTCTAGATCTGAACCTTTATAAACCTTATCTAATTTACCCACAGCTTTAAGGTTGAATCTCTCTAATGACGCTTCAAAGAGTTCTTCAGCCAAGAGAAAGCATTGCTCTCCTAGGTCAAGCAAAACATAATCAAGCTCAGGGTGCAGGGCAACTGCTTCGTTGGCAGGTAAGGTCCATGGGGTTGTTGTCCAGATAACAACTGAAACTGGCTTATCCAAACCAAACACGCTAGAATCCACAACCTCAAAAGCAACATCAACGGTGTCAGACTCCTTGTCTTTGTATTCCACTTCTGCTTCTGCTAACGCTGAAGAACACTCGGTACACCAGTGAACAGGCTTATAACCCCTTGAAAGGTGACCGTTTTTTATTATTTTTCCAAGAGATCTAACAATGTCTGCTTCATACTTAAAGTTTTTTGTTAAGTATGGGTTATCCCAGTCACCTATGATTCCCAGGCGCTTGAAATCAATCTTTTGTTTTTCAATTTGTTGGTCAGCGTATTCTCGACAAGCGGCACGAAAATCATCAGCATTAATTTTCTGTCCTACCTTGCCCTTCTTTTTCTCAACGTTGTGTTCAATTGGCAAGCCATGACAATCCCAACCAGGCACATAAGGAGCGTCAAACCCAGATAAGGTTTTACTTTTCACAATAACATCTTTAAGGACTTTGTTGACTGCATGCCCAATATGAATGTCGCCGTTTGCATATGGCGGCCCATCATGAAGAACAAAAATAGGATTTCCTTTAAATTTCTGACGAATCTGCTGATATAAATCCTTGTCTTGCCATTGCTGTAAAAAACCGCCTTCACGGTTTGCCAAGTTGGCTTTCATTGGAAAGTCTGTTGTAGGTAAGTTTAGGGTGGTTTTATAATCGGCCATTAAAGAACAAAATAATTCTACATAAAACCGCCATTATACTTGACACATAAGGTTTGTTAAGATTGAAAATCTCTAGCTAAAATGAAATTTAAACTTAAAATAAACAATAAATTTAGTCTTTAAGATTGACAGAATTTAACAAGGCTTGTACCTGTTTAGGTTTAAGATATTCAGACTGATTTGATCGTAACTTATCCGGCAAACGAATGTCACCAAATCTAATACGAATTAAGCGTGATACTTTGAAATCGAGGAACTCCCATAACCTTCTCACCTCGCGCTTTCTACCTCCTCTGATAACAACTCGGTACCAACGATTAGCTCCCTCTCCGCCTCCCTGAGTTACTTTATGAAAATTAGCAAAGCCATCTTCAAGTTCTACACCATTGGTCAATTTCTTGATGTGTTCTTCTTTAACTTTGCCTAGGACTCGAACAGCGTACTCTCTATCAATTTGCGCACTAGGGTGCATTAACTTGTTAGCTAGCTCACCATTATTAGTAAACAATAATAACCCTGATGTATTTAGGTCGAGCCTGCCAACCATTACCCAGCGGCTGTTCTCTGGTAGTAAATCAAAAACACTTTTACGACCTTCAGCATCTTTGGTAGAACAAATAAAACCGGCTTGTTTATTAAGGATTAAAACTTTTGTCTCAGTCTCTGCGTACCGTTTTAGATCGATTAATTTTCCATCAATCCTGACCTTGTCATTAAGTACAGCTTTGTCTCCAAGTTTTACATCATGATTATTTAATGACACCCTACCCTGCTCAATCAATCTTTCTGCCCATCGTCTAGAGCCGTAACCTGCATTGGCAATGAGCTTTTGTAATCTTTCAGACATATTTTAAAAGCCTAAAAAATTTAGTAGGTTATTCCCATCGCATCACGCACTTCTTCCAATGTGTTTTTAGCAACACTACGAGCACGCTCAGAGCCATCAAAAATAATTTCTTGAATTAAATTAGGGTTTGATTGATATTTAGCTATACGTTCTTGCATAGGTCCTAGCTCAGAAATAACAGAGTCAATTACAGGACCCTTGCATTCAATACAGCCAATCTTAGCTTTTGTGCAACCCTCAACAACCCAATCGAGTGTATCCTGCGTGGAATAGATTTGGTGCATCTGCCAAACCGGACATTTATTAGGATCACCAGGGTCACTTAATTTGATGCGTGCTGGATCAGTTGGCATTTTTTTGATTTTTTGTGTAATGACTTCTGGATCATCTCTTAATGAAATCATGTTTTCGTATGACTTAGACATCTTTTGTCCATCTAGACCAGGCATCTTTGACGCCTTTGTTAGCAATGCTTTTGGCTCAATTAAGATAATTTTACCTAGCCCTTCTATATACCCAAGCAATCTCTCGCGATCACCAAGCGTGATGTTTTGCTGTTCACCAAGTAAAGCTCTTGCTTTAACCAAAGACTCATCATCGCCAGTCTCCTGGTAAGCTTTTCTTAATTTTCGGTATAGCTTAGCTTGCTTTTTCCCCATTTTATTGACAGCTAACTCGGCCTTTTCTTCAAAGCCAGACTTTCGACCATAAATATAATTAAAGCGCCTAGCGACTTCACGAGTAAATTCAACATGAGACACTTGATCTTCACCAACAGGCACTAGTCCTGCCTTGTATATCAAAATGTCTGCACTTTGAAGTAACGGGTAACCTAAAAAGCCATATGTTGACAAGTCTTTCGTTTTTAATTTTTCCTGTTGATCTTTGAAGGACGGTACACGCTCAAGCCAACTGATTGGTGTAGACATAGACAATAGCAAATGCAGTTCGGCATGCTCAGGAACCTTAGATTGTACAAAAATTGTAGAAGTGTTTGGGTTAATACCTGCAGCCAACCAGTCAACAACCATATCTGAGACATTACTCTCTAGGTCAATATTGTCAGCATAGTGAGTCGTAAATGCATGCCAATCTGCCACAAAATAATACGAGTCATATTCATTTTGAAGCTCAATCCAGTTCTTTAGCACACCATGATAGTGCCCTAAATGCATTTGACCCGTCGGACGCATGCCCGACAGTACGCGATGATCTTTCATTACAAGAAATTAAGGAGTTTCATGTTAATAAGTCGATTATCCCATAGATTTACTGTAGCTTTCTAAACCATCCAAAACCAAGTTATCAAAATAATTAACTGTTTCAGGAAGCTCAGAAAGAAGGTATCTAATACCACCACCCGTTAAAATAACTATTCCATCTGATTGTTCAGATTCAAAACCAGTAATCTGTTCTTTGATAGAAGAGATCAACATTTCTTGAGTACCACTAAGCCAAGCCTCTTCGGTACTAGTCTGAAGGCTTGAAGAGTTTAAGTTTTGGTTGTTAGTAGCAAATTTAGCAAAACTACCTCTAAGGGCTTCCAGACCAGGCATAATGAGTCCACCCTGGTGCTCTCCATTATCATTGACGACATCTATTGTGAGTGCACTACCTACATCAATAATTAACATATTTCTATCAGGAAAGTGTTTTAACGCCCCTAACATTGCAAGAAACCTATCAGAACCTAAATCCAACGGCTCTTTATAGGCAATAGTTAATGAGCTAAAATGTGATAAAGATTTAACTACTTCAACATCTGAAAATTCCATCTCAATAGCTTTTACAATTTCTGGATGTGCTACAGCACTTAACCAAATCGATTGATTATTAGGTAAGGATTTTGGTGAAAAATTATTCACACTTTGTGAAAATACTTCAGAGTCAAGCGTTCTCCATTTGATCGCTGAGTTTCCAATATCAACAAATAAATTAGATTGGGACATCAAACAGAGCTGAATTTATCCAAATATGAGTGACAATACTTGCACCATAACCGATTGCTATGGCCCAAATCCATTTAAAGTGCGAAACAAAGGTATAGTACCCTCTTGACTGACCCATCAAGGCTACTCCTGCAGCAGAGCCAATTGAAAGTAAGCTTCCTCCAACACCTGCAGTAAGTGTTACCAGTAACCATTGTCCTAGGGACATATCTGGCGTCATTGTAAGGACAGCAAACATCACAGGAATATTATCAATAATAGCAGATAGAATTCCTACCAATACGTTAGCATAGGTAGCGCCTAACTGAACATACATAGCTTCAGAGGCGAGTGCCAAATAGCCCATAAATCCTAGACCACCAACACTAACGATGACTCCAAAAAAGAATAGCAGTGTGTCCCATTCTGCATTCGCAATTTTTTGAAAAACATCAAACCTTTCTGCAGTTGGTTCGGCTGGGTTATGACGACGTTTAACAAAATAACCCACAACCATAAGGTATCCCAGTCCTGTCATCATGCCCATTGCTGGCGGAAGATGCAAGTAATTATGGAAACTAACTGCAGTCGCAATGGTCAATAAAAACATAAATGTTATTACAATACCGCCACTCTTGATCACAATTCGATCTTCAACTGTTGCTGGCTTCTCATTTTCAATTGCAAAGCTCATAATTGCTGCAGGGATGACAAAGTTGACCAGGGAAGGAACAAATAAAGCAAAGAATTGCTCAAACTCAACAAGCCCTTTTTGCCAGACCATGAGGGTTGTAATGTCACCAAAAGGACTAAATGCACCTCCAGCATTTGCAGCAACCACAATATTAACAAAAGCGAGTGAAATAAAGCGCACATTACCACTACCAACTGCCATAACTACCGCACCCATTATGAGCGCAGTTGTCAAGTTGTCTGCAATTGGGGACATAAAAAATGCTATAAAACCCGTTAGCCAAAATAATTGCCTAAAACTAAACCCTTTGCTAATTAGCCAGACCTTTAGCTTCTCAAATATCAAGCGTTCACGCATTGATTCAATGTAGGTCATGGCAACCAACAAGAACAGGAATAGTTCGGCATATTCTAAAATGTTGTGCCTTAAGGCGATTTCTGCTGCATGAGGCATACCATTCGAGGCATATACCCATGCAATTATTGCCCAAATAATACCTGCGACAAGAATAACGGGTTTAGATTTACGGAAGTGAGTAAACTCCTCTACCATAACAAAAATATAGGCGATCACAAACAATGTAAGCGCCAAATAACCTGCCCAATGGCTAGTCAAATCAAGGTTTTGAGTATTAGAGGACGCTACAACCAGACTTGGAAACAAGCCAAGCAATATCAGAAAAAATTTATTCATTGTGTATTCGTATTAGTGTTGGACCTTGGTCATTGTTAATTGTAATCTTGTCATCTTTATGTTCAACCTCGAGAGTCGCTAAGCAGTAAAAATCAGCCCCAAATTTTACCTGAGAAACGACACTTCCACTTACTTTTGCAGACTTCGATTGAGCGCAGTGAAGGGTGTCACCAATACTCAAGGGTGAGTCAGATTTAAAAGCAAAAAGCCTGCGCTTTACTTTGCCCAAGTAATGCAATCTTGC
>JAKUUR010000029.1 GCA_022448455.1 Candidatus Thioglobus autotrophicus
ACATTAATGACAGAGCCACTATAGAGGAAGAGTTTGCCCTCGAGTTGAGGACTAGGGATCGTGAAAGAAAGCTTATCAACAAGATAGATAACACGCTCCACACAATTGACGTGGGGGACTATGGTTATTGCAAAACTTGCGGTATCGAGATCGCGCTGAAGAGGCTTGAGGCACGCCCGACAGCTGACAAGTGTATCGACTGTAAGACCATTTCAGAGAAAAAGGAAGTCTAAAACCTAACCCTCAGAAGTGTTGGTATGACTTTCTAGGACCATCAAATCCCTTGATCTGCAATCCCAACGATTCAGTTACAACACCAATTCTGGTAATGTTGACATTGCAAGACTCAGAGAGCTTTTTTAAAGCCTCTTCTTTATCTTCAGGGACAGTAAAACATAACTCATAATCATCACCGCCACAAAGCGGGATAGACCAGTCATTGGTATCTTTGATGTGACCAAGTAGTGCCTCACTGATGGGTATTTTTTCAACTTCAATAACAGCACCCACTGAAGACGTTTTAAGAATGTGAGACAGGTCCTGTTCAAGACCATCGGAGACATCTATACAGGCGCTGGCTTGGTTCTTCAGTGCCAAGCCTAGCTCCACTCTGGGTGTCGGACAGTTGAGTCTTTTCAGCTCCTGATTGCTCGGTATAAGGCCATTACTGAGCTTCCAAAAACAAAATCCTGCATCGCCAATCGTACCGGAAACATAGACGCCGTCACCTGGTCGTGCACCTGAACGCGTCAGTGCCTTTGAGTTCTTAACCATACCGAACATAGTGATGGTGATGTTGAGTGCACCCCTAGTCGTGTCACCACCAATTAAGCTCACCTGATAGTGCCCTGACAACTGTCTTAGTGAATCGGAAAACTCTTGCAACCAAGACTTATCTATTTTGGGTAGTGCAATCGCTAAGGTGTAGTACTTGGCCTTAGCCCCCATTGCAGCAATATCACTCAAGTTAACAGCTAAGGATTTGTGGGCAATGTCTTTTGCTGAAGTGCTTGCACTAAAGTGAACGCCTTCGACTAGAGTGTCGGTCGTGGTTACCAGTTGATAGCCCTGCTCCAGGCTAAAGAGTGCAGCATCATCGCCCACACCTAATGTGACACTGGGATCTTTAATAGGCCAAGTGAAGTATTCGCGGATTAGATCAAACTCGTTCATAAGTACATTTAGCGGTTGATGGAGGTTTTAAGTTAATTTTCATTGAGCCCTTTTATATGCGCTTTGGTGCATTCTGAGAGTGCCAATAAGTCGTAGCCCCCTTCAAGAAAAGATATGACTCTGCCATCACAGTGCAGGTTTGCAACCTCTACAATACTTTTTGTTAACGTGTAGTAGTCTTCAGATTCCAGGTTAATATTTGCCAACGGGTCCCTCTTGTGTGCATCAAAGCCGGCAGAGAGTAGGATTACTTCGGGTTTAAATTTGTCAATGTTTTCTAGAATTTTTCCCTCGAATATGTTTAAAAACTCATCACTACTGGTGCCAGATCGGATTGGTGCATTAAAGATATTACCTACTCCAGTTTCCTTTTCTGAGCCCGTCCCTGGAAACAATGGGTACTCGTGTATTGAGCCATACGCAACACTATTGTCTCTATAAAAAATTTCCTGTGTGCCGTTGCCATGGTGGACATCAAAGTCAATTATTGCAACCTTTCCAAGTTGATATTGGTTTTGTAAATATCTGGCAGAGACTGCAACATTGTTAACAAAACAGAAACCGTTCACTCTGATAGTCTCAGCGTGATGACCTGGTGGCCGAACGGCACAAAATATTCTTTTTTCGTTGCTATTGATTAAATCATCTGCAGCTGCAATTCCTGCTCCACAGGATCTCAATATTGCTTCCTTGCTGTGCTCACATAGAAATGTATCGGCATATGGCTCTTTCTCAACGCCTACAAGACCGGTACTCGGTATCATCGAAAAAATGTTATTAAGATGTGACTGTGGATGAACCAGATTAATCGTTTCATGTGCCACCAATGGCGCCTCTTTGATGACTATATCAGGACTATCCAGCTCCTTAACTGACTCAAGAACAGTTTCTAAGCGCTCTTTTCTTTCTGGGTGATTTGGACCATTATCTTTGGCTAGACAGTCTGAATGCGAATAAACAATTATTTTTTCCACTCACTCACCATGGATTTGATTGATAAATTTCAAGAGTTGTTTTTTTAATGTATTTTAAAGAAACACTGGACTGTCATGAAACTCTTAGACCAGAACTTTACACACAAAAAAACCTACATGTAGGCGTTCTCTTTGTTGGAGTGATCGGTTGCGTCTAGTATTGCGACAATCTCTGGGTAGAGTTCCTTGAGTTGAGTTTCTACACCCGATTTTAGGGTTAAATCAACAGAACTACAACCTTGGCAGCCGCCACCAAAGTTGAGAACCACTTCGTTCTTTTTAGTAATCTCTACTAATTCAACGAAGCCTCCATGAGATGCCAGACTAGGGTTAATTTCAGTGACTATTGTAAACGATACTTTCTCTTCAAGTGGAGCATCATCTTTAGGAGCCTCTCCCTTAGCGTTCGGTGCAGTAATGGTGAGCTTTTTGGTCGCACCATCTATTTTTATCGCAACCTTGGAGTCCTTCAAGTATTCATTATTTGAGTCATCAATATAGGCACTAAAACCCTTGTAAGGGTACTCATTGTAGCTTTCAGGCAGCTCATTGCAGATACAAAAATTAAATGTCACTGCGGCAACAGGGGTTCCTGCTTTTTCAACGTCCACTTTCAAGCCTAGGTCTTTTTCATCCTGCTGCTCAAAAAGTTCAGCAACATAAATCTCTGCATCTTCTGTAATACTAAACATGTGACCTCCTGAATACAATATTGTCGATTAGTCGAGTTTCTCTCAACCTCACAGCAGATATTATAATAATTTTACTAGAAGATGTCGTGATTTGTGTAAGGTTATTTGCATTTAGAACTTCAATATATTCAACATCAAAAACAGCACCTAAAGCATCTTCAGCTTGCTCAGTGGCACTTGGTATGTCAGTACCATTTTGTATTGATGCTTTTGTGGCGACAAGTTGTTGATAAAAAAGAGGTGCATTGGCTCTATCTTCAGAGCTCAAGTAATTGTTTCTGGTACTCATCGCTAAGCCATCTGACTCTCTCACAGTTGGAACAGAAACAATAGTTGTTTTTATGCCTTGTCTTTCAACTAGAGAGTTAATGATCAGCAATTGTTGGTAATCTTTTTCCCCAAACACAGCATAATCAGGTTTGACAATGTCAAACAACCTAGCCACTACCTGAGCAACTCCATTGAAGTGTATTGGTCGAGAGATGCCGCACAGTATTTTACCCATTTCGCCGACATCGTAGTCTTGTGAACTGCCATCTGGATAGACTTCATTATCCAAGGGAACAAACATCGTGTCTACTTTTATCGCTTCAAGAAGTATCTTGTCCTCCAACAGAGTTTTTGGGTAAGCTTCAAAGTCCTCATTTTCGGCGAACTGGGTTGGGTTCACAAAGACACTAGCCACAACCATATCAGAGCACTCTTTTGCCTTGTCGATAAGTTTTAGGTGTCCCTCATGCAGACCACCCATTGTTGGTACTAGAGCTATACTTCGACCATCTTCACGACAACTATTTAAGTACTCTTCAAGAGGGCCTATTTGCTCAAATATATGCATCAATAGCTCTCGCTAGTTGACGGGAATGTTCCTGCTTTGACTTCCTTGACGAAGGCGCTGATTGCCAAAGGAATCGTACCTTCAGTGCTCACAAAATTACGCACAAAACGAGGTAATTTTCCTTGAGTAATGCCGAGCATGTCATAGCAAACCAGAACCTGACCGTCACAGTCCTTGCCTGCCCCGATTCCAATCGTTGGAATGTTAAGTTTTGAGCTAACTTCTTTCGCTAAGGCACTTGGTATACACTCCAGAACAAGTGAACTAATACCTAAAGACTCAAGTAACAGAGCATCACTCAAAATTAACTCAGCTGAGTTCTCGTCCTTGCCTTGTATTTTGTATTCACTTGATTCGGTCACCTTCTGCGGCTGGAGCCCTAAATGTCCACAAACGTTAATATTATTTGAAGATAAAACACGGAACGCCTCTTCGTGTTCTTGGCCACCTTCAATTTTGACCATATCTGCCCCTGCATTGACTAAGTTTTGAGCATTTGTTAATGCCGACTCGCTGCTCTCATAACTCTGAAAAGGCATATCAGCAATCACGAGTGCTTGTTGGCAGGAATTTGCCACAATCTCAGTGTGATATAGCATATCCTGCATAGTAACTGAGCGTGTATTCTTGTAACCTTGAATTACCATACCAAGAGAGTCACCGATCAGAGCGACGTCCACTCCACAAGCATCAATTAGTTTCGCTATTGAGGCGTCGTAAGCGGTCAGGCAAGTAATCTTTTCACCTTTTTCTTTGTATAAATTTAAATCAGAATGTTTCATAATCCATCATGGTTGCCATTCATCACCTTTATATTTTTTAGTAGCAAGATCTATTAAGCCTAATTTAAGAAATTTTTCTTTTTTAGCCATATTTTTCAACATCTGATGATTCAATTCTTTCTAGTAAGCCTTTTAATGGACCTAGTAGAGGTAGCTTTAATCCGGGTTCAATTTCAAACAAAGGCAACAACACAAAGGCCCGGTTGATCATTTCTGGGTGAGGAATGGTCAGCCTTTTGGTTGCCAAAACCTGGTCACCATATAGTAGTATATCCAAATCAATCGTTCTCGAACCCCACTTAACCTCCCTCACTCGATACTGATTATTCTCAATCTCTTGACAAAAGTTTAACAAATCAAGCGCACTCAAGTCAGTTTCAATTTTACACACTACATTGAGGTAATTTGGTCCAGGCATATCCAGCAATGGCTTTGATTGGTAAAAACTTGAAACCGACAACAATGTTGTCTCTTTAGCTTCACTTAAAGCCCTCAAAGCCTTCTCTATTTGCTTTCTTGGTCCTTTTAAGTTAGATCCTAAACCGATATATGCTAACAATGAATTATTGTTCCTATATGTTCACCTGAATGTATCCTAGTTAAAATTTCCTCTTCCCGTCCCCAAGCTATATGGGTAGGCGTTTTTGATTCTGCCGCCTGCTTCGCAGCCATCACTTTTGAGTACATTCCACCAGAACCCAGGGAGCCACTCGTTTTGCCTGCTACTCGTACTAGTTTTTCGTCGTCAAAACGAATCTTATGAATCAAATTTGCTTCACTATTGTTGCGAGGATCGTCATCAAAAACACCCTTCTGATCGGTCAAAATGATAAGCTTGTCTGCACTAATTAGGTTTGCTACAAGGGCAGCTAAGGTGTCATTATCACCAAACTTAATTTCTTCAGTAGCAACGGTATCATTTTCATTGATAACCGGGACTGTGCCGAACTCTAATAAATTCTCCAATGTCGAGGATATATTCTCAAAGCGATTGGCGTCGGTTAAATTGTCTTGTGTTAGGAGTACTTGTGCTGTATGAATGTCGTGCTTTGCAAAAAGATATTCATAAGCCTGAACTAGGCCCATTTGTCCAACTGCGGCAGCTGCCTGTAGCTTATGAATGTCATTTGGTTTTTTTTTCCAGCCGAGACGCTTCATACCCTCAACAATTGATCCACTCGATACCAAAATAATATCAATGTTTTGGGTTTTTAGATCAACAATTTGTTTAACCCATCTCGAAATTAATTGTTTGTCGATTCCCTTGCCATTGTTAGTCAACAGCGCGGAACCAATCTTCACAACCCAACACTTATTTTTCATCATTTTCTCGCTCAATTAATGCAGATAATCCAAATACCAAGGACTTACAACCAAGCCCATTTAATGCCGATATGTTAAACGCTTGTCCTTGGTATTTAACCTTTTTCACAAACTTATTGATGACCTTGTTGCGATTCTCCTTTTCAATCAAATCAACCTTGTTGATAGCTAGTATGCGAGGTTTGGTAAAAAGCCCTTCATCAAATTTCTTTAGCTCCGACTCAATAGCTAAATAGTTATCAACCGGGTTGGAACCGTCAATTGGCAAAATATCAACAACATGTAACAATATCCTTGCCCTTGAAAGGTGCTTTAAAAATTCAAAGCCCAGACCAGCACCTTCGCTAGCCTTCTCTATTAGACCAGGAATATCGGCCATCACAAAATGTTGATTACCTGCCGTTACAACACCTAAGTTTGGGTGCAAAGTGGTAAAGGGGTAATCAGCGACTTTAGGTCGAGCTCCAGAGATTTGCCTAATAAGACTAGACTTTCCAGCATTAGGCATACCCAAAAGTCCAACATCTGCCATCACACTCATCTCCAAGCCTATCTCTCTGATTTCACCAGAAGTACCTGGAGAGGTTTGCCTAGGGGCACGATTGATAGAAGACTTAAACCTCGCATTGCCTAAACCGTGAAAACCACCCTTTGCAACTAAAAGGTCTTGTTCATGAGTAGTAATTTCACCAATCACTTCATCAGTCTCTAAGTCAATTACTTTGGTTCCCAATGGAACCTCAACATACAAGTTATCTGAAGATTTTCCACGCCTATCTCTACCCATGCCAGGTTGTCCGTTTTTAGCTCTATATAGGCGCTTATAGCGGAATTCACTGAGCGTATTTAAGCCTTCTTGACCACGGAAAAATATACTCCCGCCGTCACCACCATCGCCACCATCGGGACCACCATCTGGGATGTATTTTTCACGACGAAAACTGAGGCAGCCCGCACCACCTTTTCCGGCCTCTACTGTAACGCTTGCTGAGTCTACAAATTTCATCAGTTCAATAGTTAGAATATCTCAATTAAGTTTATTTATTGTTCGACCATTTGAGTCTTAACAAGCACCTAAAAAACAAAATAGACGCCATAAAAGTTACGTGAAAAAGCTATAATAGCAGGCAATTATTATACCTTCTTTTCCTTATCAACAGCTCTGCACAAATAATGCAAATCGATATAACCTTAAAACGAAAGATAGGCCATTAAAAGCATTAGATGAACAGATTCATATACACATTACTGCTTTACCTTAGTCTACCAATAGCAATCCTTAAACTAATAGCTAAAGAGCGAAAGAGCCCTTTCAGGAATGCTAAACTCAAAAATCAGCTGGGCTTTGTCACTAAAACTTCAGGCAAGGTGATCTGGGTTCACTGTGTCTCGGTAGGAGAATTTAATGCAGCTAGGCCACTAATTGATCAAATATTAGACATCTACCCTGAACACAAGCTGGCAATTACCACAACCACCATTACTGGTGCAGAAGCAGTAAGGAATCATTATAAGGACCGGGTAATACATTACTTCTTCCCTTTTGATTTACCCTTTATTGTAGGTCCTTTTATTAAGAAAATTAATCCCGTTGCTTGCATTTTACTAGAGACGGAAATATGGCCCAATCTTATAAACAATCTCAATAAAAAAGCTATACCTGTAATGCTTATCAATGCCCGTCTATCAGAGCTCTCGCTCAATAAATATCAAAAATTTTCCTCCAAACTTGTTCAAAAAACGATTAATCAATTGACATTGATAGGCTCTCAAAACGATCCCTCAAGTGAACGTTTTTTATCACTTGGTGCATTACCAGATAAGGTCGTCACAGTTGGTAATTTGAAGTTTGACAGCAACGAAAAAGATAACCCCAACACAACCCAATCATTACAACAAATGATTGGTCAAAGACGTGTTGTTGTTTTTGCAAGCACGCGTGAAGGGGAGGAGAAAAAAATTATAAAAAGCTACGTCAATACTAAGGACAAATTCGATGCACTCATAATTATCATCCCAAGACATCCTCAGCGTTTCGACAAAGTTTATAATTTAATTGTTGACAGTGATCTTGGTGTGAAAAGACGATCAGACGGACTGAGGTGTGATGAAAACACTCAGGTATTGCTCGGCGACAGTATGGGAGAGCTGTTGTCATATTACAGTGTTTGTGATATTGCTTTTATCGGTGGCAGCCTTATAGATAGCGGTGGGCAAAATATGCTGGAGGCTGCAGCTGCATCGAAACCGATATTGTTTGGTCCAAGTGTGTTTAACTTTGAACAGATTGCACAGCTGCTCTTAGAAAAGGACGCTGCAATTCAGGTCGACGATGCAAATGACCTCATGAAAACCATATCAAGTCTACTTTTGGATGATCCCAAGAGACAGAAACTTGGTGAAAATGCGAAAAACTTAATTGAAAAACATCGCGGCGCAGTTGACCGCTTGATGAAATTAATAATGCCTAATATCAGTTAGAATATCTCATAAGACTTTAACCGAAAAAACTCCCTAATTAAGCACCTTCTTTTAGATAAATTTCACTGTCATTTTTCAAGAATTCTTCAGATTTTTTATCCATTTCAATTTGAATATCTTGAATTCTTTTAATTTCCTCACTATTCAAACCTTTAATATCTTGAGAAATTTTCATTGAGCAGAACTTGGGCCCACACATAGAGCAAAAATGGGCAGTTTTAGCTGCCTGTTTTGGCAGCGTTTCGTCGTGAAAACTTCTAGCAGTATCAGGATCAAGGGACAAATTAAATTGATCTTCCCACCTAAACTCAAATCGTGCCTTAGAAAGCGCGTTGTCACGTATCTGCGCTCCAGGGTGTCCTTTTGCTAAATCAGCAGCATGTGCTGCTATTTTGTAGGTAATAATTCCTGTCTTCACATCATCTTGATTAGGTAAGCCTAAGTGCTCTTTAGGAGTCACATAGCAAAGCATTGCACATCCATACCAACCGATCTGTGCAGCACCAATAGCAGATGTAATATGGTCGTAGCCTGGTGCTATATCAGTTGTCAGAGGACCCAAAGTATAAAAAGGCGCTTCACCACACTCTTCTAATTGCTTTTCCATATTCTCTTTGATCATATGCATTGGGACATGGCCTGGTCCTTCAATGAAGGTTTGAACGTCATGTTTCCATGCAATTTTTGTGAGCTCGCCGAGCGTTTCAAGTTCACCGAATTGAGCCTCGTCATTGGCATCAGCTATGCAGCCTGGTCGTAGCCCATCGCCTAATGAAAAAGTGACGTCGTAAGCCTTCATGATTTCACAAATATCTTCAAAGTGGGTATAAAGAAAGCTTTCAGTGTGGTGAGCAAGGCACCATTTAGCCATAATTGAGCCGCCACGAGAAACGATTCCAGTAACTCTGTCTATAGTCAAAGGAACATACTTAAGTCTAACGCCAGCATGTATTGTAAAGTAGTCAACACCTTGTTCAGCTTGCTCAATTAAAGTGTCTCTGAATATTTCCCAAGTCAAATCCTCTGCGACACCTTTGACCTTTTCAAGGGCCTGATAAATAGGAACAGTTCCTACAGGTACTGGTGAGTTTCGAATAATCCATTCACGCGTTTCATGAATATTTTTACCCGTCGAAAGATCCATAATTGTATCGGCACCCCAACGGATACCCCAAACCATTTTTCCAACCTCTTCATCAATTGAAGAACCGAGCGCTGAGTTACCAATATTGCCATTAACTTTAACCAAGAAGTTTCGACCAACAATCATTGGCTCAGTTTCAGGATGATTGATGTTATTAGGAATAATCGCACGCCCACGAGCAACCTCATCTCTAACAAATTCAGGTGTTACTATTTCCGGGGTTGCAGCTCCAAAACTTTCACCTTGATGTTGGCCAATTTGATCTTTATATTCCTGTAAACGACAATTTTCTCTAATTGAAATGAACTCCATTTCTGGTGTAATGATGCCCTTCTTCGCATAGTGCATTTGAGTAACATTTTTCCCTTTTTGAGCTCTCCTAGGTGGTTTTAGATGTTCAAATCTTAAATCATCAAGTTTCGTGTCTTTAAGACGCTCATTACAGTAACTTGAACTAAAACCATCAAGCACTTCTGTGTCACCACGTTCTTCAATCCAGTTAGTTCGAAGAGATTCAATCCCATCCCTAAAATTAATTGATTTGGTTGGGTCAGTATAAGGCCCAGAAGTGTCATAAACATGGATTGGTTCATTTTTTTCAGCCAAGTCGCCAATCGTATCAGTGAGTTTAATTTGTCTCATGGGAATGAGGATGTCATCACGCGATCCCTTAACAAAAATTTTGCTTGAATTTGGTAAAGGCTTAACAAAGGCTGCATTGACGATGGACAGACTGGCAAGTGTTTCGGAAGATTGTTTCATTATTGTATAATTTGGTTAATATTACTTTGATGAGAAAAGATGTCCATTTTAACTCATAGACCAAGAAGAATGAGAAAACACGAATTTAATCGTTCGTTAATTCGTGAAAATTCTCTCACTACCGATGACCTGATTTATCCGCTCTTTATTGTTGAAGGAAAAAACAAAAGAGAGAGCATTAAATCGATGCCCGGAATTGAGCGACTCAGCATCGATCAATTGATGATTGAAGCAAAAGAGATTGTCGATTTAAAAATTCCAGCGATCGCTTTGTTTCCTGTCATTGCAGCTGAAAAAAAATCACTTGAAGCTGAAGAGTCATACAACTCAGATGGCCTCGTTCAAAGAGCCATCAGAGAGCTAAAGAGAAACTTCTCAGAATTAGCAGTCATCACCGACGTCGCCCTAGACCCCTTCACAAGTCACGGTCAAGATGGACTAATAGACAATGATGGCTATGTAATGAACGACGAAACGGTAGACGTACTTGTTAAACAGGCCATATCACACGCCAAGGCTGGCGCTGATATTGTTGCACCCTCAGATATGATGGATGGCAGAATTGGTGCCATTCGAAAAGCACTTGAGGAAGAAGGACTTATACACACAAACATTCTCGCATATTCTGCGAAATATGCCTCATCCTTTTATGGCCCATTCAGAGAAGCTGTTGGATCTTCAGGAAACCTTGGCTCTGCTGATAAAAAAACCTACCAAATGGATCCAGCTAACTCTAATGAGGCACTACGTGAGGTTGAACTTGACATCGCAGAAGGTGCAGATATGGTTATGATTAAACCGGGTCTTCCCTACCTTGATGTACTTTCCAACGTTAAACAAACATTCGGTATTCCCACTTTCGCATATCATGTCAGTGGAGAGTACTCAATGCTTAAAGCTGCCAGTCAAAATAATTGGATTGACGAAAAATCCTGCGTCTTAGAAGCCTTGCTATGTTTTAAAAGAGCCGGAGCCGATGCCATCCTTACATACTATGCCAAAGAAGTGGCAATGTGGATCAATAACAAGTGACCAATCTATTTTTGATAAGTCACTTTTAATTTGGAAAAAACTATTTAATCAAAAAAAATGTCACAAAAAACAGCTTTTTACGTACTCTCATTAATCGTAATATTTTTTATTGGTTACTATTATGCCAAAATCAACCTCGAATCATCAGAAACTAATATTGATGTCACTAATGCAGCTTTAACTGACAATAAATTGCAGGAAGATCTCGCTGAAATCATAGAGAATAAAAACGAGCTTCAAACTCAATTGGATGATCTCAATAGTCAACTCATTATTACTCGTGCTGAACTAAAAGCTGTGCAGCAACAATTAATCCTTTCTTCAAGTAAATCTAAAGTTTTTGAAGATGAATTAAGTCAAATAGATGACGCTCGAAAAATAATTAAACCTCTTCAGGAAGAGCTCACAACTGCTAACAATAATCTACAAAATATGGCAAAAGAACTACAACTAGTCAAAAATGAATTACAATTAGTTGAAGACAAATTAAGATCTTCAGAAGTAGATTTAGAATTAGCTGAATTTGAGTTACAGTTAGCTGAAGAAAAATTAGAGCTAAATAAAGATATTAAATACTAGGAGTGGAAAATGCCAGGACCATTTGAACTTGTTATTATTCTAGCAATTGTTATACTTATCTTTGGTGCTAAGCGCCTCAAAAATTTGGGTAGTGATCTAGGTGGTGCAATCAAAGGCTTTAAGTCATCCGTGAAGGATGCTGAAACAGAGGAAGAAGAGACTATAGAAATTGAAGTTGAACAAATTGATAACCACGAAGAAGCTGAGATTGAAACATCAGACGATACTTCTGAAAAGAGCTCTGAAAAAATAACTCCGAAAGAGAACAATAATTAATATTAATATTGATGAGCTCTAACCAAGCCTCGCTTTAACCCCTGGCAGTGGTTTAGCAAAAAGCACTAATATATTACCAACAATGATCAATACAACTCCAATTAGACCAGTCCAACTCCATTGGTAATCCTCAAAAAAAGTTGATATCAGTAGAGCAATAACTGGGGTAAACACATTGACATAAGAGGCTTTATCAGCACCAATATTACCGACCAACTTAAGATAGACACCAAAACCCAATACAGATGCCACTATGGCTAAATATAATAGCGAAACAACATAACTAGAGCTGGTACTAAATCCAAAACTAATATCGCTTATTCCTACATAGCTCACAATCATAATTGAGCCATAAAGCATACTGAAAGCGTTACTTTGTAAAAGTGGCATTTTCCGTGCTTGCATCTGCCCAGAAAATAACATACCAATTGAGGCAAAAAAAGTCATAAGCAGACCCCAAATAAAGCCTTTTACAACTCCAGTTTCTATTGACCACTGGGTAGTACTTAGTTCATTTGAAAATATTACCCCTAGACCAATAATTCCAACTATTGCACCTACTAAAATGGGCAGCCTAATAGGCTTTCTAAAAAATATAAAACCGTTAAAAACCGTAAAAAGTGTTAGAGTAGAAAAGATCAGACAGATCATTCCAGATGTTAAGTAAAAACTGCCAAAGTAGGCACAAATATAGTTAATACAAAATAGAAAAAATCCCAGAATAAGCCAATCTATATGACTACGCCAAGAAAAGGAAAGTTTTTTGCCACGAATCAAACACCAAATAAATAATATTCCAGAAGCTAGAAGAAACCGCCAAGCTATAGAAGCCTGAGGAGCGACATCACCTAACTGAAAAGTAATAGCAAACCAAGAAGTCCCCCAGCAAAATAAAACTAAAAAATAAAGGGCTACATTCATGGGAGATAAAAAACCACTAAATATTGTAAAAGTTTCTTTTTATTTAACTCTATTTGAAATTAAATCAGTCACAACCCCGGGTTCAGCTAGGGTAGAAGTATCCCCTAAATCATCATAATCATTTTCTGCTATCTTTCTCAATATGCGTCTCATGATTTTTCCTGACCTTGTTTTTGGCAAACCTGGAGAGAATTGAATTTTATCAATCGTTGCGATTGGGCCTATTTCTTTTCTTACCAAAGCCACTAAATCTTGTTTTAGATTTTCGTTACCTTCAGTACCTGCCATGAGTGATACATACGCATAGATACCCTGACCTTTAATTTCATGGGGCATACCAACAACCGCAGCCTCACTGACCTTACTGTGAAGGACGAGGGCTGATTCAATTTCTGCCGTTCCTAGTCGATGACCGGATATATTTAAAACGTCATCTACCCTACCAGTAATCCAGTAATAACCGTCCGAATCACGTTTAACTCCGTCACCGGTAAAATATTTACCAGGATAGGTTGAAAAATAGGCTTCTATAAAGCGTTCATGATTGTTGTAAAGCGTCCTCATCTGTCCAGGCCAAGAACGAGCAAGCACTAAAATGCCCGATGCTTCGCCCTCTAAAACTTCACCACTCTCGCTAACAACTTGAGGCTCAATACCAAAAAATGGTTTCGATGCGGAACCTGGTTTTAAAGGCGTTGCAAAAGGCATCGGTGTGATCATATGACCACCGGTTTCGGTTTGCCACCAGGTATCGACAACAGGACATCTGTCTTCACCAACAATATGGTAATACCATTCCCATGCCTCAGGATTGATAGGCTCACCAACGGTTCCCAAGATTCTTAAACTTGACCTAGAGGTTTTTTGAACAAGTTCATTTCCTGCTCCCATTAAAGCCCTAATTGCTGTAGGTGCAGTATAAAAAGTATTAATCTGATGTTTATCAACAACTTGCCAGAAACGTGAAGCATCCGGGTAATTTGGGACACCTTCAAACATTACTGTAGTGGCACCATTAGCTAGTGGTCCGTAAACGATATAGGAATGACCTGTAACCCAGCCAACGTCAGCAGTGCACCAGTAGATGTCTCCTTCCTGGTAATCGAAAGTATATTTATGCGTCATTGCAGTATAAAGTAGGTAACCACCAGAAGTATGAAGTACTCCCTTTGGCTTGCCAGTTGAACCCGAGGTGTAGAGAATGAATAGCGGGTTTTCAGCATCAAACATCTCACAAGGATAGTTTGGAGAAGCATCTTTTACAAGATCGTGATACCAGATATCTCTCTCACTCCAGGTCACTTTACCACCTGTCCTTTCAACAACTACAATGGCACCAACGCAATCACAATCCCTTGTGGCTTGGTCTACATTAGCCTTTAAAGGTATAGGTTTACCACCACGTACTCCTTCATCAGCTGTAATAACTATTTTACATTTACTGTCAAGAATCCGATCTCGCAAAGCGTCAGGTGAAAAACCACCAAACACAACCGAATGGATTGCACCAACCCTGGCACATGCAAGCATCGCGATAGCTGCCTCTAAAATCATAGGCATATACAAACATACCCGGTCGCCTTCCACTACACCTAATTCTTTTAAACCATTTGAAAACTTACAAACCTTTTCATGTAACTGGCTATAGGTTATTGATTCACTTGAGTTTGGATCATCACCTTCCCAAATAATTGCCACCTGGTCTGCACGTTCAGGAAGGTGACGGTCTAGGCAATTGTATGAGACATTTAATGTAGCACCTTCAAACCAGGCAATCTTTCCTTTAGCGAAATCAACATCTGAAACCTTATCCCACTTTCTTCCCCAATCTATAAAAGTCTCAGCCTGTTCAGCCCAAAAAGCATCAGGTTCATTCATTGAGCGTTCATACATAGACTCGTAGGTATCTGAATCTATTAATGGAACTCTGTCAGTTTGGATGATTGGATAAGTCATTGAATTCCTCTCAATTTTGATATTTGAAAAAACTATGTTACCAAATCACTGAAAAGTATTATGAAGAAATATATTGATTTTTATTTGGTAAAAAAAAATGACGCATTGCGTCATTTTTGTTTGTTTAACAATGAAGGATTTACTTAGATTCTTCCTCTATCGCTATATCATCACTTTCAGTGTCCAGAGTAACTTCAGAGAGCTCCTCAGCAACCTCATTCATTTTTGCCACTTCTGAAAGCTTATCCTGAGCATTTAGCTCCTCTTCCATTGCATACTCTTCAGTCAAAATAGAGGCATCTATTAGCCCAGCTTCAATTTCCCTCAAAGCTAACACTGTCGGCTTATCTTTACCGGCATCAAGTGTTGTTCTATAACCACCAGAACTCAATTGATGGGCACGCTTTGCAGCCACCAATACCAACTCAAATCTATTCTCAACTTTGTCCAAACAATCTTCTACTGTTACTCTTGCCATAATCTTAAATAACCTTTCTAGCTCAGATGATAAAATGGACTTATTTTACGTGATTTTGTCATAAATGGAAAGACTTATTGTCCTTGACACAGAGACTACCGGTATTGATCCATCAGAAGGCCACCGTATCATTGAAGTGGGTGCCGTGCAGATACTGGATAGGGAAATAACAAGCACCGAATTTCATAGATATGTTCAACCAAACAGAAAAGTGGGTGAATCTGTTAACATTCATGGAATTACAGATAAATTTTTAATTAATAAGCCTCAATTCAATCAAATTTCTGATGACCTTCTATCTTTTATTGAGGGTGCAACATTAGTAATACATAATGCGCCTTTCGATTTGGGTTTCCTTAACAATGAACTTAAACTTATTGACATCAAGGAAACGATTGAAAGTATTTGCACTGTTATAGATACATTAGAGTTGTCTAAACAGCAGCGCCCCGGAACTATGCATAACTTAGATGCGCTATGCCGACGTTTTGGTGTTGATACAAGTGCACGTACTAGACATGGTGCCCTTCTAGATGCTCAGATTCTTGCCCAGGTTTATCTAGCAATGACTGGTGGTCAATCTAGTCTTTTTCAAGAAGTCACTAATACCGAATCAAATCAAACTGACCCATCGTTAATTAAGAAAGTTAAAGAAAACCGAGATAAAATCAAAGTTATCTATGCAAACAAAAATGAACTTGAGGCACACAAAAACTATTTTCAAAATTGATCAAATCTGGGGGATTAGGGATTGACTAAGAGTGCTATCAAAGTATAATTACACCTCTTTCGGAGTGTAGCGCAGTTTGGTAGCGTATCTGGTTTGGGACCAGGTGGTCGGGGGTTCAAATCCCTCCACTCCGACCAAAAATTATTGATTAAAAGTGTTAGCCTAAACTTTATTAAAGCAAAGTTATTGCGCCCATAGCTCAGCTGGATAGAGCAACGGCCTTCTAAGCCGTGGGTCATGGGTTCGAATCCCTTCTGGCGCATAGGGTGGGTGTAGCTCAGTTGGCAGAGCACTGGGTTGTGGTCCCAGGGGTCGAGGGTTCAAGCCCCTTCACCCACCTTTCTTTTCCTCTCTTTCAAGAGAGTCCTGTATTGTTTCCGCTAGGCGTTGATGCCGTCGCTCCCGTTGCCATGCATGAGAATAGCGGGTATGGTCCCCCGATGGGCCGCTAGCTCAGCTGGCAGAGCAGCTGACTCTTAATCAGCGGGTCCGGAGTTCGAATCTCCGGCGGCCCACTATATTATATTGGGGTAGATGCGAGGGTGGCGGAATTGGCAGACGCGCTAGACTTAGGA
>JAKUUR010000003.1 GCA_022448455.1 Candidatus Thioglobus autotrophicus
AAACAGTTTTATTCCACTACTTTAAGGGATCTGTTTTGATATAGATACTTTGATATAGAGTGAAATATCCAGTTCGTTTTCTCTGTAATTTTTTGCGAGTATATTTTTGACTTGAAATAGTGATTACAGAAACTTTATTTGTCCTTCTTGCTTCTTGTATGACTTTAATGCTGCCGTTCTTGATTGTTCTTTACGATAATGTAAGTAAGTGTCCGAGATGTGTTTAACAGATGTTCCTGCCATTTTAGATATGTTTATTAAATCCACTCCTGATTGAACTCGTTGAGTAATACCAAAGTGTCTTAAAGAATACCACGAGAGTTTTCTATCTTCCCAGTTTGTAATACCAATACCTTCCATTAATTCTTCCCAGTATTTTCGTTTTCGCATATCGTGTATTGATTTCTTACCATTCATAGAGAAAACTAAATCTTCGTCATTAGTATGTTGTTGTCGTTCTTTCAATCTCAAAAAGTATTGACCACCACGACATAAGAACTTTCTGTGTTTTCTTACTTTTGATGTTTCAGCACGAACTTCAATCTCAACTAATATTTGTTCTTTTTTCTTATCCTCATACTCACTCTCTTTATTATGTGTTTCGTAGTTTCCAACGCAACCCCAGGTGAGTTGTAAAATCTCACCAACACGCATACAAGTATTTGCTAACGCAAGAACATAATCTCTAATCATCAACCTCTCTAACTGATTTTGTTCCTTTGTTTCAATAACCGCAGTCATCTTAAAATCTCTATTACCTATTCTTTCTTTTGCGTGTTTGAGAGAACTAAAACTTCTCATAAACCTTACTAACTTGTCGTATTCTTGTTCTGTAAATGTTCCTCTTCTACTTAATAAATCACCTTTGATGATGATTTGCTTAAAATCAAAACTCTCAAAGTGTATTAACTTATTCCTATAAGCAAACTTAATCATATGATTGATAGTAGATTTTTCCATTCTAATCGTCTGCACAGCACCAACTTTGATTTCGTTTCTCATTACTGAATATTCATATAAGTCCTCTTTATTTAAGTTAGAGAGTTGAGTATTTTCACCACAGATTATTGGAAAATATTTAAGTTGCGACTTGATTGTCTGCCACCGTTTAAGAGATATTCCAGTCACCAAATCTATGTCGTTCTTTCTATATGCGACATATTCTTCTATGAGTTGTCTAATAGTAATACTGAAAACGAGTTTGTCCGACATTCCGTGTGCCATCAAATCTTTTGTGAGTTTCTTTGCTTTTTCTAATGCTATGTCGTAATCTTTTGTTCTTAAACTTTTGCGATAGTGTTTCCCTTCTTCTTTAATCCACATCCTAAACTGATATACTTCACCACTCTTTTTGACTTTGTAGATATGACTTTCCCCGTCATAGAGAGTTTGTTGAAATGTGTGTTTGTTTTTTCTATTATCAGTCATATACTTCGCATTAAAGTTCGCACTAAGTATAATAACTATACACCACCTAATACATTAAATGTAGGAGTTCGCACGGACTTCGCATAATAAGATTTGTTGATATGACGCGTTTTTTACCTAAAGTGAGTATCTCTTATGAACATCCTTTATCCTGAAGACTGCAAAACGTTTTCGTCGGGTTCAACATATTACTGGGGCTCGCTTTTTGGCTCTTCAGAGGCACTCGCATTAATAGAGTTTGCTAAAACTCAACAACAGGTTGTACTCTATGTAGCCAAAGATATTAAACATTACGTGCAAATTCAAAGGGCACTGAATTTTTACAATTCTTCTTTGAAGATATTAGGCTTCTCTAACTGGGAAGTTCTTGCTTTTGACCACTTTTCACCTCACCCAGACATTGTTTCATCTCGTCTGGAAACACTTTCACAACTTGCTACTCTTAAGACTGGAATCGTTATCACGACTTTAGAATCTTTATCACAAAGATTGTGCCCTACTGACTATATTGATAAATATAGTTTCAGTTTGAATGCTGGTGAAACACTTGAAATTGAACCCTTTGTTAACAAGCTTTTAAAGATTGGATATCGTAGGGTATCAACTGTAATGGAGCAAGGGGAATTTAACATCAAAGGTGCCTTGATTGACCTTTATCCAATGGGCGCTAAAAGTCCTTATCGAATTGATTTATTTGACAATGAAATTGATTCAATCCGAACCTTTAAAGCTTCAACCCAGAGGTCAATTGACGTTATAAACCATATTAACCTTTTGCCTGCACGCGAATTTGCATCTGATAGTGAGAGTATCTCAATCTTTAAGAAAAATTATCTATCCGAGTTCGGCAACACAGATGGTTTCATTTATGAAGAGGTCAGCGAAGGCAGGTTTCCAGGTGGCATTGAATTCTACTTGCCTCTTTTCTTTAATAAAACAAATACCCTATTTGACTACTTAGACACACAACCAATTATTGTTCATCAGAAAGGCTTTATTGAAGCAACTCAACTTCACAGTGATGAACTCTTAGATCGTTTTGAGCACTGCAAACTCTCACTTCAAAGGCTACCTTTGCCAATCAATAAGGTTTTTTTGAATTTTGAGGAACTCTCCAAACTATTGCAAGACAAAAAGAAAATACAAACACAAGCACCCAAGTCCAATAAAAAAGAATCTCTAAATTTTTCTGCAGCATTGTTGCCTCCTCTGAAAATTCAATCTCAAACAAAATATCCACTCAACAAATTAATCAAATTTGTAGAGAATTTTAAAGGCAGAGTATTGATTGTTTGTGAGTCTCAAGGACGGCAGAGTGTACTCACTGACCTTCTTTCAAGTTATCAATTAAGTGCGGTTAATTGTGACCATTGGATTGACTTTCTTGAACAAAAAGAAAAGCTTTGTATTACCAATGCCAGTCTGAGTGAAGGTATTCTTTGTGATCAGTTTGCAATCATTACTGAGAACAATTTATTTGGCAAAGATGTTGTTAAGCAGCAGCGACGTAGGCGTGCTAAACACAAAGATTTTGATGAAGCTATTAAAAGCCTTATTGAGATTCAATTGGGCGATCCTATAGTTCATGAACAATATGGAGTGGGTCGGTACCTTGGCCTAAAAAGCCGTAGCTTTGATGACAATCAACAAGATTTTTTATCCCTTGAATATGCCAATGGTGCAATACTATTGGTACCTATTACGTCTCTTAATTTAATTTCTCGTTACTCTGGTGCAAGCATTGATCACGCTCCACTTCATAAACTCGGAAGCCAACAATGGGCAAAAGCAAAGAAAAGAGCCGCAGAAGCGCTCTATGATGTTGCCGCAGAGTTATTAGAGATATACGCCAAGCGAGAATCACAAAAAGGTTTTGCTTACCCTAAGCCTAACGATTCTTATAGCTCTTTTGTTGCCAGCTTTGCTTTTGAAGAAACACCCGATCAACTTAAAACAATGGATGACGTTTTGATGGATATGCAATCTGACAAACCAATGGACCGTTTGGTTTGTGGGGACGTAGGTTTTGGCAAAACTGAGATTGCTATGCGAGCTGCTTTTTTAGCTGTCGAAGCGGGTAAACAAGTTGTGATGTTGGTACCAACGACTTTGTTAGCCAGTCAGCATTATCAAACTTTTGTTGATCGCTACGCAAAATATCCTATATTGATTAAATCAATTTCTCGATTCCAAAGCATAAAAGAACAAAAACAAATTAAAGTTGCCCTTCAGGAAGGCAAAATCGATATTGTAATAGGGACCCATAAACTTATCCAAGGTTCAATTAAATACAAAAAATTAGGATTAATTATTATTGATGAAGAGCATCGCTTTGGAGTTAAACAAAAAGAAGCCCTAAAACAACTTCGAGGACAAAGTGATATATTAACAATGACTGCAACGCCAATACCGAGAACACTTAATATGGCACTTGGTTCGCTTAGGGAGCTTTCCATCATTGCCTCACCACCGGCTAAACGTAGCGCCATCCAAACCTTTGTCGATGAATGGGATGATGAAACAATCAAGGAGGCTTGTTCACGTGAATTACACCGAGGGGGGCAAATTTTTGTCCTTCATAACGACATTGACACGATTGACAATATGGCAGCGTCACTAAGTGAAATGATGCCAAATCTTCGGATTCGTATCGCCCACGGCCAATTGCCGAACAAAGAACTGGAACAAATTATGGCTGATTTTTACCATCAACGTTTTCAACTGCTGGTTTGTACTACAATCATTGAAACAGGAATTGATATTCCAAGCGCCAACACTATCATTATTAATAATGCACAAAATTTTGGCCTCGCTCAACTTCACCAACTTCGTGGCCGAGTAGGTCGTTCGCACCATAAAGCTTATGCTTATCTCATTATAAAATCACATCAATCCATAACCGCTGATGCTAAAAAGCGTCTAGATGCGATTGCATCTTTAGAAGAACTTGGTGCCGGTTTTATGTTGGCTAATCATGATCTAGAAATACGTGGAGCTGGTGACTTGTTAGGAGAGAACCAAAGTGGCAAGATATCCGAGATTGGCTTCAATCTTTATCATGATCTCTTGAAGCGAACAATTCAAGCAATCAAAAATAACACCAAACTCGACCTTGATGATTCATTGGTCGAAGAAATCGATATCAATATTGGTATTGCTTGTATCATCCCTGAAACCTATCTAGACGATGTTCATGAGCGTTTGATACTCTATAAAAGAATCGCCAGTGCTGAGGATGATAGTGAATTAAAAGATTTAAAGATCGAGATGATCGATCGTTTTGGTCTGCTGCCAGATGCAACCAAAAACCTCTTTGCCTCCACTTCATTGAGAATTTTTTCCAAAAAGATTGGCATTGAAAAAATCAATATCACAGATGATAAGGCTGAAATTACTTTAAATCAAAAAAGCACTATTGAAGCATCAAAAATAATTAATCTGATTCAAAAACAACCACAAAAATATCAATTAAAAAATCAAAACACCTTGGTCTTTAATGTTTCGATGGATGAAGACGGTTCTCGAATTGAAAGAGTCAAAAATCTAATAAATCAGTTGAATTAAGATTAGATATTGAATTGTTGCTTGAGACTAATGTACTCAATTGCCTCAATGCGAGTGCCAAACTGACCTACCACTAAGGCGGCTGTAGTGTTGGCAAATCTTGCTGCCCAAGCGTAATCATGACCGCTACTAATAGCATACAAAAAGGAACCTGCAAACATGTCTCCTGCTCCATTAGTATCTACAGCATTGGTTGACACTCCAGGAGTATGAATAAGCTGATGACCATCGTATGTTAAGGAACCACCTGGACCGCGAGTAATGACAAATGTTTTTGCATACTGTTTGAGAACATTCGCAGCTGCCTCAACTGTATGTGTTCCTGTAAACCTTCTAGCCTCATCAGTATTACAAAAAAGCAAGTCAATACCCTCTCCTATAACACTTTTAAGGCTCTCTGAAAAGACTTTTACTACATAAGGATCCGATAGACTTAAAGATGTTTTTACACCTTTTTGTTTAGCACAAGCCATGGCATTAATGGCAACATCAGTCCTTGCTTTATCGGTTACAAGATAACCTTCCATATATAACCACTTTGAGTTTTCTAAGGATATCGTATCAACCTCTTGGAATGTGATATCTATACTCACTCCCAAAAAAGTGTTTAGGGTCCGTTCTGCATCTTGGGTAATCATAACAAGGCACTTTCCCGTGGTGCCGTCGCTTGCAGCTGCATTATGAAAATCAACACCAGCGGCGTTTAAATCTTTTACGAAAAAATCACCTTCCCAATCATCCGCCACCTTGCCTGAATAAAATGTCTTTGATCCAAAGCTGCTAGCGGCAACAATGCTGTTGCAAGCTGAACCACCGCAATTACGTTTGACAGGAGTTTTTTGAGAAGTTAGAGCGTTGATTAGTTGATGTTGACGCTCCTCGTCAACCAGGGTCATTATGCCTTTTTCCACTTTGTTTTTGCTTAGAAAGTGGTCGTTAACGACAACTTCAATATCCACTATAGCCGCACCTATTCCGTATACATCATATTTTTTCATTGAAGTTGTGACCCTAAAAATGTTTAATTTTAAATAATAACTGTTACACTCTTAATGTATTTGGTACTGGAAAATGCACAGACTCATTGGCGCCCCTAACTTCAATTATCTCATTGGCACCATTATCTAAAAGATAACTTACAACCTCCTGAACTAATATTTCAGGCGCCGAAGCACCTGCTGTTATACCTATCGAATCTAGTCCCTTAAGCCACGCAGGATCAATATCATTGGCTCCATCAATTAGATATGCTGGTTTTTTATTTTTTTCTGCTATCTCCCGAAGTCTATTAGAGTTCGATGAGTTTTTTGAGCCAAGCACTAACAACATATCTGAACTATTAATGATGGCTTTTACAGAATCTTGCCGATTTTGTGTCGCATAACAAATGTCACTCTTTTTTGGGGCTTGAATCCGTGGGAACTTTGATTGCAATGATTCAACAATCTGTCTGGTGTCATCAACTGATAAGGTAGTCTGTGTGGTATAAGAGATATCTATACCAGTTGGAAAATCAAGCGTTTCGACGTCATTAATTGATTCTACTAGGGTAATTTTTTTGATGTCATTTGACTGACCAAGAGTACCTTCAACTTCAGGATGTCCAGCATGACCAATCAGAATAACTTGATGATTTTGTTTTTGACGCCGTGTAACTTCTTTATGCACTTTTGTTACTAAAGGGCATGTTGCGTCATAAATAGTAGATGTAATTGAGTTTGCATCTTTTCTGACTTTTTGAGAGACTCCATGAGCACTAAAAACCACAATACCGCCTTCAGGCACCTGATTAATTTCGTCGACAAATACTGCGCCTTTTTCTTTCAGGTTGTTGACAACAAATTGATTGTGAACAACTTCATGACGAACATATATTGGAGCACCATGCTTATCTATAGCTCGCTCAACTATCTTAATTGCGCGCTCGACACCTGCACAAAATCCTCTTGGGTTAGCCAGAAATACTTTCATGATTGTTATACATTATTGATATCAAGGGATTAATAAAATATCTAAAATTAAAAAATAAAAAAAATAGATTTACTATTTATAGTTTAAAGCAGACAAAATCTGAAATATTTTATTGCGTAATTCTGAGCGGTGAACAATCATATCTATGGCGCCCTTCTCTAATAAAAATTCACTCCTCTGAAAACCTTCTGGCAACTTTTCATTAACAGTTTGTTCTACAACTCTAGCGCCAGCAAAACCAATCCTTGCTTTGGGTTCTGCAATTTGAATATCTCCCAGCATTGCCAGACTCGCAGAAACACCACCCATCGTTGGGTCAGTCAAAACAGAAATAAAAGGAATTTTCTTGTCGGCCATCAATTTCACAGCAAGCGACGTTTTAGACATTTGCATCAAAGAAAAAAGTCCTTCCTGCATTCGAGCACCACCGCTCGCTGAGAAACAAACAAGGGGATTACTGTTCTCAATCGCTGAATCCGCTGCTCTGACAAACTTTTCACCAACAACTGAACCCATCGAACCCCCCATGAAATTGAAATCAAAGGCAGCTGCTACAATTGGCATGCCTTTTAATAAACCTTTTTTAACAATCAAAGCGTCTTTCTCTTTGGTTTTTTTTTGAGCGTCAATATAACGGTCTTTGTATTTTTTTTGGTCTTTAAATTTCAGAGGATCCACAGACTGAATATTTGGCGCAATTTCAAATTGATGCTCCACATCCAGGAAATTTTTAAGTCGCCTTCTTGCCGATATTATTAAATGATGGTCACACTTTGGACAGACATAAGAAAGGCGCTCAAGTTCTTCCTGATAGAGGACGCGACTGCACTCAGGGCATTTACTCCAGAGGCCTTCTGGAATATTTTTTTTAGCGTTCTTGCCAATTGACGGCAAAATTTTCTCTAACCAGCTCATAGTAGACCTTGATTAATTAATGGCATTTGAGAATTGATTTGCCAGATTACCAACCTTAGTAATCATTTTATCCTTATCACTAGAGAATTGCTCAATAATAGAAACAAGAGTACTGCCAACAATAACTGCATCGGCATTTTCACTAACCTGTTTAGCTGTTTCAGCATTTTTGATACCAAAACCTACGCCGACTGGTAATTTAATATGATTTCGCATCCTAGCCAGATGATGGTTCACAGAGTCAATATCTAAATTTCCAGCACCAGTGACACCCTTCAAGGAGACGAAGTATACAAAACCAGTTGCTATTTTTGAAATGTCCTTTAATCTGTCGTCCGTGGTTGTAGGGGCCACCAGAAAAATGAAGTCAATTGCAACAGCATCCAATTCAGATTTAAGATCATGAGCTTCTTCAGGTGGCATATCCACCACCAAGACACCGTCCACTCCAGCCTCTTGAGCTCTCTCTGCAAAGGCTTTATAACCATAAACTTCAATTGGGTTGGTATAGCCCATTAACACAATACCAGTACTTTGATTGTGTTCTCTAAACCTCTCAACAATGGCAAGAACATCTTTCAAACTAACACCATCGGCAACAGCACGTTCATGAGATTTAGCAATCACTGGTCCATCTGCCATGGGATCAGAAAAAGGTACACCTAGCTCAATAATATCTGCACCATTGTTCGCTAAAGAAAACACCAAGGCATCAGAATTATCTAGACCCCCATCACCGGCTGTTATAAATGGGATAAAAGCTTTTTTGCCAGATTGCCCGAGTTCGTTAAAAATGTTTGAAATTATTGACATAGTTTTGTTCGCCTTAATGAGAGTCAAATTTTAGCACAGAAGCACTTCAACACAATTTATTGTCCTATCCAAGAATGTTTGATTTATTTTACTTTATGATAAGAATGCACAGCATCCACCAATACTTTCATATTATCGGGATTAACATCCGGACTTATACCATGACCAAGATTAAATACATGCCCAGTTTCTCCCTTAAATTGGTCAAGCACTTTATTAACTTCAGTGACAATAACCTCAGGTTTGGCATAGAGAACTGATGGATCTAGATTGCCTTGCAATGCTACCTGAGATCCAACCCGTCTTTCAGCTTCTCCTAACTCTATAGTCCAGTCTAGACCGATCGCATCACAGCCACTTAAAGCAATCTGCTCAAGCCAAGCAGACCCCCCTTTTGTAAACACTGTTACCGGAATCGTTTTATCTTCATAATAACGATGAATTCCTGCGACAATTTTTGTCATATACTTGAGAGAAAAATCCTCATAACTCTGTTTATTTAAAAGACCACCCCAGGTATCAAAAATCATTACTGAATCTGCACCTGCTTCAATTTGGTTATTCAAATAATCAATGACCGTTTCTGCTAGGACGTTTAAAAGTTGATGCATATGATTGGGATTTTCAAACATCAAACCTTTAACCTTTGAAAAGCTCTTACTGGAACCGCCCTCTACCATATAAGTCGCCAAAGTCCACGGACTTCCAGCAAAACCTATAATGGGGACTCTACCTTTGAGGTTCTTTTTGATTACTGAGACCGCTTCACTGACATAGGCAAGCTCGCTACCGACATCTGGTTTAGACAGTCTATCTATATCATCTAGTGTGGTCAAAGGTTTGTAAAACTTAGGGCCCTCACCTTCCACAAAATATAAACCAAGACCCATCGCATCTGGAATGGTTAAAATATCTGAGAAAAGAATCGCGGCATCCAAATCAAAACGCTCAAGAGGTTGAAGTGTAACTTCACACGCCAATTCACTGGATTTACATAAGCTTAGGAAATCACCAGCTTTTTTTCGAGTCTCACGATATTCTGGCAAATATCGCCCCGCTTGTCGCATAACCCAAACTGGAGTGCGTGTTACTTCTTTTTTTAAAAGGGCGTTTATGTAGTCGGATGCCATAATAATGTCTCAATCGAAAAGGTGATTATAATGATTTTGCAGTATATTTTATGTTTCCTTCTGGCACAAAAAAAGCCACAATTGTGGCTTTTTCAAGCATAACAGTAATTATTTACCGCTTGAATGCACCGTAGCGAGACTTAAACCTCTCAACACGACCAGCAGTATCTACAATTTTTTGCTTACCCGTATAAAAAGGGTGACAATTTGAACATACATCTATGTGTATTTCATCTTTCGTGCTAGTTGAACGCGTTTCAAAAGCATTGCCACAACTACACACAACCTTAGTGGTTTCGTAAGCAGGATGAATATCTGTTTGCATAACTGTAATCTACAAGGTTAAAAAGAACGCAAATTATATACTATCTCTCTTTAGGGGTGTAGGTTTTAACGCTCAACGCGTGCAGCTCTCCACTTTTGATTTCTTCGCTCACCACCGCGAGTACTATCCTTTGTCTCTGTAAAAGTGATAATCCTTCAAATATTGGAGAAACAACAACTGCAGAGCAGTTGCAACCATCCCCTTCCATGGTTACTTGAGATTGTTCTATAGTAGATTCGAGTTTTTTTTGTATTTCTGCTAAAGTCATAAGTAACTCCTACTTAACAAAAGAAATTTAAGCCCCGAAGGCACCCTTAAGTGCAAAGAAGAATAAAATTGACATGAAAGCGCCAGCAGGTAGAGTCACGATCCATGATAAAAATATTCTACTAATGACTCGAGTATCTAATGCAGCCATTCCTCGAGCAAGACCAACACCCAGCACTGCACCAACCAATACTTGTGTTGTTGAAACTGGAATTCCAGTGCTTGAGGCAATAACAACTGTTGCAGCAGCAGCCAATGTTGCAGCAAAACCACGAGATGGGGTTAGCTGGGTAATACCAGTGCCTATAGTTGCAATAACTTTATGACCATAAGTAATAAGACCAACAGCGATACCAACACCACCAAGAAATAATATCCATAAAGGCAGTGCACTCTTGGAACCGATAATGCCTCCACTATCAATAATACTATAAATCGCTGCCAACGGACCGATGGCATTAGCAACATCATTAGAACCATGAGCAAAAGCCATTGCTGCCGCAGTAATAATCATAAGTACACTAAATATTCTCTCCATTGAAGCATAGTAAAAGTCTTTGTTTTCATCAGGGTCAAGATGGATATTACGAATAAAAAAGGTTCCAATAGCTGCTATGAGTACCCCAAATCCTATTGATAGTAAATAACTTGTCACTGCGTCAAAACTCAAACCAACATGTTTAAGTCCCTTAAATATAGTTACTAAGGAGACTACAAGGCCAACCAAAAACATATAATAAGGAACATATTTTTTTGCATTATTGAACGGATGATCAGTATCAATAATTAAATTTTGAAGACTCCTAAACAAGGTAAAGGCGATGATTCCAGCCAACACTGGTGACGCTATCCAACTCATTACAATTTTAACGACTTGATTCCACTCAACGGCATCAACACCAACACCAACAGCACCAAAACCTACAATCGCGCCAATAATAGTGTGTGTTGTAGATACTGGCCAACCTAATGATGAAGCAATTAATAACCACGAGCCTGAAGCCAATAAAGATGCCAACATACCATACACCAATAAATGTGGCTCGTTGGCAAACAATGCTGCATCTAGTATGCCTTTACGAATTGTATCAGTCACCTCTCCACCAGCCAGAATTGCACCTGCAAATTCAAAAATAACCGCAATAATAATCGCTTGTTTAATTGTAACAGCGCCAGAACCTACTGATGTACCCATTGCATTAGCGACATCATTTGCACCAATACCCCAGGCCATGAATACACCAAAAACAATTGCCATTATTACTAATAAATCACCATAATTGGTAATAATTTCCATATTATGTCTCCAGCAACTATTTAGTTAACATGACTTCGAAACGCGAGCCCACCTTTTGGGCCGCATCAGCAGTTTCACCTAGCCATTCGATGGCTCGATAGTAAAACATCACATCAACAGGAGGTAAGTCAGATTCTAGGGCGAATAGTTTGTTACGAATATCGTTTTGAGCGTCATCAGTCTCGTGCTCGAGTTCATTGACCGTTTTAATCATTTTGTCAACTATTTTCCGTTCACGACTACTAAATGCCGTTTCTAATAATTCATCTAATTCATTAATTGCCATTAAAGCAGCAGCTGAAGTTTTAATACAAAGCCCAGCCAACTTTATAAAGTCACCCGCAATTTCCTCAGGAAAAACCATATGACGCGTCATCATTAAACCGGCAAGGTCTTTAGTAATGTTGGCAATTGAGTCTTGAATTAGAAGAACGTCTAGTAAATCTCTACGAGAAAAAGGCATCATAAAAGTGCTAGGCAAATTCATGCGTAATTTCTTTTTCAGTTTATCTGCTTTTTGCTCTTTATTATTAATCGAAATGTGGATTGTTTCTGCTGTGTCCCAATCTTGAGCATTTGAAGCTTTGGCAAAAACAGCAAAATCTTTAAGACATGAATGTACTTGCTTCATGTGCTTTTGAAGGGGAGTTATAGGAGACTTTCCAAATAAACTTGTAATATTATCGGTTTTGGCCATATTTATTATTCACTTTTTATAATCTAATGCGAATTTTACTATTAAACAGTCAAATTATTAATAAATCAAAGTTGAAAAATACACAATTATTAAAAGTGTAATATTATACAAAAAACTAGTTATCGCTTAAAATAAGTATTAATTCTAGTTAAGTACTATAAACCCATACAAATATGATTGACGCCATCATCTTAGCTGCCGGCCAAGGCACTCGAATGAAATCAAATAAAGCGAAAGTACTCCACCAACTTGCTGGCAAATCATTATTGCAGCACGTTGTTGATGCAATTAATCCTTTATCTGCTTCAATCAATATTGTGATTGGTAATGATGCTGAACTTGTAAAGAATTCAATTAACAGCGATTCTATAAATTGGGTAGTACAAAAAAAACAATTAGGGACAGGGCATGCAGTTCAACAAGTAAAAACTGGTATCAATGATAAATCGACTTGCATCATCCTCTATGGTGACGTGCCACTCATTTCAACAAATACAATAAAATCACTGATAGCCCAATCACAGTTAACAGGCTTTTCACTTTTAAGCGTAATTCTAGATGACCCAAGTGGTTATGGACGTATAGTGCGTGATAAAAATAAACTAATCCAGGCTATTATTGAACACAAAGATGCAGATGACGACAAACAAAAAATTAATGAAATAAATACTGGCATTATGGCCATCAAGGGCTCTCTTTTGAAGAAATATATAAGCCAACTGGAACCCGATAACAAACAAGGTGAACTCTATCTCACTGATATTGTTGAAAATGCAGTCTCAGATAATGTTACTATTTCATCATTAGTGTGCGACAATGTATCTGAAGTTATGGGCATAAACAATAAAAATCAATTGGCCGAAGCGGAACGCATTTATCAGCAAAAGCAAGCAAAAGATTTGATGTCTAACGGGTTAACCATTAAAGATCCAAATCGTTTCGACTGTCGTGGTAATTTAATCTTTGGTAAGGACTGTTCAGTAGACATAAATGTCGTTTTTGAAGGTGAAAACGAATTAGGTGAAAATGTTCTAATTGCGCCTAATTGTATAATAAAAAACGCTAAAATCGGTGATCATACAGAAATTATGGCAAATTCTATTATTGAAAATTCTATAATTGGAAGCCACTCAACTGTGGGCCCTTTTGCTCGTGTTCGCCCAGAAACTAAGGTGGGCAATCATGCCAAAATTGGTAATTTTGTTGAAGTAAAAAAATCCACAATTGGTGACAATTCTAAAGTACTACATCTAAGCTATGTTGGCGACAGCTCAATAGGTCAAGATGTTAATATTAGTGCAGGTGTTATAACTTGTAATTATGATGGTGCAAATAAACATCAAACCATTATTGAAGATGGTGCATTTATTGGATCTGATACTCAATTAATTGCTCCAATAACGGTTGGTAAAAATGCTACTATTGGAGCTGGCTCAACTATCACCCAAGACGCTCCTAGTGAAAAACTGACATTAAGCCGAAAAAAGCAAAAAACGATTGATAATTGGAAAAGAAAGAAAAAGCAATAATTCCGTCCCAATAGAAGAAAACCTTATTTAATGCTTCAACTCCCAAAAAATGTCTGGATATTAGCGATAAGTTCGGCGTTTTTTATGTCAGTTGCCGTATTTATGGTCTTTGTTGGCGGGATTATCGGTAACTCACTTACTCACTTAGAAAATCTTTCAACTCTTCCAGTTGCGATAATTGTAGTAGGCACTGCACTCACTATTCTACCGGTCAATCGGCTAATGTCTCTTTTTGGTCGCAAAAGAGTTTTTTTAAGTGTATGTCTCTACACAATTGCCACAATAGGCCTAGGTATCTATGCTATTAATACTGGATCTTTTCTTCTTTTTTGTCTGTCAAGTTTTTTGTTAGGTGCTACGGCTGCAACGATGTATCAGTTTAGATTTGCAGCAATTGAAAGCGTTCAAGAAGAACAAAGAACTACAGCTATAGCTATAGTTCTTTTTGGGGGCCTGCTATCAGCCTATCTTGGACCTGAAGTTGCTACCTTAGGAAAAGATTGGTTTGAGGTCGATTTTGTAGGCTCATTTGTTTTGCTTGCCTTGCTCTTCGTTGCTGCCTTTGTGTTGCTTTGTTTTTTTCAACCAACTGAAAAATTTCGTGAACAAGTGGACAAATCGAAACGTCCCTTGATTGAAATTATTAAGCAAGGCTCTTTCGTCGTTGCTGTTTGTGCTGCAACTACAGGTTATGTTGTTATGAGTTTTGTCATGACAGCAACCCCAGTGAGCATGCATGTGATGGATGGCTTTCCACTTGAGCATACTAAATTTGTTATTCAAAGTCATGTCATTGCGATGTTTCTACCGTCACTATTTACAGTAATGATTGTTAAGTATTTGGGGCTTTCTCGAATGATGATTCTTGGCGTTATTTTTTTCTTTATCTCTGTTACCATTGCATACCTCAGCCACTCTTTAAATAGTTACTGGTGGTCTTTGATGCTCCTTGGGCTGGGTTGGAATTTTTTGTTTATTGGAGGAACTCATTTACTCCCTCGTTCTTATAATGAAAATGAAAAGTTTAAAGTTCAATCAGCTAACGATTTTCTAATTTTTGGTTTTCAAGCTTTTGCAGCTCTTTCAGCGGGCTGGTTTGTGTTCAACTATAGTTGGGAAGTAATGATTTTGTCTGTTGTCCCGTTATTAACATTTCAGTTGTTACTTCTTTTATGGTGGCTAAATTATGACAAAAAAGAATCATAAAAAATCATTGCTTTTTAATAGATTTTCTTATAAAGTATTGATTTTTTGGTTGGGAAGTGAATTTTGAAAATCGAAGCAATTACACCTGCCATCGGAGCAGAGATTTCTGGAGTATCGCTTAACAAAGACCTAAACGATGATACATGTAATCAGATATACAAGGCACTGATTAAACACCAAGTTGTTTTTTTTCGAGACCAAGATTTGTCGCCCAAAAGCCATCTAAAACTAGCAAAAAGTTTTGGCGAACCGGAACCCCCTCACCCTGTCTATCCTCATGTTGATGGTTATGAAAATATTGTTCTACTTAAGAATGATGAAGATATCATTCCAGATACTAATGACTGGCACAAGGATCTTACCTTCAAGGCTAACCCTCCATTTGCCAGTATTTTGCACGGTATAAAAATTCCTGACGTTGGTGGTGACACTCTTTGGGCGAGCATGAGTACTGCTTATGATAATTTGCCAGATGGCTGGAAGCAGCACTTGGAGAGCTTGGAAGCTATCAATGACATGGGAACATTTAGGAATGATTTTTATAGAGATGGGGGCATTGATTCTGTTAATAATGCACTTAAGAATATCGGCTCTGCAGTCCACAAAGTTATCGAGACACACCCGGTTTCTGGCTTGAAATATTTAAATGTTAACCAGTCATTTACACGCAATATAGTTAATGAAAGTCAAGGAAAAAGTGACCATATACTGCAATTCTTATACCAACACATTAATAAACCAGAATTCCAAGTCAGGTTTCGTTGGCGCAACAATTCTGTTGCCATCTGGGACAATCGAATTACACAACACTACGCTGTTGTTGATTATTTACCTAATATTCGTCATATGCAGCGCGTAACTGTTCTTAACGACAAAAGAGTGAAATAGTTTAATTTAGTGTACTAAAACTACTTTTTATATCTGAAATTAAGTCCTTTGTATCCTCAAGACCTATATTGAGTCGAATAAGATGCTTACCATCATGCACCCATTTACCATCACGTTTATACTGTCTTGCAGTTACAAGACTTTTAAAACCTCCCCAACTATAACCAAGCCCAAACATCTCAAGGGAATTCACAAATAATGCAATTTGTTTATCTGAATATTTTTCTTTAAATGTAAATGCAAAGAGTCCAGAAGCACCAGAATAATCTCTCTTCCAGAGATTGTGCTGGGGGTGCGATTCTAGGCCAGGATGAATTACACAGTCAACAATGTCTTCTGTTTCTAACCATCTGGCAATCTCAAATGCAGACTTTTGATGAGCAATGAGACGAACTTGGAGTGTTCTTAATCCTCTCAAAGCTAGGTAACAGTCGTGAGAGTTCGTATAACTTTCAACTGCATGTAAGTACTCATCAAACTCTTTTGAATACTTCTTATTTACGGTTACGCAGCCTATTAAAACATCAGAATAGCCACAAATATATTTCGTAGCTGAGTGAATCGAGATGTCAACTCCAAGATCCAAAGGTTTTAAAAATAATGGCGTAGCCCAAGTATTATCAACGACTGTAGGAATGCCTGCTCTTTTTGCTATTTTTACAATTGCAGGAATATCTTGAATTTCAAAAGTATTGGAACCTGGAGACTCTAAAAAAATCAGTTTAGTATTGTCATTGATATATTGACTAATTTCAGAACCAATATTCGACTCTATATGTGTAATTTTAATGTTGTATTTAGCAAGAACTTTATGGCAGAATATCGCAGTGGGTCCGTAGACATTGTCAGTAAGTAGCACCTCATCACCACTCTGAGTAAACGCCATTAATGTACATATAATTGCATTAATACCTGAAGGAAATGCACGTGAAATATGACCATTTTCAAGCTTGCACATAGCCTCTTCAAAGCTCTTCTGAGTAGATAATCCGCCTGTCCCATAAGTGACACCAGGGTACTGGCCCTTCTCAATCAACTGCATATCCTCATAGCTTTCAAACAAAACCGTAGAACCACTTTGTATAGACGGATTAATGGTTCTAATCTCCCTGTCGCCATAACTATAGCTATAGTCATTCCAACCAATCAGTTCACTGGGCTTACTCATACCTATAAATACTATAATAAATTGGAAATCATCATAGGTGTAATTCTATATTTTGTCCAGTAATTTATGTACTTAAAATAAATTTATAGTTGAATCAATTGATTAATGGCGGGACAGTATAAGGCCAACTTTGTAGGCAGCTTGAAGACTTTCTGGAGAATTTCTTGATACCCTATGAGTTGCTCTCGATGAGAATGTTTTTGACGCTCAATAAACGTATCAATAGATTCGTTTTTTGTTGGTGAAGCTGTTTTGAAGTCAATAATCCACAGCACGCCATTCTCAATAAATAGTCTGTCAATAATAATATTTTTTGAGTTATCACTATATTCGGCTTCAACTTGAGTAGACTCTCTGTACTGAAATAACCAATCAAACACTTTATCTTGCTTAGTATTCTGAAGTAGCTGACAAACTTGTTTGGTATATGTGTGAAGGAGTTTTTTTGGCAAACCAAACTCAAGTAACTTTATTTCAACACTTTTTTCTGAGGGTTCAAACAAACTATGTTCTAAAAAATAATGAACAATAGTACCCAACGCACTTTGATAAATTAAATCAATATTTCTGGATAAATTTTTCGGTTCATTAATATGTTGAGTTTCCCTTTCAGAAAGAGTCGGGAGCTCTGTGTAACGAATCATTTTAGGTGCAACTAATTGTTTGATATTTTCTTCAGGAAAATTTTTCAAGTTATCAATTGATTCTTGATAAAAACGACTCAAAAAATCAAGCAATGTATTACCTGACACTTTGCCTGATTTATTAACACTCCCCAGTAAATATAGTTTTTCTTTTGCACGACTCATCGCTACATATAATAAGCGCATCATCTCGAAATGACTTTGTTGTTTTTCAATATATTTCAAATAAAGATATGTCTTGCTTTCCTCTCTATCATAGGCTGACTTGATAGGCGCTAATAATATATTGTGGTTCGAAAATTCTTGTATTTGAATCAATGATGATGGGTTGCTTTTCCCCGTTTTCCCTAACCCAGGAAGAATAACTATATCAAACTCTAATCCTTTAGCCTGATGGATAGTCATAAGCTTCACAGAGGCAGACTGAGAAGGTGCGTATAAGTCCTGAAGCATTAACTCTAGGGTATCAATATTAAGATTTTCGTTGCTCTCACATTTATTTAAAAGAGAGACAAACTGAGACCTTATATTTCGTTGCAGTTGGTTCATTTCTTGGTCTGGATTCAACTGATTTAGAGCATAAAGAAAACGCTCAACAAAAGAGAAGCGTCCTTCATTGAAGACTGCCTCTGAAATTGCTTGATACAGGTGTTTTGCTCGTTTCATACCATCCTCAGTAAACTCTTTTAAAACAGCATCGTCATTTAGTTGGTGAAAAATTGTCATCTCATCAGAGCGACTAAGAATCAATAATTCATTTAGTTTTAAGCCACACCAAGGGGAGCGAAGAATTGATAGCCAGGCCAATTTATCTCCTAAACTTATTAGGGCACGAGTTAGACTTATTAAATCTCGGTTAAACAAATCAGACCTTAAAGGCTCTGTTTTTACAGCTTCAAAATTAATTTCATGAGACTGAAGTGAGACAATGATGTCTTGCAAATGAGTTCTCGACTTCACTAACACTGCAATCTCTTGAGTTGGATCCTGTTGCAGTGCTTTACTGATAATGGTGCTCACTTGTTCAGCCTCTTGTTTATTTTGGCCATAACTATAGGGATAGAACTTAACTGCATCCTGAGGCATATCTTTGGAAGCCGAGGTGGACTTAGAAAAATGAATAGCACCCTGTATTAGGTTATCCACATCGGGGAAAATATCAGAAAAAAAAGTATTATTTGATTCAACAATACTCATATTCGATCTAAAGTTAGTACTCAGTAATAGTGAATTTATCTTTACATTTGCAATTCCATTTTTCATTACTTTTAAAAAAATTCCTACCTGGGATTCACGAAATCGATAGATTGATTGCATTGGATCGCCTACCAAAAATATTGTTTTACCGTCACCCTCTTGCCAGCTCTCAAGCAACTTTTGAATAAGACTTAATTGTGCATAAGAAGTATCCTGAAACTCGTCAATTAAAAGATGTTTGATTTGATAATCTAAAAATAAAACAATATCATTGACTACTTCAAGACTATCTAGTGCTTTAATTGCTTGCATTCCAACTTCTGAAAAATCCTGAACACTTTGTTCTTCAAATATCAACCTTAATTGAGCAACGCCTAGTTTCAATACTTGGCTGATATCGTTGATATTGCTTATGGTGGATTCATTTTGATGAGCATTTGGCAATTGATCTAACTCAAGAAGTTGTTTTTTGAAAATATCTGCAGAAGCTAGTTCTTTCAAAATTACCATCAAAGATTTTTTTTGCTCTTTGAGTTCTGCTGGAAAACCAAGTGACTTATCTATTTTTTTTCGCCATTCTCCGCTACTTTTTGCTAGCAATAGGTCAGCAATTATTTTCCAATTAGACAAGTCACTTAGCTTGTCACCAGGAAGTTTGTTAATTTTGGAAACTTCAGGTCGAGTATTAGCTTTAAGTAAAGTGAAAATATCTACATTCAAACACTCCGATGCAATCTCTCTAAGAACTTGTAAATGCTCAATAATAATTTGTTGCGCAGTTCGCTCCAAAAAATCAACATCAAGCACACCTTTGAGATACAACCTAGGCAACCATTGCTCTCGTTTTGATAGCATATATACCAAAAGCCGATAAAACTTATCTACATGATTATCCAAATACAATAAAACTCTAGCAATAGACTCGTTGTACTCGTCTTCCTCTATCAACATCAGTGTTTTTTCTGCTGCCATTTGATACATGTATTCGTACTCATAACGATCACTCATTATTCTGGGTGGTATTAGTTGCTCTAATGATGGGTACTTCGACACAATCAAACTCGAAAGTGAATCAATGGTGCTAATTTTTATCCGTGAAGGATTATTGAACAAATTCCACTCTCGAAGTTCAGACTGTTTCAAAACCTGATTAGCTAGTTTATAGGTCTTCAGTTTGTGGGCTTCTTTGGGTGGAATTGATTTTGCTTGCGTCAATGAACTTACGACTCTGTGTTTAAGTTCATCTACTGCCTTATTGGTAAATGTTATTGCTAATATAGTTTCAGGCTCATCAGCAATGCTGAGCAATTTTAGATAACGCTGAGTAAGTAGTTCTGTTTTGCCAGAACCCGCTGGCGCTTGTACAATAAAAGAATCGCTTATATCTAAAGCCTGATCTCTTTGAGATTGATCATTCACATTGACTCTGGTGCGCTCACCCCTAAAATATTCAATCCATTTACAAACACTTGTTTGGTTGCAGAAATGAGTGACAGTCTTGCTTGAGAAAGCTTTTTATCATCAAGCAAGAAAGGACAGGCATTGTAATAGCTATGGAAATGGGCTGCCAATTCACGTAAATAATAAGCTAACTGGTGAGGTTCATATTGTAAGGCTGAGGATTCAATGACACTTTTATAACGACTAAGTTCTTTTAAAAGAGCCTTTTCACTATCCTCTGTAAGCAATGACAGGTCAGCTGTTTGACTCTCAAATTCAATGCCTTTGTCTACAGCTTGCTTAAAAACAGAGCAAATACGAGCGTGCGCATACTGGATATAGAAAACTGGATTTTCATTAGTTTTAGATTTGGCTAAATCTAGATCAAAGTCCATGTGCTGTTCTGATTTTCTAAGAATATAGAAAAAACGAGCAGCATCATTACCTACTTCATTACGCAGTTCTTCTAAGGTCACAAAAGAACCGCTACGAGTTGACATTTGTAACTTCTTGCCTCCACGATACAAGTTAGCAAACTGAACCAGCAGAATTTCTAATTTATTAGGGTCATGGTTAAGTGCAGCAATGGAGGCCTTAACTCGAGCAATATAACCGTGATGATCAGCACCCCAAATATTAATTATCTTGTCATAGCCGCGTTCAAATTTCTCGAGATGATAAGCAATATCTGAAGCAAAATAAGTATGGATACCATTATCGCGAACAACGACACGGTCCTTCACATCTCCATATTCCGTTGTATTGAACCAAAGCGCTCCATCCTTTGAATAGATATGACCGGACTTCTGTAATTTATCAACACTAATCTTAGCTAAACCATTATCAATCAAAGACTGCTCTAAAAACCATTTCTCAAAATTAACACCAAACTCAGCTAAATCACTTTTAATACCATCGAGAATGATATCGATACCAATACGAAAGATGGCTACATAACCTTCACCCAGCAGCTGCCTTGATCTAACAATCAGTTCATCAATATGAGATTCTTTATCACCTCCCTGTTGACTATCTTTGCAAACATCTTTATAGACTTCTGATGAACTCTTTCGCCATCTATCTCCATATTTTTTAAAGACGCTTTCAGAGATATCTTTGATATAGTTGCCTTGATAGCCGTTATCAGGAAACCTAAGTTTCTCTCCAGATAAAGTCAAATACCGGAAAAAAATACTCACAGTCAGAATATCCATCTGCCTGCCTGCATCATTGACATAATACTCATTGTCAACCTTAAAACCAACAGCCCTTAAAAGATTAGAAACTGTAGCTCCATAAGCAGCTCCTCGGCCATGACCTACATGAAGTGGTCCTGTCGGATTGGCTGAAACAAATTCCAAGAGCACACTTTTTCCTAAACCAATAGTCGACATACCATAACCATCACCATTATCAATAATGTCATTAATCACAGCACTGCTCGATTCATCAGAAAGGAAAAAATTAATAAATCCCGGTCCAGCGATTTCTGTTTTTTTAATAAGTTCAGATTCTCCTAATTGATCAACAATGGACTGCGCTAATTTTTTCGGGTCACTCTTGGTTTGCTTTGCCAACACCAATGCAATATTCGTTGCATAATCACCATGAGTTTTATCTTTAGTATGGTCTATCCGAATCTTTGAAGGCAGATCTCTGAGCTGACCCTGATCGATTAGGTCGCTAAGACTTTTAATAAGTAGATCTTGTAACTGTTCTTTCATTATTAATTAACTACTGATTTATTAAACTATGTAGTTGACATTTTAGTTTAACTCGATACCCCATTATTAGCCAAATATTGTATTCAAATTTGAAAAGTAAAATGTTTTTATGATTGATAAATAAAATTATAAATTTGCTCTCTAATGTGCCTCTTGCCAACTATCTCCAATACCCACATCAACAACTAAAGGGACACTTAGCTTTGCAGCATCTGACATCATAGAACGTATATTTTCACCATACTCTTTTGCCTTATTGGTCTGCATCTCAAAGACCAGTTCATCGTGTACCTGCATAATCATCTTGACATCATTATTCTCACGATTTATCCAGGCCTGAATATCTAGCATTGCTTGTTTAATAATGTCGGCTGATGATCCTTGCATAGGTGCATTGATTGCTGTCCTTAAGGCATGTTGCTGTAGCATTTTATTTTTTGCATTGATTTGAGGCAGGTAGAGTCGCCTACCTAATATCGTTTCAACAAATCCTTGTGATTTGGCTGTTTCTTTGGTTTTTTCCATATATTTAAGTACACCTGGATAATTGTCAAAATAATCATCAATATACTGCTTAGCTTCCGTTCTAGAAACATCAATTTGTTTTGCCAGACCAAAAGCACTCATACCATAGATTAGCCCAAAATTAATCGCTTTAGCTTTTCGGCGCTGCTCTTTGCTTACTTCTGACAACTCTGTGTTAAATACCTGAGCAGCAGTTGCACAATGGACATCTATATTATTTGCAAATGCCTCAATCAAATTTTTGTCCTTAGAAATATGCGCCATAATCCTCAGCTCAATTTGAGAATAGTCAGCCGCCACAATAACATTACCTTCACCTGAAATAAACGCTGATCGGATCTTTGCACCTTGTTCTGTTCTTATCGGGATATTTTGAAAATTAGGTTTTGAAGAAGAAAGTCTTCCCGTTGCAGTTATTGCTTGATGATACGAGGTGTGTAAGCGACCCGTCTGTCTATTGATTTGTTTTGGTAGAGCTTCTAAATAGGTAGAATTCAGTTTAGTTAATGTCCGGTAAGACATAATTAAATCCACCAACGGGTGTTCCAATTGTTTTAGCGCTTCTTCATTTGTTGATGGTTGACCTTTAGCAGTTTTCTTTTTCGGTTCGAGACCCAATCCTTCTTCACTAAACAAAATTTGTTGGATTTGCTTGGGCGATTCAAGATTAAATTCATCTCCTGCTATTTCAAAAGCCTGAGTTTGAATCTCCTGCATTTCAGCTTTGATTTGAACCTGTTGATTGAAAAGTGAAACCTCATCAATAAGTGCGCCATTGCGTTCCAACTTTAGCATGATATTTACTAGAGGGAGTTCTAAGGTTCGATACAATGTCATTAATTTTGGATATTGTTGTAACTTAGATTCCAGGATTTTGTTTAATTCAGAAGTGACAATAACATCCTCACAGGCGTATGGAAGTGCCTCATCTATATTTACCTGATTAAAGGTCAATTGTTTTTTACCACTTCCTGCTACATCAGCAAAATGAATTGTTTTATGACCAAGATAGTGCTCTGATAAATCATTCATGTTGTGACGTGTCGCCACAGAATTTAAGCAGTATGATTTGATCATAGTATCGTCAACAATACCGCTCAAATCAATACCTATATTTGCTAGTACATGGGCATCATATTTTAAATTTTGACCAATCTTACCAATAACTTGACTTTCAAGGATAGGCTTTAATGATTTCATCACTGACTTTCGAGATAATTGTTCAGGAGCATCTAAATAATCATGTGCAACCGGTAAATAGTAACTTTGCTTATCAAGTAAAAATACCAATCCAACAACCTCTGCATTCATATAGTCTAGGCTATTGGTTTCCAAGTCAAAAACAAAGGATGTACAATTTGATAATTGCTTCAGCAAAGATTCAAAATCAGCTTGTTCAAGAATTAGTGTTTGCGTAAATTCCTGAAGAAATAATGTACTCTTTTGATCTTGGCTTTCACTCACTAAAGGTTCGATTGTCTCAGTTATTGGCTGTTTTTTTAATTGGTCACCTAATTGTTTTAGCCACATAGAAAAACCATATTCTGTATACAATTCTATCAATTCTTCAGTGTTTTCTCCCGGCTCATCATCAAAGACATTAAAAGGTAAATCAACATCAAACTTAAGTTCGACTAATTGGTAAGAAAGATTTAACAAGTCAAATGACTCTCTTAACTTTTCACCAACCTTGCCATCTATTTTGTTTGCATTAGCTTTAACACCTTCTATATCACCATACAACTGTAACCATTTTATAGCCGTCTTGGGGCCTACACTTGGTACGCCAGGTATATTGTCTGAAGCATCACCGCTCAAAGCTAACAAATCTAGGATTTGGTGTGGCCTAACACCCATTTTTTCTTTCACCATTTCTGCGTCATAAAGCGTACCCTTCATATTAAGTTGCTTGATATGACCACCTACTAGTTGAAAGAGGTCTTTGTCACTACTCGCTATGATGGTTTTAATATTTTTTTCATGTGCTAGTTTAGCTAATGTTGCTATGACATCATCTGCCTCAACACCTTCTTCACAAATAAAATGAAAACCCATCGCTCTAATGATTTGATATAGAGGTTCGATTTGAACAATCAACGATTCATCCGCGGGTTTCCTATTGGCTTTATATTGTGGATAAATTTGATGACGAAAATTTGACCCCTTGGAATCAAAAATCATAATCAGCTTGGCACCTTGATATTGTCTTTGTAAATGTTTAATCGCATTAATAACACCAAACATTGCACCCGTTGGAAAGCCTTTATCATTAGTTAAATTTTGTGATAAGGTCGAGAAGTATGAACGAAACAAGTATGCCGAACCGTCGACTAAAATGAGTTGCTGAGCCATGAAAGAATTTTACCTCTAATCTCAGCTTTTTTTATGCCAAACTCACTTTTGAAAAACATAAGCATAGTCGGATATTTTTCTGCTTTGCTAAGGATTGTTAGCTAAAATATTAGTATGTCTGATGCACTCATTACCGCTGATAATATTTCACTTCATCATAATGGTAAAAATATCTTAGATGATGTGAGTTTGAAATTACATCCTGGAGAGTTCATTACCTTGATTGGTCCAAATGGAGCTGGAAAGAGTTCCTTGATTAAAGTTCTGTTAGGGATTATTAAACAAGATAGTGGCCAAGTGAACCATAGTAATAATGTTCGTTTAGGCTACACCCCTCAATCATTTACTGCAAACCCTTTTATTCCAATATCAGTTGTCGATTTTTTGACACTCAACCAAAAGGCAGATAAAGACTTTACCGATCAAATATCTGAACTTACAGGCATCAAAGATTTGCTAAATTCGCCCTTAAAAAATCTCTCAGGGGGTGAGTTACAAAAAGTACTGCTAGCACGAGCCTTGCTTAACAAACCAAACGTACTTATTTTGGATGAACCCGCACAAAATCTTGATGTAGATGGACAGATGCAATTATACAAATTGATCCAAGAGATTCACCAAAAACAAAAATGTGCCGTGTTGATGGTTTCTCATGATCTTCACCGAGTAATGAAAGAGTCCACCCAAGTTCTATGCTTATATCACCATATTTGTTGTGAAGGGCCTCCAGGATCGATTCTAAAAGATGAACAATTTAGTAATTTATTTGCTGATCAAATACATGAATTAATGGCTACTTATGAGCATCATCATAACCACCACCATGAACATTAGAGAAGATTCAAACTGTTCTGACTGATATAATTAAGCCTTTTTTTTATTGACAAAATTATGAAAGATATTATTGAAGCGGCCTTTGAAGATCGCGCCCATATCACTCCTGATTCAGCCAAAATAGAAGTTAGACAAGCGGTTAAAGAGGCGATTCATTTGCTTGACACCGGTAAGGCTAGAGTTGCTGAACAAAAGGGGATAGGAGATTGGCAGGTTAACGAGTGGTTAAAAAAGGCTGTTTTACTGTCTTTTAGGCTAGAAGACAACATTCCAATGACAGCCGGCTACACTCAATATTATGACAAAGTGCCTTCAAAGTTCGCTAGCACAACGCCTGAAGAGTTCCAAGCTGCAGGTGTTCGAGTCGTTCCGCCTGCAACTGCAAGACGTGGCTCTTATATTGCCTCAGATACCGTTTTAATGCCATCTTATGTAAATATTGGTGCATATGTAGACTCTGGAACAATGATCGATACCTGGGCAACTGTGGGTTCCTGCGCTCAGATTGGTAAAAATGTTCATCTTTCTGGAGGTGTTGGTATTGGGGGTGTTCTGGAACCATTGCAGGCAAATCCTACGATTATTGAAGATAATTGTTTTATTGGAGCTCGATCAGAAGTAGTGGAAGGAGTAATCGTTGAAGAAGGTGCTGTCATTTCAATGGGTGTCTATATTGGACAATCTACAAAAATCTTCAACCGTGAAACTGGTGAAGTTACTTTTGGGCGAATACCGGCAGGTTCTGTGGTTGTATCAGGCAACCTACCATCAAAGGATGGTAGTTATTCTTTATACTGCGCAGTAATAGTCAAGCAGGTTGATGCAAAAACAAGATCTAAAGTTGGTATCAACGAGCTATTAAGAGGTATCTAGAGAATCTCTAATTACTGTTCTTGCTTCTAAGAAAAAAACCCGCCTTTAGGCGGGTCTTTTATTGAGTTAATATGTTACTTTTAACGTGTAAATATCTTGTAGATCAAGCCCGCTGCAACCAAACCAACCAGGTTGGCGGCACCAAGCGAACTGATTATTCCAGTTAGGCTGCCAATGATGTCCCCAGGAAGGAACGCAGCATCAGCACCAAAGATTATCTGTACAACTACTGCAAGAGCAATTACTGCAACACCTGCCTCAGTTAACTTTTTGATCCATCCAATTATATTATCCATTAACATAACATCTCTCCTTTAGAGGTAAAAGACAACCAACATATTCAGTTGATTGATGCACTTTTTATAGTATCAAAAACATTGTGTCAAGTTTATTAGTGGGGAAATTACAGAAAATACTTAAATTAAGGTATAAAAAAACCCGCCTCACGGCGGGTCTTTTATTGAGTTAATATGTTACTTTTAACGTGTAAAGATCTTATAGATCAAGGCCGCAGCAATTAAACCGACTAAGCCGGCGGCGCCAAGCGAACCGATTATTCCAGTTAAGCTAGCAATTACATCCCCAGGAAGGAATGCAGCACCAGTCCCAAAGATTACTTGTATAACTATTGCAAGTGCGATCAATGATACACCCGCTTCAATTAACTTTTTAATCCATCCAGTTACATTATCCATTAACATAACATCTCTCCATTAAGTTATAAAAAACAACCAACATATTAAGTTGATTGGTGCACTTTTTATAGTACCAAAAACAGTATGTCAAGTTTTTTTGAAGAAAAAACACTAAAAATAGAAGAAATTTTTCAGAAAAAACCATAATTGTTGCAAAAAAACAACAGAAGATATCGTTAAATAGCTATAGATAGAAAGACACCAAAAAATAGTGTCATACCAATGAAATGGTTATTTATGAAGGCCTTAAAATAGTCCATTTTTTGACGCTTCTTGATCAAAAATTGATGATAAATCATAAAAAATAAAATAATTATTAAAGAAATATCATAAAAAGCCCCTAAATCGAATAAATTTCCAATTTTTATAAACACTATCATTAATAAAATTTGCAGTAAAGTGATGAAAATTTGGTCGTATTTTGCAAACAAAATCGCTGTTGATTTGACTCCAATTTTCAAATCTTCATCTCTATCTGCCATTGCATAAAGGGTGTCGTAAATCAGCGTCCAGAGCACGGTTGCCAAAAAAATCCATCCAGCTGATACTGTTACAGTACCGGTTTGAGCGCTAAATGCCATAGGCACACTCATCGCAAATGCTAATCCCAAAATTAACTGTGGTAGATTTGTCCAGCGCTTGCTAAAGGGATACAAAACAGCGAGAGCTAATGCAATAAATGAGATCTTGATGGTTAATGTATTGGTTAACAGCACCAAAGCGAAAGCTACCAATACTAAGGCAAAAAATAATAGTAAAGCTGCTTTCGGGCTAATTTCGCCTGCAGTAATAGGTCTATCACGAGTTCGAGCAATATGTTTATCAATATCGCGATCAGCATAATCGTTAATTACACAGCCTGCAGAACGCGTAATAATTACACCAAAAGTGAATATGATTAATAAATCAATATCGGGCCAACCTCCAGCACTTAAAAATAGCGCCCAATAAGTTGGCCACAAAAGTAAATATATACCAATCGGTTTATTAAGACGCATTAAACGGAAATAAGCATTCATAACTTGTTTAAAAAATTCTCAAGTTCGATTGGCAATGGTGCGACTACTTTTTGGATTTCGTTTGTCGTAGGATTTGTAAAAGTAACTGACTTGGCATGCAAAAATAGTCGATTCAACCCCTTTTCCTTCATCACCTTATCAAACAAGTGGTCACCGTACTTATCGTCCTGTGCAATTGGGTGGTCTGCATATTTTGCATGCACACGAATTTGATGGGTGCGGCCAGTTTCGATTACAACTTCAACTAAGGAGGCGCTGAAATCATCTTTTTGAAAATTCTTCAGCGGATGAAAATGACTTACTGCTTGCTTTCCCTTAGCATCAATCACACTATATCTAGAATTTTGATAAATCGGAGCATCAACAGTATGACGTTTTTTACTCCAAGAATTTTTGACTAGAGCTATGTAACGTTTTTCCATTTGGTGATGTACCAGTTGCTCATGTAATGCTTTTAAAACCGATCGTTTTTTTGCCAAAATCAAACATCCTGAAGTTGACCTGTCAAGTCGATGAACGAGCTCAATTGGTTGTTTATATTTAGTCTTCAAGGCCTCAACCAAACCAACACTGACATTACTTCCACCATGTACAGCCATGCCGTGATGCTTATTAAGAATCATCATCCCATTGTCCTCGTATAGAATTGACTGATTAAGTAAATCAATTAAATTATCCGAGGGTTTTATGGCTTTTTCAGAAGCAGTTTTTATAGGAGGGATGCGCACAATATCTTCCAATTGCAGCTTGTACTCTGCTTTTTTTCTACCTTTATTGACCCTTACTTCACCCTTACGAATAATTCGATAAATGTGAGATTTAGGAACACCTTTGAGTTGCTTCAACAAATAATTATCTAGCCGCTGCCCTATTGAAAACTCGTCAACTGTTACAAGTCTAGCTGTGACATGAATAGTCATAAAATCACGAAAAAAATAATTGATTAAAATTTTGCGTTGTGACCGCTGCCATTTCATCAATACTGGTATTTCGAATTTCAGCGAGTCTTTCTACAACATAATAAGTATAAGCTGGACTATTAGGTTTTCCGCGGAAGGGCATCGGCGTCAAATAAGGACAATCCGTTTCTACTAAAAGACGATCAGCGGGAATTTTCTTGGCAACTTCACGCAAAGGTTTTGCGCTATTGAATGTCAAAATTCCTGAAAAAGAAATATACATTCCAAGGTCCAATGCAGCCTTAGCTGTATCCCAATCTTCAGTAAAACAATGCATAACTCCCGCCTCAGCCTTTTCCTCAGATAGAATTCTAATGGTATCTTTTTTTGCATCTCTCATGTGAACGATCATCGGCTTACCAGACTCGTTTGAAGCTGAAATATGGCGACGAAAACGCTCTCTTTGCCAGTCAGCATCGTCTTTTTTAATGTGAAAGTAATCTAGACCAGTCTCACCAATCGCAATCACCCTGTCGCTTTTTGCGTAAACCAGTAACTCATCGACTTCCGGGTCTTTACAATTCGTTTCTGTCGGATGAACTCCGACCGATGCGAAAATACTTGGGTGAGCCAATGCCAAGTTGTGCACTTGATCAAAGTGCTCTAAATCAATGCATACGCACAAAAATTTTGATACGGATAAGCCGTCAGCGTGTTCCAACATTGATTCAATGCTACCTCCAAATGCATCTAAATCAACACGGTCAATATGGCAATGAGAATCAACGATTTGCATAGCAAAAATTATAACTGAATTTCTAAAAGTGAACGCTTTTCTGAAACAAAAGGCACCGTCATTGAATGTACCTTTACATTAAAATTATCGACATCCTCTTCATGAATATTACTGCCTTTCATCAACAAGTAGCGACCATTTTCTTCGAGAAGATGTTTAGTTAATTGGATTGTTTTACTTGCTTCTGCAAAAGCTCTTGAAGTAATTTGAGAAAAAGATTTCTTAGATTTAAAGGATTCAACTCTACTATTTACTACGATTAAGTTTTCAAGGGTTAATTCGGATTTTACAGCTTGCATAAATCGGCACTTTTTACCTACACTATCTAATACAAACACCTCGGTTTCAGGCTTCATGATTGCTATCACAATGCCTGGCAATCCTGCACCTGAGCCTACATCTAATAGCAAACCAGGCTGTACAAAATGAATAATTGATAAACTGTCTAACAAATGTTTTTTAACCGATTCAATGGGATCCCGAATAGCACTCAGGTTATAGATCCTATTCCATTTAAGAATGAGTGAAAGATAACGAAGTAATTGCTGGACTTGTTTATCTGAAAGTGAGATATTCATCAACTCTGCTCCTTCACAGAGTAACCGTTTTTTTTCACTCACGACGGAGTTTTATAGGTTTTTAAATACACCAGAAGAATAGAGATAGATGCAGGTGTTACACCTTGAATTCTACTAGCCTGTCCAATTGTTTCAGGTTTTTGTTCGTTTAACTTTTGTCTAACCTCGTTGGATAATGCCTTAATCTTAGTGTAATCAATGTCAGCCGATAAATGAGTATTTTCATTTTTGCGATATTTTTCAATCTCATCTAACTGTCGTTTGATATAACCCTCATATTTAATTTGATTTTCAACTTGCTCAATGAGTATAGTGTCTTCCAAAAATGGCTTGGCCTTCTCAATTTTACTAAGCGTTTTGTAATCTATATTGGGTCTTTTAAGCAATGCTTCCAAATTATATTCATGGCCTAGTTTTATTCCCAGTACAGCTTCAGCTTCAGCATCACCTGCCTGAATCCAAAAAGTCTTTAAGCGTTTCTTTTCTGTTGCCACTTGTTCATACTTACCACTAAATGAACGCCAGCGAAGATCATCAATAAGGCCTAACTCTCGTGCCTGAGGTGTTAGCCTTTCGTCAGCATTATCTTCACGAAGCAATAATCGATATTCAGCTCGTGAAGTAAACATTCTATAAGGTTCACTCGCTCCCTTAGTTGTCAAATCATCAACCATAACGCCAATATATGACTCATCTCGTTTGGCAAGCCATGGGGATTTTTCTTGCACCTGTAAGGCGGCATTGATGCCAGCAAGGATACCTTGCGCAGCTGCCTCTTCATAACCTGTTGTGCCATTAATTTGACCAGCAAAAAACAATCCAGATATCTTTTTAACTTCAAGCGTTTGTTTTAAACCACGTGGATCAAAAAAATCGTATTCAATAGCATAACCTGGGCGGATAATTTTTGCATTTTCAAAACCCTTGATCGAGTGAACAAAGTCTTCTTGCACCTCATAAGGCAAAGAGGTGGAGATTCCATTTGGGTATACCTCATGAGTGGTCAGTCCTTCTGGCTCGACAAATATTTGATGAGAGTCTCTTTCTGAAAATCGTACAACTTTATCTTCAATCGAAGGGCAATATCGTGGTCCTACACCTTCAATATTGCCACTATACATCGGTGAATCTTTCAAGCCATTACTTATATATTCATGTGTTTTAGAATTAGTGTGTGTAATAAAGCAAGGAATCTGCTGAGGGTGATCTGTTGAACTACCCATAAATGAAAAACTTGGCAAAGGGGTGTCGCCATGTTGTTTTTGCAAAACATCAAAGTTAATAGTCTTTCCATCCAAACGAGGAGGGGTACCTGTCTTTAATCTTCCAACTCCTAAATCATAAGAACGTAATTTCTGTGATAAAACGTTAGCAGAAGCATCACCCGCACGACCTCCTTGGTAATTTTGCTTACCAATGTGTATCACGCCTCCTAAAAAAGTACCTGACGTAAGAATGACTTTATCTGCAAAAAATTCTAAACCCATTTGAGTGATGACACCTTTTACTTGATAATTCTCAATAATTAGGTCATCAACTGGCTGTTGAAATAGAGTCAAATTTTCTTGATTTTCAAGTTTACTTCTAATTGTTGCTTTATACAATATTCTATCTGCTTGGGCTCTGGTGGCTCTTACAGCTGGCCCCTTTGAGGCGTTTAATGTTCTAAATTGTATGCCAGATTTGTCTATTGCTTTGGCCATTAAACCACCCATAGCATCTATTTCTTTGACAAGATGTCCTTTCCCAATACCTCCAATAGCTGGATTACAGCTCATCTGACCTAGTGTTTCAATATTATGTGTAATCAATAATGTATCAACACCCATGCGTGCTGAAGCAAGCGCCGCCTCTGCGCCTGCATGGCCACCACCAACAACAATTACTGGAAAATATTTACTTTGCTTCATTTTCTTTTCATCGTTCCAATACAAAGGGCCCGTAATTTACGGGCCCTTTATTATACGCTCTATGTTTTAGCTAATCTACGAGCCTAACTTACCTAAAAATAAGATTTACTAGTATTTATATCCAGCTTCGAACAAGGTATCTTGCGAAGAAGGCTGGGAACCTGCAACATAATCACCTGTAGAGGCTTCAGAGTTTGCTTGTGCTCTTGCCATTAAAGCTTTTTGACCAGCCACAATATCATTACCCTGCCATGCTTGCAAACAAGATTGCTGTAATGCCCTGCCATAAGAAAATGCGAAGCTCCGTGAACTTGTACGATCAATACTATTCATAGTATTAAGATAAACAGAAGCGTCCTCTTCAGTTAAACCACCAGAAAGAAACATGATCCCTGGAACGGCTGCAGGTACACAACGCTCCATTGTACGTACAGTCGTCTTAGCAACTTCTTCAGAACCTGCTTTATTATCGTTATCGGCACCTGAAACAGTCATTGAAGGCTTTAATAAACTACCTTCTAGGAAAACACCGTTTTCTGCACATGCCTTATAAACCTCCGTTAGAATTCTTTCTTGGACTTTTGCTGTACGCTCAATAGTATGGTCGCCATCCATGAGAATCTCAGGCTCGACAATTGGTACAAGGCCAGATTCTTGACAAATTCTAGCGTAACGAGCCAATCCCCAAGCATTTTCTGTGATCGCAAGATCAGTAGGACATCCATCAGCAGTAATTTGTAAAACAGCACGCCATTTTGCAAAACGAGCACCACGATCATAATACTCAGCTGTTCGCTCAGCTAAACCTTCTAAACCCTGACACCAAGTTTCAACTGCGTGAGCCCCTTCAAGTGGGCGCAAACCTTTGTCAACTTTAATTCCAGGAATTATTCCCAACTTATCAAGTTTTGCAACCATGGTTTCACCATCTGCATGATTTTGATATAGCGTCTCTTCAAAAAGAATAGCGCCACTTATATACTCACCAAGACCTTCTGAAGTAAACAGCATGCCACGATAAGCCTGACGGTTCTCTTCTGTATTTTCCATATTGATACCAGCAAGGCGTTTGCCAATCGTTGGAGTAGATTCATCAACCGCCAGCAAACCTTTTCCTTTGGTTGCTAGGCGATTGGCTGTTTCTCTCAACTCATCTTGTTTATCGATCATTATTTTTCATCCCTCTATTTTTATTATTTAATAATTTCCTTCTCCAACACGAACAATCTTTATCATGTTTGTTCCGCCTGATTTATCTTTGTACATTCCCTTCGTTATTATTACTAAATCCCCATCTTCCACAGCCGATTTTTTCTGAAGATTTTCTATCACATGGGTGTTAATGGCATACCAATCATCAGCACTTGTTTTTTTCACGCCGCAAGGGTATACACCCCTATACAAAGTTACCTTTTGTAATGTTTTCTCACTATCAGACATCGCAAAAATTGAAATATTTGAACTAATTCTAGACATCACCAGAGCAGTATTTCCTGTTTGAGTCAGTGCTGCAACAACTTTTGCACCAATATGATTTGCAGCATACATGGCACTCATAGCGATTGAATAATCAACGTCTTCAAAGTGCGAGTGAAGCCTGTGACTAGATAAGGTTGCTTTTCGACTTTTTTCGGCCTCAAGACAAACATCGCTCATTGTTTTAACGGCATTGACTGGATATTCACCAACGGCAGTTTCTGCTGAAAGCATTACAGCATCTGTGCCATCAAGAACGGCATTGGCAACATCAAACACCTCTGCCCGAGTGGCAATGGGATTAGCAATCATTGACTCTAACATTTGTGTCGCTGTAATCACAACTTTGTCACTAGATCGAGCCAATTTTATAAGCTTTTTCTGCACTGCAGGTAACTGTGCGTCTCCGATTTCAACCCCTAGATCCCCACGAGCAACCATAATTCCCGCTGACTCATTTAATATCTCTTGAATTACGTCGTCTGCTAATGATTCAGCTCGTTCAATTTTCGAGATAACGCTCGCTCTTGAACCGGCTTCTTTTAAAAGTTTTTTAGTTTCACGTACATCATCTGCATTGACAGGAAAAGATAAAGCAACGTAGTCAGCATCAGCCTTTGCTGCAATCAAAATATCTTTCTTGTCTTTATCAGTAAGGGCGTGAGCGCTTAATCCTCCGCCACGCAAATTGACGCCTTTATTGTTATGTAGAATACCTGCTTGAATGACGGTTGTTAGAATCTTTGAGCCTTCAGTACGTTCCACTTCAAGAATAATTTTGCCATCATCTAATAGCAGAACATCTCCGGCTTTAACCTCATTGGGTAAAGACTTATATGCAATGCCAACAGAATTTTGATCACCTTTGTTTTCATCTAAATTTGCATCAAGTGTAAACTTGGAGCCATTTTTTAATTCAACTTTGTCATTTTTGAAAGCAGATATACGAATCTTTGGACCTTGAAGGTCCATTAAGATACCGATGTAGGTATCGTTTTCTTTTGCATAGTCTCTCACTGCCGCAATACGGCTCAAATGCTCCTCTTCTGCGCCATGAGAAAAATTGATGCGCACAACATTTACACCAGCATCTAAGATACCTTCCAATACTCCTGGCTTATCGGTTGCTGGGCCCAGTGTTGCTAGAATTTTAGTTCGTCTATTAATAATTATTCCTCTGCTCTGCTTTCTAAAACTTCTACTACTGGTAATTTCTTACCTTCTAGAAATTCTAAGAAGGCGCCACCACCGGTTGATAGATAGGAAATTCTATCTGCAATATTGAATTTATCTACTGCAGCAAGAGTGTCACCACCACCTGCAATTGAAAAAGCTTTGGATTCTGCAATCGCATTTGCCAAGATTTCAGTACCACTTGCGAATTGGTCAAACTCAAACACGCCAACAGGTCCATTCCAAACAATCGTACCAGCATTGAGCATAATCTCAGCTAATTCACTGGCAGAATTAGGACCAATATCAAAAATCATATCATCTACAGCAACATTACTTGAGCTTTTAATTTCTGCAGTCGCAAACTCAGAAAACTCCTTACCACATACTACATCAGTTGGTACAGGAATTAGACAATCCTTCATCAAAGCTTGGGCTGTTGGAATGAGGTCATGCTCGCACAAAGATTGACCAACAACATGGCCTTGGGCAGCAATAAAAGTATTAGCAATGCCACCACCAACTACTAATTGATCAACAATTTTTGAAAGGGCATCTAATACAGTCAACTTAGTTGATACTTTTGAGCCACCAACAATTGCCACCATTGGTCTCTTTGGGTTGTCAAGTGCCCTTCCAAGAGCTTCTAGCTCTGCAACAAGAAGCGGTCCTGCACAAGAAATAGGTGCAAACTGTGTGACTCCATAGGTCGACGAATGAGTCCTATGTGCCGTACCAAACGCATCTTGTACACAGACATCACACAAGGCTGCCATTTTTTTTGATAAAGTCTCGTCGTTCTCCTTTTCACCTTCGTTGAATCGTACATTTTCACAAAGTACAACTTCACCATCTTCTAACTCCACACCATCAAGCCAATTAGATACAAGATTCACTGGCTGACCGAGTAATTTGGTGAGATGTTTAGCTACCGGCTCTAATGAGAACTTTGCATCAAACTCACCAGCAGTTGGCCTACCGAGGTGTGTAGTTAACATCACTTTGGCGCCAGCTTCTATTGCATGAATAATAGTTGGTAGAGAAGCTACAATACGTTTATCACTCGTAACCTCACCATCCTTAATTGGGACATTTAAATCCTGCCTAATTAAAACCCGCTTACCTGATAAATCCAGATCGGTCATTTTAAGTACATTCATCAATTTTTCCCCATAAATTCAAATAATTTATTCGGTAATATGCTCAGCCAAACGCAGCAGGTTGCATGTATAGCTGTACTCATTGTCGTACCAAGAAATCAGCTTAACAAATGTTGAATCCATCGCCATACCAGCCTCAGCGTCAAAGGTTGATGCGCAAGTACTACCAATGAAGTCAGTTGAAACCACCTTCTCATCTGTGTAACCTAAAACTCCTTTCATAGAGCCTTCTGAAGCAGATTTCATTGCTGCACAGATGGATTCATAGTCAGATTCAGTTTTTAACTCAGCAGTTAAATCCACTACTGAAACATTAGAGGTTGGTATACGAAAAGCCATTCCAGTTAATTTACCGTTTAACTCAGGCAACACGACACCCACTGCTTTAGCAGCTCCAGTTGATGAAGGAATAATATTTTCCAAAATACCACGACCACCTCTCCAGTCTTTCATTGAAGGGCCATCTACAACTTTTTGAGTTGCCGTTGCAGCATGTACAGTTGTCATTAAGCCGCGCTTAATACCCCACTCATCATGAAGTATTTTGGCAATCGGCGCCAAACAATTAGTTGTACAAGAGGCAGCTGAGATGATCGCTTGACCATCATATGAATTATGGTTAACGCCATAAACAAACATAGGAGTTCCGTCTTTGGAAGGGGCTGATTGAATGACTTTTTTTGCGCCCGCTTCAATGTGAGCTTGACAACTATCTTCTGTTAAGAAGAATCCTGTACAGTCAATCACTAAGTCTGCTCCGATCTCGTCCCACTTTAAATCAGCAGGGTTACGCTCTGCAGTTAAACGAATCTTTTTACCATCAATAACAAAATTATCACCTTCAACAGCGACATCTTTACCAAAACGACCATGAACTGAATCATACCTAAGCATGTAAGCCAAATAGTCGTTGTCAAGTAGGTCGTTAATTCCTACAACTTCTAAGCCATCAAAATCTTTCTCAATCGCACGAAAAACCATACGACCGATGCGACCAAAACCATTAATACCAACTTTAACTGTCATCTTTTTACTCCTCAATATTTTAACCTAACACTGACTCAACAGTTGAAACTACCTTCTCTACTGTAAAGCCAAAATGTTTAAACAAATCTCCCGCAGGTGCAGATTCACCAAATGTCGACATAACCACAACATCACCGTCAAGACCGATATATTTGTACCACGACTCTGCAACGCCGGCTTCAATTGCCACACGTTTAACTCCAGGTGTTAAAACAGAATCTTTGTAATCCTGATCTTGGTCATCAAATGCATTAGTAGATGGCATTGAAACCACTCGAACTTTCTTATCAGTCATTGCTTCAGCGGATTCAACTGCTAAGCCAACCTCTGATCCAGTAGCAATTAAAATAATTTCAGCTTCACCTTCACAGTCCTTGAGAACGTAGCCACCTTTTTCAATATCTCTTACTTGGTCATCCGTGCGCTCCATTGGAGTCAAGTTTTGGCGCGAGAAAATTAATGCCGTTGGTGCATCAATTCTCAGCATTGCCATTTTCCAAGAAACCGCTGATTCAATTGCATCACATGCTCGCCAAGTTTGAAAGTTAGGAATTACTCGAATAGTAGATAGTTGTTCAACTGCCTGATGCGTTGGACCGTCTTCACCTAGACCAATTGAATCATGACTATAAACGAAGATAGAACCGATTTTCATCATTGCTGACATACGAAGAGCGTTACGCATATACTCCATAAACATCAGGAATGTTGCACTATAAACCTTGAGTCCACCATGAAGAACCATTCCATTCATCATCGTTGCCATACCAAACTCACGAACACCCCATGAAATATAATTACCGTTCGCATTATCAGCATTAACAACAACACTGCCAGACCATTTGGTCAAGTTAGAACCTGTTAAATCAGCTGACCCTCCAAACAATTCAGGAACAATAGGTCCCATTGCTTCAATCGCATTTTGCGAGGCTTTTCTGGAGGCAATATTAGGCATTTCTTCTTGAGTTTTGGCAATGTATTTGTCCATTTCGTCAACAAAATTAGCAGGCAGTTCACCTGACATACGACGTTCAAACTCGGCTGCGTCTTCCGGAAATTCAGCCCTATAAGCCTTAAATCTCTCGTTCCAATCTTCTTCAACTTCAGCTCCTTGTGCTATATGGTTCCAGCCTTCATAAATTTCATCTGGGATTATAAAAGGCTCATGATGCCAACCAAGCTGTTCGCGAGTTTTAGCGACCTCTTCATCACCCAGAGGTGCACCATGACAATCGTGTGTACCGGCCAAGTTGGGTGCACCAAAACCAATCACTGTGCGTGTGCAAATAAGGGTTGGCCTATCTTTAATTGATTTTGCTTCCACAATAGCGGCGTTAACTGCAACTGAGTCATGTCCATCAACATCGGCAATTACATGCCAGTCATATGATTTAAATCTTCCCGGGACACCTTTCTCCATCCAGTCACCAATGTGGCCGTCAATTGAGATATCGTTATCATCCCAAAAAGCAATTAATTTACCCAAGCCTAATGTTCCAGCCATCGAACAAGCCTCATGCGACAAACCTTCCATCAAGCAACCATCTCCCATAAACACATAGGTATAGTGGTCTACAATAGAGTGCCCGGTTTTGTTGAAATGCGCAGCAAGAGTTCTCTCTGTAATTGCCATACCAACAGCATTTGAAATACCTTGAGCTAATGGTCCAGTCGTTGTTTCTACTCCATCCGCGTAACCATACTCAGGATGCCCTGGAGTTTTGGAATGCAACTGACGAAAATTTTTTATTTCATCAATACTTAAATCAAAACCTGTCAGGTGCAATAAAGAATAAATCAACATCGAGCCATGGCCGTTGGATAAAACAAAGCGATCTCGATCAGCCCAATTTGAATTGGCAGGGTTATACTTTAAATGGTTGTTCCATAAAACTTCGGCAATGTCAGCCATTCCCATAGGGGCACCTGGGTGTCCAGACTTTGCTTTTTGGACAGCGTCCATACTTAAAGCACGAATTGCATTCGCTAATTCTCTCCGTGAAGTCATGCTAGACCCTGATTTATACAAAACCGAATATTATACATTTTTTTTGCCCTTTTTTCTGCCGTTAAAGTTACTATTCGTGTATAAACTGATAGTAATTTTCACTTGCAATATAGTCTGATAATGAAATTATCAAAAATAAATATTAATCGGAAAAATTCTTTAACGTATTTCATTTTTAGTATATTAAAATTATACTTTTTTTGATAAAAACTTATTTTACAAAACGTGTCTTTTTGTAATCATTTTATTCAAAATTGATCTTTTCTTAAAATGATTGTTAGTTGATTGATTAATATTCTAGGACTGTGATGACTGAAAACGTAGTCTGGTTAAATGATGTCAGCATGTCTGACATAGAAAAAGTTGGCGGGAAAAATGCTTCCTTAGGCGAAATGATTAGTGGTCTAAGTTCACAAGGAATCCAGGTGCCTGGTGGTTTTGCTACAACCGCGGAAGCGTTTGAATCTTTTTTGAACCATTCAAATCTGAGACATCAAATCAACGAGCTACTTTTATCTCTTGATATTGCCAATATTGAGGATCTAACACAAACGGGTGCAACTATTCGCCAGTGGGTTGAAGAGGCTCCTTTTCCGAAAAAACTTTACGAATCTATTGTTAACAGTTATCAAACTTTAACGGGTCAGTTGGGTCCAGACGTAACTTTTGCAGTGCGCTCATCTGCAACAGCAGAGGATCTGCCTGAAGCTTCGTTCGCTGGACAACAAGAGACCTTTTTGAACGTTAGTGGCATCGATGATATTTTTCTTGCTATTAAAAAGGTCTTTGCTTCGTTATATAACGACAGAGCGATTTCCTACAGAGTGCACCAAGGATTTAAACATGAAATAGTTTCGCTTTCTGCCGGAGTTCAGCAAATGGTTCGAAGTGATATTGGTTCAAGTGGCGTCATGTTTACTCTTGATACAGAGTCAGGCTTTAATGATGTTGTCTTTATTACTTCAGCATATGGGCTAGGTGAAACGGTAGTCCAAGGATCCGTCAACCCTGACGAATTTTATGTCCACAAACCGACATTAAGCTCTGGCCGTCCTGCAATCTTATCTCGCAAGTTAGGTTCAAAGTCCATCAAAATGATTTATGCAGATGCTAAATCAAATATTTCCGTGCAAACTGTTTCTGTTATAAAGAAGAAACGACTGCAATTTAGTTTGAACGACACTCAAATAGAGCAACTCGCACAGTATGCAATGGCAATTGAATTACACTATGGAAGAGCTATGGATATAGAGTGGGCTCTTGACGGCAATGACGGTAAACTCTACATCGTACAAGCAAGACCTGAGACCGTCAAAAGTCGACAAAATAATTCTCAGAAAATTGAACGCTACCGACTCCAAGAGACTTCAAATATTCTCATTGAAGGTCGCGCAATAGGCCAAAAAATTGGCACCGGCAAAGTTCGAGTTATACAAGATTTATCCGAGATGAACCAAGTAAAAAAAGGTGATGTCCTTGTTACAGATATGACTGATCCAGATTGGGAACCTGTCATGAAGCTAGCTTCAGCAATTATTACCAATCGAGGTGGAAGGACATGCCACGCGGCTATTATAGCCAGAGAACTCGGAGTGCCTGCAATAGTCGGCACTGGTAACGCAACCAAATTACTTAAAGATTCTCAATCAATTACCGCCTCTTGTGCAGAAGGTGACACGGGCCAAGTTTATCAAGGAATTTTAAAATTTGAACACACCTATACAGAAATTAATGACTTGCCAGAAGTGCCCGTAAAAATCATGATGAATATTGGCAACCCTTCTCGTTCTTTTGACTTTGCAAACCTACCGAATGCCGGTGTCGGACTGGCAAGACTTGAATTTATTATTAACAATACAATTGGAATTCATCCAAAAGCTTTGCTTGAATTTGAGCAACTACCAAAAAAACTGAAGTCTGAGATTGAAAGAAGAACTGCTTGTTACAAATCCCCTGTTGATTTTTATGTTGAAAAGCTGACTGAGGGAATTGCCACAATTGCTGCAAGTTTTTCCCATTCACCCGTCATTATCCGCATGTCTGATTTTAAATCCAATGAATACGCAAACCTACTTGCAGGAGATCTTTACGAGCCCCATGAAGAGAATCCAATGATCGGCTTTAGAGGTGCGTCACGTTATATTTCAACAGAATTCAGAGAATGCTTTGAATTGGAATGTCAAGCAATTAAAAAAGTTAGAAATGACATGGGTATGCGAAATGTAGAGATTATGATTCCATTCGTTCGCACAACGGAGGAGGCTGCAAATGTCATCGAACTATTAAAAGAAAATGGGTTGGAACGTGGTAAAGATGAATTGCGAATTATTATGATGTGCGAACTACCATCCAATGCCATTCTAGCGGATGATTTTTTACAGTACTTTGATGGCTTCTCCATTGGGTCAAATGACCTAACCCAGCTGACGCTTGGGATGGATAGAGACTCTGGATTAATTGCAGATGGTTTTGATGAAAGGAATGATGCAGTAAAAAAATTGATTGCTATGGCCATTGAGGCCTGCCATCGTCAAGGAAAGTATATTGGCATCTGTGGGCAGGGCCCTTCTGATCATGTGGATTTTGCAGAATGGCTTTTACAACAAAAAATCACCAGCATCTCCCTCAATCCTGATACAGTAGTTGAAACCTGGCATCGGCTTGGAGCCATTTAGATTATATTAAAATCCTATGAGAACCGTTTTCTTTATTTCAGATAGAACAGGCATGACGGCAGAAGCGTTTGGAAATAGTTTGCTCACTCAATTTAATGATATAGAATTTAAGCGTGTCAACATAGCATTTATTGACACACTCTCGAAGGCAAAACATGCTGCAAATCAAGTTAAAAAAGCTTCTGAAGCTGATGGCCAACCTGCCTTAATTTTTAGTACCCAAATCTCAAAAGAGTATCGACAATTATTAATCAATAGTAGTGGTGTTTTCTTCGATTTTTTTGAAACTTTTATCTCTAAATTAGAAGAAACACTTGGTACTAAATCATCTCAAACTGTGGGCTTATTGCATAGTATGGCAGATGAAAATAACTATGGAAATCGTATCCATAGTATTAATTTCGCTCTTAGTTGTGATGATGGCCTCAATATAAAGAACTATGACAGAGCTGATATTATCCTAACAGGTGTTTCTCGTTCTGGGAAAACCCCAACCTGTCTGTTTCTTGCTTTGCAATATGGAATATTCGCAGCAAACTATCCACTGATAGAGGAAGATCTAAAAACAATAAAACTACCAATAATTCTTCAAAAGAACAAAAATAAACTATTTGGACTAAGTATCAACCCTGTTCGTCTGCAAAGTATTCGTGATGAAAGGCGTTCGAACAGTGATTATGCTTCAATCGACCAATGCCGTAAAGAAGTCAAACTAGCAGAAGATATGTTTGTACAAAATCAAGTGCCATTTCTTGACACTAGTCATACATCAATAGAGGAAATTGCTGGAAGAATCCTAAACAAAGGTGCTATAAAAAGACGCTATTAAAAGTGAGTTAGTGAATGAATCTCGTAGTCAACTGTATCGGTAACGTTCATCTTTTAGAACAGACCTTGCACTAATCCGTTCTCATCCAATTTAATTTTATTAGCAGCCGGCACTCTAGGTAATCCAGGCATAGTCATAATATCGCCACAAACAACCACAACAAATTCAGCGCCTGCTGAAAGTCTTACTTCACGAATTGATATTGAATGGCCAGTAGGTGCACCTAATAACTGTGGATCCGTAGAAAAGCTGTATTGCGTTTTAGCAATACAAACTGGCAAGTGTCCGAAACCATTATCTTGGTACCAGTTAAATTTGTCTCTAACTGCCTTGTCAGCTAAAACTTCATCTGCATGGTAAAGAGTTTTAGCTATCGTTTCTACTTTTTCAAAAAGTGGCATCTCGTCATCGTACAATGTCTTGAATTGAGAGGCACCTGAATCAGCCAACTTGACAACCTTTTCTGCTAAATCAATTGCACCATCTCCACCATGCTCCCAATGACTAGTGACGCTTACCTCAACATTGAATTGTTCGCAATAATCTCTGATTACTTGGAATTCGGCTTCAGTATCAGAAACAAATTTGTTGATGCCAACAACTAGCGGTACGCCGAATTGGCTTAAGTTGCGAATATGTCTGCCTAAATTTGTACAGCCTTTAAAAAGAGCTTCGGTGTTTTCGGTATTTAAGTCGTCTTTCGCAGTTCCACCTTGATGTTTAAGAGCTCTAACAGTTGCAACTAATACAACTGCATCCGGAGCTAGTCCTGCTTTACGACATTTAATATTAAAGAATTTTTCAGCACCCAGGTCTGCACCAAAACCAGCCTCTGTAACAACATAGTCTGACAACTTAAGTGCTGTCTTAGTTGCAATCACTGAGTTACAGCCATGTGCGATATTAGCAAAAGGACCACCATGAATTAGTGCAGGGTTGCCCTCCAAAGTCTGCACTAGGTTTGGTCTAAATGCATCTTTTAATAGCACAGTCATAGCGTGATGTGCGTTAATTTGCTTTGCTCTAACGGGAGTCATGTCACGAGTATAGGCAACGATAATATTGCCCAATCTTTTTTCAAGTTCTGTCAAGTTTTGTGACAAGCAAAAAATAGCCATCACTTCGGAAGCAACCGTAATATCAAAACCATCTTCGCGAGGGTAGCCATTAGTTGAACCACCCAAAGAAGAAGTGATTGTACGAAGTGAACGATCATTCATATCGACAACACGACGGAAGGCAACTTTTCTACTATCAATATTGGTTGAGTTACCCCAATAAATATGGTTATCAATCATTGCAGAAAGTAAACTATGCGCTGATGTAATTGCGTGGAAGTCTCCAGTAAAGTGAAGGTTAATATCTTCCATTGGTATTACCTGGGCATATCCTCCACCTGCGGCTCCACCTTTCATACCAAAACATGGACCTAAGCTAGGCTCACGCAGGCAAACTGTTGTTTGTTTACCAATTTTATTAAGGCCGTCAGTAAGACCAACAGAAGTAGTTGTTTTGCCTTCACCAGCTGGTGTAGGAGTTACCGCAGTCACTAAGATAAGCTTACCGTCTTTGTTTTTTTGTGCGTCATCAATGGCATTCCATGCAATCTTGGCTTTGTCATGTCCAAAAGGCACCAAATCCTCTTTCCTGATATTAAGTTTTGCACCAATTTCATTAATATGCTTACCTGTAACTTCTCTTGCAATATTAATATCTGTTTTATATTCGCTCATCTCTTCTCCTGACTATGTACGAAAGCAAAAAAAATAGAAAGGCATAAAAACTCATAAACACTTGGAATCGCTCTGCTCCAGTGAAAATGAGCCTTTAATCTTCTCTATAAATGTAATCCGGAATATTATCTTACAAAATCAATCATGCATGAATAATAAAATTCATAACTGCTTGAATTAAAATCACCGCGAGCTCCACCTCATCATTATATATTAGAATCTTCGAAGCTATCTTTGCGTTCTTTTATGTAGGCTAGTAAAGCCTCATCAATCGCTGGATCAAGTGGTGGCAATTCATAATCTGAGAGCATTTGCTTATATTTCTCATTGGCAATCATTGCGGTATCCCTTGAACCATCTTCAACCCACTGCTCAAAACTATTATCATCGAGCACATCTGACATATAAAAGGCCACCTTAAAATTTTTCTTGGTGTGCTCACATCCTAGGAAATGTGACTGTGGACCAACTTCATAAATGGCATCCATTGCCTGACCATTTTCGCTCATGTCAACACCTTCTACTGAAACTCGCATCATGCCTGCCTGGTCCGCATCCATTACAAACTTTTCATAACTCATACATAAACCACCTTCTAACCAACCAGCCGTATGCAAATTAAAGTTAACGCTTGAGTTGATGGTTGCCTGCATAGTGTTTGCTGCTTCATAGCCCGCTTGCGCGTCAGGCATCTTAGCACCATTAAAACCTCCACCGCTTCTGAATGGCACACCTAGACGTCTAGCTAGGGCACCAGAAATGTTCATCATGTGGCCTGCCTCAGGAGTGCCAAAAGTAGGAGCTCCTGACTTCATAGACATTGCAGTTACAAAGTTGCCATAAACGACTGGGGTGCCGGGCCTTATTAGTTGTGTTAGTGCTATACCGGCCATACCTTCGGCAAGACTTTGAGCAGTAACGCCTGCAGCTGTCACTGGTGCCATGGCACCGGCAACAATAAACGGCGTTACAATCGTTGCCTGATTATTGCGCGCATAAACTTTTAGTGCACCCAACATAGTTGCGTCAAATGCCATCGGCGAACTCGCATTAATTAGGCTAATTAGGACGCAATTATTGTCAACAAATTCATCACCAAAAACAATTTTTGCCATGTCAACACTATCTTGAGCTCTCTCAGCTGCTGTCACTGATCCCATAAAGGCCTTGTCGGAATACTTAATGTGACTATAAACCATATCAAAATGACGCTTATTTACAGGCAAATCTACAGGTTCACAAATCGTACCACCAGAGTGGTGCAGGTTGTCCGACATATAAGCTAACTTAACAAAATTACGAAAATCTTCAATAGTTGCATAGCGGCGACCTTCATCAAGGTTATGCACAAATGGAGGACCATAAGCAGGAACAAGAACCATATTATCACCACCAATAACCACACTTCTTTCTGGATTACGTGCGTGTTGGATGAATTCTTTTGGTGCCGAGTCTTGTATAATTTTTCTGCACATTCCCCTCGGGAAACGAACACGCTCACCATCAATACTAGCACCAGCTGATGAAAGAATGTCAAGAGCCTCTTGGTCTTCAGAAAATACAATTCCTACTTTTTCTAAAATAGTGTCTGCATTTTCTTCAATAACACTTAGTTCATCATCACTAAGAATACTGTAGTGAGGTATTTTGCGTTTAATATAAGCTGGAGCTTTAGGCACCTCTTGTGCTTCAGACTCTGTAGGACCTCTTCTTCGCCTTCTTCTTTCTCTGGGCACAACCTCCTCCTTTTTCTATTTAATTGCTATGACACTCTTTTTCGGCGTCTTACTTTGTTCGTTTTTTGCTCCTTTACTGGTGATACACTGAATTTCATTGCATCAACAAAAAACTCTTGGAATCTTGGCTCGGTAGCAGTCTCAATTTTGACAATTTTTTCTACCGCGTCAATAATTATTTTTCGTTTACTAACATCCAATAGGGCGGCACTTGCACCAATCCCCGCGGCATTTCCTACAGAAATAATTTTATCTTCTGTTGCGGTTGGAATAATATCTAATAGGGCGACATATCTAGCATCTAAATGAGCACCAAAGGCTCCTGCCAATAATACTTGATCAAATTCAGTGCATTCAAGGTAGTCCATCAATATCGAAACGCCTGCAGAAAGTGCGGCTTTCGCTAATTGAATTGAGCGTATATCTACTTGTTCAACATAAATTGACTGGTCACCCTGATCGACCAATAAAAACCTAGTCATGTTGCCATTTTTTGAGAAACGTTCTGGCGCAATTGATTCAACAAAAAGACCAGTTTGGTCGATAATGCCAGCCTCAGCAAAAGAGACAATAGCTTCGATAATGCCACTACCGCAAATCCCTATAGCCTTCATTTTAACTAATTCAAAGTTCGGTTCGTCAGACCAGGCATCGCAACCAATAACTTTATAACGTACATTTAACGTATCTTTATCAATTCTAACTCTTTCAATCGCACCGTAAGTTGCCCGCACTCCAGAACTAATTTCCGCACCTTCAAAAGCAGGACCAGTCGGAGATGAGGTTGCATAAACTCTACCTTCCTTTGCAAGCACAATCTCAGCATTAGTGCCAATATCAATAAGCAAAGTTGTTTGGGAATGCATTATATCTATCTGACTAAGGTAGGCAGCTGCAGCGTCTGCACCAACATGGCCAGCAATCAATGGCAAAAAGGATATTCTAGTTTTGGGATATAAATCGAAACCTAAGTCTTGAGCATCAACATCCAGCCAGTTCCTTGTTGCCACTGTAAAAGGCGCCTGTCCGAGCTCGACTGGAGAGATGCCGAAAAAAATATGATGCATAATTGGGTTACCTACAAGAACAACCTCTAATAATTTATCTCGTTGAAGTTCTAAAACCTCACAAGCTTCATGCAACATTTCAGTAATCTTGGTGCGCACAGCAACTGTCAATTTTTTATCGCCACCCTTATTCATCATCACATAAGAAACCCTACTCATGAGATCCTCACCATAACGAATCTGTGGATTCATTGCAGATGATTCATACACCAACTTTCCATTTTGCAAGTCATAGACATAAAGTGCTAGGGTTGTAGAACCGATATCAATTGCAGCACCAATAATTTTTTGTTTACCTTGAGGATAGACAGCTACAACTTCATTTTCATCACGCACTGCAACAGTTAAATTACCTTTGCTTTCATGAATCAAAGGTTGTAGTCCTCTCAATAAACTGAAGTCAACTCTTGCTTTTATGCCCTGCTTGTCAAGTTGCTCCAATAAGTTTTCTGTAGCTGAAGGATTTTCGTCTAACGTTGACTCTTCTAGTTCACAATCTAAAAGTCTGATTGCGCTAGCAACAGAATAATCTTGTTTTGGATTTTTTTTACTGATATAGGCCTTATGCTCCTGACTCTCTTCAGGGACATCTATAACCAAATCTCCTTGAATGCAAGTTTGACATGCCAAACGTTTACCCTTGTATCTAGGATTATCAGCAATTAACTGTCTTTCAATGCTGGTAATGCCACTCACATTTTCAGCCTTACAATCAACTTTAAATTTGGAGTGCTTGCCCTCTGAAATCTCAATCCAGCATTGGTGACATTGACCATAACCACCACATAAGGAACGAACCGCTACCCCGGCATCCTGAGCAACCTGCAACAAGGTGTCACCTATCTCGCCTCGGTATTTACGACCTGAAGGAGTGAAACAAATTTTCTGAGTGTCCTCCACGACTATACTGCTCCGTCTATTTTTCTATCGCCATAACCTTCAGATTGTGGCTCGTTGGGATTAATTTCGTAATAACAACCTTTCTCTTCGGTGAATATATGGTGCCATACTCCCAAATTCTTAGCATCTTCAAGACTCCCTGCTGTGACGCTGATGGTTGGTTGAGTGTCGTTTTGCCAAAACATATGCGCACCACAATTATCGCAAAAACCATGTCGTGATCCTTTATGTGTATAGAACCACTTAATCTCACCTTTGATTTTTATTTTATCTCTTTTTACCTGACATGCTGCCATATAATGACCCGTCATTTTGCGACACTGTTCACAATGACAATACGATACATCTGCCAAGTCAAAGGCCTCATAGGTGGTCTGACCACAAACACAAGAGCCGTTATATTTAATGCTAGTCATAGTGTTAATAATCAAGCACGCCTTCTTCGACGTCGACCTTCCTTAGAATTATTTCCTTCAGATGAAGGTTCCCTGTAGGCAGCAATCCAACTACTGCAACCATCATCAATCCCAGTTAATACGTCTGCCGCTCTAATCGCTTGAACTAACTCAGGATGAAGTGGGTTAACTATGGCCGACGTCATACCTGCTGCAATAAGCATTGGTAAGAAAGCGTTATTAATGCCACTTCGTTGTGGCAACCCAAAACTAACGTTTGAAGCACCACAAGTAGTATTAACTTTCAATTCGGCACGCAGACGACGAACCAATTCAAAAACCTGATTACCTGCCTGTGAAATCGCCCCGATTGGCATAACCAAAGGGTCAACAACTACATCTTGTGGCTTTATTCCATAATCAGCAGCATGCTCTACTATCTTTTTTGCTATTTTGAATCTCTCGTTTGGGTCTTCACTGATGCCAGTCTCGTCATTCGAAATTGCAACAACTGCAGCATCATATTTTTTAACCAAAGGTAGAACTCGTTCAAGCACCTCTGTTTCACCTGTTGTAGAGTTGACCAATGGACGACCCTGATAAGCAGCAAGGCCAGCTTCTAAAGCTTCAATGATTGATGAATCAATAGAAAGTGGGACATCTACAACAGCCTGAATACGACGAATTGATTCTGCAAGAATTGCTGGCTCATCTGCAAGAGGAATGCCGGCATTAACATCTAGCATTTGAGCACCCGCTGCAACCTGCGCAATGGCGTCCGCCTCGACACGCGAGTAATCAGCTACTTTCATCTCCTCGGCTAGGATTTTTCTACCCGTTGGATTAATACGCTCCCCAATCATGACAAAAGGTTGTGAAAAGCCAATTTTGACCTCTTTTGTTGCTGATGATAATGTTGTTGTTATTGACACTTTTATTTATTCCATAAATTAATTAATATTCATCCTTCGGTGACCAGGGCTTTCTATCACCCAATACACCAGAATCTTGTACCATTTGTGCGACACATTCTTCTTGCTTATATGCCATTACATGCACGCCACTGACGCCTTCAATCTCCTTCACCTGTTGCATTAGTTCAGTACAAATTTTCTGTCCTTCTTTTTTTTGATCCTGCGCACCCTCTAAACGTTTAAAAATTGAATCTGGGATATGGACCCCAGGAACGTTATTTTTTATCCATCTCGCAGTTCTCGCTGAAGCTAGTGTTCCGACGCCGGGCAAGAAAAAAGCTTTTTCTGTTAAACCTTTATCAACCGCTTTCGACATAAAATCTTTAAACATTGGCATATCAAAGCAATACTGAGTTTGAATAAAGTCTGCACCAGCATTTATCTTTTTTTCAAGTTGCAATATTCTGGATTCAACTGGCGGTACAAAAGGATTAATTGAAGTCCCAACAAACATTTGTGGAGGATTAGTTATTGTTCTACCGCTCAAAAAAGAGCCTTCATCTCGAATTTGTTTAATTAGTGTAATAAGAGAGATGCTGTCTAAATCAAAAACACGCTTTGCTTCAGGATGATCACCCGCACTAACATCGTCTCCTGTTAATGCAAGAACGTTACAAACACTTAGAGCACCCGCACCCAAGAGATCTCCTTGTATGGCTATTCGATTTCTATCACGACAAGAAATCTGCATAATAGGAGAATAACCAATATAACTGAGTAGCGCGCACACCACAACACTCGACATATGGCAATTCGCTCCAGATCCGTCAGTCGCATTAATGGCATCAACAAAACCATCAAACAGGGTAGCTTGTTCAAAAACTTCATTTCTGTCGGTAGAGTCTGGTGGCGCAAGTTCAGCTGTCACTGTAAAATCTCCATTTCGTAATACGCGCTCAAATCTACCTCGAGAAATATGCCCCTCTAGCCCAGGTAGCAACTCTCCCGGGTGATAGGTATAAGCTTGATTATTTGTTTCTGGAATACTCATTGTTAAGTTATCTGTTTGTCTTCTTTTGCAAGCCTAATCCAGGCGCTGCTTCCTCGATGTGAATGATCAACAGCAAATTGTATTTCTTGAATTGCAAGATTATTTTTCATTTTTTCCGAACCACTCCAAGCCTCAACCCAAACACATTTCATTTCCGGCTTGACTTCACAATTACCATTAGCACGTACCCCACCACATGGACCATTTCTAAGTGTTTTAGGGCAATTCATGGGGCAAGCCATACCTGTAGAAGAGAGTACACAATTACCACACATTTGACAATCAAAAAGAAACCCCTTGACAATCTTTTCGGACCAAGTAATTGGTTTATCTAGCTTTCCCTTTGTGAGTTTATTGATAATGTTTAGGGTCGATAATATCACTGGTGATGTTGCGTTATAGATCACCTCATAGGCCCTAGCATGTCTACTAGCAAAAAGTCTCGCTCTGTACATGTTATTTCTCTTCTTCAGTTGCCAAAGGCACTAAATCGATTTCTTCAAAAACAGAATCAAGACCGCCTGTGCCAACCAATCTGTATTCATATTCAAATCCAAAATCTTTAGCATACTGCTCTGCATCTTTTTGCAACTGTTCATTTTCAGTTTGCGCCAAATAGACCAATTTTTTATAATTCTCAAAGTATATATCAAACAACTCAGGGTGCTTATCAAGACCCAAACCCTTAATCATTATTCGATGAAAATTTTTGACCAAGTAATCTGTAAGATAGAAAGTGCCCAGCTCTTGTTCTGATAATTGTTCGAATACATCAGAGCCAGCAAAGAATTCATAACAGTGTGCGCCACTAATGCGCTTTGCATTATATTTTTTCAATACCCGGTCTAGAGCTCCGCCTGTTCCGCAGTCAGCATAAGCGATGTATATCTCCTTATAAAGATGGGAATTCTCGGCCAAGTACTCTTCAACCCCAGGAGCAATCAGTTGCGGTGTATTATGCCAGCTGGCTGGTAGACACTGCAAATTGACTTTATCAGATAATGCTGGGTTTTGTTTTATCAGTCTCAGCAGATCGTATACAAGTGCCCCACAGCCTAAAACCAATCGTTTTTTAGCTGGATCGGTATTTTTCTTATCGATGACCACGATTATCACGCAAGCCAAGAACGTGCTCTTCGGCCATTTCTGCGCTCCGTGCGGCATCTCGACCATAGGCTGGTACACCTATAGAATCAGCAAACTCCTGATTAAGCGGTGCACCACCACACATAATATGTACATCTTTGCGCAAACCTCTTTTTTCCATCTCTTCTACAACAACGCCCATATAAGGCATCGTAGTTGTCAGAAGAGCAGACATACCTACAATTACTGGCCCATGCTCATCGATAGCTTCTAAGTAGTTTTCTACAGGGTTATTAATTCCTAAATTAATTATTTCAAAGCCAGAGCCTTCACACATCATGGCAACTAAGTTTTTGCCAATATCATGGATGTCGCCCTTAACAGTACCAATTACAAACTTACCTAAAGAAGTATCTATTGCGGACTCAGCAAGAATAGGACGTAAAATTTTCATTCCACCTTTCATTGCTCCCGCACACTTAAGCACCTCAGGAACAAATAAGATGCCATCTCTAAAATCAACACCAACAATTTTCATACCACCTACTAAAGCTTTGCCCAAGACATCATTCGCATCCCAGCCACGAGCAAGAAGTATTTCTGTACCTTCAGTGACTTCTTCATCGAGGCCGTCGTATAGGTCGTCTTGAATTTGCTCTACAAGCTCTTTATCATCTAGGTCGTTTAAATCAAAATCGTCTTCTTCACTCATCTTTTCCCCTTAGGTTAAAGTAATATGAATTACTCAAAAAACCGGTAAGATACCCTTAATTATTTTCGGTGTCAATCATTAAATTTAAATTTTAGACTATTATTCTTGGTTCTATAAAAAGTTTGATAATTCTACCCATAAGTTGTTGTAATTAAATAAAAAAATACTAATCAATAAACATGAAATAAATCACTCATAAAAGATGAAATAAATTAACCTATAGTAGACATAAAGTTTCTATAAATTTGCCTTGCACAACTCAAACATTGAGCCATATTAGCATCACTATCTGACTTCAAATCCAATAAGGCCTCATTACCGAGTGTCGAACTTAATGCTTCTGCATAAGCTGGTACAGCTCCCCAGTTGTCTACAGTATCGGGTTCAATCTCCACATGATATTGCATAGACCATGCATTAGAACCAATACGCATTGCTTGAACGGAGCAAACCTCTGATTTAGCTAGAATAATGGCACCTTCTGGAGCTTGAGCAACTCTCACTGAATGCCATTGGAGACATTTTTGTTTATCGGCTGTACCTTGAAAGAGAGGGTCTACTTTTCCCTCTTCTGTGAGCTCTATTTCAAGGACACCAATCTCAGGGGTCTTTTGTGGTCCACACGTCCCTCCCAATGCATCAGCTAATAGTTGATGCCCAAGGCATAACCCCAAATAAGGCTTACCTAAAACACTCACCCATTCACGAATGGCTGCCTTTTCCGCAACCAGCCAAGGACATTCTTCAATATCCCAAACATCCATCGGGCCACCCATCACCCAAAGCGCATCGTACTCATTTAAATTAGGAATCGGTTCTCCAAGATGTAGGTTAACCGCATCCCATTCGACTTTGTCTTCTGCTAAAAACTGTCTAAGTGAGCCTGGATGCTCACAATCGATATGCTGAAAAACGAGTACACGCATTGATAAACTCCTATTCTATGATTATGTAATAACCAGCAAACTATACCAGTTTAGTAACCATCAAGATATAACTAGAATAGCTAGATTGTATATTAATAATAATATATTAGAAAATCAAATCATTGTGGTTATACTGTCGCTTTGTCACTGCTCAAAACAAAGAACATGGGTCAATACAAGAAATTATTAAGTTTTTCAATCATTGCCGCCTGCATACTTTTGACAATTAACTTCGGTTTCAGGTCTTCACTAGGTCTGTTCTTAAAGCCTGTATCAGAGTCATTCGGTTATGGTCGTGAAATTTTTGCCTTCTCTTTGGCGTTACAAAATCTCTTTTGGGGTTTATCTCAGCCCATAGCAGGAGCTATTGCTGACAAATATGGCACTGCAAAAGTAATAATAGTCGGCGCAATACTCTATGCACTAGGTCTCTACATTACGGCAACTGCAGATGGATTTCTTGACCTTCACTTAGGTGCTGGCATCTTAATAGGAATGGGAATTGCAGGTACAGGCCTAGGCGTTGTTCTACCCGCAATGGCTAGAATGGTTAGACCCGAAAAAAGAGCTATTGCTTTAGGTGTTGGAACTGCAGCAGGCTCAGCAGGACAATTCTTATTCATACCGGTAGCAAGAGAATTTCTTGTCGCTTATGGCTGGCAAATGGCACTCGTGATAATGGCAATAGGTTCCCTATCAATGATCCTTTTTGCACCCGCTTTCAAGAACCATGACGCAAGCAGCTCTGAGATAGACAACGAACCAAGACAAAATCTTCGGGAGGCGCTTAGCGAGGCATCTAATCACATTCACTACTGGCTACTTATTGCAGGTTTTTTTGTTTGTGGTTTTCAGCTAGCCTTTATTACTGTTCATATGCCTGCTTATCTCTCAGACAACGGTTTTGATAGCTCTGTAGCTGCGGCAAGTTTATCAATTATTGGACTATGTAATATCATAGGCTCTCTAACTGCTGGTCATCTTTCTGGACTCTACTCGAAAAAATGGATACTAGCGTTTATTTATGGAGCAAGGTCAATAGTTATTGTGCTATTTCTTATAATTCCTATTACAACTTTCACGGTTTATGCCTTCTCCTTTGCCACCGGATTGCTTTGGTTAGCAACAGTGCCACCAACTTCAGGCTTGGTAGCACAGATGTTTGGTCTGAGATACATGGGAACCTTATACGGTGTTGTATTTTTAAACCACCAAATAGGTTCTTTTTCTGGAGTATGGCTGGGCGGCTACCTGTTTGATACTACTGGTTCTTATGATCAAGTGTGGTGGTGGGCGGCAATAATTGCAGCAATTACCGCGATTATTCACGTCTTCATTGATGAACGCCCAGTTGAAAGACTAAGGTTTGCTGAAAAAGTCATCTAGACTGGTTATCTCTGCAACCTTGAAGATAGGTTGACTGTCGCCCTAACAAAATAACCAATACCCAAAATAACCAGCAATATCACTAAACCATTGAACAGCACCTTAGGGTAGCCTATGACATTGACATCGAAAAAGGGGTAAGGATACTTGTCAATTAACTCGCCCCGTAGGATGACATAGATTCCATAAATCACTGGATAAATTTCCCAAAGAATCGGTGTTCGTTTAGGAATTTGGGTTTTGGGTGGAAATACTAGCCAGATTATAAGTAACGCACTTGGTACAATATAATGGTTCAAATAATTCGTCACTGCCTCCATGCCATCAGGCGACCAATAATCATTTAAAAGTACATGAAACCCAATAGCAATCCAAAGCATGGATGTTACAACACAACCAAAAACTTTGGGTGTAGCAAAAACTTTTCCTATTCGAGAATTAGGCAATAGACCCACAATAGTAAGAACAACAGTAGCAAAAGTATTTGTAAGAATGGTGAAATAAGCCAACATATTAATGACAACTTGACTAACAGAATTGTCTTCAGCGATTGCCCTATTAATAGAAATAATGAACTGAACACTGACTCCAAATAATGCCAGCATACCGATTAGCAATAATGTGTAACGCTCAAAAGCCTTATTCATAGTACCTATGATAACAATGCAACACTCTTTATTTGTGCGTATACCTGTTTTCCAGGATTAAGCTTAAGCAGTTCAGCCGATTTACGTGTTATACAAGACAACATAGTAACGTCTTTTATTTTTAGTCGAACCATCACTTGCGATCGGCCCTCTGGAACTATTTCATCCACTATTGCTGAGAAAATATTCAGAATACTAGTATCAGTTTGTAGCTCTTGAGTTAGGCTCACGTCACGCGCTGAAACTCTTAAACGCACTTTACTTTCCAATGGCAATTCCCTATCCGTTACAGTGAACTGACCACCAGAAAAATTAAGATACATCAGATTAAACCGGTCGTCATGACCAACAACTGTAGCTTCAATCAATGAGGTCGCATCACCACCATGAGAGATGGGAAGATCAAACCTAGTCAGCATCTCATCAATGGCACCACTTCCAACAACACTCCCCTCTTCCAGTAGCACTAGATGATCCGCCAATCGTGAGGCCTCATCGGGTGAGTGTGTGACATAGATGAGTGGAATATCTAGTTCATGATGAAGAGAATCAAGATAAGGCAAAATTTCCTTCTTTCGCTTTAAATCTAGAGCTGACAGAGGTTCGTCCATCAATAAAATATCGGGATTAACTGCCAAAGCTCTCGCAATAGCTACTCGCTGCCTCTCCCCTCCAGATAACTGTTCTGTTGTCCTCTCAAGTAATGGCCTTATATCTAATAAATCCAGTGCACGTCCCATAAAATCTTTTCCCGCTTCTTTTGCTCGCCTAGCTCCATACTCAAGATTCCCTCGCACATTTAGATGATCAAATAGGCTAGCCTCCTGAAAAACATAGCCAACTGAACGCATGTGTGGTGGTATAAAATTTTTGCCATCCTGCCAAATCGAGTCACCCACTTTTAGAAACCCATCATCACTTTTTTCCAAGCCAGCAAGAGCTCGCAATAATGTGGTCTTACCACAACCCGAAGATCCAAAGACGACAGTGACCCCTTTAGCAGGAGCACAAAACTCCACATCTAGAGTAAAACCCCCTTGCTTAATTTTTAGCTGACACTCAATCATTGGTTATCACTTTGCATAAGTGAGAATCGACGATTAAAAATATAGACCATCATCAACATTAAAAAGGAAAGCAACAACAATCCTCCAGCAAGCCAGTGCGCCTGTCCATACTCAAGTGCCTCAACATGGTCATAGATTGCAATCGAGAGGACTTGAGTTTCACCAGGGATATTGCCACCAATCATCAACACAACGCCAAACTCTCCTACTGTATGAGCAAATCCTAATACAGCAGCAGTTATAAAACCAGAACGTGCTAATGGCACTGCAATACTAAAAAACCGGTCTAGTGGTGAAGCACGTAAAGTGGCAGCAACCTCCATTGGGCGACGACCAATTCCACTAAAAGCATTCTGCAGGGGTTGAACCACAAAAGGCATCGAGTAAATGACAGAGCCGACTACCAGACCTGTAAAAGTGAAAGCTATCGATGCTCCTCCGAGCGACTCTAACATTCCACCAACTGGACCGTTAGGCCCAAGAGTTATCAGCAGATAAAAACCTAATACTGTTGGAGGTAATACTAATGGAAGTGCAATTATAGCTTCCAATATAGTTTTTAGTTTCCAGCGGGTTTGCGAAAGCCACCATGCAAGTGGTGTTCCTAATAACAAAAGAATAAGTGTACTAACTCCTGCCAGCTTTAATGTAATGAAAAGAGCAGTAATATCAAATTCGTTTAACATTATGGTAAGCCATATCCAGATTCATAAGTAATACTCAAAGACTCATCGCTTTTAACAAAGGACAGAAATTCTCTCCCAATATAACTGTCCTTTAATAGAACTGCTTGTTGCTCTATTGGTTTATAAATCGACTGAGGCACCTCCCAGAATGAGCCATCAATGGAGAGACCGGGGTTCATAATTTGTGAATAAGCAACAAATCCTAGTTTAGCATTACCACTACTGATAAACTGGAATGTCTGTGCAATATTTGCACCCTGCACTAACCTCTCTTTCAAATTCGTCCAAAGTTTGAGTGACTTTAAAGCTTCTTCAGCAGATTTTCCATATGGAGAAAGTTTAGGATTGGCTATGGCCAAATATCGAAAATCTTTCTTATTGAGTACTTCCCCTTTTGAGTCAACATAGTTATCTATTGAACTCCAAAGAATTAATTTACCAAGTGCATAGGTAAACCTCGTTCCAGCTACGATTTTTCCTTCTTGCTCCAACAGTCTTGCTCGCTCTATGTCTGCAGAAAAAAATATGTCAAAAGGGGCGCCATTCATGATTTGGGCATAATGTTTACCTGAAGAGCCAGGAATTAGTATCACTTTGTGATGTCCTGTAGAGCCGGCTGTTTTTAACTCATAGCGCTTTGCAATTACTTTCATGGTTGGATAAAAGTTACTTGCTACGGCAACTTTTATCTCGTCAGCAACTGCCTGAGAAGTGCCCATTAGACATCCAAACAAAACAAAAAAACAAGTGAGTGACTTAAGTTTAGTTTTTCTCATAATTTATAATTGGATGACATAAATATGTATAGTAAAAATGAATATAATTTAACTGCTCTGCAGATATAAACGGAATACTAGATGATAAAAATAAAACTAACATTCCATTTTAAACTGAAAGAGTTATTTAGTTAATAAAAACAGGCTCTTTCAAGCCCCCATAATTGCATTCAAGTATGTTAATATAGCGCCCTAACTATCGTTAGAATTTATGTTGTTTAAATTTACTGAGTAAAGCCATGTCACTAAAAAAAATACTATCTCTTTTTTTATTATCATTCATTCTAATTGGAAGTTCTAATGCTGACTACGGAGATGGAGATAATGCTTATGCAGAAGGTGACTATCAAGGGGCGATTCTTGAATGGCTTCAAGTTGCCGAGCAAGGAGATGCTAGAGCACAATATAATGTAGCTTGGATGTATGCACATGGCAAGGGAACAGCTCAGGATTTTCAAGAGGCCGCTACTTGGTATGAAAAATCAGCTGATCAAGGCTATGTTGATGCACAATACAATTTAGCAAACCTGTACCTTAGAGGAAATGGTGTAACTCAAAACGATTATCTCGCTTTCAGTTGGTTTATAAAGGCTGCTGAACAGGGTGATGCGCCTGCACAATACAACCTTGGTCGCATGTATCTTCTCGGTAAAGGTTCTGATAAAAATATACTTGAAGCCAGATTTTGGATGAAACTTGCCATTGAGAATGATGATGAGTACATTCAAATCCTTGCTCAAGAAGTTTGGGATGAATATAAACTTGGCTCTTATTAGCTAGGATAAATAATCAAGCGATCACAGTTCACTTTGTAGTTTTTTATTTATAATTAAACACTTAAAGTAACAACTGAACAAGATCTAATACTAACTTGCTCAGCCTCAATAATTGCAATTGATTTAGCAGCCTGATTTAATAAGGTCATGTCACTTTTTTCACCTCTTAGAATTTCATCTACAAAAGATCGGATTTCGAATTCATAGCCCATTCCTTCATCCAACTTTATGATTTCAGGTTCATAGCTTGATCGAAATAATGTTAGTGTTTCTTCATCATCTAATAAATAACAAGCCGTCGCCTTTTCAAAATTTGCTGTGTAAGACATATTAAATCCATAACCTTCTTGCATTGTCCATGTCCCTTCAGCAGTCACTAAAGGAGCATTCTGAGATTGGTCATAAATGTAATGAGTAGCCACATGGTCAATACCGCCACTAGGTCCTTTATAGCCTTGACTGAAAACCGCCTTTGGCATGCCAAAACAATAATTAATAAAATCAGTGTCATGAACATGAAGGTCTAGTAGCGCACCTCCACATTCATCATCATTGGAATAAAATGTTCCTGGTGGGTGGCTGGTTTGGCGCTTACAAGTCAAAGAAAGACATCTACCATATTGTTTGCTGTCTATCACTTTCTTCAGCCAAACCCAAGCAGGCCAATAGCGTAAACACATCGCTGACATGATATTAGTGGAAGAATTCAATGCCAGTTCAACTATCTTTTTGGCTTCATCGTAAGTCCGCGCTAATGGTTTTTCAACTAAGACATGTTTGCCTTTCGCTAACGCTGCCTCAACAAAAACGAAATGTAAATTTGTGCCAACACAAATATCGACTAGTTCAATGTCTGGGTCATTAATCAAATCCATTCCGTCAAGATATTTTTTGGCTTCAAACCCTACAACACTACCCTGGGCCTGACCGCTAATATTGCCTTCAGCTTTGCTAGAACCATCAAGCCGATTTTTTTTTGGATCGGCAACAGCAACTACCTCTACTTCACTGATTTGTGAATAAATATCCAAATGGGTTGAGCCCATGCTACCTAAACCAATAACGCCAACTTTTAGCTTTTTAGCCATAATGCTTAATAGATTTAAGTTGAACTATTGAAGTCAAATAACTGATTCATTGCAGCCGATGTGCGAGCCAAAAGCGTCTTATCCCAAGGCAACATTTCGGCAACAATTGTACTTTTATAGTTAATCGCTTTGATGGAATCTATTGTCTCTTTCCAAGGTACATCACCCGCGCCTAAATCACAGAAACTAAAACTGCCAGTCCAATCAAAATTTTCTCGATAATCTTTGATCTGGACTCTTTTAATTCTAGGGCCTAACAATTCAACCCAATGCGGTGGGTATTGCTGATAGCCAATTAAGTTACCGACATCTAAATAAACACCCAACTTCTCTGAATCAAAAGAATCTACAAAGTCTCGCAGTTCAATTGGTGAATAAAATAGACCATTCCATACATTTTCAATACACAAATCTATGTCCAGGTCTTCAGCTATTGGTAGCAACTCATTGATCGCATTTCGTGCACGCTCAAGGGCTCTATCGTAGCGAACTATCTCACTAGAAATGGGGCTTTTGACAACTCCAGGAACATACAACAGCGCTTTGCAATCCAGATAGCTTGCCACCTTCAGTGCGTCTTTATGAAGATTAACTGATTGTTTTCGCATAGCCTCATTATCACTCGTTGGATTGATCGCCCAACTCATACCGCTCGCCAGACTGTCGACAAAAAGGCCAGAATCATCAATTTGTTGGCGAATTTGGTGACACTCATTTTGAGTGGTTGAAGTAGTGAGTACGCCTTGAGTCGATATCGCCAGTTCAAGTGCATCGAAGCCATGAGATTTGGTTTGTTTGAGGGCTGAATCAATAGGGTGTCCGCCTTCGAGCCCATTTTCAAGAGATAAGTAGCTGATTCCTTTAATCATTAGACACTCTCTTCAATCAATACAATGAGTCCAGCTCTTTCCATGTTTCAGTCATATCGATAATTTCCCCCTTGATTCGACTTTCATCTATTGCCATCGCAACTAAGCCTGCCTCTATAGCATCTTTAGGACCAACAGGCAATGAATCTGATTTACCACGAAGATATGCTATGATGTCTGCACACATTAACTGATCAGCACCGTAATGAGCGGGGTAATTTCCAGCAATTTCTGTACTCAAATAATTAAATTTGTGATTCTCTAGGCACTTTCCTGTTCGTGCATCAGTGATTCGAAGATTGCCTCGCATAAAGTCCCCTTCTGCCATTCCACGACTACCTATAATACAAAAGCGTCGATGTTCGTCAGGAACATTAATGCTTGTATGGAAAGAAAAACTAACATCGTTTGGATATTCTAATAATGCATTTTGATGGTCAACAATATCAGCGTCACTAGTAAATGGATCATCGACACTTTCCCAGTATGATAATTTTTGCTGATAAACGTCATCATGCTGATTACCCGGAGACTCCTCAGGGACAAAATTACCTCTCCCACCAAAACTTGCAACTCTAATCGGCCTGTCACCCACAACATTGTTGTATATATCTAAGTCATGACAACACTTTTCTAACATGAAGCCACCCGAATATTTTTTTAAACGGCGCCAATCACGCATAAAAAATGAACCGTGATAGGGCGCAATATGTTCATTGGCTTCTATCGATGTAATTCGACCTAACATTCCTGCATCTATTGCACGTCGTAATTCTCTCATATGCTGGGAATAACGCAACACAAGACCCACCATTAGTTGGTTTTCACCGTACTTATGTATTAATTTAGCAAGACTGAAGCTTTCTGCCTTAGTGATAACGATTGGCTTTTCTGTAAAAACTTTTAATCCTGCTTCTAATCCGGCCCTAATATGGCCCAAGTGAAGATGGTTTGGTGATGCCACCCAAAGTAGCTCAATGCTGCACTTGGCAATCATAGTTTCTACACTTTCATATTGTTGAAGTTGGCTTGTGATACCCTTAAGTAGTGGCAATCCGCAAGGTTCTGGATCGACGTAACCGACCAATTCCAACTCTGGCATATCGGCTTGCATCATCTTAAGAACATTACCAGCCCTTAACCCTAAACCAACAATACCAGTTCTCATAATTATTCTCCTAACTAACTTCAGCTACCTGTTTTCTGCGCAGTGCTATTCCTTGTGAATTAAAAGCATGACACTTTGTAGAATTTATAAGCAAGCTGATTGTTTCTCCAGGATGAATTAGAGTATCGCCAGGCAATACCGCGCAAAAGTCATCATTACCAGCAGCAGGGCCATAGATGATTACTGTTGCACCTATATGCTCTACAACCTCTACATTCATTGACAATCCCTGATTATCAGAGCTAAGCCTAAGGTCTTCAGGGCGAATACCAAGCTCGATTATATCCCCTGACTTTGTTTCTCCTATTTCAACAGGTAAAGAAATGGTTTCTGCACCAATGTTCACTTGCAACTCGTTACCGTCAACAACAGTATTGGTTGTCTTTAGAAAATTCATTTTTGGATGGCCAATAAAACCAGCAACAAACTTTGTTGTAGGATGGTGATACAACTCCATTGGTGCTCCAAATTGCTGTACCACACCATCATTCAAAACCACAATTTTGTCAGCCATCGTCATAGCTTCGATTTGGTCATGGGTGACATAGACCATTGTGGTTTTTAAGTTTTGGTGTAATTTAGCCAACTCAACCCTCATATCACCACGAAGAGCTGCATCCAAGTTAGACAACGGTTCGTCAAATAGAAAGACTCTAGGATTTCGAACAATTGATCTACCTATAGCAACCCTTTGGCGCTGGCCACCAGAAAGCTGTCCGGGCTTAAAATCTAAACGATCAGTTAATTGGAGTATTTCAGCAGCACGATTTACTCGCTCCTTTAATTCAGCTTCATTAATTTTTGCAACTCTAAGTGGAAAGGCAATGTTTTCAAATACGGACAAATGTGGATATAGCGCGTAGGACTGAAATACCATAGAAATACCTCGATCAACTGGCTGTGCATTGGAAACATCCTCTTCATCAATAAATACCTTGCCGCTAGTAGCCTCTTCTAAACCACAGATAATTCTTAATAATGTCGTTTTTCCACAACCCGAAGGACCAACAAAAACAACAAACCCCTTGTCATCAATACTCAGGTTAATGTCTTTTAAAACCTCGGTTTCACCAAAACTTTTAAAAATATTTTCCAGCTTTAAAGTCGCCATATTTATGTTCTTGATTATGGCACATCAATCACGATATGCAATTAAATTATTATTTCTCTTACACCCAAGGTAAACCTTAAAAACATACTTAAAATTTGTTAAAAACAGATAAGTATGTTTTTGAAGTTAGCCTTATAAGTGCAGGAGCAACGTCACCGTTGCTCCTATACTAGTCAACTAATTGACTTAAAGACCCTCTGCTAGAGTTTCTGCAGCCTCTGCAACTAGATCAGCAGCAGAACCTTCACCCAAGATCATGCCTTGGATGGCGCTGTTGATACCCATTTGAAGTGCTTTGAAGTCTTCAAACATTGGCTCTGGTCCACCTCTGCCGATTGAATCTACAAATACTTGCCAATAGTCAGTACTGTAGTAAACATCATCACGCATTTTCTCATATTGCATAATTGGTGTTAAACCCCAGCTCGAATCAAGGTCATATTGAGCCTCACCAGATGTAAGAGCATCAGCTAACTCCATTGCAAGACCTTCATTTGCAGAACCTTTGAATACTGCAATAGAGTCAGTAATCAACAATGTTCCACTCTCGCCACTTGGGCCAGCAGGAATAGGTACAACTATTTCAGCAATATTTGCATTGTGTTGACCTGCGCCCCATGGACCATTGATGTACATTCCAATCTGACCATCATTGTACAACTGAGTCAATTGAGAACGCTCATATCCCATAGGACCTTCCTGAGCAACACCAGCTAATTTACCATAAAATTCTAGTGTCTCAATAGTCTCAGGACTGTTGAAAGTTATCTCACCAGTAGCTGCATCACTTACAGAACCACCATTACTATATAGGTAGTTAAGGAATTGGTGCATAGTGTTATCAAAGTCCTTTCCAGTTATGCCAATACCTGCAGCTGAGGTATTGTCATTAACAGCCTTAGCCATATTATAAAGTCCTGTCCAAGTTCTTGGCGCAACACAAGCTTCACCCGCTGCTTCAACTAAACCACAGTTGATGAATAGCGCTTTCGTAGAGAAAGCATGTGGGAAACCCCAGAATTGACCACCATCAGTAACAGTGGCAAGAATACCAGGCTGATACAACGCCTGTTTTTCCTCAGAAATATTTACTGGAAGAATTAGACCACTACGACCTAGTTGCTTCAAGGTACGAGAGCCAATATAAGCTAGTCCTACTGGATCACCAGCAGCAGCAAGCGTCATTGTTTTATCCTGACACGTGCCCCAAGGAACCGCTTCTGCATTAACAGTGACACCAGCATGACTAGCTTCAAAAGCAGCTATAACTACTTTATCGGCTTCACGTATTTCGCCACCACACATAACCATGTGTACCTCTTCCGCTTGTACTGGTGCCATTAATCCTAGGCCCATCACAAGTAAGAAGAGTGTTCGTTTTATATATTTCATTTTTACTTCTCCTTTATTTTTACATTGTGCTACCAGATATTTTTTACTTTTCTGGTAACGGTTTATGTGAGTATTTTACTTCTCACTGCTTTACTGCCCCGTGTGTTAATCCTGCTATGAGATGTTTCTGCATAAACATGAAGATTAACAGCACGGGCAGAATTCCAACTAGGCTAGCTGCCATCATTTCGTTCCACAATACGTCCTGGTAACCAATGAACTCGAATATGCCAGCTGGAAGTGGCATGTAGTCTCTATCTTGGTTAAACGTAATTGCGAATAAAAACTGTTGTGCATAGGCGCCAATAAATATTGCAACGCCAACGACAACTAAACCGGGCACTGCTAAAGGCAGAATCACTCTACGCAATGTATAAAGGCGTGATGCTCCATCCACAAATGACGCCTCCTCTAATTCATATGGTATCTTCTCCATAAATGATTTCAGCAACCAGATTCCTGTTGGCACAAGAAATGCGACACCAGGAATAATCATTGCCCAATAAGTATTCAACATACCATACATTCGTAACAATTTATATAATGGAATCAGCAAAACTGCACCAGAGAACATGTTGACAGCCAAAAATAGTGTCAGACTGACTGATTTTCCACGAAAGTTAAAGCGTGCGTAGGCATATGCAGCAGGAATCACCAAAATCAATGAGAAAATAGTAACCGCAGTAGCTAAAAATACGCTATTAAATATATATCGAGGTAGTTGTGGCACCGTCACCCAAATATCTGAATAAGCTTGAAAACTAAAATCCTTAGACCAAAATCGACTGATAAAATCGGCAAAGCCTATCGTTTCCCCTAGCTCCAGCTTCGGGCGGTGAAAAAGGTGAGTTAAAGGTCTAAGTGATGCCATAAACATTTCAACAAATGGTAGTAGCATGAATGTTAAGAATAATGCAATACTAAAATAAATTAAAATCTTGTGAGGCAGTGAATATTTATCCATCATTTTACTACCCCGGCATAACCAAATTTTTTGCTAACTCTTCCTAACACAGCCAGGTAGATAAGAGAGAACACACTCAAAATTAAAACAACGAGCACTGCTCGAGTCGCACCTGCACCAAATTTATAACTGAAAATAGCTGTTTTGAAGGTATCAATTATGAGAGTGGTGGTTGCACCACGAGGACCGCCCTCGGTCAAAATCCAAATAATTTCGAAAGAATTAAAAGTCCAGATGGCAGAGAGCAGAGCCATCGTAATCACAGTAGGCATAATTTGAGGCATTGTGATTCTACGGAAACGATACCAACGAGAGGCGCCATCGACATAAGCGGCCTCATATAAATCCCTTGGGACGCCCTGCATGGCAGCCAAAAAGAATAAAGTCACCATCGGCGTTCCAATCCAAACATCGGTCACAACTGCTGAATAAAAGGCGCTTTTCTTGTAGGCCAAGAAGCTGAACGGACCATCGGTTATACCAACCATCTCGATGAAATTTGAAAGTAGGCCGAAATGACCATTGTATAACCACAACCAACCAAAACAACCTATTGCTATAGGTATGATCCAGGGTGGCATGACTAAGGCGCGGATAACACCACGAGCCCTTATATTGCTTGCCAGCAAAGTAGCGCCAATCAAGCCCAATATCATTTTGAGTCCAACTGAAAGAAACATCCAATAAAAGGTTCGATTGACAATCGCAGGAAACTTGCGTCCACCGAGTACTTTTTCATAGTTAGCCCAACCGATATAATCATAACCCTCAATTAAGGTACCTATGTTTGAATTAGTAAAAGAAAGACGAAATGTTTCAACTAATGGCCAGACAACTATTAAAAGCATATATATCGCCGCCGGGGAGATTAGAGCCCATGCAAAAAGAGTTGTTGTTTGCGCTTTAGTTTTGGGTTTAAACATTTGTATGAACTGATTCACTAGTCAAACCCTCCTCATTAATAGTATTTGAAGTAGGCATAATATCAAAATTTTCACTTCGATAATACTCCCAACCTATTTGTTCAAATAAGTCTCTAAAACTATTATAGGCTAAAGCGCACAATTCAACGCCAGTACGCTTATTATCCTCAGCTGCCCAAGCACTCTCTGAGAGACCTATAATTCTAGGGCAAAGCATTGCTTCCATATGGCTATCTTGGGTTATTGTTTCACTCCAAAGATGTCCCTGTATTCCTTCAATATTTGACTCAAGTTCAGGCTCATCAAGAGGGATAATCTGCCAATCAACAGTATCCTCTAAGGAGACAATTGCAGCCCAATTCACACCTCGATCACTATAAGTTTGACTTTGAGCCATATCAAAATAAATATGCTCAGCAGGACACAATACAACCTTAAAGCCCTTTCTTGCTAATTTATAACCAGACTCAAGATTTTGCCAAGCAAACAACAGCTTATCTGATTTTTTTTCAAGGTAATTACCTTCTTCAGCTTCTTGCCATGCAGCCGTTTTTTTACCATTAGACTCGACTCTGGCGGAGAGTTTATTAATAAACCAAGATGCGACATCTTTATTAGTTTCGAGATCGTATTTCGCTTTTAAAGCCTCAACTGCAGGAGAACATTTCCAGCTTTCAGGTGACACCTCATCCCCACCTAAATGAATATATTCACCCGGAAATAATTTACAAAGATCATCAATTAATGGCTCAACAATTGAATAGGTTTCAGGCATTGCAGGATTTAAAGTATTTTTAAGATAACCTTGAACTGAAACTTCATTGCTTTTATCTCTTGGATCGCGGGTGGTAGGAAAGAGCTGAATTAACGACAAGTTATGCCCCGGCAAATCAAACTCAGGCATTACATCAATATAATTAGATGAAGCTCGCTCAATAACTTGCTTGATATCGCTAGAGTCATAGCAACCTCCGGTTGGACTAGGGCCAGAACCAAAAATAGGTGGGACTAAAAGGTTATTCCCTCTTTTAGCAGTGGCAGTGGCAAGTTCAGGATTACTATCAAGCTTGAAGCGAAATGCTTCATCGTCTGTGCCATGCCAATGAAACTTATTGAGTTTAAACAAGCTCATTAAATCCAGAAGTTTTAAAATGCTTTCGACAGCATAAAAATGCCTAACACAATCTAAGTGCTGTCCACGCCAATCAAAACGCGGTTGGTCTATGATTGTGCCGCATGGGATTAATTTATGATACGTTTGGTTCAGTTGCAATAAAGTGACCAAGCCATAAAATAAACCTTGTTCGTCACCAGCATTAAGTTCAATCACATCACTGGTTATAACCAGGCTATATGAAGAACTTGACTTATACCTTTGAGCTTTTATTATTAGTTGTGTATTAGAGCCAATCAACTCGTTATTATTGCTAGATAAAATATTTAAACTGAGTCTTTTACCAAGTTCAGAAGCGGCACTAACAGCTCTAGTTATAGTCTCTGAATCGTCAAAGGATAAATCTAAGGGTTGACTTAAATTGCACACTCCAGCACTAGGTATCCATTCGCTAGGATGTGGCACCAATCGCAAAGATTTGTCGAACGATTTATTAGATGAATTCTTTACGATTGGCTCCAAGGAGGAGAAAGTTTGAGAATCTAAATCATCAACATATACTGAAATAAATGTACCATCAAGAAGTTTTACAAAAGCACCTTGTGGGCTCCATGTATGGTTCAGGGGTCTATGTCTAGAGTGTTCATAAGCATACTTAAAAGACCACTCTTCATCTGGAAGTAAAGGGGATTTATTAAGTTGTGATAGCTCTACATAACCACCAACTTGATTCATAACAAGACAGTTATCAATAGACTTGATAGGAGATAGCAAGCTGAAACAGATCAAAAAATTATCTAGTACTATGTCACTATTATTCTTGAGTGCCGAACAGAACTGCCCATCTGAATCGATAGTGTTTGTCAAAACAAATTCCGAGCTTACTGTACTCATAGCCCTCACAAATAAGACCACTAAATTGAGAAAAATATTTTGCTATTAACTTTAAAGTTAATTCTTTAAGCGGTACTATTTACAAAATTGGTAATAAAATGGTATTATATAACAAGAAGCAATTAAAATGCAAATTTGTTTTTTTCATAATCATTTTTCAAATCTTATTCTTTAATAAAAGTATGTTTTTTCAAGCCCTGCATAGTATTTTTTACAGATTATTGTTTTATACGTTAAATATATAATATAATACCAATCATATATAATATAATACCAATTAAATACCAATAATTTGATTGTCACATCAAAAATGTGACGGATATTCTGTCGAAAAAATCAATAGGGTAATAATCTGATGACTGAAATAGACACTTTAATTAACTATTTACTTCCCTCAAGTGACAGCCCTGAATCTCTCTATAAACAGCTTTCACGATCTCTCCATAATGCCATCCAACAGGGCATGTTAAATCCTGGTGACTCATTAATTCCCGAACGAGAATTAGCAAACAAACTCAATTTATCAAGAATTACTGTTAGAAAAGCCATAGGTCAACTTGTCGATATCGGGGTGCTACAAAAACGTCATGGTGCTGGTACTGTTGTTTCTGATAATGTTGATATTGTTTTGCATAAAAACCTCTCTTCTCTGAATAGTTTTACTGCTGATATGAATAGACGTGGTCTCGAATCCCATTCAAGAATTGTTTTACGGGAGGAAGGTAAAGCTAGTCCGAAAGAAGCTCTAATATTAAATTTGAATGAAGAAGATTATGTTCATCGCCTAAATAGAGTCAGATTTTTAGTTAATGAACCATTACTTTATGAGATAGCAATTATTCCCGCTTCCATTATCTCAATTACTACCGCGTTAGATGATTCACTTTACGAAACACTTAAAAGAAAAAATATGAACCCCGTCACTGCCAAACAAAATATTCATGCCATAAATGCAGATGACGATATAGCTGATAAATTGGAGGTAAGTCCTGGCAGTGCGGTCTTGTTTGTGGAGAGGCGTGGCAAAGACGCCAATGGAAAAGTTGTGGAATATACACAGTCTTACTATCGTGGCGACCGTTATGACTATGTGGTGGAATTAGGATGAAACAGGCATTATTAGGATCGCAAATATTTTGTGGGGAACGTTTTTACGATGATCACGCTTTGCTAATAGATGGTAAGTCTATCGTCGATATAGTTGACAAAAATAATACTCCCGACAACTTCAACAAAATAGAATTAGACCAGGGCATTCTTGCACCTGGGTTTATTGACCTTCAGGTTAATGGTGGTGGTGGAACATTGTTTAACAACTCTCCTAATCAGGAAAGTTTAAACACCATAATAAAAGCACACCAATTTTTTGGCACTACCAGTGTTATGCCTACTGTTATTAGTGACTCAATGGAAGTTCTTGAGCAATGCATTAATACAGTTACTGAAGAAATAAAGAATAACTCTTCACTACTGGGTATTCATATTGAGGGTCCTTTCTTTAATGTTAAATATCGAGGCGTACATCAAAAAAAATACATTAGCACCATTAACTCTGATTATTTAAACTTGTTCGAATCCATAAAGAGCTTCCCAGTTATGCTAACCTTAGCGCCTGAGTGTATTTCCAGTAAACAATTAAAGCACCTGACATCTCTTGGCATAAAAACCCTCGCTGGTCATAGCGATGCAAGCTATGATGAGTTAGATGAAGCCATCAAAAACGGTCTTGATGGCTTCACTCATCTGTTCAATGCTATGAGTCAGATATCTGCTCGCGAACCTGGAGTTGTAGGCGCTGCATTGCACTTTGAAAATACCTTTGCAAGCATTATTGTTGACTTACATCACGTTCACCCATCATTAATTCAGTTGGCATACGAGTCAAAACCAAAAGGCAAGCTGTTCTTTATTTCAGACTCAATGGCTACTATCCATCATGGTGAGCCCTCTTTTGAACTTTATGATGAAGTGGTAAGTGAATCAAATGGTCGTATCGTGAACTCAGAAGGAAAGTTAGCCGGCTCTTCTATTACCCAGATTGACGCGGTTAAAAATGCCTATCAAAAGTGCAACATTCCATTAAATCAAGCGCTTGCTATGGCCTCACGTTACCCAGCAGAATACTTAGGAATTGCAAATCATTTGGGTTCTTTAAAACCAGGTTATAAAGCTAACTTAGTGCATTTTGATTCGAATTTTAATGTACATAATGTTTGGGTTTCTGGAAAGCAAATTAAAAAAAAGTCGTCATGAGAGTAGTTATCCTCCCCTCTGAATTAGAAGCAAGTAATTTTGCTGCCAATATTATTGGGAAATTTATTTCTGACAAAGAAAAAGCAGTGCTTGGTCTAGCGTCTGGTAGCTCTACGGTTTTAACCTATAAAGCCCTAATCAAAAAATATGAGCAGGGTCAAATTAGTTTCAAAAGTGTTACCACTTTCAATCTAGACGAGTATGTGGGCCTCAAACCTGGGCACCCTCAAAGCTATCGAAATTATATGAATAGTAAACTCTTTGATCATATTGATATTAATTATAAAAATGTTTTTATCCCTGAATGTTTCGATGACGATTATGCAGCCAGCTGTGAAAACTACGAGTCCATGATAAGGCGTCATGGTGGAATTGATATTCAGGTTCTAGGTATAGGAACTAATGGACATATTGGGTTCAATGAGCCCACATCAAGCCTAAACTCAAGAACAAGAGTTAAGACATTGACACAAAACACAATTGAAAACAATGCTCATTTTTTTAAAGATAATGAAACACAACCATCACTCGCCATCACTATGGGTATTGGCACAATAATGGAGGCAAAACAGATTCTTCTTTTAGGTCTTGGTAAGCACAAAAGCCAAGCCGTCGCTGAGGTAATTGAAGGTCCGGTATCATCATTCTTTCCAGGAAGCATCCTTCAGCAACATAAAAATGTAATAGTAGTTGTAGACAAGCATGCAGCGTCAGACTTAAAACTGTATGATTATTACATTCATACAGAAAAAATGCATCAAAAGTATATGTGTTAATGATAAATCAACAAACCTTTCTGCATATGATTATAGAGGTTACTGAATGAGCTTAATTTGCAAGCAACTTTTTGAACACGATAGCTCAACTTTCACCTATCTTTTAGCTGACAGCGTAACAAGAGAAGCAACAATTATTGACGCTGTAGATTCTATGATAGAGCGTGATATTTCCTTAATCCAAGAATTAGAACTTGACTTAAAATTTATAATTGAAACACACATTCATGCTGATCATATAACCAGTGCCTGCCCACTTAAAAAAAGTTTCTCTCTCGCTAAAATTGTTATAGGCATAGAAAATACTGATGCAGAAGCGTGTGCTGATATTATGGTTAGCGAGGGCCATATTTTGCCTATTGGTGAGCATAAGATTGTTGCAATAGAAACACCGGGACACACTCCTGGCTGCATGTCATATCTTGTTGATGACAAAGTCTTTACAGGTGACGCCTTATTTATTAGAAGCACTGGCCGTTGTGATTTTCAGGGAGGGTCTGCATCAACGCTTTATCACTCCATACACAAATTATTTAAACTGCCTGATTCAACACTAGTCTATCCTGGTCATGACTATAACGGCTTCACAGTTAGTACTATCGGTGAAGAGAAGGAATTCAACTCATTAATTAGGTTAGACTTTGATGAAAAAACCTTTGTCAACAAAGTTGGTAACTTGAATCTTGAACCACCAAAAAAAATAAATACGGCTGTACCAGCGAATCAGAGTTGCGGTCTCATAAAAAACTAGAACTTGCTCAATATTGCATCTCGTGTATCAGTGTGAGGGTATATTTGAAAGGATAGTACAGTAACTGAGATTTATTTTTATAACAACATACGAGAGATATGACGAACACTTTAGTATTAGTAAAGATAGGCAATGGCACTTTTGACCAGTGGAAAGAAAGTTTTGACGATCTTGCTCATATGCGAGAAAAATTTTCAAGAGATTCAATGGTAGGCAAAGTTGATGACCATACTGCTCTTGTCATGGTAGATGTTTTGACCCTGCAGGGATGATGGAAATGTTTAACTCGGATGAGGTTAAAAAAAATTCAGCAGAAATGGGTGTAGAAAGGACTGTGTTTAAGCTACAGCCAATGGGCTAATTATTCACCTAAGCCATCTATTGCTTTTGCATGGTAACGACTGTCTTTTGGCTTTTTGACATCTTGATAGCGAAGATGCATTAATAATTAGGAGAAGGAATTATGGATATAAGGCTTATTTATTTTGATATACCATTTTGGCGTGCTGAGGTAGCAAGATTGCCTTTATTTATTGCAAGTATTAAGTTTGATGACGTTAGGATCACTGATGATGATAATAGCTATCTAAAAGAAAATGGCAAATTAAAGGATGGCACGTTAATACCTTTCCGCCAATTACCAGTATTAGTTATAGATGGGCAGAGCGTTGCTCAAACGGGAGGTATTGCTAGAATTTGCGGTAAGCTAAGTGGTATGTACCCTGAAGATATTATTGAAGCAGGTAAAGTGGATCAAATTATTGATACTGTTACAGACATTAATGAGTTGTTAAATCCTTCGATGCGAGAAAATGATCCAATGAAAAAAAGAGCAATGCGAATTGAGTTAACCAATAAAGATTTACCAAGATACTTTGGCTATTTAGAAGAGATTTTGAAAGCTAATAGTTCACATTGGTTTGTTGGAAATAATATGTCTATTGCTGACATTGCAGTTTGGAGTCTTTTGGGTTGGATTGCTGAAGGGGTTCTTGATGATATTCCACCAGAAATTACCAATCCCTTTGAGAGGCTAAAAAAAGTATATAACGAAGTCGGTAAAAATCCTTTTGTTAGAGAATGGAAAAAAAAGACCTACTCTCATGATGAATCTTCATCTGATGAGTATAACTTAGACATACCTGAAAGCATTTAAAATCATTACCTAGAGATTTTTGATAGCGTTCTTCAGTCAGTTTATGCCAACCAATGCATCTACCAACCGGAGACCTGCCAAAGCTACACCCACCTTCCTTTATAGATTCCAATATTTTTATTCTTTATTTCTTGCCCAACAATTCAATATTTCATCTGCAATGAATTCTATTGGCGTTCCAGGGGGATATTCATGTTGAAATTCTGTCGCAACTCTCCGCGCAATCCGTTTGTCGTTATCGATGGGGGAAGACGGAAAACGATATGCTTTACTAAGTTGATTAATGATATTTCTCATTCTTCTTTTCATGACTTTTTTTTCCTCATCAATTTGAACTCAGTATAAACTCATAACTCAAAAAAGATCAAATTTCTTCTCTAATGTGCTTAGGAAGAGTTGTAACCGTAGTAAAGTATTTATTCACTAAATAGTAACTCTAGTATGATTATGGCGCTCTAGAGAAAAACTATATTCAACAATACATCATGATCATAAGAAAATATAAAAAATCTGACTGGACAGAAGTATGGCAAATTATTGAAAAAGTATTTCGTGAGGGTGAAACTTATGCGTATCCTCCTGAAATTTCAGAAGAAGATGCACATAAGGTTTGGATAGAGTCACCAAAGGAGACTTATGTTGCTATTGGGAAAGATAACAAAATACACGGTACATACTATATAAAAGCGAACCAACCAGCCCTAGGTTCACATGTGTGTAATTGTGGTTATATCGTTTCTGAAACAGCTAGAGGAACAGGTTTGGCGACCAGTATGTGTGAACACTCTCAAGAAGTAGCAAAGGGGTTAGGTTTTATAGCGATGCAATACAACCTTGTGGTTTCAACAAATAAAAACGCTATCCGTTTGTGGAAGAAACTTGGCTTTCATATAGTTGGAAGTTTGCCAAAAGCATTCAAGAGTAAGAGTGCTGGTTACGTTGATGCGTTGATAATGTATAAAGAACTATTGACATAAAAAAAAGTATCTTATTTTGTATCAAACTTTAACAATAGCTTAATACAAGGCATTGTTTTTTTGCGTGAAAGAAAATATTCTTCACACTTACCTATCTCTTCAAATCCAAGCTTTCTTAAGACATTTGAGGAGCCTGTATTTCCTTTTATATAACATGCTTTAATTTGTTTAAAGTTGAACTCTTTTTTTGCATATTGAATTAAGCCCATTGCTGCTTCAGTAGCATAACCCTTGCCCCATTGATCTCTCCCAATCCAAAATCCCAAATCCAAATCGTTATCTTCTTCTAGGCTTAATCCAACACCGCCTATCAAAGAATTATTTCTAAATATACTAAACAGCAGATCATCGTAATTGATATTATTTAACCACTCTTCAGCTTTTTGTTCTGTGTAAGGATAGGGAACATCTGATAACCATTTTGCTACCTCCCAATGTCCGATCTTAGAAACAATCGATTTCTTATTTATTTTTTTTGTTGGTTTCTTTAAGACCAATCTTTTTGTCTTAATTTGATTCATAAGAAATATCAACTCAATATCTCCTAATTATTAGGTAGAGTTAATTTAAGTTTTTCGCTTTCTGGAATAGGCAAACAAGTTCGTAATTTCAAAAACCGTGGTTGCCGCCGCCAAAGAGGTTAATTCTGCATGATCATAAGCTGGAGAAACTTCCACAACATCTGCAGAAATTATGTTTAACCCTGCCAATCCTCTCAAAACACCTACAAGCTCTCGTGATGTCATTCCTGCTATCTCAGGAGTCCCTGTGCCGGGTGCGTGAGCAGGATCCAAAACATCAATATCGATCGATAAATACATTGGATTGTCTCCCACACGATCTCTAATGCGTTTAGCAACATGATCTATACCTTCACTTTGAAATTCATCACAATGTATAACTTTAAAGCCTAATTCCTTATCATTTTTTAGATCATCTCTAGAATACAAAGGTCCTCGAATACCAACATGTATTGAGGCGCTCTCTAAGAACAATTTTTCTTCAGCTGCTCGTCGAAATGGTGTGCCGTGAGTATAAGGAGCTCCATAATAGGTATCCCAAGTATCCAAATGAGCATCAAAGTGAACGAGTGCGACCGGCCCATGGTAATGATTGACTGCGCGTAGCAATGGTAGGGCAATTGTATGGTCTCCACCCAGGCTAATTATTCTATCCACTTTTCCCAAAAGTTCTGTTGCCCCCTTTTGAATTTCCAAAACTGCTTTTTCAATATTGTAAGGGTTGCAAGATATATCCCCAGCATCGGCCACTTGTTGCTCAGCAAAAGGCTCGGTGTCATATGCTGGATGATACTGGGTACGCAGATGTCTTGAAGCCTGACGGATGGCCTGTGGTCCAAATCTAGCACCAGGACGATAGCTGGTTCCTGCATCAAATGGAATTCCTACGATTGCTACATCACAATGCGAGACATCACGGAGCTCAGGCAACCTAGCAAAGGTGGAAGGACCAGCAAAACGTGGAATTACAGTGCCGCTGATTGGTTGAATAGGTGTGCTGTCTGAATTACTCATTCTTCCTCCTTAGGTGCAAATAGCTATTTAATACTAATTATAATGCATAGTGACATAACAATGACCCTGTCCCAATTTGTCCGATATTCTATACTTAAGAATTTGATCTAAAGAAAGCTTCTGACTTTACTTAACAGGTCTTTGTTTACTTGCCTTGGTCCTTTGTCAAGACGGTTTTTATGACGACGTTCTCCAGGTAGCCTTACACCATCAATAGCTTTAAGGTGACTAAAGAAATCTTCACTGTGATCAGTCCAACCTTTCCCGGCGACTAATTCAGGATTGATTGCTAAAATTAGTTCACCTCCTTTTGGTGGGCCGCCATCATTATTATCAGTTTTTTCTGCTTCATAAGAAAAACTCTCGCCTGTCATTCCTGCTGCCAATAATTCCACCATTAGAGAAATTGCTGATCCCTTGTAGCCACCAAAAGGTAATAAAACTCCTTTTAGTATCTCTGCTGGATCATCTGAAGGCTTGCCGTCTGGCCCGAGGCCAGTACCATGGGGTACTGGATGACCTTCTCTTGCGGCTATTTGGACGTCTCCCATTGCCAAAGTTGATGTTGCCATGTCGAAGACTAATGGTGTTTTATTTGGACGTGGCCAAGAAAAAGAAATTGGATTAGTTCCAAAAAAAGCTTTACTAGCTCCCGCTGGAGCTACTGCTGGTTTATAGACGGTACAGGCGATTCCACTTAAGCCTCTTTCGGCCAGAAATTCCGTCTCAGGCCATAAAGCAGCAAAATGAAAACTATTGATAAGCCTCATCACAGCAATACCGCTTCGTTTAGCGGCGTCCGCAAGAACAGGAAGCCCCTTTTCATGAGAAAGTGGAGCGTAACCTAAATTCCCATCTACTGTAATGACAGAATCAAGATTTTGTTCAATTTTTGGTTGAGCGTCGCCGTTTACTTTTCCTGACTTTAAGGAAGCTAAATACCCTGGAATCCTGAATAGCCCATGTGACAGTGATCCATCCCTTTCGGCATTTGTTACAGTTCGAGCTAGAGCGGTTGCGTTATCTGTATCACAACCATGACTGGAAAATACCTTGAATGCCAGCTGGTAAATTTCGTCCAAACTTATTTCTTCAGTTTCGATAGGTGGCATTCTCACTCCAATTTTTAAATCCTTTATTTTAATGTTTTTGATGCTAAAAGTCCAAATTCCGTTTCATGTGTGAGGGAGGAATATATTTAGCTTAAGTAATATAACAATGGGTCTAGAGATCCAATTTATCCTCAACAAAGCTATTACGAAAAACACCATTTGGATCATATCTAGAACACACATCACGAAATGTGTCGATTTTTGGATAAAGTTGATTCACAAGTTTACTGGTTTGCGGGAACCACTTACCCCAATGTATGCGCGCCTGAAAAAGCTCAAACATGCTGTTTGCTAAAAAAGTTGCCAATGCATAAAATTCATCCCTTGGCTCGACATAAGTAATAAAGCTAATTGCGTACCAATCTTCAGATACACCTGATGCCATAGATATTAATGTGTCGTCTGGCATTATCCTACGAAAGCAGATTGGGTAGTGATGTGTAAAGCACCCCTTAATTGAAGATAATGAGTCAAACAGCTGTGCTTTTTGTATCAATTCATTAGTAGAGTCAGACAGCTGATGATTACCATCGTCTGCGTACTGCAAAATATCCTTAATAAAACTAGCTGCTTCAACTACATGAGATCGAACGACAAAAGCCTCAAGCTCTAAATGCCTAAACAATTCATGCTTCATAACTAGAGCACGGTCACTTCGATCAGTCACTAGCCAATTATGAAATACAAGAGCAGGAACAATGGAACGAAAAAAGATGTGCACTAATCGTCTGCTTCGCAGAATTGATACAAGCAACTTCATCACCAAATGCATACCAAGATCGATAACAAGAAACCAATATATACGATAAATAGCAGCAAACCCTCGACGCCGTAGCTCAAGAGAAACAAGTCGCTCCTGGGCAAAAAATTTCCAAGAGTGCGGCATTAAATAAAACTGCTGCAAGGGCGCTTTCTTCTCCAATATTAGCACCTCTTCGATTGTTTCACAAAATGTGGCTTTCTCTTGAACAAAATATTGCGGAATACAAGGTAGTGTCATCTCAACAACAACCCCAAGACAGCCAAGAGAACATCTTGCCGCCTGAAGTGCCACACCTTCAGTAATATTTACAATCTTCGCAGATTTACCATTCTCGTCGAAACAAGCTAATTGTACTGACTCGATATAGTGTGAAAGACTATGTTTTCCAGAACCATGAGTGCCTGTAGCAGTTGCACCAGCAATCGTTTGCTGAGCAATTAAACCAACTGAGGGTATGGTTAGTCCTTTTTGGTTTAGATCTGCTAACAACTTTTTAACTTTACAACCAGCACCTACAGTAACGCTAGTTTCATGATTCTTTTCCTGAATCTTGACATAGTCGAAATGACTCATATCGATTAGCACGCCTTCTGTTTCAATCAAGCCACTCCATGAGTGCTTTGAAGCAACAACTCGAATTTTGCCTCTTTTATGCTTTTCAAGAATATCAATCAACTCATCTTTATTGATTGGAGAGTAAAAATGTGATGGCTTGAAGCGTAAATTGCGTCCAAAGTTTTGTACGATTTTAGCTTGTTCCATTCGAGTCTTATAATTTCAGTATCAATCCAAACCTAGTATAAATCTAGTAAGGATAAAAGTCCAAATTTCGTTTCATGTGTGAGGGAGAGTATCTAAATACATACCCACATAGCACCTTACCGCAAATTATGCTACCATGGTATCTGGAGGCGAGAACGCAAGCATACAAGTTGCACGAGCATGGCCAAAAAGCAGGACAATTATCTTTATAACTGCGATCAAGTGCGCACATTGGATAGACTAGTAATTGATAGAGACAATATCAGCAGCTTACAACTGATGCAACGCGCTGGTATGGCGGTTTTCAAACACATTCTCCAGCACTATCGCAAACATGCCATCACGGTTTTTTGCGGTTCAGGGAACAATGGTGGCGATGGCTACGTTATTGCAACGCTTGCGCAAGAAAAAGGCATTTCGGTCCAATTAATACATCTCACACAACCTCGGCAATTAAAAGGTGATGCCAAGCGTGCCTATGAAATTGCCAATGAAGCAGGCGTTCCAATGGCCGATTTCTCGCCAGAGATGGTGTTGGAAGATTGTGTCATCGTTGACGCTCTCCTAGGTACTGGCTTAAAAGGCTCAGTGAGGCGCGCCTACTGTGATGCCATTGAGTTAATCAACAACAGCAATCTAGCAGTTGTTGCTGTTGACCTACCCTCTGGCCTAAATGCCGATACAGGTGATGTTGAGAATATATGTGTTAAGGCGCAAACAACGATTTGTTTTATTGGACTTAAGCAAGGATTGTTCACAAATCATGGGCCAGATTACTGCGGCAAAATTGTCAACCAAGACTTAGCAGCAAAATCCACCATCTTTGATGAAATCAAGCCAGTAGCAATAAAAATGCAACTAACTTCACTTCTAAGGCATTTAAAGCCTAGACAGTCCAGTTCCCACAAAAACGACTATGGCCATGTCTTAGTTGTTGGTGGAGATTATGGATATGCTGGTGCAAGCCTATTGGCAGCCGAGGCCGCACTTAGAACTGGCGCAGGACTGGTGAGTGTTGCCACACGTCAAGAACACATCAGCGTAATTGTGGCCAGACGACCTGAAATTATGGCACATGCTGTTGACTCAAGCGAGTCTCTGCAAACTCTATTAAAAAAAGCCAGTGTACTTATTATTGGTCCTGGATTAGGGCAATCACTCTGGTCGAGGAAAATGCTGAATTGTGCTTTAAAAGCTGATATTCCAAGTATTTTAGATGCCGATGCTCTCAATCTTGTTGCTCGTGACCAGATCCAATTAAATACTATGAATCACCCCTATATACTTACCCCACATCCCAAAGAGGCGGCAAGATTGCTTCATGTGGAGACCGTACAAATTCAAAAAGACCGATTTTCCGCTGTCAAAAAGATATCCAAAAAGTACCATGCTCAGGTTCTGCTAAAAGGCACAGGCTCTTTAGTTTGTGTCTCGTCTAATTCAACAATCGGTGTTTGCACTGCGGGCAATCCAGGAATGGCAACAGGCGGTATGGGCGATGTACTTAGCGGCATTATTGGTGGCTTATTAGCGCAAGGTGTAAACCAAAATCACTGCCTTGCGCTGGCTACTTGTTTACACGCAGAAGCGGCTGATATGGCGGCCAAGGGTCGACAAAGAAGTCTTCTGCCGAGTGATTTATTCAAAACCCTAAGACTCTTAATCGGCTAGTACAAAGCTGATTTACCTTTCTTAAGCGTCAGCGCGAGATTTCCAGAAAAGTAAAATCGCTAGCACCGCATCAGGCACTGCGCCTCCGATGTTTGCTGCATCGAATGGAAACAAACCAATAGACATATGATAAAACGCTATTACCAAAAAGCCACGTGAAAAATGGCAAAGAACATGCCCACAGTCTTAATATTATCGCCCGCCCAAGTAGGCATCTGCCAACTTAGATAAGCCACACCCAAAACCATAACTGACATATTTTGCAGAACACCAGCCATCGTTGCTGATGATTCAACACCAAAACTCTCCATCATAGTGGCGGTGCAAGTAACATAAGCGCACCGAAAAATGCGAAAACAACCGCTTGAATTCTAAACACTAAAGATAAAGTCATTATTGTCTCCAATAGTTAATAAAGATTTTTCAATATACCATAATGAACTATAAGTCCAAATTTCGTTTGATGTGTGAGGGGGAGTTTATTAATATACTTGCACATGCGAGTAGGCTCCCCACCCCTTGAAAGTCTGAATATATATGCGAAGCAGGGTGGCTAAATAATAACTTTATAATTTATGTTGTTATTAATCACAACACATAGCATGGCACAAAACCTGCTTTGATTGCTCACTCGACAATTCCGGCCAGCCTTAAAATATGGTCAACCAATCTTGTAAAAGGATTAAATCCAATCACATTTGGTGCATCAGCAACAAAGTTTGACATCGCATTAACATCATAGTAATAAGCTCTTCCATCCCGATCATTAACCAGATACTCGACACCCCCTACTTCAATGTGAGCTCCATGTGCAATACGCAATACATTTTCAATTACACCCCTAGTTGGTGTATACCCTTCTACTAACAAGTTGCGTCCAGAAACGCCATCGGCATTGCCTTTGGAAGATTCGTCCAATGTTGGTTTGCAATAATCCGCTGGACAGAGATTAAAACTTGGTGCTGCTTGGTCAAGATGCAGCCGAATAGCGTATAAAAATTTGCCATTTAGTACTTCGACACGGACAATACTGTTTCCTCGTGCAGGCAAATATTCTTGAACCAAGGCAACGTGATCAATGCCTAATTCAATCGCTTCATCCGCTACCGCTGACTCTAATTCTGAGGCACTCTCAAACAATTGAATACCGGCCCCACTACCGCCAATATTAGGTTTGACCACAATCGGGTAAATCAATCCTTTGGCAGCGTCTATCATCTGCGAAACGTGGTTTATGACGCGCGTGCGTGGATAGCGAATTCCAAGGTTATGTAATAAATGAATTTGACGTGCCTTTGAATATTCATATTGGTAAGCATCATAGCCATTCATGACATTGGCGCCGATATCTTTCAAGTAAGCTAAATACTCTAGTGAATAGCGAATGGCATGAATGTGCCCACGTGTAAAAGCCGAAGGACTCATGCGGTTTACAATTAGTGAATAGGGGTTGCTGCGTTCCTCTGGGTCATATTGATGTGCAAAAGCGAGTTGTTCATCATAAGCAATTCCACGTCGATTAAGCTCTGCAAACATCGGCTTGAACCACTCTGGATGCTCATAGAAGATGGCAATTCTAGCGTCATTATTTGCTTGATTACTAGTCATGTTAAGTGCCTCGGTAATATGAATATGTCTACAACTACAACCTTTATACAAATCATATTACTCCAAATTTCGCTTCATGTGTGATGGTGGGTAGATTTAACTATACCGATACAGAGATGAGTCCCCGTGCCTTGAAAGTCTGAATATATAATATTATTATGATAATATTTAAACTATGACAAAATCAATTATTGCTTGTCCTAAATGCGGGTTTAAAGCAGAAGAAGAAATGCCTACAGATGCTTGCCAGTTTTTTTATGAATGTAAGTCTTGTAAATCTCTTTTAAAGCCATTAGTGGGTGACTGCTGTGTTTTTTGTTCTTACGGCAGCGTTCCTTGTCCACCAATTCAGCAAGAGAAAAAGTGCTGTTAGTCAGTTATGCCTTTATGGAAACAATTAAAAGCCCAAATCTCGTTTCACGTGTGAGGAAGCTATAATAATAAAGAAATACATAATCAATCTTGTTTGAGTTACCCTTTTAGTATCTAGTACAATTGCTTCTAGTTCGAACCATTTACATAATTTAGTATGATAGGTTTTTCTTTAAGAACTAGAATTAGTTTTTACGCTAGTATCCTTTGGTTATTTTTTTCATTCTTTATTGCCACCACTTATTCCAAACTTAGTGGTGAAATAGTTGCTAGTTGGTTCGACTTTTATAATGTTTATTGGAACATATTCTATCTATTGAGTACACCTGTTTGGATATATTGGATAGTGATACGCCCTTATAATTGGATTAAGAAAAAGAAGTAAAAAGTCAAAATTTCGTTTGATGTGTGAGATACAGCTCATTAGCCACCAACAAACACGTCTTCTTTAAACTCTCCCTCCAAGCGTCTGTCATCATCTAAATAGGTCATAACTCCTTGACCATCTCGTTTATCATTCTGCCACTCACCTTCATAACGACTACCTTCTTGGTAAAGACCTCCATCTTGATAAGTCATGATGCCATAGCCATCGCGTTTATTATCTTGATACTCTCCCTCGTAACGTCTACCGTCTGGGTAGTTCATAATACCTTTTCCATTGAGTTTACCGTCCTTAAACCCACCTTGATAACGTTGACCATCTGGTGAAGTAAATACACCCTGACCATTGGGCTTATTGTCCTTGAACTCACCCTCATGACGATAGCCAGTTTTAAAAGTATAGACACCCATGCCTTTAAAACAAGTGATTTTTTTACCACCAATTAAACATTCTTCGACCTGACCTTCGTAGATGTTACCATCGGGGAAATCAAGCTTTACTACACCTTTGATTCCTTCAAGAAATGGTTCTCTTGTATCAGCGTAAGCCAAACCTACAAAGCTAAAAGATAGCAATAAGAGTAGCGGGAGTTTTTTCATGCTAGGGTTATATTTCAATTTGAACCTAGTATAAATAAAAATCCAAATTTCGTTTGATGTGTGAGGGAGAGAAGATATGTATAAACTTTAACGGATATTGGGCTTTGTAAGGTTATCCACATGCAAAACTGCATTTACCTGATCCTCGCTCATGAGGCCTTCTTGGATAACAATCTCACGAACAGTAATTCCTTCTTTAAGTGCTCTTTTGGCAATTCGAGCTGATTCTTTATAGCCTAAATGAGGAGTAAAGAATGTCGCTATACCAGGACTTTGTTCAACATATTTTGCACATACTTCAACATTCGCAGTAATTCCATCTACACATTTTGTTCTTAGCATTACCATCGCATTAGTCATATAGCGTAATGAACGTAGTATGTTTACCGCCAAAACAGGCTCAAAAGCATTGAGCTGCATTTGTCCTGCTTCAGCGGCTAAAGTGATTACCAAATCATTTCCAATTACTTGAAAAGCGGTTTGATTAACAGCTTCAGGAATAACCGGGTTAACTTTACCTGGCATCATTGAAGATCCAGCTTGGACAGCGGGGAGATTTATCTCATTAAAACCAGCAATTGGGCCTGATGATGATAATCTTAAGTCATTAGATATTTTTGAAAGCTTTATAGCCACTCGTTTAAGAACGGAAGAGAACGACACAAAAGCACTGGTGTCAGATGTTGCAGCAATTGGATTTGGAGCTAGCACCAAAGGTAGTCCAGATAAATCTGCCAAGGCCTCTACCGCTATTTTTGGATAATCTAGATGACTATTAATACCTGTTCCAATAGCTGTTGCACCTAAATTGACCTCCAAAAATAATTGTGACATTTCTTCCAGCCTTTTAATATCATCTAATAAAGTATTACCGAAAGCAGTAAATTCCTGACCAAGACTCATTGGTACAGCGTCTTGGAGTTGTGTTCGCCCCATTTTAATGACACCGGCAAATTCGACACCTTTGGCATGAAAAGAATCAGACAGAGCTTTAATTGCCTCCAATAAAGGGTCATACTCTTTTAAAAATCCAACCAATAAGGCAGTCGGATAGGTGTCATTCGTTGACTGTGACAAGTTGACATGACCGAGTGGTGAGATAGCATCATAATCTCCTTTTTCTTTGCCAATTATTTCCAGTGCGACATTGGCAATTACTTCATTAGCATTCATATTGGTTGAAGTGCCGGCGCCTCCCTGGATTATCTCAACTACAAACTGATCATGGAACTCACCGTTGATAATTCTCTCACAAGCAGCGACTATTGGATGATAGATATCATCATCTAATAGGTCCAGTTTATTATTTGCTCGAGCACACGCAAGCTTAACCATGGCATAAGCAATAATAATATTCGGATAAACTGAAATGGCAACCTCAGCAATGGGGAAATTATCAACTGCGCGCTTAGTATGAATACCGTAATAAGCATCACTAGGTATTTTCATTTCACCTAAAAAATCAGATTCTATTCTGTATTTCACAATCTCAAATAATTAATAAATGTACTATCAAGTAATAATAGCTATTTTTTTTGAGAATCATACGCTTATCAATTCTTAATTGAGAAATTATTATTTAATTTGAACCTAGTACAAATCTAGAAAGGATAAAAGTCCCAATTTCGTTTGATGTGTGAGGGAGGGTAGATATTTATCTAAATCAATGGTTATTCAATAACTATAGCTTACAGCCTTTTTGTTTGTTACTGGGAAGAGAGTTACAGTAGGTATCTTCTGCTGAAGAACTTCCATGTTCGTGAGTTTTTTCCAACCAGTATTTTGCTTCACTGGTATCTTTTAAAACACTATCACCAGTAAGATAAGCAATACCAAGCCCTTCTTCGGTTTGCATCCAATGCATAAAGAGCTTCTATTTAAACCTTTTGTTATATTTTGTTTGAATTTCATTTGGCCATAGACTATAAATATAGTCAAGCACTGCTTGTTTTTCATCTTTGCTTAGGCGTTTAGCAAAAGCTGGCATTTGCCCACCAATTTTAATTCATAGCTTTAAGTGATAATAAGGTGACTTGGTTTCAACACGGTCATCGTCCACATGCTTGCCCACAGTGAAGTGATAAAGACTTTGCCACTCGCCCCCTTTGAGTCCCAGTATTTTATGCATCTCATCATCAAAGAAACAGCCAATACCTGTGGCTCGAAGATTGTGCGCCTCCGCTTCCAGATAAAGCACCTGCCCCACCAGTCCTGTTTCCCAATAGAGCCTGGGATAGAGTGACGGATCTTGTTTTAAAACAGAATCAAAGTGAGCAAGCATACCAAGAGCGTAAGCACTATCACCGGCAATGGCTTGCATACAACTAAGCATTTGCGCTCTAGCCCTGAAATCACCCTTTTGCAGACAATAAAGAGGCAGGCTTTCTGTTAACTGGTACCAGTCAAAATTCGAATGGGTAAGCTTTTTCAACGATTCAAGATGCTCGGCATTTCGGACCAACATATACAGACCTGAGTCAAGACCCTCTACTGCATGAACAAATATGGCGAGATGAACTTGAGCCTCATAGGGAAACACATCAAAGGGGCAGCCGTTGTGCGGTAGGGTTTTCTCCAGAGCGTGACTAAAAGCGACCAGGTCTGTGCGGCTCGCCTGACGATCATAATTTTGTGCGCTGCGCCTTCTTCTAATAATGGCTTCAGCTGCAAACGTGGAGGTAAAGGCATTCTCACCAGGGTTTGAATAGTTAGACGTTTGCAGAGCAATGGAGTCATTTGGCCGGCTCGCTTTCTGCACCTTGTCGATGATTTCCCAGTTCGCATGCTCTGGACTCAGACGATTTGGAGAATGTTGATATGTAAGATTCTGTTGCAAACTAAACCATTCCGATATTGCCTTTGAGTCGTAATGTTTGCTTTCCACCCAGCAAAGGCAGTCTACGTGTTCCGCCTCACCGTCCACCCAGCGCAATTGATCAAAACCCAGGAAGTGCTCCAGTGTCTTTTCCGAAATCTGCGGAATTAAAGTCATTTTCCAGCCATTCAGGTTGCAGGAGTAACGCAGCGCACCCAGGGCATGCCCCAGATCGTGCTGACAATAGCGAAAGGCTCGCTCGCCATACTTCCAAGCCTCTCGCCAAGGGATGCTGGTCAAAATGATGCCAAAACCCCCACAACTCTCAAGCCATAGCGCTTGGCTCCGATCAAGAAGTGCTCTCACTTCCAGAGCATGAAGGTAAGGGTTGTAGTGAGTGACGCAAGCCTTTTGTCGAGCCAAATCCGGCAATACTAGGTAGCATTCAGTTGGGTGCAGATTGCCGCTGGAAGGATTCATCCTCAGCGCCCATTCGGAAGCACCGTACTTCTTCCAGGCCGAAAGACCCATACTAAGTTCGAGCATATTGGAAATGGATTTGATAGAAATCGAATCTGGCGAACCCTCAATGGCTTCGTAAAGTGCTGAATAAGCAAGATCTCGGTCCTTTTCAGCCAAAGGCAGTTGGATTCGTGGAGCGCCCTCAAATAATCGGTAAGGCAGTGGTTGATTATCCCAATCGAGGTATCCAGGTGAGCGAGCGTAGCGGTGAGAATAGTGCTTGGTTTGTTGGTGATAACTCCTGACTATCGCGTATCTCTTTGGTCGATTGATACTCATTCTTATAAGCCGCCAGGCTTTTCAGAAAATAAATGCATCTTGCCATCTGGAAAATTATCCGGGTGATATTTTTCATGCTCTGGATCTGGGTCTCCGTTTTCTGTAATGTTTGGCCACATCATCTCAGTACTATATTTTCTGTTGAACTCTAACCACTCAGCGGCAGCTGGATCGGTATCAGGCAATATAGCTTCAACTGGACACTCTGGCACACATACATCACAATCAATACATTCTTGTGGGTTAATAACCAGCATATTTTCGCCTTCGTAGAAACAATCTACTGGGCATACTTCAACACAATCTAAGTGCTTACATTTGATACAATCATCGTTTACTATATAGGTCATTTGACTTTATTCAATAATAGGAATTAAAAATATGATTCCGTGTTAATTTAGTCCTAGTATAATTGGTCAAAAATCCAAAAAGGTGTAATATGGATCTAAAAACAGCAGGAGTATATGATGAAAATATTATGTGTTTTATATGATGACCCTACAGGTGGAATGCCTACGAGTTATCCATTAAAAGATTTACCTGTACTAGACAAATATCCTGATGGTATGACCCTACCAAGTCCTAAAGGAAGGGACTTTACACCAGGAGAATTACTAGGTTGTGTATCTGGTGAATTAGGTTTAAGAAAGTTTTTAGAAGATAGAGGCCACACATTAGTAGTTACATCTGACAAAGATGGCGAAGGTTGTACGGCTGATAGAGAATTAGTTGATTCTGATATTGTTATATCACAGCCATTTTGGCCTTACTATGTAACAAGAGAGAAAATGGAATCAGCTCCTAATCTAAAAATGGCAATTACTGCCGGTATTGGTTCAGACCATGTAGATTTACAGGCAGCAATGGACCATAACGTTGATGTAGTTGAGGTAACCTATTGTAATTCAAGGTCAGTTGCAGAACATATTGTTATGATGATATTATCTTTAGTTAGAGATTATCATACTCAATATAAAATAGTTAATGATGGTGGATGGCATATCGCTGACGCTGTTCAAAGATCTTATGATGTAGAAGGTATGCACATAGGTACAATCGCTGCAGGCCGTATCGGTTATGATATGTTAAGAAAGATGCATCCATTCGATGTACATCTTCACTATTTTGATAAACACAGGTTAAGCCCTGAACAAGAACAAGAATTAAACCTAACATACCACGATTCAGTAGAATCATTAGTTGGCGTATGTGATGTTATTAATATAAGTTGTCCACTCCACCCTGAAACAGAACATATGTTCAATGATGATCTAATCAGTAAGTGTAAGCAAGGTGCTTATATAATCAATACTGCTAGAGGTAAAATCTGTGACAAAGATGCTATTGCTAGAGCATTAGAATCTGGTCAGTTAAGTGGATATGCAGGTGATGTTTGGTTCCCACAACCGGCACCTAATGACCATGTTTGGAGAACAATGCCAAATCATGGTATGACTCCACACACTTCAGGAACTTCTCTATCTGCACAAGCAAGATATGCTGATGGAGTTAGGGAAATATTAGAGTGTCTATTTGATGGTGAAGAGATAAGAAATCAATATTTGATTGTTCAAGACGGAGATCTTGCAGGTATGGGTGCTCACTCTTATACTAAAGGTACAGCAACAGGTGGTTCAGAAGAAGCGGAAAGGTATAAAAAATAAAATTCTAACTTAGGTTGACTATTTTTGTACATTAAATAATTCGGAAGTAATTACCCCTAGAATATTATTTTTTTCCAAATTTCGTTTCATGTGTGAGGGAGTGTACCTACTGCTTAAAAAAAACTTCACCTAATCTACTGCCTTTTTTGGAGTTCTGCTTTGGCAGGTTTTCCTGTTTGTGTATGCGGCATTTCTTTGAGCACTTCAAGAGCTGTGGGGTTCATAAAACGACTCATAATAGGGGCGCAGAATAAGCGTAATTCTTCCAGAGCCAGTGTTTTATTTTCTTTAAGAGTAACAAATGCTTTGACTTGTTCTTCTCCTGTCCCATCTGGAATGCCAATTACGGCACAATCAATCACAGCAGGATGCGTAAATATGCCTTCTTCTATTTCGTAAGCTGAAACCATTTCTCCCTTCACTCGGATCCTTTCTGAAAGACGAGCTAACCAATAAAGATTACCTTCTTCGTCCAATTTAGCAAGGTCGGCAGTGTAAAACCATGAATTACGCCAAGCGTTAGCTGTTTCTTCTGGCATGCCAATATATTTGGACGCCATGATAGCAGGCTCAAGTGGACGAATTACCAGTTCCCCAGGCTCTCCTACAGGCAGTTCATTGTCATCTTCATCAACAACCGCCACTTTGTAACGATCTAGTACTTTGCCAGCTCCGCTTTTATCAAAAAGCGGAAGCGCTACAGCGCCAGCCTCGGTAGAGCCATAGCCAGTGCCACGGACCAGTTTAAGGTGAAAGCGAGCTTCAAAATCATCATGATTAACGGACAATGGCGTGCCCCAAATAAAGCGCAAATTATGCTGGGTCTCTTCCGTACATGGCGCTGCTGACCAAAGTAACTGCTGAACAGAACCCATAGACATAAACCATGTTGCCTTATAGCGACATATATCACTCCAAAAATTAGACAGGCTAAAACCTTGACGCATAATTGCTTGACCTCCCACCATCATAGCCGGCAATATGTCATACTGAGTGGCTCCTACATGATAAAGAGGATATGGAGTGTAGACGCAGTCCTTTTCGGTGAGATTGAATGCCTCTATCATCGATTCTGCAGCTCGCACAGAGGACCTGTGTGGAATGTCACAACCTTTCGAGACACCTGTAGTGCCAGAAGTAAACAGAATTACAGCGGTTTCATCATCACTAGCTTGACATGAAAGGTTTGAACTGGACTCACCAAGAATCGATTGCCATGGCAATATTTCTAGACTAGGAAATAGCTTTTTAGCGGGACGATGGTCATCCGTCATAATAATCTGCTCCAAATAATCTAGGTCTTCCGTAACCTCAGATAACTGCTGCAAATATTCGCCGGAAGTAATCAGTATTTTGCACTTTGTTAAGTTAATCATTCGGCCAAGGGATGGTCCGCGAATATTATTGTTAACAGCTACTTCGATAGCACCAATTTTTTTTAGTGCATACGAACTAGCTAAAAACTGGATACAGCTTGGAAGCATGATAGCGACATACTCTTTGTCGCCAACACCGAGACCAATTAAGCCACGGGCAATATGGTTTGTTAGTTGGTTAAACTCTGCGTACGTCAAGCATTCTCCCGTCTCAGCCTGAGTCACAAAAGCTTTGGGGCCGTGTTGTTCGGCAGAGTTTTGAAGCAACTGACCAAGATTTACCTTCTGACCTTCACGACCAGTGAGTAGTGTCTTCTTCATCTGTGACTTTCCAAATAGATACGCATTCAGCCTCCAAAAATAAGAGGCCATAAGGCCTCTTAGTAATGATTGTTTGGTGCCGACACACGGACTTAACCTAAGACCTAATACCCCTTGAAAGGGTTTTTAAAATTTTTTAAATTTACTGGCACAGCTACTGGCACAATCATACTTGATTTCATTTAAGAATTATTGTGAATAAAAGTAGGGGTAGTTTTTTTATTGCACTTTTCCATAAGCTACATTTACTCCCTGAGCGGGGGGCGCCTTCAGCCACTCGGCCATCTCTCCGAAGAGAGCATATTACACTGGATTTATTTCAGCCGATTATCTGAGAAATACACTAAAATTAATATCTAATAAAGGGAGATTAATTTGAGTTTTAAATAATTTAATAATGCATATAAGGTACTACACAAACGAAGATAAAAAACAGGTAATTTTGCTTTGGCAGAAAGTTTTTTTTGATGCTCCACCTTGGGCTGAGCCAAGTATATTATTGAAAAAAAAGTTGGAGGTTGACAACCTAGTTTTTGTTGCGGAAGATAATGGAAAAGTTATTGGCAGTTCTATGGCAGGTTATGATGGGCATTCAGGATGGGTTTATTCTGTTGCTGTTGAACCACAGCATAGAATGAAAGGTGTAGGTAAAGAGTTAGTTCATTTTGCGACTGAAGTGTTAAAAGGTTTAGGCGCCATAAAAGTTGGTCTACAGGTTGACTCTCATAATAAAGGTGTTATTGAATTTTACAAATCAATAGGTTTTGAGATTGAAGATCGAATCAATATGAGTAAGATGGTTGATTAAAAATAGAATTTATTAAAGCCAGGTGTAATGATAAAAATCCAAATTTCGTTCGATGTGTGAGGGAGGATATATTAAAACATAGCCGAGTCGCTAATGAGCTACATAAGAACTAGCTAGCTTGAATTTAACTATTTTATTTCAGAAAATCATCGAAGTAGAAGTAATTGACTCCAGGCTTGCTGTCAATTCTTGAAACCATAGTTTTGGCTAATAACTCTGCCTTAACGCTTCTATATTTACTTGCAGAGCCAACGAGAAAAAAATCCATTATCTTGGCAAACTTTAATACAACTACTTCGGAAAGTCTTTTTTCAGAACGCTGACCGACTAGAAAACTTGGCCTAAAAATATTTACAACTGGAAACTGAAGTTCTTTAATGGCTTCTTCGACCTCACCCTTTGTTCTTAGGTAGAAGTTTTTTGAAGTACTGTCTGCTCCTATAGATGAGATGAGACTTAGTGTTTCTGCACCAGATTCTTTGGCTTTTTTAGCAATGCTCAAACAGTAGTTGATGTCAACCTTTCGAAAGTTTTCTTGGCTACCAGCCTTTTTTATAGTTGTTCCAAGACAAATGAATACATGATTGCATGGTGGCAATGAACCATTCTTTTCAAAAGAATCAAAATCAATAACTAGCTGATTTGCATTTATAGGTAAGTCAGAAATTGATCTACGAGTGAGTGCTATTACGCTCTCTTGTTTATTACAAAGTATCTCAAGGACGTTTCTTCCTATAAGACCTGTTGAGCCAGCAATGATAGATATAGCCATTAAGAGAAGTTAAAGTAACTTAGATGGCCAACATTATAACAGTGGCAACTTTTATCTTAGTTATGAAGTTTACTATTACACACTAATACACACCCAAAAGTCCAAAGTTCGTTTGATGTGCTTCAACTTTTTATTCATATACTTTTGCTTCTTTATCAAGCTTTAATCAATTTTTACGGGATAATGTGCCATCAATTTTTAATGAATACAGCATTTAATGACTAACAACCTCAGAAATATCGCAATCATTGCTCACGTAGACCATGGAAAGACTACGCTTATAGATAAACTGCTTTCCCAGTCTCAGACCTTTGACGATCGATTCCAAGCAACGGACCGTATGATGGATTCTAATGATCTTGAAAAGGAGCGTGGAATTACAATCAGCTCAAAGAACACTGCAATTAGATGGGGCGATTATAAAATTAATATTGTAGATACTCCAGGACATGCTGACTTTGGTGGAGAAGTTGAGAGGATTCTTTCAATGGTCGATAGCGTTCTACTTCTAGTTGATGCTGTTGATGGTCCAATGCCTCAGACTCGCTTTGTTACAAAAAAAGCCTTTGAGCAAGGACTTAATCCGATTGTAGTAATCAATAAAATTGATCGACCAAGTGCTAGACCAGACTGGGTGATTGATCAAGTTTTTGATCTTTTTGATCAGCTAGGTGCTACCGAAGAGCAATTAGATTTTCCGGTAATTTATGCTTCAGCCTTAGGTGGCTATGCTTCGGAAAATGACGATGTTAGAGAGGGCGATATGACTCCAATGTTTGAGTTAATTGTTAATAAGGTTCCGGCGCCAAATGTGGATCTTGATAGTCCATTCCAAATGCAAATCAGTTCATTGGATTACTCTTCATTTATAGGTGCAATAGGTATTGGTAGAATTGCAAGAGGTATCGTTAAGAAAAATATGCAAAACATTTTAATTGCACCAGATGGCTCTAAGAGAAATGTCAAAATAGTACAACTACTGGGCTTTAATGGCCTTGATAGGCATGAAGTCAGCTCTGCAAATGCTGGAGATATTGTAGGTATTGTTGGAATCGATAAAATTTCACTTTCAGATACAATCTGTGACCCTTTAAAAGTAGAGGCTTTGCCTCCTCTTAGCGTTGATGAACCAACTGTGAGTATGGCATTTAGAGTTAATGATTCTCCATTTGCGGGACTTGATGGCAAGTATATAACTTCAAGAAATATACGAGAGCGTCTAGATAAAGAGTTAATATACAATGTCGCATTAAGGGTTGAAAACACTGAAGACTCTGCTGAATTTCTGGTCTCTGGAAGGGGCGAGCTACACCTTTCGATCTTGATCGAGACTATGAGAAGAGAAGGCTTTGAATTGTCAGTAGGAAGACCTCAAGTTATTCTAAAAGAAATCGACGAAGTGATTTGCGAGCCTTTTGAAAATTTAACGGTGGATGTTGAATCTATTCACCAAGGTTCAGTAATGGAGAAATTAGGTGAGAGAAAGGCAGAGCTTACCAATATGACTCCAGACGGTAAAGGCCGAGTCAAGCTCGATTTTATAATCCCAGCTAGAGGCTTAATTGGTTTTAGAACTGAATTTTTAACGGCAACCACTGGTACAGGCTTGATGTACTCAACATTTGACTCATACAGGCCTCAAAAAGATGGAAAAATTGGCCAAAGAACAAATGGCTCTCTTATTTCTATGAATCAAGGCAAGTCAGTTGCTTATGCCATATTTAATTTGCAAAAAAGTGGCAAGTTCTTTCTTGGGCATGGAGAAGATATTTATGAAGGTATGGTGGTTGGTATAAATACTAGAGGTAAAGACCTAGTTATTAATGTTATGAAGGGTAAGCAGCTAACAAATGTCAGAGCTTCAGGCACTGATGAAGCAGTAGCTTTAACTCCACCAATAACTCTAGATTTAGAGCAAGCATTAGAATTTATCGATGATGATGAGCTTGTTGAGGTTACTCCGAACAAGATTAGAATTCGAAAAAGACTTCTAACTGAAAATGAAAGAAAAAGAGCTAAACGAATGGAGAGCGAACGTATTGATGTGTGAGGGAGGATAGATAAATCTATAGCTTTTTTCTCATATAACCAACTTGATTGTAAAATTAAGAAGTCTTTAATTCTCAATTTGGAGGACACTTGGATCTAAAAAATTTTGACTGGTCTCAGTTCACAATTTCATTCTACTATCCAGTTGACGTTGAAAAGCTATACAAGCTTTGGGCAACTTCTGCGGGTCTTGAAAGTTTCTTTATTGAAAAAGCAATTTTTATCTACTAAAAAATGAAGTCAAAAGCTAGCGTTCAAAGAGAAGCGTTATTATATTCTCTTGTTTTAATTTAATTACTCATTATTGAATTAATTTATCTTCAAACGGATAATGACTTAAAACCTCTACCTCCATCTCGGTTACAAGCACCATTTGCTCCAGCTTGACGCCCACTTCACCTTCTTCTGCGCCAGAGTAGCTTTCAACACATAAAACCATGTTAGGTTCAACTATGCCATCGTATCCATCCCTAGCCCAGTCTTCTTGATAATATATCTTGGGATATTCATCAGTCAGACCTGCGCCATGATAAACACAAGGGTAGTTGTTACTTTTGTAAATTTTGTTGCGCTGGAAGGCTCCTCTAGATAGCTCCGAAAAAGATATTCCCGGTTTAATGGCATCGATATTAAAATGTACTTCGTCATAGGCGTGCTGGTAGGCTTTCCTCTGCTCATTATTGCCGCGTCCACCTTCACAAATCCAGGACCTAGAAATATCGGCCATATAGCCCCTCGGTCCAATCAAGTCAGTATCCAGAGCAACCATATCGCCTGTTTCAATAACTCGTTCCGATGCTTCTTGCAACCAAGGATTTGTTCTTGGTCCGGATGACAACATGTGGCCCTCAATCCATGATCCATTATTAGCAATGTTGACTTGATGCAGAATTGACCAGAGCTGTCGCTCTGTTAAACCTGCAAAGGTATTCTCCTGCATCAACTTCATACCATATTCAGCGATCGCTATAGTGTGCTTAATGCATTCTATTTCAGTTTCGCACTTAATCACTTTTGCTTTTTCAAGTAAACATTCTGCGTCACTTATTTGATAACCAAGATTTTGTAATGACTGTGTAACAAGTGGCGTAATCCTCTCTATCGCAATACTATTATTGTGACAATACTCTTTCATAAAACTATCCACTTCCTCGGTAAATAGTTTGGCACTATTATTAAGATCAAATCCACTATCAAAAGGGGAAATAAAATATGGTCGCCGGTATTCAGAAACGTTTGGGAAGTTACGTCGAGTTGCACCATGCATAACTAGAGGGCCTTCAGCAGGTACAAACAAATAACAAGTTGGTATATGGGACTGAAAGAGTTGAAATTCGTCAAAATCAATTGCGTATCTCAAACTAACAGGGTTAACTAAGATAGATAGGCTAACATTTTTTTCAGCCATTGATTTTCGTAACCGCTCCAAACGATAATCACACATATCTTTTAAGACCTGATCGAAGAGTTTTGGTGCGGGTATTATTTTGGTTGCAATATTCATCTTAATTGCTAAATATACATATTTTCAAAATATTATTTTTTATTTTTTTCAGAAATCCTTTCATACCGGGGGTTATAGAAGTTAACTAGATTCCGGCCCTGGCAGCAAATCAACTTCTCATTTAATACCTACAGAAAATTTTGTAAAAAGAATTAACAATTTCATTCGGATGCCTCAGGTTTTGGTTCGGTTGCTTTACCGGAACGTACTCTTGTACGTGTACCTTCACGTTGGAAGTTTCGGTCAGATTCCTGCAGTTCATCTGCAAGCTCTGCAAGGCGCAGGCGATCCGTTTTCGGTACAATTCGACCTTCATCGCCCAACCCTTGGAATCGGTCATGCGCTGCGTATTTCTTGCGCATCTGGTGAGGCTGGTAGATACTCATGTCATCCGGAGTAATATCATATTCAATGTTAATTGCTCCTGTCTTTGCCGCCGCTTCCAACAATTCTAAGCCTGCTGCAGTGCGAACCACCACAGCGTTGGTGCCAGGATCACTTTTGCTGCCTTCGCGCGTGGGAGACCCTCCAATCCATGTGTCAGCGGCGGCAATATCCGCAGCCTCACCAATGCCGTCCGGGCAAATCTTACATCGGAATGGTAGATCCCATGTGCTTGCGTTGTCTCCCCAGAAATCAAGATAGTGGAACTCCTTCACCTCATCAGCGGTTTCAACGCGCATCGGTCCGGGACAACCTTGTCCGCGATAGCGGAGGGATGTGAGATTTTCCAGCTTGATCCCAGCGCGAGACAGGAAAGCATCTATCGCAGACGGATTCATGAAACCACCACATACTGGTGTCAACCAGTACTTCACCAATTCATTCACCCTCCCATCATAGTGTGCTAGGTTTCGCAGAGCAGCAATGTCACAGGGCTTACCAATAAAAGCAAAGGGCTGACCCCGAGCTAATATCTCGTCTATGTCAATCAGCGGCGCCGATGGGCCGTAACGCGATCCGCCGGTGTCCAGCACATCAGCTTCGGAGAAACTCAGATACCTTTCGCCGAAGATCGGCTCTTTGGCCGAGGCTTTGACATGCAAAATGAAATCCACCCGTTGATCGTTCAACAGGAATTGAGCAAGCGCTGTCAGCACACCGCCCGTAGACGCTTCGAACCGTGTCTTCGGGTCTCCAGCCCAAGCCCTGACAATCCGAAGCCACGGCCCCCACATATTGTCTATCTTCGTTGCAGGCGTGACCTCATTCTCAGGCAAACCTTCGATTCGGGTACCCGGGCATATATTGAAAATTCTTTCTACAGTGACATCGTCAAGATCACCGACAATCACCGGCCGTTCATATCCGTTCACCGATTTGACGACCTTTATCTTGTCAGGCCCAGCAACCGATTGACAAATACCACAACCCGCACACAAGCCCTGCTCGGAAATTGCATTCATTCTATCAATGGCAGACTGTTTCATTGTTCACACTCCTAGAGCACTTTCCCAAAAAAGACCATGTCTTGCTTGTACTTTGGGTGATTTATCGCAAAAAATACCCGATGAGAAATCGAGTTCTACTTCAGCATTAGTCGAACCTATAAAGCTAAGAGAGAGTAATAAGAGTAGGAATAGTTTTTTCATACTAGGATTGTATATCAATTTAAACCTAGTATAAATCTAGAAAGGATAAAAATCCAAATTTCGTTTGATGCGTGAGGGAGGAGATTTGGTTTAATGTGAATAATAATCTTTTATTCTAAGTGCTCTGAGTTAAGAATTGTTGATTTCCGTGTATCTAAAACAACTTGTTAAATGATCATTAACCATGCCACAAGCTTGCATGTGAGCATAGATAATAGTAGAACCAACAAATTTAAAACCCTTTTCTTTGAGGTCTTTACTAAACAAATCCGACTCCTCGGTAGTGGCAGGGTAATCACTCATTTTTTGTCTCTTATTTATTTTAGGTTTACCTCCAACAAACTGCATACTGTAGTTATAAAAGCTACCAAATTCTCTCTGTACTTCAATAAATAACTTTGCATTATGCACAGCTGAACGCACCTTCAGTTTGTTTCGTATAATTCCTGGGTCTTGTAATAACTTCTCAATCTTCTTGTCTGAAAAGTTTGCAACCTTTTTAACCTCAAAATCAGCAAAAGCTTTTCTATATCCTTCTCTTCTCTTTAGAATTAACTCCCAGCTTAATCCAGCTTGAGCACCCTCTAATATTAAAAACTCAAAAAGCTTTTTATCATCTGTAACAAGCACTCCCCATTCTTCATCGTGATATTTCAACATAACCGGATCATTATTACCCCAAGGACACCTATTAATTACTTTTGCCATTCAAAGCTCCATTTTTTACTAATTTTTTTTCTCATGCTTTATAGATACATCTTAAACTAATACCAGTTGAGCCGATTGATAATAGTAAGAGTAAGAATAGTTTTTTATAAGAAGGTTTAGTATCAATTTGAACCTAGTAAAAGTCCAAATTTCGTTTGATGTGTGAGGGAGGTTATATTAATACATAGCCGAGTGAAATTAGGTTCCCCCTATGCTTTAAGAGTGTGAATAAATATGCGAAGGAGGGATAAAATGAGTCATTGGATAAATTTAACTTATAAATACATTGAATTTTAGTGCAATAAAATTACTTACTTTTATACTTGTCATATTTCCTGGATTGGCTGTTTCAAATACTCAGGAAGCACAGTCTAATGAAAATCTTGTTGTACTAGAATCGAATAGTGATGTACCCAACTTTAGCACTCCAACCATATACGCATCTTTTAATGACAACCTAAAATCAGAATTCACAACAGCTGTAGAACGAGAATTTAATGCTGCCCCAGAAAGAGCAGGTATTTCAGTAGCCGTTTATACGAAAGACAAATTGTGGGTGTATTCTCAAGGTATTGCTGACTCAACAACTGAAATGACAATTAATACTCCAATATTAATTGGTAGTACTTCAAAAACACTCGTATCTTCCCTAATCCTGATGCAAATTGAGCAGGGATTATATAATATTGATAGTTCCCTCGAGTCAGTTCTGTCTGGACATCCCGATTATTCGACATTTGATAAAAATATAATTAACCCAAAAGTAACTATAGAAGAGTTGCTTTCAATGAGATCTGGTTTACCTAATTACAACGACAACAGAAAAGGTATAAGTGGACTATTTAAGAGCTCTTCTTGGAAACCATCACAAAATATCCAACTTAACAACTCACCATACGTCAAGCCAGGAGTATTTGACTACAACGATACTAACCTAGCACTCTTGGGATTGATAGCAGAATACCATGGTGGTAATGATCTTTATTCCCTATACAAACAAACATTTTTTGATAAGTTGGACCTAACTTTAGTTCCCCTATCAAGTAGCATCATAAGGATGGATCCTGCAATGCCTTATGATAACCTGCGTCCTTGGGCAGAAGGATTTGGAAATGTAATTGAGGCCGCACCTTTCGCTTTCGAGTATTGGATTAAAGGGCAATCGAGAATGAGATGGGCATGCTGTTGGATGGTATCAACTCCAGCCAACTTATCGCGCTGGGGCTACGAACTCTATAGCAGTAAAGGCAATGCAATCCCTGTATCAGTACGTAACAAATTATTAAACTCAATGAAAGGAAATAGCGTAACTTTTCAGGGAACCAGACAGAAATATGGTTATTTCGTAACCGAAAGAATGTTTACTCTACCGTCCTCCAGAACTATAACAACATATGGACACCCTGGAGGTGGAGGAGGTTATTCAACTTTACTAAGATATTCTCCAGAACTTGATCTTGCAATCGCTATACTGGTTAATTCCCCATTGAAATTTCAAGGGTCCTGTAAAAAATATGATCCGAGAACTTGTGTAGCAGAATCAATTTTTGCAGCATATTCAAAATAATAAGGATAAAAGTCCAAATTTCGTTTCATGTGTGAGGAGAAATATATCTAGCTTGACGTATAGAGTTAATTAATTTTTATCTATAAAAAGATTCAAAATGCTTTTCTCGTTTATCTTTCAACATTCCAACAGTTTCATCCATAAACCTATTTCTATCTGCCCTTGTCTTGAATACCCAAATACATACCGTATCTTTGCTGTGATAAATCGCCTTTAACTCGTCATCAATCTCACATATCTCTTGCGGTATCTCAGTTTTAATACAAAACATTTTCACTCCTATTCAATTTGAACCTAGTATACATAAAGTCCAAATTTCATTTGATGTGTGAGGGAGGATTAATTAATATATCTTCGCTATCTCAAGGAATGAGGTGCAAGATCGCCGATTGATGATATTAATGGGTCTTCAAATGAATTGTGCTTCTTTTGAAGGTCAGGAACTTTAGTGTCAAACTGATAGTTTTGGTCTTGCTCTTGTTTTCGCCATATTTGCCTCATTTCTTTCCATGCACCTATAAGCGTCCTTGGCTCAGGCATGTCATCGGCTACCAGCTCATTTAGTTTCCTGAGATTGTAGCATGGGACTGCCGCATACATGTGGTGTTCAATATGCCAGTTCATATGCCAGTATAGAAACTCCAGTATGGGGTTCAGTATTATTGTTCGTGATGATTTGCGAAAATCTGAGTCATTCTCTTTCAATCCGCAGTGCTGAGTCAATCCGGTGAAGTATGAAGCCCAGCTTGCAATGAAAGCAGGAAAAGAAATTATAAGCGGCAATACCCATAAATTGGAAGCAAGTGAAATAATCAGTAAACTGCCATGGAAGGATAACAGGAATCTTGACCACATTATGGACTTGTGATGCTCTTCGGGCTGATCAGCATGCAGTGATTGCAGCCACTCCTGACTGTGAATATCTTTTGAACCGGTTTTTCCCATAGCAGATAAAAATGTAAGGTATATTGTGGAGAACACCCCTCCTTTGCCAAAAATACGTCCAGCTCTGCTGAAAAGGTTTATGCTGAAAAGCTGTATTAACAGAATAAGATTTAATGACGGCTCCAGTGGCGAGACATTTTCTCGATCCGCCTCTGGATGCATGGTATAGCGATGGTGGTAGGTATGGCTCACCGCGTAATCAAAAGGGTCCCACCAGCTGATCAGGCTGAAAAGGTACAGAAAAACTTTATTTAATTTCCTGCTGCGAAAAACAGTGCTGTGACCAAGTTCATGTGGCGCTACTCCCGTGAAGAAGCTGCTGACTGTACCGTGAAAAAACAATGCGGTGAAAAAAGCCCACCATACCTCCAGACTCCAGAATAAGTATGTCAGCAGCCCGGTTATCAAAAAAACCGCAAAATGCCCTCCTGCCTGGATCCAGCCCTGATAATCATTCTTCAGTGTCAATTCTCTGAGACTCTCTTTGTCAAGGGAACTGCGATACCACTTGACACGAAGATTCTTTCTAACTGCCACAAGAGATTCATATGGCTTGGATATATTATTTTGTGACATAAATCTTTAACTCTTCATCAATCTCACATATCTCTTGCGGTATCTCAGTTTTATTACAAAACATTTTCACTCCTATTCAGTTTGAAACCAGTATAAATCTAGTCAGGATAAAAGTCCAAATTTCGTTTGATGTGTGAGGGAGAGTATATTAATACATAGCCGAGTGAAATTATGCTCCCCCCTACCATCAAAGTCTGAATAAATATGATATGAGATATGCCTACAATTTTTTTATATCGCCTCCTCGAATATAACTATTACAATTACAAGGTATTTAATACTCAATAAGGAGAGACGCTATGTTAGAAACAAAGATATTCCGTAAAAAAGACCTCGACCTTGAGCCTGTGAACGGCATGAAAACCATCGGCTTGGTCAATGTGTCGTTTTCTGATGAACTGGGAGCCGGGATTGGCGTTTTTGAAGATTGCTCTATACCTTGGCATATCACTTATGACGAGGTCATCTACATACTCGAGGGGCAGTTCACGTTACAAGTCGGTGACAAAATATTCGAAGCCGGTCCTGGAGACGTGCTATGGGTGCCACGTAATACGGATATTGTTTATAAAGCCCAAGAACGAGTAACATTTTTCTACTCTGTACTGCCTGCCAGTAACGCGCCATCAACAGCCAAACATATTGATTTTGCTTCTGTGTGAGGGGGAGTCAATAATCTCAAACACGGCCATATGGCCCCCATGTACCTCTGAAACCGCCCAAAACAAGGGATTGTTTTTTGCACATATAACCCCCAAATAGTGTTTGAAAAAATAACTTAACTATATGGTGATATAAAAATGAAATCATTAATGATGACAAAATACGGTGATGTGATTATAAGCTTGGAAGTACAAGAAGTTTCTTTACCCACTGTTGGCGCAAATCAAATACTTATTAAAACTCACTCTGCAAGCTTTAATCCGATCGACTACAAGATTCTTAGAGGTGACTTCAAGGCCATGGGAAAAATACAATTTCCTAGAGGAATAGGAAGAGACGTGAGTGGTGTCATTAAAGAAGTAGGGGAAAAGGTAAAACAGCTCAAAGTTGGTAATAAAGTATACTCAAGAATAGACGATAATTTTGTCGGCACTATGGCAGAATATGTGATTTCAAATGCTAGCGATGTTGCACTCATTCCTTCAAACCTCAATCATGAAGAGGCAGCCAGCATTCCTTTGGTAGGTCTTACCTCATATCAGGCGCTTATTGATATAGCAAAACTATCTGCTGGTGAGAATATTTTAATTCACGCTGGATCTGGTGGTATTGGTACGATTGCCATTCAACTTGCTAAGCATCTAGGGGCGAAAGTTACCACCACCACCAGTACTAAAAATGTTGGCTTGGTGAAAGATTTAGGCGCAGACAAGGTTATTGATTACACAAAACACAGCTATCTTGATGAAGGTGCTAAGTTTGATGTGGTATTTGATACCTTGGGAGGTAAGCACACTCTTGACTCTTTTAAAGTATTAAAAGATGGTGGACGAGTAGTATCTATATCAGGAGACCTCGACAGCGTTACAACAAAACAACTTGGTCTAAACAAGGTTGTACGTTTTCTATTAGCACTTAAAGTAAAAAAAGTCACAAAGGCGGCCTCAAAAATGGGTGCTATATATAGGTTTCTATTAATGTCTCCGAATGGAGCTCAGTTGAAAGAGTTGGCAAAGTTATATGAGTCAGGCTCAATCAAACCAGTGATAGACAAAACTTATAACTTTGATGACAGCATCAAAGCGCTTGATTATCTGGCCAAAGGTCGAGCTAGAGGCAAGGTTGTTGTTAAAGTCGGGCAATAACTCAGCATCATGATTCGCCGGTTACATGTAACACGAGGAATGTTGAGAAACTATATTCAGTTATTACCAGCGGTTATGAACATCAGGTTTAATTAACCCCTCATAAATAGAATTAATTATTGGCAATAAAGATGAAATTTCTTCTAAATCTGATGCCTGTACATTCATTAGAACCTGTGATTTATTTTTTGCTCCTGGAATAACGACACTAACCTCATCATGCATTAGGATCCATTTTAGTGCTAAATCTGTTAATGAATAATTATCAGGAAGTAAGCCTTTTAATTTTTCAACCGCCTCAAGACCTTTTTCAAAATTTACACCTGAGAATGTTTCTCCTACATCAAAAGCATCTCCATTAATATTATAATTTCGATGATCATTTTGAGGAAAGGTTGATTCTTGATTCATTTTTCCAGTTAGCAACCCACTTGCAAGCGGGACTCTTGCAATAATACTGACATTTCTCTTTGCGGCTTCTTTAAAAAAAGTTTCAGCAGGTTTTTGCCTAAATATATTAAATATCATTTGAATACTTTTTACATTTGAAAATTGAATAGCATCCATCGCTTCTGATACTTTTTCAACACTAACACCATAGTTAGCTATTTTGCCTAGTTTAACGATTTCATCCATCATTTCGTATGTTTCTTTTTTAG
>JAKUUR010000030.1 GCA_022448455.1 Candidatus Thioglobus autotrophicus
GATCAAAAACCGCATCAAACACCTCCCAAGTCCATTGATCTTTTCTTGGCTCAACCAAGTCCCATAACATAAATAAACGAATCACTTTTAAACCAACAGCATCCATTTGATCAACCCAAACCCTTGCTTGCTTGGGACTATATTACTCCTAAAATATATATCTGTAAAAAAATTAATTATTTCAATTATCAATCTTGACTCACATTTACAAGCGCTCCTCATTGTCAAAATCAAAGATTGACGCATGAGCTGGGTCAAAACCAACTGTAACTCTGTCACCAACGCTTATTGAAGTATTGCCATCAACCATAAAACGAAACTCCTGACCACCTATCTCTGACCATACCAATGTGTCCGCCCCCATAGGCTCAACAACTTCTACTTCGAGACTAAAGTTCACCGGCATATTTATTCTGACTTTGAAGCCATAGGGGGAGCCCCCTCTTTTGCTCGTGTAAGTATTAATTTACCCTCCCTCACACATCAAACGAAATTTGGGCTTTAGTTCAAGTTGACTTATAATCCTTGTATGAAAAAACTACTCTTACTCTTATTCTCAATGTTGATTTCCTTTAACTCTTATGGTGAGACGTTAGTCTGTTCTTAATAAGTACAATGGTGTATACACAGGTAACAAAGTAATTGGAGAGAGAGAATGAAGTTCGAAATTCGTCCATACCTTACGACTGACTTAGATGCCATCTATGATATCTGTTTACAAACATCCGATAACGGCGGCGATGGCTCAAAGCTATTTCAAGACAGCAAACTTATTGTCCAATATTCTGCGGCCCCTTCTGTTGTATTAGAGCCTGAACTTTGTTTTGTGGTAACCAATAATGATAAAGTATGTGGTTATATTCTTGGTTGCAAAGATTCAGCCCATTTTTCGCAGCGATGTGAAAAGGTGTGGTTTCCTGCACTGCGAAAACAGTATGCACTGCCTGATTCATCAGATAGCTCATTAAACGCATTAGTTATTAAGCGAATTCACAGCGGTATTGAGGTGAGGCATGAATACCAAAACTACCCTGCTCATCTTCATATTAATCTGTTACCAGAAACTCAAGGACATGGTATAGGCCGTAAAATGACCGAAGTCTTTATCAATAAATTGAAAGCGCTAGATGTACCAGCTTTACACCTTGAAGTATCAAAAACAAACAGTGCAGCAATCAGCTTTTATAATAAAATGGGATTTGAAGTGATCCATGAGTTTAATGACTCAATTGGTTTTGCAATGGTATTAGATAATACTAGTAATGAATAAGCATAATATGAAGTTTAAATAAACCCTCCCTCACACATCAAACGAAATTTGGATAATTTTGAATGGTCTGAAGGATACAAGATGCGTTTTGGTATTCTCTATGTTGATTATAAAACTCAGAAAAGAATACCTAAGCGTAGCGCATTGTGGTTTAAAGAATTATTAAATTCTCGCCAGCAATAATTTTATTATTAAGTAAGATTTCGCACACTCTTTCTTTCAATAAGCTCAACAGGAAAATTATGTTCAACGCTCAATTGCAGGTCATAGCATGTATTCAGCAAATATCTCACTGCGGCTAAGGCCATATCATCGAATGGGACACGAATAGTAGATAACGGGGGAGAGGTGAAAGGCGCTATGTCATTATCGTCATAACCAAATACGGAAATGTCATCAGGGACATTAAACCCATTGCTAGTTAAAGTTGCTATGGCTGACATTGCGGATTGGTCGTTCCCACAGAATAAAGCAGTAAAATCTAGATTTCTCTTTAACAACGTCATTACACTTTCCTGCCCTTTAATAAAGCTATAGTCTCCCTCAATAATAAATTCAGATGGGACAGTAATGTTGTTGTCTTTCATTGAATCTAAAAACCCTTCATGTCTTTTTCTGCCATCTTCAGTTTGAAAGTCACCGGTAATGCAAGCAATACTTTTATGGCCATTATCAACTAAGTGCTGACCGGCAATATATCCTGCTTTGTAATGGTTAAAATAAAAACATTTCTGGTCAAACTTTTCAATCCGATTGTTTAGTAATACAATGTTTGGGAAATATTTCTCGATAAAACCAATATCAAAGTGTGTGATGTCGGTACCCCAAAATATAATTCCATCACATCCCTTACTAATTAAGTCATTAACAGAGTCAATTGCTACATTAGGATTTCCTAAATTACTGATGTCACCATTAGTTACAAGACAATGTTTTTCATGAGTGATAAGTTCGTGGTCAATAACTCGGAGAGTTTGACTATTAAAAGTTCCTGCTAATTCAGTACCCCAAATTCCAATAGTATTAAATTTTTTTGATACTAAAGAACGTGCAGATTGGTTTGGTTTGTAATTCAAAGCTTTAATAGCTTTGTTTACTTTTAATTTAGTTTTGTCTGATACAGAGTCTTTACCATTAATAACTCTGGAAACACTTCCAATACCTACACCAGCTAATTTTGCTACATCTATTATTGTTGCCATCTGTAATTACTTTTTAAAATTCTTAAATGCTGACTTTTTACTATATTATAAGCCTTATAGACCTTTTCTTTTATTTGTTTATTTATCTTATAATTAACCGTTGACAAGTTATATTATTTATGTATATAATTGGAAACGCTTCCAAACAATTTATTAGTTAAGAAGCTAAAGATGTATTTTTTACAACAATAGAACAATCCTTTAGTTTTTTCATAAAGGGTTTTTATTTTTTTTTAAAGGAGAGTTAAATATGAAAAAAATTAATTCATTGGTGTGTGTGACTGCTGCATTTTTTGCAGCATCCACTGCACTCGCCGGCAATGTATCCGTATTTGGACCATGGCTTGGTGGAGATCAGGAGAACGTAGAGGCCGTCCTTGATGGATATGCGAATGCCACCGGGAATACATATTCGTATGTAGGTTCTGACAGCTTTGAGCAACAAGTTCGAATTGATGCAGAAGCTGGCTCTTCTGCTAATGTGTCAGTGTTTCCACAACCTGGACTGGCTGCTGATTTTGCTAAATTAGGTTTTTTAACACCTTTAGCTTCTGGTACTGGTGATTGGGTTAGAGACAATTATGCGGCTGGTCAATCTTGGGTAGACCTTGGCACATATGCAGGCCCAGATGGTAAAGACAATTTGTATGGGTTTTTCTACAAGATAGATGTAAAGTCTTTAGTCTGGTACAGTCCAGAAAACTTTGAAGATGCTGGTTATGCAGTGCCTAGCACTATGGAAGAGCTTAAAGCCTTTAATGATCAGATAGTGGCAGACGGTAGTACACCATGGTGTATCGGTTTGGGATCTGGTGGCGCAACAGGCTGGCCAGCTACTGACTGGGTAGAGGACTTGATGTTACGTACTCAATCGCCCGCTGTCTATGACCAGTGGGTCTCTAACGAGATTAAGTTCAATGACCCTCGTGTTGTTGCAGCGATTGAACAGTTTGGCGCTTTTGCACGTAACGAAGCGTATGTTTCTGGTGGCTCTGGTGCGGTTTCCACTACTGACTTCCGTGATAGTCCTAAAGGCTTGTTTAGTTCGCCACCGCAGTGCTACATGCACCGCCAAGCTTCCTTTATCCCGGTTTTCTTCCCTGAAGGAATCTCTGTGGGTGAAGATGCAGATTTCTTCTACTTCCCTGCCTATGCAAGCAGTAATTTGGGTAAACCAGTGTTAGGTGCCGGAACTCTGTTTAGTATTACTAACGATTCGCCTGAAGCGCATTCGTTAATTGAATATCTACAGACTACTGAAGCACATGAGATCTGGATGGCGCGTAAAGGATTCCTGACTCCTCATAAGGGTGTGGATACTTCTGTATTCTCTGATCCTACCCTGAAGAAGATGAACGACATTCTTTTAGGTGCCACAACATTCCGTTTCGATGGCTCTGACCTGATGCCTGGTGGTGTTGGCGCTGGATCCTTCTGGACTGGTATGGTTGATTATGCTGACGGCGCATCTGCTCAGTCAGTAGCTGATGCAATTCAAGCATCGTGGGATGCATTAAAGTAACAACTAAATAGCACTGTTACTCTTATAGTGTTAACTTTAAACCCCGGACAGTCTAAAACGTCCGGGGTTATTCCTTCTTCTTAATGCTGTATTATTTAGGTATTAGTTATGCAACCTATCATTCAAGGATTATTGATGATCAGCGCCTCAGTGGTTTTCTGCTTAGGCTACTACTACCTGTCTAATTGGCTTTTGGATAATATATTTTTACCCGCCCATGGCAAGAACATCAATCGCAATATAAGTTTGGCCAACCAGATACGGCCATGGTTATTCTTGTTTCCTGCATTGTTTGCTCTTTTGGTATACCTTGCGTATCCAGTATTGGAGACTTTACGTTTATCCCTAACCGAGCGTCATGCCTATGGAGATGAGTGGGTCGGCTTGGCTAACTATGCGCAGATGTTTAATGACCAAAAGTTCTGGGAAGCGTTTCGCAATAATATGTCATGGCTAGTGATTGTGCCAGCAATTTCCACTGGATTTGGCTTGTTAGCAGCCCATCTAACAGACCGAATTGGTTGGGGAAACGCAGCCAAATCGATAATTTTTATGCCTATGGCTATTTCTTTTGTAGGGGCTTCGGTTATTTGGAAACTAGTTTATGATGCTCGACCCGTTGACCAAGATCAGATTGGTCTGATAAATGCACTATATCTATTTTTTGGCGGTGATGCACCCCAAACATGGATTACCATGTCATTATGGAATAACTTGTTTTTGATGATAGTTTTGATTTGGATCCAAACCGGATTTGCTATGATGATTCTTGCAGCTGCTTTGCGAAGTATTCCAGAAGAAACAATTGAAGCAGCAATCATAGATGGATCCAACCCTTGGCAGCTTTTCTTTCGAATAAAAGTACCACAGATAAAAGGCACCATACTGGTAGTCTGGACCACAATTACTATTACCGTGTTAAAGGTCTTTGATATTGTTTATGCAATGACCAATGGTCATTGGGGTACACAGGTTCTGGCCAACTACATGTTCGATAAATTCTTCCGCGGCAATGACTGGGGGGTTGGCTCTGCTGCCGCAATAGTGCTTATGCTACTTGTGACCCCGATAATGGTTTGGAATGTTAAACATGCTCGTAAAGAGATGCAATAAAGGAGCAAGCATGGACAATATAGTTGGAAAAAAATCATCACTTAGCTGGGCTGTTAATATTTCGGTAGCTGTACTGGTTATTTTATGGTTAATTCCTACCATAGGATTGTTAGTTTCGTCTTTCCGTACAGCTGATCAAATATCGACTAGTGGCTGGTGGAAAGCCTTTAATTCTAACGAACAGAATATAATTGTTCGCACTGCTAATCCACAAACTCAGAAGATTATTGATGGCAAGTATGTCATCGAAGGAATGTTATTTAGCTCTGAAAAAGAAATGACCATTAGAGTTTGGGGGGTTTCATCGCGTGCAATAGACGGTTATATTCCTGGCGAAACAGCTAAATTAACTAAGGGTGGTGAAATTACCCTAAGAGGGGATGGCCATTATCGCATGATAAATGAAAATCCGTTTACAGGCAGTCGTGGCATGAGAGTATTTGTAACAGCACCCATGGCTCCAGAATTTACCCTGGATAACTATCGTAAGGTTTTGTTTGATCCTAAAAATGTTGAGGGTATGGGAAAAGCTTTTCTAAGCACCTTAACTGTGACAATACCAGCAACCATTATTCCAATCCTGATAGCAGCTTTTGCGGCTTATGCCTTAGCTTGGATGCAATTTCCAGGTCGCGCGCTATTAGTGGCATTTGTTGTTGGTTTGTTGGTAGTGCCTTTACAAATGGCCTTGATTCCGTTGTTGAAGTTGCACATGCATATTGGTATTGGAAAAGGCTTTCTTGGTGTGTGGTTAGCCCACACTGGATTTGGACTACCATTAGCTATTTACCTTCTGCGCAACTACATGATTGGACTGCCCAAGGATATTATTGAGAATGCGCGAATTGATGGAGCATCTGATTTTAAAATATTCATGAAACTTATTCTCCCTTTAAGCTTCCCCGCTCTCGCTGCTTTTTCTATTTTTCAGTTCCTATGGACTTGGAATGATCTGCTTGTAGCTAAAGTTTTCTTGCTTGACTCTTCTGGTCAAACCGAGGTTATGACTGCTAAGCTAGTGGAGTTATTGGGTACCAAAGGCGGCAATTGGGAAATTTTGGCAACCTCGGCATTTGTTTCAATTGTCGTTCCTCTGATAGTGTTTTTTACTTTACAGAAATATCTTGTTCGTGGTCTTTTAACTGGATCTATTAAATAAATGTCATGCTTAATCAATCACAAATAAATGCGGAGAAAACGAATTCAATAGTCAATGATAATTGGTGGAAAGGAGGGGTGATCTATCAAGTATATCCACGTAGTTACCAGGATAGCAATGGAGATGGAGTTGGGGATTTAACTGGCATTACTCAACGTTTACCATATATAGCATCACTTGGTGTTGACGCTGTCTGGGTATCGCCGTTCTTTAAATCGCCAATGAAGGACTTTGGTTATGATGTCAGTGACTATTGTGCCATTGACCCCATGTTCGGAACTATGGATGATTTTGATACCATGTTGGCTGAAGCACACAATCTTGGTTTGCGCATTATGGTCGATTTAGTACTATCACATACGTCCGACCAACATGCGTGGTTTAATGAAAGCCGCACTGACCATACTAACCCAAAAAATGATTGGTATGTGTGGGCTGACGCCAAACCAGATGGCACACCACCCAATAACTGGCTGTCAATGTTTGGCGGGTCTTCCTGGCAGTGGGATGGTCGTAGGGAGCAATACTTCTTGCATAACTTTCTCAGTAATCAGCCAGACTTAAATATACATAGCCTGGATGTACAAGACGCTTTATTGGATGTAGTACGTTTTTGGCTGGACAAAGGTGTAGATGGTTTCCGACTTGATACTATTAATTTTTTTATACATGACAAATTACTGCGTGACAACCCGCCCTTACCAGAGCAGGAAAGAAATCACAGCATAGCAACGAAAGTAAATCCATACAACTGGCAGAATCATATATATTCTAAGAGTCAACCTGAAAACATAGCCTTTTTAGAGCGTATTCGTAACCTTACAGATCAGTATGAAAATTGTGCCTGTCTGGGGGAGATTGGCGATGCCCAGAGAGGTATGCAATTATTGGGTGAGTACACCAGCGGCGATAAGCGTATACATATGTGCTATGCATTTGAGTTTTTGGAAAATAGGCCTGCGACTGCGCAGTGGGTGAAGACAGTATTCGATAAAATCGATATAGAGGCACCCGATGGTTGGGTATGCTGGGCTTTTTCCAACCACGATGTAGAGCGATTGACCTCTCGATGGAGTCTTAACAATCTATCTAAATACACTTATGCAATGTTGCTACACTCCGTGCGTGGCAGTGTATGTATTTATCAGGGTGAAGAATTGGGATTAATGGAATCAGAAGTGAATTTTGAAGACTTGAGAGACCCTTATGGAATTGAATTCTGGCCTGAATATAAAGGCCGTGATGGATGCCGCACCCCTATGGTGTGGCAAGCTAACGCGGTAAATGCAGGCTTTAGTACAGAAAAAACCTGGCTTCCAGTATGTGCCGAACAGTCTCAACAGGCTGTAGACATACAAGAATCTGATGTAGACTCTCTGTTACACTTCTTTCGCAAAGCTATCGCTTTGCGTAAGGCGTTACCGGTGCTTCAAACCGGAACACAAATATCTACGGATGCTAGAGGAGGGCTTCTAAGTTTTATTCGAGAGGATGATTCAAGTTGCCTGTATTGTGCCTTCAATTTGTCAGATGAAGTTTTGGAATTTTCTCTACCATTAGGCAATTGGCAGAACATCAATCAGAATATGGGAAAACTATGTGTAAACCCTATTGAAAGCAATAAACTTGGCCCTTGGCAATTTTGTTTTGCACTAAAAAATACTAATAACTAATCTTGCTTACATGACCCAATTAACCCTCAGTAACATAGAAAAATCTTACAACAACGGCATCACAGTTCTCAAGAACGTGAGTTTAGACATTGAGTCCGGAGAGCTTGTTGTGTTTGTGGGTCCCTCTGGTTGCGGCAAGTCCACCTTACTGCGCATGATAGCGGGCCTTGAGCATATAACTGGTGGTATTCTAGAAATTGATGGACAGCGCATGAACGATATACCAGCTTCTAAGCGCGGCATTGCCATGGTGTTTCAAAGTTACGCCCTATATCCGCATCTTACCGTTCGCGATAATATGTCTTTTGCTCTCAAGATTGCTAAATACAAACAGCCAGAGATTGATGCTGCAGTTGATAAAGCATCAAAAGCCCTAAAACTTGATGCCTATCTTGACCGGTTGCCAAAAGAACTCTCCGGCGGTCAGCGTCAGCGAGTTGCCATAGGGCGTGCTATTGTGCGAAATCCTAAGGTTTTTTTGTTTGATGAGCCTTTGTCTAACCTAGATGCGGCATTGCGTGTTGAGACTCGTATCGAGATTGCGCGTTTGAAAGAATCAATGCCAGATCGTACCATGATTTATGTAACCCATGACCAGGTGGAAGCCATGACTCTTGCCAGTCGAATTGTTGTTTTGGCAAATAATACTGTGGCACAGGTGGGAGCTCCGTTAGACCTCTATAACAGTCCAGAGAATGAATTTGTTGCCCAGTTTATTGGCTCTCCTGCAATGAATCTGTTACCAGGAAGAATTGTAGGCACAGGCACGCAGACTACAGTTAGTCTGAATGATGATTGTGTGGCTGTGTCCAGTATTGGTACCAGTTCTTCAGACATAGGAAAACAAGTTAATGTTGGCGTTAGACCTGAACACTTGAGATTGACCGAAGGAGTTCATTTGCTTAAAGGGAAAGTGGATATAGCCGAGGCTCTGGGCGAGTTCACCTTGTTGTATGTAAAACACGCTTTGCAAGATGAAAATCTTATTGTCAAAATTCCTGACACACACAAGTCGTTGCGCCATCAGTTAGTTAAGCTTAGCGCTGACCCAAGTAAGGTACATCTATTCCATAATGGGCTAAGTATGCGTTAGTAGTTAGGTAGATGTTGAATAGGAGTAGATTAAATGAAACTGCGCAAAAAATCGCCCATCTTAATTTGTGTAGACATACAAATGGGCTTCTTAGAGGAAGAATATTGGGGAGGTGGCAGAAATAATAGGGACGCAGAAATAATCTGTTCTGCCATCATTGAAAAGTGGAGAAAAATTGGATTGGAAATCATCCATATCAGACATAGTTCCACCAATCCCTCATCTAAACTTCATAAAGATAATGAAGGTTTTAAGTTCAATCCAGTGGCAATGCCTATGCCCGATGAAATCGTCATCACAAAATCCGTAAACAGCAGTTTTATTGGCACTAATTTGAAAGAGATTATCGATAGTAAAAGTTGTGATACGCTTGTTATAGTTGGCCTTACAACAGACCATTGCGTGTCAACAACAACTCGTATGGCTGGCAATTACTCATACGATACATATCTCATCTCTGACGCCACTGCCACCTTCAATAAGGTCGGAATTAATGGGGAGCATTTCAGTTCGGAATTAATTCATTCGACCGCACTTGCAAGTTTGAACGGCGAATTTGCTACAGTGATAGACTCAAATCATCTTTTCAAAATGCTGTAGTTGAACTGAATGTTGAGAAGTTTCTAACCACTTTTCTGATGCTTTTCAATAGTCGCATATATATTCACACTTTGAAGGCATAGGGGGAGGAGCCTATTTCATTCGGCTATGTATAAGTATTCCTTCCCCACACATGAAACGAAGTTTGGACTTTTATGTATACTAGGTTCAAATTAATTAGGAGTGAAAATGTTTTGTATTAAAACTGAGATACCGCAAGAGATATGTGAGATTGATGGGAATGCCAGCAACATTCACTACTAGCAGAGTATGGGTCATCAGGTAATATACTGTGTGTCTCATTACAGGATTCACCCACAGTTAGATTGTGTTCTACAAAGGTAAACTCACTAAAATCGTCATTAATTTTCGTAATGACAAGACCACCTCTTGCATCTGTTTGTATTACACGGTCATGCTTTTCTGGCTTGGAGCAAAATTAAATCACCTTATTTAGCCATTATCATTTATCGATCTTTCCCGACGCCTTTAAATCTTTGTCTTGTGACATACCATGCTCCAAGATCTAATAAAGGACTTGGGGGTAGCCATCTGGCCTTTTGAATTGATAGGCAATCACTCACTAATTTGGAATCATTGCCACAGGCGTAATCGGCCACTCCCAAACCAAAAGCAGTTCCTTTAGTAATCCCAGAGCCATTGTAGCAGCCAGCAAAATAAAGATTATTTGACAATTTTTTGAATATGTTAGTTTTGTTGGCTGTGACTCCTTCTACGCCAGAATAAAGATGTTCAAAGCTTACATGACTTAGCTCTGGAAATCTATTATCGAAAGCTTGTCGATGAATTTTTTGTCTTCTTTTGAGTTGCTGATCATTTAATAAACGATGACTATTGTATTCAGCAGTGTTTCTAATTGAAATTCTTTTATCTTCTGTGAGTCTTACTGTTGCACCACCACTATGAAGCGATAAAACACCCCACGAAGATTCACTTCCAAGCATGTTAACTTCATCCTGAGTCAATACTCGCGTTATACTTCCTGATAGTGTAACACCAACAACTCTTTGTTTTTGCTGGCCTTTAGCCAAAGACTCATAGTTACAGGCCATGATGACGTTCTCAGCTTTAATCGTTAAATTTGGAAGTCTTATTGTATTGATTTTTCCATACTCCATTCCCAATACTGGAGAGTTCTCATAGAGCTCAACGTTACTTGGAAGGTTGTCAGCGAGACTAAAAACTAATTTAGCAGGTTGAACTAGAGCGCCATTTTTAACCTTGACTCCCTTTCGGTACCATGATGTCCCGAGCTCTAAATTAATTTGATCTTGCGAGAGTGGCACATGCTCAATTTGCCTCTTTTTAAGATAGTCAACAAAATAATCACACTCTTCAGATGAGTTTTTATCAGCCGCCATATGATAAATTCCTGACTCCTTAAAGTCGCAATTAATATGGTTTTTATCAATTATAGATTTTAGAGAGTCAAGACCGGTCTGATTAATGCGATCAACCCTTTCATAATGTCTGAGTTGATCCTTTTGATAACCTCCAGAGAAGTGACTATGCGCCACAGCATATCCTGAATTTCTTCCAGACGCACTCTGCCCGACTTCTCTAGCCTCAAGCAAAACAATCTTTTCATTAGGATTAAGCTCTGCCAGTCTTCTCGAACATGAAAGACCTGTAAAGCCAGCACCAATGACCAACCATTTTGTGTCCAGTTGAGAGGTTAATTTTGGGCGAGGTACTCTAGATGGGATTAAATCAACCCAACCCCTAGTTTCATGATCAAAGTTAAGGCTATCCTGACTCACAAAATGATTAATTCAAATGATCAATTAAGACAAAGTGGTCACAAATTTCTTCGGCCTGCTTTAACCAACGATTAACTAGTTCGCTCTGATGGGGGGCTGCTGAAACACCAGGAGGAATTTCTTGATTAATTACCACTTCAACCGCAAGAGCAACAGAACATGACACTAATTGAGCCATTGCGCTTCCTTTGTCATTTCCAAGAGTGTCCATTAAGAATTGCTTATGCCAAATAACCTGTGATTCTTTTTCAACCTTTAACTCAACGGTTAGGATGACTCGATCAACCTCATCCTCCTTATAAGAATATTTATTCCATAAATCATCACTGATCTCCTTCAAGCGATCTTCTGCTAAAGAGGATTCAAGCGAATCTACCTCTGAAAAAATATCTCTCCATGCATTTTTCCAACCTTTGTAGCGTAAAGTACCTCTTACAAATTGGTTGATTTTTAGACCACCATCCATTTTGTATTGCTCTATAAATGGAAGAGAGTCTCGATTAGGGTAAACTTCAAACTCATCTTCACCCCATGGCATCGGGAGAGGATAAAGCTCTACAGACTCCCATGGCTTTGTTACAGTATAAACCTCGCCATCACGAATACTCACAGAGGTCGACATCAAAGCCTTTAAAACGCCGAGTGGAGACCAACTAAACTTGTAGCAAAAGTCATTTGGAATATCACTCAAGCCGCCACAATAACTTAGAAAAAAATGTTCATTCTGCGCTGAAAAGACACTTGATTTTTTGTAATCCTCAACCAAGGCATGCGACATACTATGATCAATTCCAGGGTCTAGCCCGACCTCATTGACAAAACATAAATTTTTCTCTTTTGCAGCATCATTCAAAACTCTCATCTCATCTGAAATATATGAGCTTGATACAAAATGAGCGTCTAGTGAAAGACAAAGCTCTGCAACCGGAACATGGAAATTACCAGGAAGCATTGAAACAACTAAATCTCCAGCTATAGCATATTGCTTAACAGCATTGAGTGAAAATGGAACCACTTGATAGTCTCCATTGACACCAGACAAAGCTTCAATTGCTTTATCAACTGTGCGGTTGTAAACAACAACTGAATGTCCTTTCTCAATCAGCATTTTTAAACCTGGAATTGCTGAGAGTCCAGTTCCAAGCCAATGAATTTTTCCCATTGATGCTCCTTACATATTTTTATGGTGTCTATCCCAAAACTGACATATAAATTAAACTTATCTAATAACTCATTTTATCCCTCAATCGGATATATATTGCAGATTTTCAAGGTTCGAGTAGAGTCCCTTTTATGCTCTGGTAGATATATGTTTATCCTCCCTCACACATCAAACGAAATTTGGACTTTAGTTTGAATTGACTTATAATCGATGTATGAAAAAACTCTTTCTTTTTGTGCTTCTATCTCTAGGTTTAACTGCTATCTCCTTTGCTGATGGAGTTGATGATTGGCAAGATTTAGACTTTAATATCAATAAATTAAATGAACTTAATCAGTGTATGAGTTGCGATTTACGTTCTACGAATTTTAGTGGCTTAAACTTTACTGGAGCTAACCTTACTGGAGCAAACTTTATAGAGGCTAATCTTACCGGTACAAATTTCTACGGAGCAAATTTTGAAGGTTCAAGTCTATATGGTTCAAACTTTGAAGGTGCTAATCTTGAGGATGCTTCATTTTTTGCAGCTAACCTTTATGGTGTAATACTTAAAGATGCTCGGCTTATAGGAGCTGATTTTAGGCAAGCAGACTTAAGTAAAGCTGACCTAACATTAGCTAATCTTACTGGAGCAAATCTAACAGATGCAAATCTAACAGATGCAAATCTCTCAGGGGCTAAACTGAAGGGTGCTATTCTTGACGGTGCATTTTTTTGCAATACCCAAACGCCTTGGGGTATAGATAACTCTTCATGTCAGTGAAATAAATACTACCTCTCACACATCAAACGAAATTTGGGCTTTAGTTCAAGTTGACTTATAATCCTTGTATGAAAAAACTACTCATACTCTAAAGGAGATAAATTTATATGGAAATGATTACACTACCTAAACACTCTATAGACCGGATTCTTAATGTCCTCAAATTCTATGATAAAGAAGACCGCAAGACTTATCAAACTGCTTTAAAAGTGCGCTATTATAGTCAGTAATTTTTTCATCGGGCATTTGCACAATAGGGGCGGTGCTGGTTGGCTGTATTAACAAGACTTATGAACATTAAACATTCTGAGAAAGAGAACACAATAGTTGATTCAAATAAGGTCGGCGAAGTTTGGTCTGTTGCTCAACCAGGCGAAGATCCTGTACTTTATGGGCATGTCAGTATGGAGCCTAGTGGGGAATTTCCTGTGCGCAGCTTTCAAACTTTTCGATTGACTTACACGGTTGGCCGCTTTGGTCTGGATGACACGGGTGCAATACGCGTGGTATTTCGGGCAATGGGTGACTGGGGGCGGTTGCAGACCAACGACCCAAAAGCACCTAATTTTGTTACAGCAACTACAGATAATGGCATCCCTTTGCAGGTGGATTACAGTCATTATGGTACAGCACCTAGGCCGCGCTGGAAAAGCTTAACCGTAAGAGTCACTGGTGGCTATTTGCGCGAAGGTGATCTCATCAGCATTGTTTTTGGCGACACCTCACAAGGCTCGCCCGGCATGGCAATGCAAACATTTGTTGAGCGTCAATTTGAATTTAAAGTTCTTGCTGATGTCTGTGCTGTGGGGCACTATATCCCAATCCCAAATACGCCCAATATTTCCATTGTGCCTAGCGTTGGCGTAACTTGGCACGCTGTTCTGCCCTCTTTAAGGCGCCCAGGCGAGCGCTTTCAACTCGGTTTGAAATGCGAAGATGAGTGGGGCAATCCAAGCCCGCAGGCACAAGGCAGTTTTATCTTTGTAACAAACCTAAGCGTGGATGGATTGCAAGAGAATTTTGAGTATCCACTGGGTCAAAAGTTAGTAACTCTGGAAAATCTGAGTGTGAATGAATCTGGCACCCTACGGATTAAAGTCAAAGACAGTAGCGGTGTGCTCGTCGCAGAGTCACACCCACTGGTTATACGAGAGGGTCAATACTCAGGTTATTGGGGGGATTTGCACGGCCAGAGTGGCGAGAGTTTTGGCGTTACTACATCGGATGAGTATTTTGATTTTGCTCGGAACAAATCATTTTTGGATATTACCAGTCATCAAGCGAATGATTTTCAGGTTAATAATGCTTTTTGGGCGCATCTCAACGAGCTTACCGCCAAATACCAAGAGGATGGGCGCTTTGTCACATTCCCCGGTTATGAGTGGTCAGGAAATACAGCCGTAGGCGGTGACCGCAATGTTTTTTTTCGTGAGGAAGGGCGTCAGATTCATCGCTCTTCACACGCTTTGTTGACAGACCGGAGTGATTTGGGCACAGATGCTAACAACGCCAATGTTCTTTTTGAAAAATTAGCCGATGAAGACTGCGTGGTTTATGCTCATGTTGGGGGACGTTACGCAGATATTGCTTACGCCCATGATGCCAAACTTGAGAGGGCAATGGAAATCCATTCTGCTTGGGGCACTTTTGAGTGGATGCTAACCGATGGCTTTGCACTGGGTCATCGCTGCGGTGTGGTGTGCAATAGCGATGGTCATAAAGGACGACCTGGCGCCAGCTATCCGGGGGCGGGCGTTTTTGGTGCCTACGGCGGTCTAACCTGTTTCTTGACCGAAGAATTGACACGAGATTCTATTTTTGATTGCTTGCGTCGACGTCATCATTATGGCACCACTGGCACGCGATTACACCTTGATGTTCGCGCATTTTTTGCTGAAGAATCAATACTTTATGAACAGGATCCAAATGTTTTTCCTGACGCTGTCGGAACACCTACAAAAGAAGTGATTATGGGGGATATCGTGCAAGCAGCGATGGTTAGTGCCAAGGTACAAATCGAAGTTGAAGCGCAAACGCCTATTGAGCGTATTGAAATCCG
>JAKUUR010000031.1 GCA_022448455.1 Candidatus Thioglobus autotrophicus
TCTCCTTTTGAAGCGTTGAAGAGTTCCTCCTTGAAAGGGTCATAGATTACGGCATGAGTCACCACTTGCTTTTCAAGTAAGGCAATCGAAACAGCGTATTGAGGGAAGCCATGCAGATAGTTCGTTGTTCCGTCTAAAGGGTCAATAATCCATTGAAAATCACTGTCACCAAATGTTTCACCACTCTCTTCAGCTAAAATTGAATGATTTGGAAAGACTTTTTTAATCTCGTTTATAATGGCTTTTTCAGCCGTTTTATCAACCTCAGAAACAAAGTCATTGATAGACTTATTTTCAATGGTCAATAAATCGATCTGGTTGTGATACCTTAGGATAATATCACCAGCTGCTCGGGCAGCTCGAACTGCAATATTAACGGTAGGATGCATGGTTAATGGGCCAATTAATTAAAGACACGAATTATACCTTGGCGGCTTTTGATAAAGTGAGGATTGTCATGGTGGGTACTACAGAGCCAGGCAATATTGGAGCAGCTGCAAGGGCTATGAAAAATATGTCTCTGTCTCGATTGTTTTTAGTTAATCCTAACAGCTATCCTTCAGCTGCTGCAACTGCAAGAGCTAGTGGTGCAGACGATGTTTTATCAAATGCCGTTGTTTGTAGCTCTTTAGAAGAAGCGTTAGAAGGGGTGCACTTGGTTATTGGTGCCAGTGCTCGTCAACGCAACATTAAATGGAAGCAGATGGATGTATTAGACACTTGTAACGAAATACAAAAAACTTTAGCTAAATCTAAACAACAGGTTGCAGTTATTTTTGGAACTGAGAATTCTGGACTTACTAACGAAGAATTAGATCTGTGTCACATTCTCATGACAATTCCTGGAAATCCTAATTATTTTTCATTGAATGTTGCATCAGCAATCCAAGTTTTTGCTTACCAAAACTTTGTCAGTAATATCCAGATAGATTTTGAGAATTCTGATAACGAATTGGCAAGTTTTAAAGAATTAGAAGGCTTTTATGTGCATCTTGAACAGGTGCTCGAGCATATTGATTATTTTGAAGAGAATCGGCCAAAAAGTTTGCTAATGCGCCGTCTTCGGAGATTGTTTGGTCGCAGTTATCCAGAAAAAGAAGAGGTGGCCATTCTAAGAGGAATTCTTAAAAACATTAAGCCATATAATAAAAAGCCCGAGTAAATCGGGCTTTTTCAATATATATTGATCATTATTAGCCAAGCATAAGCTTATTCATGCGCTTGATAAACTCAGCAGGTTCTTTGATTTGACCTCCTTCACTGAGTACCGCCTGATCAAATAAAACCTTCACCAGATCTTTATCGACCTTGGTTTTGAGTTTTTTAACCAATGGATGTTTTGGATTAATTTCAAGAATTGGCTTAGTTTCAGGGACATCTTGGCCAAGTGACTTCATGATACGTTCCATGTTGCTACCCATCTCGTTTTCATCAGCAATAAGACAGGAAGGAGATTCACTTAGACGACTCGAAACTTTAACTTCTTTGACTTGATTTTTAAGAATCTTTTGTACTTTATTGATGACCTCTTTAAAATCTTTAGCTGTTTTTTCTTTTTTCTTCTTATCTTCTTTTGAATCCAAATCCTCTAGGTCACCTTTAGCAATTGATTTAAGAGGAAACTTTTCATAGTCACCAAAATTTGCAACAAGCCATTCATCGACCCGGTCAGATAACAGTAATACTTCGATTTCTTTTTGTTTAAAAATTTCCAAATGAGGTGAACCTTTAGCAGCAGCATAGTTGTCGGCAGTTACGTAATAAATGGTTTTTTGATTTTCATTCATACGTTCAACATAATCTTTAAGCGAAACTGTTTGTTCTTCAGTGTCATTGGTAGTTGTAGCGAAGCGTAGTAGGTTTGTAATTTTGTCTTTATTAGCAAAATCTTCAACAACTCCCTCTTTGATAACCATGCCAAATTCTTTCCAGAATATTGCATAATCCTCAGGCTTATTTTTTGACATCTTGTCTAACTCAGATAGGATGCGCTTAACGGATGCTTTGCGGATCGTATCAACCACTTTACTTCCTTGTAAAATTTCTCTAGAAACATTGAGTGATAAATCATCTGTATCGATGACACCTTTGATAAAGCGCAGATATTGAGGCAACAGTTCTTCGTTACCCTCCATGATAAAAACTCTTTTGGCATAGAGTTTTACTCCGCCTTTTCTTTTGGGTTCCCACATATCAAATGGTGCTTTCCTGGGTATAAAAAGCAAAGATGTATAGTCTAGTTTTCCTTCCAATTTATTGTGTATTTGAGTCAATGGGCCATCAAAATCATAGGTTAATGATTTATAGAATTCATCATAATCTTTTTGTGACAGTTCTTTTTTATCTTGCGCCCAAAAAGCAGTTGCTTTGTTGATCGTTTCATATTCAATGAGATTCTCATCTTCTGAAGACTTGATCATCATAATTGGAACTGTTATATGGTCTGAGTACTTAGAGACAATGCCACGAATTCGATAATCATTGAGGAATTCATTTTCAGCTTTTTTGATATCAAGAGTTACTGATGTTCCACAATCTTCTACTTCAATTGTTTCGATGGAATATTCACCCTTTCCTTTTGATACCCATTTTGTTCCATTTGCCTTTTTATCACCAGCTTTCCGGCTTATAAGGATGACCGTATTTGACACTATAAATGACGAATAAAATCCAACTCCAAACTGTCCGATTAGGTTTGAATCTTGAGCTTGATTTTTATCAAGACTTTCTAGGTATTTTCGAGTACCTGAATTTGCTATGGTGCCAATATTTTCCATCACTTCATCTTGGTTCATGCCGATACCGTTGTCCCTGATTGTGATAGTTCCTGCGTCCTTGTCAACATCAATATGAATGTTTAGTTCTTCTTTTCCCTCCACCAATGAATCATTAGACAGTGATTCAAATTTGAGTCTATCGATTGCGTCTGAAGCATTTGAGATCAACTCCCTTAAGAAAATCTCTTTATTGGAGTATAAGGAGTTAACCATTAGGTGAAGTAGTTGAGATACTTCTGTTTGAAAGGCATGTGTTTGTTTTTGACTCATCTAAATTCCTTTATCGTTTAACGTAAAATGCTAAGATATGGCCAATCAGGAAAAAAACAAGTACCAAAGCCATATTTTAGTCGAACAAATTGATCAATTTGTTGCCTACCTTGAGGTCGAGAAACTTTATGCCTCGAACACTATTTCTGCTTATCAAAGAGATTTATTTAAGTTTCTATCTTTTTGTCTAGAAAATTCTGTTACTGAATGGCAAGATATTGAACCTGATACTTTAAATCTGTTTGTTATGGGGCTTCGTCATCGAGGAGTTTCTGCAAGGTCAATTAGAAGGTATTTATCCTCAATACGCGGTTTTTTTACTTTTCTGGTGAAACAAGGCGTGTTGACTGAGAATTGTGTTATGTCTATCCAAACTCCTAAAATTGATCAAGTTTTGCCAAAAACAATTGATTTTGATGACCTTAAAAGAATGATGACTTTGAGTTCTGGGTTATATTCAGAGCTACGTGCAGTTGTTATGATAGAGTTAATGTATTCATGTGGCTTGAGAGTCTCTGAGTTGGTTGGCATTGATATCAATGATCTAGATTTGGAAGAGGGATTTGTAAGAGTGAAAGGTAAGGGCAGAAAGACCCGATTTTCGCCAATAGGAAGTTCAGCCATTAATGCAGTTGAAATATATCTATCAAAGAGACCTAGCTGTGAAAATGATGCCTTATTTGTGAACCAAAATAATCATAGAATTAGCCCTCGTTCTGTACAAAATATTGTCAAAAAAAGGGCCCTTGAAGTGGGGGTAGCTGTCAACGTTCATCCTCACATGCTTCGGCATGCTGCAGCGACTCATTTTCTACAATCAAGTCATGATCTTAGGACTGTACAAGAGTTTTTGGGTCATAAGAGTATTAAAAGTACCCAAATATATACCCACTTAGATTTTTTAGAATTATCGAAAGTCTATGATGAATTTCATCCCAGAGCCAAAAAATGAACTCAATGATAGGAAAAAGGTTGGCTTTGCATCATTTAAGGAAAGGAGTTATTGCACATCCTACAGATACAGTTTACGGTCTAGCTTGTTTGGCAAACAATCCAAGCGCGATTAAAGTATTGATTGATCTAAAACAAAGAGACCTTGACAAGGGTTTTATATTGCTTGCTTCTGATGTGGAGTATGTATTACCCTATATTGATACAAATCTTGACATCAACTTAATAAACAAGCTTGGCCAGCCAACTAGTATTCCCACGACCTATTTAGTACCAAAATCTGAAAGTACATCAAGTTTAATTAGTGGCGCCAGTGAGCTTGCTGCAGTGCGTATTACATCTGACCCATTGGTTCGTTATTTTTGTGAAAATACCGGCTCTGCTCTAATTTCAACCAGCGCTAATCTGCAAGGTCAAAAAGTTGCCTCTAATATGGCTGAATTGAAGGCTTATTTTAATCAAGCCATTTCATATGCATTACCTCCAAATAACTATAATTCAGAACCTTCGATAATAATTAATTTAGTTACAGGGAAACGCCATCGATGATAGAGCAAGTAAAAAAATATCTAGCCCAGTTACAAGAAAGCATCTGCTCTGATTTGGAGTCGCTTGATGGTAGGGCTATTTTTGAAAAAGATCGCTGGACAAAGGAAGATGGTAGTGGGAGTGGCATTACCTGTGTTATTTGTGATGGTAATGTTTTTGAGAAGGGGGGTGTCAATTTCTCAATCGTTAAAGGCAATAAAATGCCAAAGTCTGCAACCGCTCTTCGGCCAGAGTTGGAAGGTAGAAAATATACAGCGCTTGGAGTTTCTTCGGTGATGCATCCAGAGAATCCATACATACCCACTGTCCATTCAAATGTACGTTTTTTTGTTGCTGAAGAGCCTGGAAAGGAGCCTATATGGTGGTTCGGAGGTGGTTTTGACCTAACCCCGTTCTATGGCTTTGACGAGGATGCCGTGCATTGGCATACGACCGCCAAAAAAGCTTGTCTACCTTTTGGTGAAAAAGTCTATTCAAAATACAAAAAATGGTGTGATGACTATTTTTATCTAGAGCACAGAGACGAACAACGTGGTATAGGTGGATTATTTTTTGATGACCTTAATGAGGGTGGCTTTGATAGGTGTTTTGAATTTATGAAAAGTGTGGGTGATCACTTTAGTGAGGCTTATCTACCAATCGTATTAAAGCGAAAAGATACCCCTTATGGAAAAAAAGAGAGAAACTTTCAACTTTATCGCCGAGGCCGGTACGTAGAATTTAATTTGATTTATGATCGGGGGACCTTGTTTGGTCTTCAAAGTGGAGGTAGAACGGAGTCGATTTTGATGTCAATGCCTCCAGAAGTTAAATGGTCATATCAGTTCCAAGTAGAAAAGGACAGCGAAGAAGAAAAACTATATAATCATTATTTGAAGCCTAAGGAGTGGATTAAATGACACATATATTGGATGCAACTCGGCTAATGTGCCCAATGCCGGTGATTAAACTCAGTCAAAAGATTGGTGATTTATCTGTAGGTGATAAGATTGAGATTTTTGCAACCGACCCTGGTGTTAAACATGACATTCCGGCTTGGTGCAGAGTTCATGGACATAGTGTTCTTGGTGTTGAAGAACGAGATGAAAAGATTGTTCTGTTAATTGAAAAGAATTAGGTATAATCGACCACTGAAAAAAATGCTCATGTTGACCTCTCTGAGAGTCAATATTTTTTGTTTGCAACGGCGCAGACTTTCTTGACAATGCCTGTCAATATTTAATCTAATTTACATTAGGAGATAATATGTCTGCAAAAGATGTACTAAAAATGATTGAAGATCAAGGTGTAAAGTTTATTGATTTTCGTTTTACCGACACTAAAGGTAAAGAACAACACGTTAGTGTGCCTTCACACGCAGTCGATGCTCAAAAATTAAAAGAGGGTCAAATGTTTGATGGCTCTTCAATCTCTGGTTGGAAAGATATTAATGACTCTGACATGATTTTGATGCCAGACACTGAAACAGCTGTCTTGGACCCTTTTACTGAAGAAGTTACACTCAATATACGTTGCAATATCGTTGATCCTTCTGATATGAAAGTTTATGTTAAGGATCCGCGTTCTCTTGCTGCTCGTGCAGAAGCCTACCTTGTAGAGACAGGAATTGGTGACACTGCCTATTTTGGTAATGAGCCAGAATTTTTTGTCTTTGATAGTGTCAAGTGGGACGCAGGCTTTGGTTTGGGTAAGGCTTTTTATGAAATCAGTTCTGAAGAGGCTGCCTGGAGTTCTGGTGTAGACATGGAGGGTGGTAACAAAGGTCACCGTCCACACATCAAGGGTGGATACTTCCCAGTTCCCCCAGTCGACTCGTTGCATGACCTGCGATCTCAAATGTGTTTGGCGATCGAAGAGATGGGCGTTACGACAGAGGTCCATCACCATGAAGTCGGCACTGCCGGACAATGTGAAATTGGCGCATTATTCAATACATTGGTGAAAAAGGCTGATGAAACGCAGATCTTAAAGTACTGCGTTCATAACGTTGCTCAGCTTTATGGCAAAACTGCTACATTCATGCCGAAACCAATTGCGGTTGATAACGGTAATGGTATGCATGTTCACATTTCAATTGCGAAAGATGGTGTCAACATGTTTGACGGTGATGGCTATGGCAACCTCAGTGAAACAGCGCTATTTTTTATTGGTGGTATTATCAAGCATGCTCGCGCCTTGAATGCCCTTACCAATCCATCTACAAACTCATACAAACGTCTAGTTCCTGGTTTTGAAGCACCTGAAATGTTAGCTTATTCAGCTAAAAACCGTTCTGCTGCGATTCGTATTCCTTATGTTTCAAATCCAAAAGGTCGTCGTATTGAGGTGCGCTTTCCAGATTCAACTGCAAACCCATACCTGGCTTTTGCTGCAATGCTTATGGCAGGTCTTGATGGCATTAAGAACAAGATTCATCCAGGTGAACCTGTTGACCAAGACCTATATGACTCTGATACAACAGGTATACCAAAGGTTAGCGGCATGCTCCACATAGCACTTGAAGAGTTAGATGCTGACCGTGAATTTCTCAAGCAGGGTGGTGTTTTTACTGACGAGGTGATTGATTCATTTATAGAATTAAAAATGCAAGAAGTCACAGCGATGAGGGCTTCACCTCAGCCGCTTGAGTTCGATCTATACTATAGCTGCTAATAATTCAGTATTAAGAAAATAAAAAGCCGCGCAATGCGCGGCTTTTTATTGTTATTTTTATGGCTTCTGTATACGGTAAAATTAATTGAAACAAACTCATAAAAGAAAATGATTGAAGTTAGAAATGATTGGCAATTGAATGAAATAAAGGCGCTCTTTGAGATGCCTTTTAGTGACCTAATTTTTAAAGCTCACAGTATACATAGAGAGGTTTTTGATCCAAACCAGGTTCAGGTTAGCTCTTTACTCAATATTAAGACTGGCGCCTGTCCAGAAGATTGTTCTTATTGCTCTCAAAGCTCAAAATACAATACTGGTCTAGAGCGAGAAAAATTAATGGAAATTGACCAAGTATTACAACAGGCAAAAAAAGCGCAAGATAAAGGTGCTTCTAGATTTTGTATGGGAGCTGCTTGGCGAAATCCCACCGATAAAAGTCTTGACAAAGTGATTCCAATGATTAAGGGTGTAAAGGCGATGGGTATGGAAACATGCGTCACTTTGGGTATGCTCACTCAAGAACAAGCATTTACTTTGAAAGATGCTGGCTTAGATTACTATAATCACAATATAGACACCTCAAAAGAACACTACTCTAACGTTGTAACGACTCGACACTTCCAGGACAGACTTGACACTCTAGAAGCGGTAAAAAATGCTGATATTAGCGTTTGCAGTGGAGGTATCTTGGGTTTGGGTGAAACAGAAACAGACCGCGCATCAATGCTTCAATCTTTGGCTAATTTGGATGTACATCCTGACAGTGTTCCTATTAATTTATTGGTTCCAATTCCAGGCACTCCTTTTGAGAACGTTAAACCACCAAGTGAAAGTGAATTCGTACGAACCATTGCAGTGGCAAGAATTTTGATGCCTAAATCAGTCGTACGTTTATCTGCTGGAAGACTTGAAATGGGCGAAAGTATGCAAGCACTTTGTTTTTTTGCTGGTGCAAACTCAATTTTTTATGGTGAGCAATTACTAACAACCGATAATCCAACTGTAGCTAATGATCAGCTACTTTTTGATCGATTAGGTATTAATATATAATCGACAATCATTTTCTCTGGACTAGGTATTTGAAGTGACTCCAAAGCACTTGTCATGTTTTTTAGTTTATTAGTGGTTAAGGAGCGCAATTGCATGTCTATAGTTTCTGCATTTAGAAGAGACTCTTCAAGTAATATACCAGCACCCTGATCAGACAGGTATTGAGCATTTTTTGTTTGATGGTTATCAACTGCGTAAGGAAAAGGAACAAGAATAGCTATTGTTTTAGTTGCCACCAATTCTGACACAGTCATTGCTCCAGAACGACACACAACCACATCTGCCCATGCATAAGCTTCTGCCATATTTTCTATGAACGACTCAATACAAAGATTAGTGTTCGGATTGTTTTGATATGCCAGTTTGACAGACTCCAAATGTTTGACACCGGTCTGATGCCATATATTTAATGGTGTTTTGATACTTGTAATCGTTTCATTGATTTTTTGGGCGCCAAGTGAACCACCCAAAACAAGCAGGTTATTTACTAATTCAGGTGTATTTTTTGGCTCTGGAGTGAACAAAATAGGGTTTCCAACGGTTACAGCATTAATTGATAAATCAAACGTATTGTCAAAAGCTTGTAGGCTTTGTTGAGCAAACTTTCCGAGCAATTTATTTGTAGTGCCTGGGATAGCATTTTGTTCATGAATAATTAAGGGGATAAAAAATATTTTGGCAACCATACCTCCAATACCCGAGGCATAGCCACCCATACCAACAACTCTGTCAGGTCGAAATCTGAGAAAAACAAAAATCGTCTCAATTAAACCAAGACCTAGCAAGAAAAAAGCTTTCAAAAGTGTTAGGAGATTTTTCCCTCTTAAACCACTAGTGTGTACACAATGGAGTTGATAGCCATGTTTTGGTACCAGTGAGCCTTCCAGACTATTTCGACCACCCAACCACTCAATATTAGCGCCTTGATTTGTCAGTTCCTTTGCGATTGCAAGTGCTGGAAAAATATGACCGCCGGTGCCGCCTGCCATGATTAGAACTTTTCTAGACATATTTTCTTTGTTTTGAGTAGTTTGTTTTGTTTTCCATATCGACTCTTAGAACGATAGCCAATGAAATGATAGTCAAAATCATCGAAGTTCCACCATAACTTATTAGTGGTAAAGTAAAGCCTTTAGGAGGGAGGAGTCCTAGGTTCATACCAATATTGACTGTGATTTGCATGGCAAACCATGTACAAATACCAAAGACAACATAGGAGCTGTATTTTCTGCCTTTTTTTAATGCTAATTTCGCAATATTGAAACCTTTGGTCAATATATAGGCAAAGGACAATAATACAAAAAGCATACCTACAATGCCTAACTCTTCCCCGATAACTGCAAAAATCATATCAGTATGTCTTTCTGGTAGTAGACCATATTTTTGAATGCCTGCGCCCAAGCCAGTACCAAACCAATCCCCTCTAGCAATACCAATTAAGGCTGCTTTTGTTTGATAAAGTTTTTCATTATTACTACTCCAGAAGTCCTCATACCAAAAAGAAACAAAGCGATTAAAACGGTTGGGTATAAGAGCTATAAATACTCCTAATACAGCAAGCAAGCCAATGGTAACGATGCTCAGTTGTCTTATATATGATCCTGCGGCATAGAGCATAGCCATAGCTGTCAAAGAGATAATGAGCGTGGCACCAATATCAGTTTCAAGTAATAGTAAAACATCAGCGATACCTATAATAAATATGGTTTTAATGAATCCCATCCAGGGACTCCGAAGGTCTTTTTCTTGACGTATTAAAAAGCCTGCCATGAAAAGCACCATCGATAGTTTCATTAGCTCTGAGGGTTGAAACTTAAAGTAAACTAAATTAATCCAACGAGAAGAGTTGTTTACTTCATGACCAATTGGTTTAGGAAAAAAAACAATAACCAAGAGAACAAGAGAGAGGATAAATAATGGTATCGAGTATTTTTGAAGAACTGAAATTGGAGTGTTAAGAATAACGAGGCCTGCACTCAGAGCCATTAAAATAAAAAACGTTTGTTTAAAGAAGTATGAATAACTTTCAAAGTAGGCAAGAGAAGCTGAAAATGACATAATCCAGCCAAAAATAACCAAGGCTATGATCGCAGATAATAATGACTTATCTGGCATTTGCCTGGTTCTCATAGTTTGGTCTGATAGCATCTTAAAGAGTATTTTATACTTAATAAAGACAAGCTTAACTAGATATCCTGAAGGATAAAAGTTGAGCTTTAATTAAGTCTATATGGGATAATGCTCCATTTTAAAATTAAGCCAAGTACATGATTTCTACCTCCAATATCACTATGCAATTTGGTGAAAAACCTTTGTTTGAAAACATATCTGTTAAATTTCAGGATGGCAACCGTTATGGCTTGATTGGTGCCAATGGTTGCGGTAAATCGACTTTAATGAAGATATTAACAGCAGAGTTAAAGCCAACCCATGGTTCGGTTATGGTTGGTGCAGGCCAAAGGCTCGGTATTTTGTCACAGGATCAGTTCGCTTTTGAAAAGTATCGTGTGGTTGACACTGTAATTATGGGTTACAAGGAATTATGGAAGATAAAGGAAGAGAGAGACCATATTTATGCTCTTCCTGAAATGACTGAGGAAGATGGTATTAAGGTTGCGGAATTAGAAATGCAGTTTGCAGAAATGGATGGTTATTCTGCAGAATCTTCAGCAAGTGAATTATTACTAGGTCTTGAAATTCCTCTTGATCAACATTACGGTTTGATGAATGAAATTGCACCTGGATGGAAATTACGAGTTCTATTGGCCCAGGCCCTTTTTTCTGATCCTGATGTACTCTTATTAGACGAACCAACAAATAACTTAGACATCAACTCAATTCGCTGGTTAGAGGGTATTTTGAGTGTCCGAAAGTCAACCATGGTGATTATTTCTCATGACCGACATTTTTTGAATGGTGTCTGCACTCATATGGCAGACCTTGATTATGGCGCGTTAAATATTTTTCCTGGAAGCTACGATAACTTTATGATTGTAGCGACCGCTATTCAGGAAAGAATGCGAGCAGATAATGCTAAGAAAGAAGAAAAAATTAAAGATTTGAAGCACTTTGTATCCCGATTTTCAGCGAATGCTTCTAAATCAAGGCAAGCAACCTCTAGACTCAAGCAACTTGACAAGATTGAGCTTAGTGATATCAAACCATCTTCACGTGTTAGCCCCTATATTATTTTTAATCAAAGTAAGGAGTTATTCAGAAATGTTCTTGAGGTTCAAAACGTCAACAAAAATTTTGATGGCTCAGTAGTACTAAAAGATATTAATTTAATGATAGAGACAGGTGAAAGGGTTGCAATCATTGGTCAAAACGGTATTGGTAAAACTACACTACTACGAACCTTATATGGAGAACTTGAAGCTGATAGCGGTAAAACCAAATGGAGTGAAAACGCTAACATTGGTTATTATGCTCAGGATCACAATGCTGATTTCGAGAAAGATATCAGTGTACTTGATTGGATGACTCAATTTAAAAATGAGAAAGACGATATACAAATGATGCGCTCTGTATTGGGCAAAATGCTTTTTGGTAAGGAAGATATAAAGAAATCCGTAAAGTCTCTTTCAGGTGGCGAGAAAGGGCGGATGATTTTTGGAAGATTGATGTTACAAAAGCCAAACATTTTGTTAATGGATGAGCCAACAAATCACATGGATATGGAGTCAATTGAGGCGTTAAATCTTGCACTCGATAATTATAAAGGCACACTAATATTTGTTAGCCATGATAGAGAGTTTGTTTCTTCTTTATCAACCAAAGTTGTTGAACTTAAAGAAGATGGTGCGCACTACTACTCTGGTAATTATGAGGACTACTTGTTGACACAATTGTGAATTTTATTATATGTTTCTATGAAATCTATTAATTATTAAAGCTTTAATTAAGTGGTTAAATAGGCTAAAAATAGCGTTTAAGCGTAAAATTTATCCAAATAATCAAGGTTAACTTGTAAATGTTTACAGGAATCATTCAGGCACAAGGCAACATCAAAGAAATTCGTTCATCGAATAAGGGAACTGTTTTTGTACTTAATTCAAATTCACTAGACCTTTCTGACGTCTCTATAGGTGACAGTATTGCCGTTAATGGAGTGTGTTTAACGGTAACCCAACTTGATGATAATTCATTTTCTGCTGACGTATCCCAAGAAACCTTGAACTGCTCAACTTTTTCTCAATTAAAGAAAGGCCAAAATATCAACTTAGAAAAGTCATTAAGACTTGATCAAGGCATTGATGGTCACCTCGTGAGTGGACATGTTGATGGCGTAGGGAAGGTTACCTCAGTTGCTATTGAGGGAGAGAGCACTTGTATGAAAATTAAGGTTGATGACAATTTGGTAAAATACATTGCAAAAAAAGGCTCGATTTGTATTAATGGTGTTAGCTTGACTGTGAATGAAATTGATGACAATGTTTTTGGTGTTAATATCGTGCCTCATACTTTTTCTGTTACAACACTTGATGAATTAAAGGTGAATTCACAAGTTAATTTAGAGATAGATATAATTGCCAGACATATAGAGCAGTTACTTAATCACAAGACTAGTGCAGGTATAGATAAGGCGCTGTTAATCAAAAATGGATACTTATGAAAGCAACAATTGAAAAACTTATAGAAGACTATAGGGAAGGTAAGATGATCATCCTAATAGATGATGAGGATCGTGAAAATGAAGGTGATTTGCTGATAGCTGCTGAAAAAATTACCAAAGAAGATATTAACTTTATGGCTACTTATGGTAGAGGTTTGATTTGTTTAACATTGACACAAGAACGCTGCCAACAATTGAATCTTCCTTTAATGGTATCTCAGAATAGTGACCTTCAATCAACAAAATTTACTGTTTCGATTGAAGCCGCTTCAGGTGTAACGACAGGGATTTCAGCTGCTGACAGAGCTAAAACTATTATCGATGCTGTAGCTAAAGATGCTAAACCAATTGACATTATTCAACCAGGACATGTTTTTCCATTAATGGCCCAACAGGGTGGGGTTCTTATACGTGCTGGACATACAGAAGCTGGTTGCGATTTAGCTCGATTATCTGGCTTTGAACCTTCCTCAGTAATTGTGGAAATATTAAATAAAGATGGATCTATGGCAAGAAGTGTTGACTTGGAAAAATTTGGGAAAAAACATGGAATTAAGGTCGGCACAATTGCTGACTTAATCCATTATCGAGTAGAGAACGAAAAAACAATAGAGAGAATAAACCAGAGACCCTTTAAAACTAAGTATGGCAAGTTTAATCTTTATTCGTACTTAGACAGTATCCATAACGACATTCATATTGCATTAGTTAAAGGAGTGATCGATGAATCAAGTGAGCCCTATGTTAGAGTTCATATGGAAAATATTTTTAAAGATGTATTACAAGAAGTTAAAAATGGCGTTAGTATTAATAGCGCACTGAAAAAAATATCTGAAGTAGAAACTGGAGTTTTTTTGCTTCTTCGTAAACAAGACAACCAAGCTATTCTTGAAAACATTGATAACCGGGACTATAGAAGCAGTGATGATAGTAGAACTTTTGGAATTGGAGCTCAAATATTAGCTGATTTAGGCGTTACAAATATGAAGTCATTAGGAAGCCCGAGAAAGTGGCCTGGACTAGAAGGTTTTGGTTTAAATATTACTGAATACATAAATACAAAGGAGTTATAAAAAATTGAAAACTATCGAAGGTGATTTAACTATTAGAGATAAAAAAATTGCACTTGTTGCTGGTCGATTTAATTCATTTGTAGTTGAGCATTTAATTAAAGGCTCTAAAGACACCCTATTAAAGCATGGTGCTGAAGAGACTGATATTGAACTCTTTTATGTACCAGGAGCTTTTGAAATTCCTTTAGCTCTTAAAAAGATTGCTAGTAGTGGTAAATATGATGGTATTGTGGCCTTAGGAGCTGTAATACGCGGTGGAACACCTCATTTTGAATATGTAGCTGGAGAGTGTGTGAAAGGTATTTCACAAGTTTCATTAGACTCAGGAGTGCCTATTGCCTTTGGTGTTTTGACGGTTGATACAATAGAGCAAGCAATTGATCGTGCTGGCGCTAATTCTGGAAATAAAGGTGCTGAAGCAGCGGAGAGCGCTATTAGAATGATAAATTTACTTGAACAATTGTGACCCCAAAACAGCGCTCACGTGCTAGAGTCGTTCAAGCTTTATATCAATGGCTAGTATCTGGCAGTGATTTAGTAGAAATTGAAAAACAATTTCTAAATCAGAAAGAAGGCAAGATTTCAAAAGCTTTTTTTTCTAATCTGTTTATAAATATTCCTAAAACCATATCGCTGCTTGATGAGATTATTGAGCCCTCATTAGATAGAAGCCTTGATGAGCTCGGACCAACAGAACGAGCCATTTTGTATTTGGGTGTGTATGAGCTTAAATTTCAGCTAGAAGTTCCATACAAGGTTGTCATCAATGAAGCGGTAGAGTTAACAAAACTTTATGGTGCAGAGGGTGCTTATAAGTTGATTAATAAATCATTGGATAAAGTTGCACAAGATCTTCGTAGTGTTGAATTGAGCGATTAAAAAAAATACTAAAACCTATTAATAAAAGCTTTTACCCTTGAAGTTTAATTCTATAATTGTGCCTAATAGCCTACCTGAGATATTTACAGGTGCTCGTGTGTCTATGGGTGTTTGTTGGGGTACCGTTGT
>JAKUUR010000032.1 GCA_022448455.1 Candidatus Thioglobus autotrophicus
TTAACGACCACTTGGCCGAAAAGCACATACATAAATTCGTTGTAAGGATAAGGCGTATCCATAACCTCTTCTCCTCTCTTGGCTTGCCAAATGCCAATTGAAAAATTTTCATCTTCACTGGTAAATAGCTCGTATTCTCTAACCATCAACTCTCCATAGCCTGCGTTGTAGGGTTCAAACTCAGTATTGCCCAGATCCTCAAACACTGATTTATCCAAATGGGTCAGGTCAGCAGCGTGGAGATTGGCATAAAATCCTCCGTTAAGATTAAGAATAAGAAATATAAAGAGAAGTGATTGTTTCATTATAAAATCCATGGTTTGTTTACTCAGAACAAATGTAATCTTTTTCATGAATTTTGTAAAAGTCAAATTGGTAAAATCTACATAACTATTTTTCATGTGACAACGTCTCCTTTTTTAGAATTGCATGAGAAAATTGTGGTTGTTTACGAATTGCTTAAAACTTCCTGCATGGCGCGATAACCTTGCTCGATAGCCGATTCGGTCATGGCGCTTGCGGCGGCGTCCGAGTTGGCAATCGCGATGCGTCCAAATTTTTTTCGGCCCTTTAACCAAATTTTCTTCTCATTTGGCCACGGGTCGGAAAACCAATGCATTTTGTCATTCTCAGCATCTGTCCCGACTGCATAACCGTGTGGCCAACGATTGACCGTAATGGCCTTGATGTCACGTGCGGGGTCGAAACCTCCATTTGTAAGCATTGCTCCGAGCTGCTCGCGTATGTTGCGTTCGAATTGTTCGAAGGGTGTACTAAGCAGATCGTATTTTCCTGCTCGGAATTGCTCTACTGCCGGTAAACCGCCGGGTAATGGGATGCGGTACATATGGACAGTAATCGGTTCGTCAGTTGATCTTGAGGATTCATAATCCGCAAAACTGAGTGGATACGTTAGTCGTACATCACTGAAGTAACTCCCGGGGCAATACGCCGCGTAGATCCTGAGTTTCTCAAATGCTTTCCAGTTGCTTACCAGCACGTTTGTGGATACCAGCGGCATTCTAACGGACCTGCTAAGCGCCTCCTTTTGAGCTTTCGGCAACTCCGGACACAGGTAAGGGATGATTGAATGGTAGCAAGCAAGTATGCAGTTTTTTGCCCGTACACGTCTGGCGTCGTTGCCTTGGACATAGGTTATCTCAACCTGCTTGGCAGAATTCGGGTCACCGGTATGGCGCACGTGCACTGCTGTTGCATTTAGTCTTAGACGGACCACAGATTCTCGGGAATCTAATCTACTGTAGTCGAACTTTGCCGCCACAATATCGTTCATCGAGTTACCAGGTGCGACGCCTGGGATCAGACGACGTACCAGCAATCGAGCGATCGAGGCATTGCCATCCGGGAAATGAAAATCTTCTTTATGGTTGTGTGTGCGCCGTTCAGGCGAACGCGCTATTTCGTCTACCAGACCAAGCCCGGTGGCACCCGGTAATCCGTAACCAAGTGCATTAAATGCGGGGGTTAAATCAGTGCCGTTTCCCATGTAGCTGGCTCGCCACATTGACAACAGACTGATGACCTCACGATCAGCGTTGACAAAATCAGTGAGGAAATCCAAGTAGCTGATGGATTTCAGGACGGCTATCTTTTCTTCTGTTGACTTGCCTGCAAGATAATCCCTGCCTCCGCAGAACAACTGCAGGATCTCCTCACGGGCCTTGTCGGAGAGTTGCGTATTGCTCAGAAATGCAGACACTGCATTTCTGTCGCCGTTGCCGCTGGCGAGCTCGGCCGGCAAGGTCGGGTAGGCAGGTTCCTGGTCGTATGGTTCAACGTCAGCAGCACCTGCTACCAGACGGTCGGCGCCGAATGTTTTTTTGTCAAAGAATATGCCGCCCCGCAGATCTAAGGAGTGGTAGAGCTCATGATTGAACACCTGTTGAGCAAGACCGATGTCGACACCAAGGTCCTTAAGTAATGCTGCCGCAGGGGCCGGGTAACTCCATGGCGCCTCGATGTATTCCGTGCCGCCAAGATCGACCAACATGCGCCCGTTGTAATGGAACTCGTTGCGCTTGGCATGTCCACCGAAGTCGTCATGATTTTCGATAATCAGAATTTTAGCATTCGGTCCAGCCTCCTTTTGAAAAAAGTAGGCCGCAGCAAGCCCGCTGAGGCCACCGCCAACAACAACCAGATCATATTCTTCTCCGGTGTCTATAGATTCGTCTGAGTTTTGCCATCGGTTACCATCGCGTAATGAATGTGCTACTTCGAATGAGCCAGGATGAGAACCACGCATACCGGTGAGTGCAGGCGGGTAGTATCCCAGTACGTCCTGGGCTCCGACACTCTGTGCGGATACTGATCCTGGAAGTAGTGATGCACCGACAGCGATGCTTACACCGTTCAAAAAATCCCGGCGACTAATGTCCTTATTCATGCCCAGCTGCCGATCAGTTTTGTTCATATTGCTATCCTACCTGTAACTCTTGTAGAGACCATTTAGATATTGAGTTTTAAAAGTGCATCAAAAGACCTCGAAGCAGTCATAAGTGAATCCGGTGGATTATCATGCTCCACATAGTAATGCTCCAGACCAGATAATTTTCTGAGTTTAAATATTTCCTCAAAATCAATAATACCTTCTCCAACATCCCTCATTGAGCCATCACTAGCCATGTCTTTAATGTGCCAAAGTGGAAATCTATTAGGATATTTTTTAATGTATCCAAGCGGATCTTCTCCTACTTTTATTATCCAATAAAGGTCAAGCTCGAATGAAACAAGATTTTTATCCGTTTCTTCTAACAGTAAATCCATTGGTCGAATACCATCGATAACTTCAAATTCGAAATCGTGATTATGGTAAGCAAACTTTAATCCAGCTCCCTGACATTGTTCTCCAAATTTATTAAAGAGCTCAATGTATTCCTTGTACTTATTTAATGAGCGTTGATGAGGCATTATCCAAGGCATTACAATATATTCATGTCCGACTGTAAGTGCGACATCTATTACTTGACTGGGTGAGCTTTGAATAAATTTAAGGGGAACATGTGTGGACGGCGAAGCCAACCCTTCACTGGATAAAATAGTACGAATTTCTTCCGGTGAATGGTCAAAATAACCTGCAAACTCAACCTCTTTGTAGCCTATAGCTGCAATACGTTGAAGAGTATTATTTAAATCAACAGCCATATGATTACGAACTGTATACAATTGGATGCCTATCCTGTCTTTGCTTATTGATCGACCTCTAGATACGTTTCCATTGGCGTTATCACATCCATACAGAAGTACGGTCCCGGCTACTGCAAGCAAAAAATCACGTCTCAATATTATTTGATTTTGATTTTTGCATTTCATATTTTTCCTTCTTTTAATAGGTGCACAGCATATGCTGAAGCTCTTGCAGTTAAGGCCATATAGGTGAGCGATGGATTTTGGCAAGCAGACGAAGTCATAGCGGAGCCATCGGTCACAAAAAGATTTGATACATCATGAGTTTGATTAAATTTATTGAGTACCGAGCTGCTCGGATTGTGGCCCATTCGAGCTGTGCCCATCTCATGGATAGCAAGCCCTGGAGGAGCATCTTCACTGTATTTTTGTATATTGATTATTCCAGCAGCACTTAACATAGCTTCCGCATCATCCGCCATGGCAGCAAGCATCTTTAATTCATTGTCATGAAGTTCGCATTCTATAGTTAACAAAGGTATTCCCCATTGATCCTGCTTGTTTTTATCCAACAGCACACGATTTCTTTTATCAGGAAGCATTTCACCGAACCCACCGAGATGGAATTGCCAAGAACCAGGCTCTCGTAGTTTTTCTTTTAATTCAAGACCGATACCTTGCATATTCAAACCGCGTCTCCAGTTCGGTCTTGAGGCACCTCCTTGAAAACCGTAACCACGTAGAAAACGATCATCCTTCTCAGTTACATTCCTGTATCTGGGAATATAAATCCCATTGGGTCTTCTGCCCGAATAATAGTTTTCTTGAAACCCAGGATGTTCGCCTCTGGCTCCTGACATAAAAATGTGGTCCATAAGATAATGCCCTAGGGTGCCACTGGAATTGGCAATTCCATTTGGAAAGCTCTCGGATATCGAGTTCAACATAATTTGGGTGGAGCCTAATGTAGAAGCACAGAGAAATATTATGCGTCCAGAATACTGACGATTGTCTTTAGTATTTGCATCAATAATTTTAACTCCGGTGGCCCGTTTTGAGACATTGTCATAAGTCACACTATGGACAATTGCATCAGTGACGGTAGTTAAATTATTTGTGCGTCTTGCAGCAGGTAGTGTTGCGGAAAGTGAACTGAAGGATGCACCGAACGAACACCCTTTCTCACACTCATTGCGATACTGGCACCGACCACGGCCTAGCTCAAGATGCTCTTTAGTTGGTTCCGTAAGATTGGCACAACGTCCTATAATCATCTTACGTGTTGGAAAGGCCTTTTCTATTTTTTGTTTGGCCTCCACTTCAACGCAATTCATTTTCATTGGAGGTAAAAATTTTCCATCTGGTAATTGATCCAGCCCCTCTAAAGAACCACTGATACCTGCAAACTTTTCAACATGGTCATACCATGGAGCAATATCTTGATACCGAATAGGCCAATCAATCCCGTGGCCATCAGTTTTGTTGGCTCTGAAATCGATATCACTCCACCGGTAAGTCTGTCTGGCCCAGAGTTGCGATCTACCACCCAGTTGGTAACCTCTAATCCAACTAAATGGTTTCTCTTTAGGATGAATATATTGATGTATCCGATCGTTAACAAAGAATTTCTTGGTGGCGCCCTCTAAGGCATAGCAGTCTTTTTGAACAAAATAATCCCGATTCGCTTCTTCTTCTGGAATACGGCCTGCGAACGGCATTTCCCATGGGGCTTTATCTTCACCACTGTAATCTTCTCTATGCGTTATGTGTGGGCCTCTCTCCACCAGAAGTACTTTTAGACCTCTCTCAGTAAGCTCTTTTGCCGCCCATCCCCCTGAGATTCCTGAACCCACTACTATGGCATCAAACTCAGGTGATGTGTTACTCGACATTAATCATTTCCTAATAAACTTAGGTTGACCAACTGCGGCCTACCTCACTGAATGGGATGCAGCCTTTATAACCACCCGGGATACGATCGTATCGCAATTCAACAGAAGCGCCCTCTTCCGATGAATAATAGCCAAAAACAACCAAAGCTTTGAACTCTCTAAAAAAAATATCAGTGCCGTTATCGGAAAATGATTCCTTGTCCAATACTTCAAGTAGTTTTATTTGCTGTGTTCCAGTAGCATCGGAAAATTTTTTGCCGGTCAGAGCGAGGCTTCGACTATCGATATTGTTAAAATTGTCGAGGAAACGAAGCTGTGTGTCTGCTGCTGCCCACCCGTCCAACATAACATCAATAAATTGATGTACATTGGCAGTTAATGCACCTGGGGTATCGGATTCTGGAATGATCAAATCAACTAAGCGTTTGGTCATTTGAAAATGATGCTCGCTAAGAAATTTTGGTATGTAATTCGACCCCATTGCAGCCACATTACTGATTAAAGGGCTAATGTGGGCAGCAGATATGCTGCCACCTAAGAGCAACACTGCATTTCTAATCGCCTTTCTCCTTGTGAGTGATATTGAATTTATTTTTATGTTTTTGTCCATATTTAAATTAACGGCATCAACCGAAGCGCTGGGTAATAATATCTGCGATAGCTCGCTTTTCGTCATTATTCTCTGGCCAACATTCTAGGCCAATCGGTCCTTTATAGCCTATTGCATCAATGGCATTGAAAATAAAATTATAATTCAATTCTCCCGACCCAGGTTGATGGCGCCCTGGAATGTCAGCGACTTGTATATAACCAACCTGGTCTATCCCAGCATAAAGATTATCCACTATATTGCCTTCGGTTAATTGCATGTGGTAAAGGTCCCAGTTAATTTTAATAAAAGGCGAATCAATTTCCCTGCAGATTCGTAACGCATCCGCTGATCCATTTAAAAAATGCCCCTGATGATCAACCGGATTAAAAGGCTCCAGTATTAACATCTTTTTAGCATCCTCCAAAATAGGCGCTGCTGTTTCCAGAGCTAGGGACAAATTTGCAAGGCTTTCCGCTTGCGGTATGGTTTTCAGTGTTTGGTGTCCAACCACGGTAAACATTGGTGCGTTTAATTGATGGGCTATTTCAGTAACGCGTTTCATTGTTTCAATGAAACCATAGTGATTACTTGTATCGGCAAGACTGGGGCCGCCCCAGCCTGTAAATTGAACAATATTTAGATCCAGTTTTCTGGCCAAGGCTGCAACAGAATTCATGTTTCTGCTATTTTTGTTGTGTTCCCAAAATTCTACTGAACTGAATCCTGCCTGTGCGGCTCTCTCAAATCGCAGCATAAAATCAAGATCGGTCCACCAAGATTCCATATTGCAAGCCAGGCCTTGTAACAATTGCCGAGATTGTTGCTGAGGAGATTGATCTGCATGAAGATTGGAAGTGGTTGCTAGTGTACCCAGTACTGCAATTAATTCTCTTCGCGTTATAGACATTTTAAAACCACACTTTATAAGCCTCAGATGAACCATAGCCAATGGTTCAGTTTGTGGCAATCAAATTGTTAGCCAATATCTTAAAACTTCTTTTAATAGATTCAAATGGGGTAGGATAAATACTCATCACTTGAGAAATTCTTCTAACTCACTTTAATACAATCAGGATTCGATAAAAATATGAGCCAAATTGACAAAAACCGTCTTTTTCTTGCCAGCTGCACCTCCCTGGCGCTAACCGCAATGACGTTTGCGATTCGTGCACGATTAGAAACAGTATTTGGGCCGGCAGGAGTCGGTTTAACCTTGGAACAAATCGGCTACGCTTTTATGCCTGCATTTTGGGGATTTACCCTGGCGATGATTGTTGGTGGGCCCATCGTAGATTATTTTGGAATGAAAAAAGTTATGTGGTTAGCTTTTATTCTGCATGCATTCGGAATTATCTTTACATTAGCTGCTACTGATTTCTCATCACTGTTTACAGCAACCATCCTCATGGGATTGGGTAACGGTATGGTGGAAGCTGTCTGCAACCCTATGGTGGCAAGTATGTATCCCACCCAAAAAACTAAAATGCTAAATCGTTTTCATTTATGGTGGCCTGCAGGGATTGTTATTGGCTCAATCATTGGATACTTAATAATGGATGTCGCAGGCCTAGGCTGGCAACTGATGGTGGCATCTCTTTTTATCCCTCTGGTAGTGTATGGCTACCTAATTATGGGCCAAACATTTCCTTTAACTGAGCGGGTAGAAATGGGTATCGGTACAAAGGCAGCTCTAAAAAGTCTCTTGACGCCACTTTATCTGTTTATTGCTGTTTGTATGTTACTTTCAGCCACAACGGAGTTAGGAACAACACAACGCATCGAATCACTGCTAAGAGAAACAGGAGTCAATGCACTCCTTGTGCTCGCATTTATTAATGGTCTTATGATGATTGGTAGGTATTTTGCAGGTCCAATTTCAAAGAAAATAAACACGACTGGCATGTTGTGGTTTTCAGCATTATTTTCGTTTATCGGATTGCAACTTCTCGCTAACGCATCGGGTATGTTTGTTTTTATTGCTGCCGGTGTTTTTGCCATAGGAATAACTTTTTTCTGGCCAACCACGCTTGCATTTATTTCAGAAAACATACCTGAAAGTGGGGCTTTTGGGCTTTCAATTATGGGGGGGCTTGGCAACTTGTCGGTTTCAATCGTGCTGCCAGTGATGGGGCGATTTCTTGATAATTCAAACGGAATGCAAGTCATCCAGACAATGAGCACTCTGCCGGCTATATTGTTCGTTTTTTATGGTGCGCTATATTTTTATCGAAAAAAATACAACCAAACCTAAGCGAAAGCGAAAACTGCTAGGCCTTACAAATTTACCCAAACCGAACCTTCGTTGCTTGAACGAACGACTGCCTCTATAAATATCACGCCAGCTTTGCCATCCTCAGCTGTAGGAAAACTTACATTTTGATCTACAGCTTCGCCATTGCGTGCAGCAAAAATTGCATGTGCAATTTCACTATAAATTGTTGCGAAACCCTCTAAATATCCTTCAGGATGACCTGCTGGGACTCTTGTTACGAGTGATGCCTCACTCGCAACGCTGGAACTGTCTCGAGTGATTCGTCGTGAGGGTTGATTTAAAGGAGAAAATATCAATTCATTGGGCTCTTCTTGCCGCCAACTCAGTCCGCCTTGTTCGCCAAAAATTCTGAATTGTAAATTATTTTCATTGCCAATCGCAACTTGACTCACCCAAATAATACCTCTGGCATTTCCTTTAAATCGTAATAAAACGTTGGCATTATCGTCTAGCTTTCGTCCATCACCAAATATAGAAATATCGGCACACAAAGCCTCTGCCTCCAACCCACTTACAAAACAAGCTAAATGAAATGCATGTGTCCCAATATCACCAATACAGCCACCCAATCCTGATTGCAAAGGGTCAGTTCGCCACAAAGCTTGTTTATGACCTTCTTTTTCAATTGACTCTGCTAGCCAATCCTGAGCATATTCACATTGTACGACTCTAATTGCTCCAATCTCACCATTCTCAATCATCGCCCGCGCATGCCTTACCATTGGATGACCGCTGTAATTATAGGTAACGGCAAAAACCAAGTTTTGTTTGTTTGCAAGTCCAACCAGTTCATCAGCTTCATGCGTAGTCACTGTCATTGGTTTATCACAAATTACGTGAAAACCTTCTTGGAGAAATCTTTTTGCGATTGGAAAATGCATATCATTGGGCGTAACAATTGACACCGCTTCAATTCGATCATCTCGGCTTGATTCACCTTCAATCATTGCCTCATAGTTTTTATACGATCTACCTTTTTCCAAACCTAATGCAGAACCCGATTTTTGAGACCGTTCCGGCTCGGACGATAATGCACCTGCACAAAAGAGATAGTTGTTATCAAGACGGGCAGCAATGCGATGTACTTCACCAATAAATGACCCCTGACCTCCTCCGACCATTCCCCATCGGATTGGATCTTTTTTTTCTATATCAGCCATGTTGTTTAAGGCAAGCCCAGCAAACTTTTATTGGATTTTTTATCGCTATCCGATCCTGCGAAATCATCGAAAGCTTTATCTGTAACACGAATAATTTGATCATGAATAAATGCTGCGCCTTCTTTTGCGCCATCTTCAGGGTGTTTTAAGCAGCATTCCCATTCCAGAACAGCCCACCCCTGAAAGTCGTATTGAGCGAATTTAGAGAAAATGCTATTAAAATCAATTTGACCATCGCCTACAGAGCGAAATCGACCTGCCCTATCGAGCCATGATTGATAACCTCCATAGACACCTTGACGCCCTGTTGGATTAAATTCTGCGTCTTTGACGTGAAACATTTTGATCCGTTCGTGATAAATATCAATGTGCTGAAGATAGTCCAGTGCTTGTAACACATAGTGACTTGGGTCGTACAGCATGTGACATCGATTATGGTTATGCACACGCTCTAAAAACATCTCAAATGTAACACCATCATGTAAATCTTCACCCGGATGTATCTCATAACATAGATTGATGCCGGCATCATCAAAGGCATTGAGTATGGGCAACCACCGCTTGGCCAATTCATCAAAAGCAGTTTCTATGAGTCCCGCTGGGCGTTGAGGCCAGGGATAAAAATATGGCCAAGCCAGGGCACCGGAAAAAGTGGCATGTTCAGTTAAGCCTAGATTCTCAGATGCTTTTGCTGCAAGTAGCATTTGACTAACTGCCCATTGTTGCCTCGATTCTGGATTACCGCGAACTTCAGGAACTGCAAATGAGTCAAAAAGAGCATCGTACGCAGGATGAACTGCCACCAGTTGCCCCTGGGTATGTGTGGATAACTCGGTAATAACCAAACCATGATTATCTAATGTTTCACAAATTTCAGTGCAATATAACTGGCTATTTGCTGCTTTTTCAAGATCAAAGAGCCGACTATCCCAACTTGGAATTTGAACGCCTTTAAATCCAAGATTTGCAGCCCATTTTGCTATGTCATCTAGAGTATTAAATGGGGGGTCATCTCCAGCAAATTGAGCCAAAAATATGGCTGGTCCTTTAATTGTTTTCATCACACTTTTTCAAATTCTTGTTGGTGTATCGATTCATGATAGTCACAGCTAACTTCATATCCATTATTATACTCACAAACTAAAACTTGATAAGTTGTAACCCTTCCATGATCTTGAAAGAATTAAGACCTCTTTAAAAAATAATTAAGATTGCCATAAAGTGGGGTGAACTGTTTTTTAACTAAAAATACAGGAATATTTTCTAAGAAGTTTTTGTGAACTTGCTTTCTAACAGAAATGAAGTGTTGATTGAATATATCATTGTCAAAATAACTTTTTATTTCTCTCATCAGCCCACCGGCTAAGAAAATTCCACCTGTGCAATTGTAGGTCAAAGCCATCTCTGAGCAGAGTACTGCGAAACATTTTATATAATTATCAATGATCTCAGCATAAATTGAATCATTGTTATTATTTAATCTACTTAATATTTCCTCAGTGCTGATTTCCTCGCCTTCGAGGTGTTTGTATATTTTAGTTAGCCCTGGGCCGGAGAGCACATCTTCAAGAATGGTAAAGCTATCTGAATCATTGATGCCAAATATATTTAGATAATATTGTAGGGAAGTTCGAGTATTGCCAATTTCTGTAGGATGGACGTATTCAGAGGAATTATTTTGAGAATACAATGCTGCTCCTAAGCCAGTCCCGGGTCCAATAATCAGTTTGGGTCCAGGATCCGAAACCATAACTTTACCTTCTCTAATAACATGCAAATCTTCATTCTTTAAACTCGGCAAACAGTAAGCAATGGCTTCCCAATCGTTTAATAAAGAGCAACTCTTTAGTTTAAATTTTTGCTGCAGTTCATCGGAAGATATTGTCCAATCTCGATTGGTCATGGTTACCAAACTACCATCCCTAGGGCCAGCCACTGAAATCACAACATGTTCAATTTTGTCAACACTGGATTCCAGCAAATAATCTAATGTTTCATAAAAGTGTTCCAACTTATCAAGTTTTATTTTCTGAATTTTATCAAGTTCTGCATCACGGGCAGAGCCGTAACCAGCACGGATATTGGTACCGCCTAAATCAATGACTAGAATATTTCTACCACCAGGTTGCATAAAATACTCCTAAAATCATGATGACTATAACTGAAGCGATAATTGTCAATGGTGATGTTCGTCCTTTAAGTCTTTCTCAATATCTTCATGATCCCCAACCATGATGTGGCTCCTGCTTTTAGTCACGTATTTTTCCAAGACAGGAATGAGTAAAAGTGGCAGTAATCCACCTAATACGATACCTAAAGTCCTGGCACGCATGGATGGATCTACTAAAGCTGCAACTAAATCTGCGATAACGTGGGCTAAAGAAGCACCAATGATGCCAGCTATGTATCCTTTGGTTATATTTTTTAACAGTCTGTTGATGCTCCAGCCGGTATAGAATCCTAGAATTACAAAACTGACATGCACAAAACCAAAAATAAATCCCGGAAGAAGTATACCGTCTCTAACAAGGCCAAAATTTTCTATAATCTGTTCCAATTGTCCGTCTAAAAGATATGTATAATTATTTTAAATACTATGAATATGCTCAATACCAATCGTTATTTTATCTGTTTTTGTCTATTGATAAGCTTTTTTTTCATTACTGGATTTGACACTCGTGTTGATTATCCAAGATCTAAAACAGTTGACGTCTTTGATATCTATCATGGGCAAGTAGTAACGGATCCATACCGATGGCTTGAAGATTTAGACTCTAGCGAAACTCAGAGCTGGGTTAAATCACAAAACCAATTTACTGACCAGTATTTAACCAATCTCCCTGAAATAGAAGCGATCAAAACAATTCTTGATAAGGCATTGAATCAAGAAACACAGTCTGTCCCCTTTCGAGAACAATCCAAGTATTTTTATTATTACAACAACGGAGATTGGCAGCAAAGCAAGCTTTATTACAAAGAAGATAACCAAGGTAGTGAAAAATTGGTCTTAGATCCCAATCAATTTTCTGAAGATGGGACAGTTGCTTTGAGTGGAGTTAGTGTCAGCTCTGATGCAAAACTGCTGGCTTATGCAATCTCTGATGGTGGCTCAGATTGGAAAACTTGGAAGATCCGAAACCTTGAAAGCGGCTTGGATCTGGAAGACAAAATTCTCTGGTCAAAATTCTCTGGTGCGGAATGGCTAAAAGACAATTCTGGTTTTTATTACTCCGCCTATTCAGAACCCCAAGCTGGGGCTGAATTACAGGACATAAACACCAATCAAAAGCTTTATTTACATAAAATTGGCGAAAAACAATCCAGTGATCTTTTAATCTATGCAAGACCCGATGAACCGGATTGGGGTTGGGGACCAACGGTGAGCGAAGATGGAAATTACCTCATTCTCCATGTCAGTCAAGGCACAGATGAAAGAAATAGAATTTTTTATCAAAATTTAAATCATAGCAGCGATTCCTTCATCGAACTCATCCCGGAACTTAAAGCACAATTCCACTTCGTTGGTAACGAGGGAAGTGTTTTCTGGTTCTTCACCGACCTCAATGCCCCCATGGGACGTCTGATTGCAATTGATATTAGCAATCCCAAAGAAGAAAACTGGGAAGAAATTATTCCGGAACGGAACCATGCATTAAGAGAGGTTCACATAACTTCAGGCTATTTTCTCTGTCACTATTTGAAGGATATATCAAGTGAAGTAGTGCTTTATCAAACAACTGGGGAAAAAATAGAAAAATTGGATTTTCCAAAGAATGGGACCATCTCAAGCATATCTGCCAAACCGGAGTCGAGCCAATTGTTCTTCTCATTCTCCAACTACATCCGACCGTCAGAGATTTTTGAGTATGACCTCTCCGTCAAGCAACTCAAAAGTATTTGGTCTCAGTCTGTTCCGGGATTCAATGCAGACGAGTTTACAAGTAAGCAAGTATTTTACAAAAGCAAAGATGGAACCTTGATCCCGATGTTCATCTCGCACTTGAATGGTATTGAATTAAACAACGACAACCCCTTGTTGCTGTACGGATATGGGGGCTTTGATATTCCTATCCTGCCTAATTTTAGCACCAAATACTTCAGTTGGATGAAGATGGGCGGCATCGTTGCAGTTGCAAATCTGAGGGGTGGAGGTGAATACGGTGAAAAATGGCATCGTCAAGGAATGCTTCACAATAAACAAAATGTTTTTGACGATTTTGCTGCTGCAGCTGAATACCTACATCAAGAAGGCTATACACAACCGAGCAAAACAGTAATTGAAGGACGCTCCAATGGTGGTTTATTGGTCGGCGCTAGCCTCCTCCAAAGGCCTGAACTGTTTGGAGCCACATTACCCGGGGTTGGGGTTATGGATATGTTGAGGTTTAATAAATTTACTATAGGTTGGGCTTGGGAGAGCGATTATGGATCACCCGAAATAGAAGATGATTTCAAGGTTCTGATAAAATACTCCCCGTACCACAACATTAAACCGAAAAAATGCTATCCACCGACATTGATCACAACTTCTGAAAGAGATGACCGAGTGGTACCTTCCCACTCCTACAAATTTGCCGCCAGAATGCAAGCTGCACAAAGTTGCCAAAACCCTATTCTGATTCGGATAGAATCACGTGCAGGTCACGGTGCCGGCACACCAAAAGACAAAGTGATTAGTTACATATCTGACATGTATGGTTTTGCCCTCAACACTTTAACAAGTAACTAATTCGCAGCTCCAATTGATTCTTGGTATGATTTGAAAAAATTTGATTCGATGGCAATGGCTAAATTTTCCTCAAAAATACTGCTGCTTACACTGGCTTTCTCAACCATTATGGCTTGGAATGAGCAAATTCTGGCAGAAGATCAAGCCTACGGCTTAACCATCCAAGGCGAGTTTATTGATGTTATTGACATGCATCTGCACACGGGTACCTGGGATGCCTTAACCGAACCCTATAAAGAAAGGTATTCTGAGAGGGTCCCAAAATTTTTGAGATTCACAATGAAGTATCTGTTAGGCAGTGGGTTGACTTCCGAGGGTATTTTAAAACAAATGGACAAAGCTAAAATCAGGAGGGCTGGTGTTTTTGCCGTCTACAGCCCTGATACCACAGGCATTGCATCAAACGAGTTTCTGCAGCAACA
>JAKUUR010000033.1 GCA_022448455.1 Candidatus Thioglobus autotrophicus
TCGGCTGCTACTGATAATGGTAATGCTCCAGTTATATTTGTTGGAGGAACGCGGGTATACACAGCTCAGTGGAGCGGGGATGCTGCAGGTTACAACTATGGTCAGAACATGGCATCTTTGAGGGTTAAAGTTGCGGCAAGCACGGATATTGAATTTTATTCCCATAATGGTTACAGCTCCGGTGCTTATGTGGTATATGGCAATGGTTCTGACGAAACAGGTTTTGATGGTAAGTTCGTAAGGACTTATTGATGAATTCTTTTAACGATAAGCCTGACGAGGTATTGCCTGACGACTTTGGATTTGCCTTGCATCTCATTAATTCAGATGCCGTGGTAAACATCATGCAGACTGGTACTTATGGAACGCCTAGTCTTAAATTGGTCTGTGAGTGGGACGATGAAGTAGCAACCTTTCCAACTGCTGATGAAATGAATGCGGCAGTAGTTAAAGGGAATTGGGAACGTGTTCGTAAAGAGAGAAACGAACTCCTCGCTGTAACAGACTTCTACGCTTTAACTGACGTACCTATGTCTGCTGATATGACAACCTATCGTCAAGCATTGCGTGATGTTCCAGCAAGTGTGGAGGATTCTAAAGACGTAGTATGGCCTGAGAAACCCTAATGGCATTAGGCATTTGGAATGTAACATGGGATTCCACAGAGGCTGCTGTTCAGTGGGATGCGGCTGTAGGAACTTGGGGTGATTCTGGTTGGTATCTTAGCGGAACTGTAACTTTAACTGGTTACGCTCCTAATCTTCCGGTTGTCAGAGATATACCAACTGCTGATTTAACGCTTATTCCTTATGCTCCATTAGCTGTTGAAAATAAAACTATAACTATTTCTAAGGGCGATATAACTCTTACAGGTTATATTCCGTCTGCATTAGAAGGTTCTATAGCAAGACCCGGAAAGGGTGACTTAACTTTAACTAGTACAGCCCCAACAATAGGTCAGACATTTAGTTTTAATATTGGTGGGAACTTAGTTCTTGTAGAAAGGGTTCCTGATGTTCAACATAGAGCGCCCTTGTATACGGCTGAGGTGAATATATTTTAATCATGGATAAAGTTAAACAATGGAGTTGGTCAGAAGTTGCTTATAAGGTTGACCCTGAATTAAGCGCCCCAGTAGTCACTTATAAATTCAATAATGGAGCAAGGGTTTTCTATAAAACCAAAAGAAATGGAACTAGAAAAAGCAGATAAATATATTGGTTCGGACTTCACTAGAGCAAAGAATACAGCCGAAATGTTGGAGAAGAAATATCCCGGTTGGTTATGGGCCGTTCATACAATGGATGGGGTTGTGGTTGTTAAATCAATGAGGCTTTCTGGTAATTGGGGTTTTGTTCTTCATGAGAATAAAATCGATAATGATTATAAAGCTGTTGTTAATGCGGGTGGAGAAATGCTTGAAAGATTTAGAATGTCTAGAGGGGAGTTTAATCAGGATAAATACCTTACCGATTTAACTATGAATCATAGAGGGCAATTAGATGGAGACTTTTCCTGATGTCGTTAATTAATCCTCAACCTCCATTAGAGGGTTCAGCGCCAATGTCTTTGGATGACGACACTCCAAATGAAAACAAATGGATAAGGATGGCTCGTCAAATATATGAAGGGTCCACAGAGTATATTGATGCTAATTTAAGATATCAGTGGGAAAAGAGTTTGTCGATGTTTAACAACAAACATCCTGCTGGCTCTAAATACCTTACCGGGGCTTACGAAAAGAGATCAAGATTTTTTAGGCCAAAGACAAGAAGCGCTGTCCGAAGTTTGCAGTCCGCTATGTCGGTTGCTTTCTTTACTAATGAGGATGTGGTCAGCATAGAGCCTTCTAATGCGAATGATCCTCAACAGGCTGCTGCGGCTGTTATTGCTCAATCAATTATGCAATATAGATTGACTAATACGATTCCTTGGTTTCAGATAATGACTGCTGCTATACAGGATGCGGCAGTTCAAGGAGTTTGTATTTCTCACCAGTATTGGGATTTTGAGGAAAAAGAAGAGACTTATGTTCAAGTAGATAATGATAATGAGCCTCTTATGGATGAAGAGGGAAATGAGCAAACTCACGAACAGATTACAACTTTATCTGATCATCCTGTTATTGAATTGATATCTCCAGAGAATATAAGGATTGATCCTGCGTCTGATTGGTCGAATCCAATTAAATCTTCTCCTTATATAATACATTTGATTCCAATGTATTTGCAGGATATAAGGCAGAAAATGGACGCTGGTGAATGGAATGAAATTTCTGATGAGGCTTTAATAGCATCAGCTTCTGAAGCGGATACAGAGAATACAACTCGATTGGTTCGTGATGAGCCTCGAATGGACCCATTAGAAAATGACACTGAATTTGGAGAGATAAGAGATTTCTGGATTATATGGATTCATAAGAATATTATAAAAAAAGACGGTATTGATTGGTGTTATTTTACTGCTGGAACAGAGCATATGTTAACCGATCCCAAACCACTTAATGAGATGTATCCTTGGTTGAGGGATGGGGAAAGACCTTATGTTATGGGTTGCGTCAATATTGAAGCGCATAAGATTTATCCATCAGGCACAGTAGAATTAACACAGGAATTGCAATCTGCTGCTAACGACATTTGGAATCAGAGATTCGATAATGTTAAGTTAGCGATGAATAAGCGGTATCATATACGCAGGGATAGGAATATTGATCTTGATGCTTTATTTAGATCGGTTCCCGGCGGCGCTGTTGAAATGGATGATCCTGATACAGATGTCAGGGTAATAGAAACCAGAGATGTTACTGGTTCTGCTTACGCTGAACAAGACAGGATTAATATGGATTTTGATGAGTTGCAAGGCAACTTTTCTACTTCTACTGTACAAGGCGCTAGATCATTGAACGAGACTGTAGGAGGGATGAATCTTCTTGCGGGTAGTAGTGGGCAAATTGCAGAGTATACATTAAGAACTTTTGCTGATACTTGGGTTCAGAATGTTTTAAAACAATTGTTACGTCTTGAGCAATATTATGAGACTGATCCCGTGATTTTAGCTGTGGCTGGACAAGCGGCTCAGAAACGAAAGTTTTCTTTTAATATTGATGATACGATGGATGAGTTGTTAAGACAGGAAGTATTATTGAAGGTTAATGTTGGTCTGAATGCTACTGACCCAATAAAGAAAGTTCAAAATCTGTTATACGGGGTTCAAACATTAGCTGCCTTCCCCGGCGTTCCTGAAAGTATAAATTTGGCTGAGTTATCAAAAGAAATTTTTGGTCAGTTGGGATACAAGGATGGAAGTCGATTTATAAATATAAATGAAGAGGCCGACCCACAAGTGCAACAATTACAACAGCAATTGCAAGAATTGCAACAAATGGTTGAAACAGATCAAATAAAGATTCAAGGCAAAATGCAAGTACAACAGTCTAAGAATGAAGGAGCTACTAATGTGGCTCAGATTCGTTCTCAATCTGATATAGAAAGGGAATTGATACAGCAGGACACGGATATTCGTGAGGCAGAAATTCGTCATCAGGATGCTGTAACTAGAAGAGGTGAATTGATGTTACAAAGGGATGCGTTATTAAATCAAATGTCTGAAACGGAAATGGAGAGGGAATTAGAATTAAGAGCTGGTGGTAAAGCGGGAACATTGAGTAGAGACAAATATAACAAAATTCCGTTTGCGGTTGGTTAATGGAATATTATAATCCGGCTGAGGCCAATATAGAAGAATTTGTAAAAAGAATTCGTATTAGTTCAAAAACAAGAGAATTTGTAAGAACTCCAACTGGAGAGGCTGTTATGCAAAAAGCCTTATTCGATTATCGAACAGGAATAGAAGATTTGCAGGAAATATCTCTTCAGGGGTGGGTAGGTTCTTCAGAAGAGGAACTTAAACAGTACCGTAAAATTTCTCTTAATCTGACTACACCGTTAAAAATCCTTCAGTGGTTGAATGGAATTATTACTGATGGGGATAATGCGGAAGTGATGATTAAGCACAGAGATTCTATGGAATAATTAGGAGGTTTAGTATGGCAGCTACCCTAGAGGATGCTATCCAAACAGGACTTGAAGAAGTTGAAACAATAGAAGAAGTAGAAGAAGTAGAAGAAGTAAAATCTACAGCCAAGGAAGAAGAAGTTGAATTAAGCGCTCGTGAAAAAGCGATGGATGAAATATTTTCCGCGAGAGAAAAACAACTTGCAGAAGAAATTGGAGTGGATTTTGAGGAAGTTGACTCTTCTGAAGAAGTTGAAGAAGTAAAAGAAGTAGAAGCAGTTTCCGACGATTCGCCTATCTGGAAAGACGGTGATAATTGGATGACCACTGTAAAAGTTGATGGTGAAGAAGTTAATGTTTCATTTGATTCATTAAAGACTTCTCATCAAAAAGATAAAGCGTCTCAAAAACGCTTCGAGGAGGCGGCTGGGTATTCTCGTCAAGTGCAAGAAAGAGAACAGAAGTTAAATGACTATATTGCACAGATGAAACAACAGCCGCAAGATCAAGAACCGTCGCCATCAGATGAAGCGACACCAGATGAGTCTGTAGACAAATCTGAATTAGTAAAAAAATATCATCAGGCGTTATATGATGACAATGCGGAAGAAGCCGCAGAGTTGCTTGTTAAATTAACGAATAGTGGGCGTACTAATGGTGCCACCCTCAATGTCGATCAAGCAGTGCAACATGCCTTTAAAAGGCATTTGGCGCAACAGCAAGTTGAAGATCAAAGAAAGCAAGAATGGGCTTATCATAAATCAAGAGAAGATTCTGTGAATTGGTTTAATGATCAATACCCGGATATTGCTAATGTTCCTGAATTTAGAGCAATTGCGGATAATAAAACTATAGAATTGCAACGCGATAATCCGAGTTGGAATCCTCAGCAAATTATCAGCGAAGCCGCTGAAGCAACGCGCCAGTGGGTGGGGAAAACCTTGCCCAAACAAAAAGAAGACGTTAGGGTGAGACGTAAGAAAAATATTACATCTCAACCTAAATCGGCTAGTGCATCTGCTCAAATTGGAGAAGATGATCCAGAACCGGAAACGATAAAGGACATTATCGAAGAAATGAAGCAGTCACGGCTTAAACACCTTTTATAAACAACTAGAGGAGAAGTAAAATGGCAGGACAAGTATGGTCCGTCAACGCCTCCGGCGGTTATATGTATGCACTGAACCTCAGCCGACAACTGAGAATGGCTGTACAGCCTATCGTTAAGTTTCGGCAGTTCTGTGATGTCAAGGACGCAGCCCATCAGGGTTTGCACCGTGGCGATACATTCCATTGGAACGTTTTTAGTGATGTAGCCACTGAGGGTAGTACCTTAGTGGAAACCAATACCATTCCAGAGACTTCTTTCACTATCTCTCAGGGAACAATGACGATCACCGAGGCAGGTAACTCTGTCCCGTGGACCGGCAAGTTGGATGATCTCTCTGAGCAGCCAGTGGCTGAAATTATCAGGAAGGTATTAAAAACTGATGCCAAGAAAGCATTTGACACCTTAGCCGCAAATCAGTTTGATCTTGCTCCAGTTCGCGTTGCATCAGCATCGTCTACGACAGCAGTGGTTACGACTGAGGCCGGAACAACTGCTACTACTAATAATATAGCATTTGGTAAAGGTCATGTCAAAGCAATTGTAGATGTCATGAAAGAGCGCAATATTCCAGCATATACTGGAGATGATTATTACGCGATTGGTTGGCCTACAACTTTCCGAACATTGAAAAATGATCTAGAAGATATCAAGCAATATATCGACCAAGGTTTTCGCATGATTATGAACGGAGAAATCGGTCGTTATGACGGTGTTCGTTTTATCGAGCAAACCTATCGTGCAAAAGGCGGCGGTTCCAGTGGTATGGGTACTCCTGCTGGCACATGGACGAATGCTAAGTCTGACTGGATTGTGTTCTTTGGAGAAGATACTGTTGCCGAAGCTGTTGCTGTACCTGAAGAGATTCGAGGAAAAATCCCCGGAGACTTCGGGAGGGACCGTGGAATAGCATGGTATTATCTTGGTGGCTTTGGTATTGTTCACCCAACCGCAGCAGGAGCAGCCCAAGCACGTATCGTGATGTGGGACTCGGCAGCTTAAAGGAGATATATTATGAGTTATTCAAATCCAGATACGGTAACGTATTTTGCCCCTGTTGTACAGGATTTTGGGGCTGGTGTTGGAGCCGCTTGGAGTTTCAAGGGGCCAACGGGCAAGAAAGGAACCATCTTTGATGTGGGCGTTCGTGTAACTGAAGATTTTTCTGATGATACAGCTCCTACCGCAGCCGTTCAAGTTGGTAGCAGTTCAACAGCAGCCGCATACGCAAAGTTGCAAATTGCTGATGGCACCGCTAATACTGACACTTTCAACATTCAAGATGATCCAGACTGTCTTATTGCAGACCCTAACACTGACAATCCGGCTTTAAGTGGTGCGGGAGCACTGCCAGCGGATACACAGGTGGAAGTTTCTTATATAGCATCTAGTGATTCTGGGACTACCGCTGGTATAGGGTTTCCATATGTTAGTGTTGAATGGTATTAAGGAGGTCTATTATGGCTAAAGATACTGCAAGTGGTAAAATCCCAGCAAACGGTTTGTCTTCAAAGGAAGATGTAGCAAAAGAGACGCTTGCGTCTTTGGCGCTTGCTTCTCATGGCCCAAATCAATTGCCCATGGGCGTTGTACACAAGAAAATCTCGACGGATCGCGGTTCGTTTAGTTTTGGTTAGTACTGTGTTTTATTAGGAGATGAAGATGTGGGACTGTATGTTACTGTCGGAGAGAATACCCCCTCCTTATGAGATTCATACGGTTCCCTCTTCAAAACTTGGGGAACGGGTGTTGAGCCGCGACTCACCCCGTTCTTCATTTCCTTTTGGAGGAATTTTATAAATGTTAGATTCTACAAGAATTAATGTTTTAACTGCTTATATTGATGGAAGACCACATTCAAAGAGTGGAGTAGATGCGTATGGTCATGATAATCCTGCTGGTCGAGGATTTTATACAATGGCTGAGATGTCTGACGAGCGCAGCAAAGAGTTCATGAGAGCACAGAAGAGTTCTGTTAATATGAAACGGGTTGAAGGGGAGATGGTTGGTTCTTGGAATCTTGACTTTTAACCCTAGAATTCTTGAAGTCCCTTCCAAAGAGATAGAGGATTATACTCTAGAAGACTTTGGAGGGGTTCGTTCTGAAAAAACAGTTTGTATTGTGAGGTATGGCGCTTTTGGAGATATGCTTATTATCTCCTCTATTCTCCCTCTTTTAAAATCTGAGGGGTATAGGATTTGCATTAATGCAAGTGAGAGGGGCCGGGATATCATCAAAAGCGATCCTCACGTTGATGAAATTATATTTCAGAAAACAGATGCAGTTCCTAATAATCGGTTAACTGAATATTGGGAAAAAATGGCTAAGTGTTTTGACAGGTTTATTCAATTGTCTGAGTCTATAGAAAAGTCCTTATTGTTGATGCCTCAAAGATGGGGCAAAATAAAAGGGCATAATGTTATTCTTGGCGCAAGTGAACATTACGATAAGAGTAAGGAATTCATTCACAACCTTTGTGATAAGAATTATCTTGAAATAACTCATGATATTGCGGGAGTTCCTTATGAATTTAATTCTAAATTTTATCCGTATAAGTCTGAAAAGAAATGGGCTTCAAAACAGCGGCAAAAGATAAAATCTAAGAATATTGTTCTTTGGTCTTTGTCAGGCTCTTCAGTCCATAAGGTATATCCTTGGACGGATATTGTTATGGAAGAAATTTTAAAAGAGCGAGACGATGTTTCTTTTGTTACTGTTGGAGACGATCTTTGTCAACTGCTTGAGAGGGGTTGGGAAAAGGAAAAGAAGATTATAACAAAGTCTGGTAAATGGTCTATACGAAAAACACTTACTTTTCTTGATAAATGTCAAGTTATAGTTGGGCCAGAAACTGGAGTTATGAATGCTGCTTCTATGATGGATGTTCATAAATGCGTTATGTTATCTCATTCTTCTCAAGAAAATATTTCTAAGCACTGGAAAAATACAATAGCGTTTGAGCCAAGTGTGGAAGATTGCCCATGTTTCCCTTGTCATAAAATGCATTTTGGGTTTAATACTTGTAACAGGGATGAAGAAACAGGAGGAGCAATGTGTGCGGTAAAAACCAGACCAGAACCATTAATTGAAGATATTCTGAGAAATCTTATATGAGTACATTTCTTGAATTATGTAAAGATATGGCTAGAGATGTGGGCATCCCCGGAAGCGGCCCTTCTAGTGTAACGTCAACTGCTTTGTCTGAGGAAGAAAATGCTGTTATTCGCTATGTAAAGAAAGCGGATGTTGATATACAGAGCAGGTGGTTTGATTGGGATTTCCTTTGGTCTGAAGCGAGTATATCTACTATTAGTGGAACATCGACTTTAACGTCAACTAATACAGGGTTTCCTACCTCTTTAGGCAATTGGAAGGTGGATTCTTTTGTTTGGGAAAAAGCTACTGATGATTATCTAGTATTAGATCATATGTTCTGGAATGAATATAGAGATACATATAAGTATGGGACTGTTGATTCTAATGATCCTGAAGTGTATTCAATAAAGCCAGATAATAACATTGATTTGTATCCAACTCCCGACGCCATAAAAACGATTTCCGTTGAGTATTGGAAAACTCCAACAGAGATGTCGATAGATGCTTCAGAGTCTCCTATTCCAACAAGGTTTCATAAGATAATTATTGCTAGAGCAAAGATTTATTATGCTGAGAATGAAGACGCCCCAGAAGTTTTAGAGGGGGCTTTAACTGAATTTGAAGATTTGCTAGATAAACTCGAAGCAGATCAATTGCCACGGCAAAAGAACAGGAGATTTTCTCAGGCTCAAGATTTGTACAATTTCACGGTAGTTCCTGAATGAGTAAATTAAGAGTTCGTAATATTAAACCTGAGAAAAGGCGTTCTACTTATTTCCCTTTTGAGGGCGGGTTAAATATAGTCGATCCTTCTTTGGCCTTAAAGCCCGGTGAGTTAGTTGCTGCTGATAATTTTGAAATTGATATCCGTGGTAGATATAGACGTATTGATGGGTATGAAAGATTTGATGGCAGAGAGCTTCCATCAGCAGTAACCTATTACAAAATGCCCTTCACTACAGGCACGGCTAAAGCAAAAATGTTTAGTAGCGCGTTTGGGACGGCATTTAGATTCAGTATTCCCTCTATTGGTGATATTATAAAAGGTGAAACCAGTGGGGCGTTAGGATCAATTTTGACGGTAGTGATCGAAGATGTAACAGGCAGCGCCGCCTCTGGGTCGTTCTCTGCTGGGGATGCGGAAGGAAATATTTATTTTACAGTAACTAGCGGTACATTTCAGGATGGTGAAACACTATTCTTTCTTCATAAAGATAGCGCATTCGGCGCACCTTTTTTCGTGGGGTTTAAATAATGGCAACAGAAGCATTAAGAAAAACAAGAACGGTTTTAACTGGAACAAGTTTTGCAGATAATACCACAGGCGCAATCACTGCTCAAATGGTTCGTCAGTATGTAGAATCAGCAATGGGGGCTTATGGCTGCATTAATAATGCTGCTGGAGATGGAACTCCTGTCAACCAAGCGGTAGCAACAGGAACGACGGTAACCGTAGATTGGTCACTTGGGTCGTCCGGCTCTAATGTTCAAGATGATACCGGAACTGTCACCGCTACGACAGTCGGCACAGATGCCGACTTTGCAAATGACAGAATAAGAGTTTACGATAAAGGAATTTTTGTTGTGAATTTAACCCTGTCATTAAAACAAGAAGCTGCCGCTGTCAACATTAATTGGACTTCAATGGTTTCCACTTCTAATACTGGTGGCGCTACAACCGATTTGCCAGCAATAAAAGCGGTTCAGTATTTAGGTAATGCAACCGATGCTGGAAACTTTGGAATTAATGGAATCATTGATACAACGGCGCATACAACTTATACCGATGTATATGCTAGGATTAAACACGATAATGCCGGTGCTCAAAACTTTAAACTTCATTTTGGTCAACTAACAGTTTATCGAGTGGGCTAATGGGTCTATACGCTACTTCAGTTACTTTTGGTGCACCAGTAAAGCCTGTTGCTGCTACTGATGCGGAGGTTAGGGCTAGGATTGAAGATCAGAGAGCGCTTATAGGAGAAGTTCCCGGCGAGGGAAGTGTTTTAGGTGTATGGGTATTCGGAGCCAACACCTATGCTTTTAGAAATAAGTCTGGTAGTGCTTCTACTGGGATGTATCAGTCATCTTCTACTGGTTGGACAGAAATTGATCTTGGTCAGGTTTTAAATTTTGACGGCACAACCCAAAATGGTGAACCTGTCCCCGGAAATATAGGCAGTCCTACTACAATCAAAGGAGGAACAAGCGGGGCTGAAGGCGCGTTAATGGGCATTTCTTATCATGGTCTTTGGGAAACTGGCGCTACCGGAGCGATGGTTTTAAAAGATATTACGGGAACTTTTCAAGATAATGAAGATTTGCAGATGCCTCTCTTGGCTTTTAATTCAGGTTCAATTGAAATAGAAGAGGGAGACTCTATTAAGGGGGCAGCATCAGGGCAGACGGCGACCGTTACGAGTGTTACCTTAACTGGTGGAGCGTGGGATGGAAGCGCAGCAGGGCAAATTTCAGTAAGGGATAATAGTGGAACTTGGAATGCGAGTGAGGCAATTCAAGTTGGTGGTGTTACTAGGGCCAATGTAAATGGAGCCTCACAACCTACTAATGTTAAAATTGCTGTTGCTGATGGTGTTTTATATAGCCAGACTATAAATCCCGGTGGAACTTATGAATTTGTAACTTATAATTTTAGAGGTGATACGTCTGGTATTTCAATGTATGGTGTTAATGGAGTCGATAAAGGCTTTGCTTTTGATGGAATAACATTCGTTAAAAACTTTTCTGGGCAGCCAACCGACGAGCCTCAGCACGTTCATGCACATCAAAAGCATTTGTTTTATTCTTATGCGAATGGATCAATTCAGAACTCTAGTATTATCGCTCCAAATAAATGGGCGACCACTACCGGAGCTGCTGAGTTATCTATTGGCGATGTAGTAAGTGGATTTTCAACCGAAGTTAATAATGTAATGTCAGTATTTACAAGAAATGACGCTTATATGTTATATGGTTCATCTGCTGCTGATTGGTCTTTGAGAAGATTTCATGCTGGCGCTGGTGCAATCCCATATACCATTCAAAAGATGGATCAAACATTTTTCTTAGATGATCGAGGTTTAACTTCTATATTCACCGTGCAGTATTTTGGCGACTTTCAGTCTGCCGTTGCTTCGGATAAGGTAGATCCTTATATACAGGCAAAGAAAGAAAACACGGTTACTTCATTAAGGGTGAGAGGGAAAAACCAATATCGGATTTATTTTGATGATAAAACCGGATTGGAGATGACCTTTATAAATAAAACCAATCAGGGGCTTATGCCTTTTACTCTGGTGGATCAAATTGTTTGCACTTGCTCTGTTGAAGATACAAATGGATTTGAAGTTTTGTATGGTGGATTTGATGATGGCTATGTCAGAAGGCTTGACTCAGGCACAAGTTTTGATGGTGCAACTGTGGACTCATTTATACGTTCAGCTTATTATCATTACGATGCGCCGGGTATGAGAAAAAGGTTCAGAGAAGTTAATCTTGAAATTAATGCGGATACATCAACAACGCTCACAGTATTTCCTGATTACGATTTTGGTGGTACGTTTGACCCCAGAACCTCTCCAGTATCGGATGCTTATACAGTGAATGTAACAGCGGATGATTGGAATGAAGATGATGTTAGCAATCCAGACACAGGAGTTACTGTAGTTGCTTCGCAGAGGTTGAAAATTAATGGCATAGGAACCAATATGAGTTTAATTATTAAGAACAGTTCTATCTACGATAAGCCCATAACTTTACAAGGAGCTATTGTTGATTATTCACCACGAGGTATTAGACGATGAGTTATGTAAGTTATGTAGAGCAAAGTCCAGATTTAATTAAGCATTATAATGAGGTTATTAAGCCCAAAGGTCAGTCTATGGCTTCTTGGGGGAGGCAACATTGGGAGGCTTCAGGCTCTGGCGAGTCTCGTCAAAAAACCCCCCAGAATACGAGAGTGGCTGCTGCTCCTGCTCCTGCTCCTGCTCCCGGTGGAAATCCTAATGCGGTACACCCATCCTATACTCCGGGTCAGTTACAAGGCTCAAATGTTCTTCCAAGTGCAAATCCAGCGAATCCTACAAATCAGCAGTATGCTCAGTATGTAGATTATAATACAGGGCCAAATTATTCAACATGGGATTTGATTAATGCTAGGATTCAGGGACAGAATGTAAGTGGAATGACGGGACATCAGAGCATGACTCCTGAAGCTACTGCTGATTATTGGATTAAGAGAATGGGCAGCGGCACTACTAAATCAGACTTTGGTAGAGCGCATTATAAAGAGTCTGTAGGTATGCACGAAGGCACATATAAGAGTGACTTTGTTCCCGCAGGAACTGGTGTAAGACGATTTGGACCCGCTACTGACCCCGGCACCCCCCCCGGCACCGACACCACTACCAGCACCTCTGCTGATCCTAGCAGGCCGCCCGGCGGTGAGACTTTAAATGATGTACAAACAATGGATTTAGCCACTTTGACTGATAATATGATGTTGTCAAATGCTGTGGGTCAGTTAATTAATACGAATAGTCCTTTGTTTAGATCGGCTGAAACTAGAGCCTTGCAAGAAATGGCGAAGAGGGGCATTGTAAATAGTTCGTTAGCACGACAGGCTGTAATGGATGCTATTATGAATGTAGCAATTCCAATAGCGTCGGCTGATGTGCAGACCCTTCAACAGAATCTTTATTATAATACTGATTGGACAAATAAGCAGAAGAGTGACTATAATCAGTATATCTATAATTCTTTAAAAATGAAAATACAAGGCGCAATTGATTATACATTACGTAGAGGTGATTGGATTGCGGCATTAGGATCAACTTCTGGATTGAGCACTCAATCGGTAGATTGGAGTGTAGGGAATTTACCAAATTATCCATTTAATGTTGCTTAATGATACGTAATGCTTTAGACAGAGATATTACAGGGATAATAAAGGTTGTTCAAGAGGCGCATGATAAGTCTATTTCAAAGATTGTTCCTCTCGACGTTAAAACATTAAGAAAGAATATTCAGATTTGCATTCTTTCGTCAGAGCATTTGGTTTTGGTTGTTGAATTAGATGAAGAAATAGAGGGCGCTTTTATAGGCGTCACTCATCAGTTATGGTATTCTAGAAAAAAACAATCTTCTGATCTTTTTCTTTATGTGACTGAGAAGGGGACTGGTTTCGGAGCGAATTTAATGCGTCGATTTATTACTTGGTCTAAAAATAATCCGGGTGTAAAAGAAATAATGCTAGGTGTAAGTTCTGGTATAGGCGATCCTGATCGGGTCAAACAACTTTATGAGAGAATGGGCGCTATTAGAGTTGGTGATAACTTTATTGTGCCACAGGAGTAATTATGGGAAGTATAGTCAAATCAATTGGAAAGACGATCAAAAAGGTTGTAAAAAAGGTAGGTCGTTTCGTTAAGAAAAATGCTCCTTATATTTTGTTAGCCGCCGCTTTGTGGATTGGGTTAGGAGCTTATGGCCTCAAATTAGGAACTACTGGTTCTGCCAATGCATTTGGATGGACTAAGCTACAAGCGGGGGCAAAGGCATTAGGGTCTAATGTACTGAGTGCTTTTTCAGGAAGCGGTCTAACAGCATT
>JAKUUR010000034.1 GCA_022448455.1 Candidatus Thioglobus autotrophicus
AGTTAATCCAAAGTGGCTTATTTTATCATCATAATGAGTTAATGGATAACCACATTAACTATAGTGTTGTTAACTTAAAATTAGTTCTCAAAAAAAAACTTATTGGGTAAAATAGCTTTTGTTTTGCAATGATAGATAGCGGTAATATTTTAGGTAAAATGATGCGTATGTTTTATAGCAAAAGACATTTTGATCAGTTTTTACTAAAAGGCGGCCTAGGTACTTGTTTTTTTGGTGTTTGGCCATATCTTAACATTTGACTATATATAAAGGATTTCAGGTGAGTCAAAAACAAATTGGAGCTTTAATGGCTTGGAACGACAAAGATAATCAAAACCCTTGGGGTGGTAATAAGCAAACACCTCCAGAGATAGAAGAAGTTATTAAAGACTTTAAAAATAAGTTTAATGCAAGATTCGGTGGTGGCTCTTCAGGCAAAGGTGGCGTAAGTAAAGCCGCTAGAGGTAGTTTAAAATACTTCATAATACTTGCTGTTTTGCTTTGGCTACTGTCTGGTATCTATATTATTGATCCAGCTGAGAGAGGTGTTGTTTTACGATTCGGAGCATTTCAAAGCTCTACTACCCAAGGCCCACATTGGCACATTCCTTACCCGATTGAAACAGTATATAAGGTTAATGTGGAACGGATACGGGCGGCAGAAATTGGTTTCAGAAATATCCAAAATTCATCTTATAGTGGTGCTGTAAGCTCTGAGTCATTAATGTTGACCAAAGATGAGAATATGGTTGATGTTAAGTTGGCTGTGCAATATAAGATTGCAGATGCTCAGGCGTATTTATTTAACGTCTTTAACCCAGAATTGACTTTAAGTCATGTCGTTCAAAGTGTTATTAGACAAGTCGTAGGTGACAACTCCATGGACCATGTCTTAACGACAGGTCGTGAGCAAGTTGCACAAGAAGTCAAAAGGCATTCCCAAAATTTACTTAATGATTACGGTACCGGTCTACTAATTACCGCAGTCACTATGCAAGACGCGCAACCGCCAGTACAGGTTAAAGCCGCTTTTGATGATGTTGTCAAGGCTCGTGAAGATGAGCAAAGATACATTAACGAAGCGAAAGCTTATGCCAACGACATTGTCCCTAAGGCGCGTGGTGCGAGCCAAAGGCTTGTTGCTGAAGCGGAAGCCTACAAATCTCAAATTGTTTCTAAATCCGAAGGTGAAGCTTTCCGATTTAATAAAATTCTAACGGAATACTTGAAGGCCCCTGTAGTCACCAAAGAGAGACTATATAGAGAGACCCTTGAGGAGGTTTTGAGTTCCACTAGTAAAGTTATTGTAGACTCTAATTCTAATACTTTGATGTATTTACCGATAGACCAATTGATTAATTCTTCGAGGTTGTCAAGGTCATCGTCAAGCGCCTCTACTTTTCAAGATAACCCGACAAGATCGTCGTACAATGAAGAAAGTGTATTACGCTCAAGGGAGAACAGATAATGATGAATAAAATAATTTTAGTTGTGGCTGTATTGGTTGCAATCTTGTTGAGCTCTAGTTTATATACTGTCAAAGAAACTCAGGTAGCACTTAAGTTGCGATTAGGTCAAATTGTAGCCATCGAAAGTGAACCTGGTCTGAAGTTTAAAACCCCTTTTGTGAACAACATTGTGTGGTTTGATAAACGTATTCAAACTTTGGATTCAGCTGCAGAATCATTTTTGACCGTTGAAAAGAAGAATGTAGTAGTGGACTCCTTTGTTAAGTGGCGTATTGTTGACACTCAAAAGTTTTACATTTCTACTGGCGGTATAATGGCGCAAGCTAACTTTATACTTGCACAAAATAATCAGGATGCACTAAGGAGTGAATTTTCAAAACGTACTATACTTGAAGTGATTTCAGATCAACGAGAAGCTATTATGGCTAGCGTTAAAGCTAAACTTAAGACAATCGCAGAAGACAAGTATGGTATTGAAGTTGTAGATGTACGTATCAAACGTATTGAGCTATCTCAGGAAGTTAGAAATTCTGTCTATAGTCGTATGGAGACAGAAAGAAAGGGTCTTGCTAACAAGTATCGCTCTGAGGGTGCTGAGGAGGCCGAAAAGCTTCAAGCTTTTGCAGATAAGGAGCGCACAATTATCCTCGCCAATGCATACAGAGATTCTGAAATGATTCGAGGTGAAGGCGACGCTATTTCGGCAAGTAACTATGCTAAAGCCTATAGCCAAGATATTGAATTTTATTCCTTCTATCGCTCACTTGAGTCATACAAAAAGGCGTTTAACGAGCAAGGTGATATTTTAATACTTAACCAAGATTCAGAATTCTTCCGACACTTTAATCCTACAGATTAATTTTTTGTCATGAGTAATTGGCAATTACCTGAGGGCATAGATGAGCTCACTGGTGAACAAGCATTCGTTTTTGAGTCCGTTAGACGCTGTCTTTTAGATTTGTATCAAAGTTGGGGGTATGAACTCGTTGTACCTCCAATGGTTGAGTATATTGAGTCATTGATTCTGACTTCAAACTCTGTAGACCAAAAAACCTTTAAATTCTTAGATTCTAACAGTGGACGTATGCTTGGCGTCCACTCCGACATTACTCCTCAGATTGCAAGAATTGATTCCAAAAGGTCAAAACCTAACAAAACAGACCGTTATTGTTACATTAATGCTATTCTGAAAACCCAGGCTGATGATTTTTACGCCACGCGATCGCCAATACAGGCTGGCGCTGAACTTTATGGATATAAAGGTATTGAGGCAGACATTGAAGTCATTGAGTTGATGGTTGCCTCATTATCAATACTTAATATCCAAGGTCTGACACTCAGTTTAGGTAATACTGCAATTTTTAATGCTCTTTGCGAAGCTACAGAGTTAGATAAACAAGATATAGCAACATTAAGAGATATTTTTAAGAGAAAGTCGATACCTGATTTAGATACTTTTCTTGCTGATCATGCAATCAAGGAAGCTGATAAATTTAGTGCCTTAATTTCCCTTGACGGGGATGATCAGGTTCTTGACAGAGCGCTCAAAGTGTTTGCAGGTTTTTCTAGTGTTGTTGAGGCAATTAATGACCTCATTAAGCTCAATAAAGTGTTCAACGGTAATGGAATAAATCTTATGTTTGACCTTGGCGAGGTGAAAGCTTATGAATATCACAATGGTATTGTGTTTGCTGCGTACCACCCAAACTATTCAAAAGCACTCGCACAAGGAGGAAGATACAATGGATTGAGTCAATCCTTTGGTATTTCGAGAGACGCTACCGGCTTCTCATTTGATTTAAAGTTTTTGATACAACAGCAGATAAGCAATCCCATTAAATCCAAAATATTAAATGTACCTACTAGTGATGACCCAGAGTTAAAAGCTTTTATCAATGATTTGAGATTACAGGGTTTCATTGTAAGGCAAGATTTTACGAGTTCAAATAACCTTGATATTAAAAAAATTGACGGTAAATGGGCATTAAAAGACTGATATGGCAAAAAATGTAGTCATCATTGGTACTCAATGGGGAGACGAAGGAAAAGGCAAGATAGTTGATCTAATTACTGATAAAGTTAGTTCTGTAGTTCGCTTCCAGGGAGGCCACAATGCTGGCCATACATTGGTCATTAACGGCAATAAAACAGTTCTGCATCTAATCCCTTCAGGGATATTTAGAAATAATGTTCAGTGCCTTATTGGACACGGTGTTGTCTTGTCTATGTCTGCATTACTAAAAGAGATGAGTGAGTTAGAGAAATCTGGTGTTGAAGTCAAATCTCGATTAAAGATAAGTCCTGGCTGTCCATTAATACTGCCATACCATAACGCGCTTGATAATGCTCGTGAGGCCTATAGAGGTGCGACAGCAATTGGAACCACCGGCAACGGTATTGGACCTGCCTATGAAGATAAGGTTGCTCGTCGCGGACTCCGAGTTGGTGATTTATTAGATGAAACGCTTTTTTCTGAAAAACTCAAACGAGTGATGGAGTATCACAACTTTACGCTGAAAAATTACTACAACCAAGAAGTTGTTGATTATCAAAAAACCTTAGACGAAGCAATCAGCCAAGCAAGTACTATAAAACCGATGATTTTTGATGTAGCAGAAGAAATCCATACACGAATGTCAAAAGACGAAAACATCTTATTTGAGGGCGCTCAGGGAGCCTTACTGGATATAGATCAAGGAACTTATCCCTATGTGACGTCTTCCAATACCACTTCGGGTGCTGCTGTCACCGGCTCTGGAATTGGCGTGCGTGACATTGATTACGTTTTAGGTATTGTCAAGGCCTATACTACAAGAGTTGGCGGTGGTCCATTCCCTACAGAACTTAATTACGATATTTCTACTGATGAAGGTGACGCTGTTGGCAAGGAGCTTTGCTCTAGAGGTCAAGAATTTGGCGCTACCACTGGACGACAGAGAAGGTGTGGTTGGCTTGATTTGGTTATATTAAATCGTTCCTTTAAGATTAATGCAGTGAGTGGTATCTGTTTAACCAAACTGGATGTTCTCGATGAGCTAGATTCAATTAAGATATGTGTGGCATATGAGATTAATGGAGAGAAAACTACAACTCCTCCATTCTCAGCTGAAGGTTATGACATTGCCAAACCAGTCTATATTGAAATGCCAGGATGGAATAGTTCTACAATCGGCACTCGCTCTTTTGGAGAATTACCAATCGAGGCACAAAACTATATAAGAAAGATCGAAGAATTAAGTCACCTTCCTGTGGATATTTTATCGACCGGTCCAGATCGAGATGAAACCTTAATTCTACAAAATCCATTTGATTGACTCTTGCCGATAAGGAGCTTGCTATATACTTTACACATTATGTCTGACCCCCACTATGATCGAGAAGCGGAAAAATACGAAAGCCCAATCCCGTCTCGCGAACATATCCTAAGTTTTATTCAAGAAAAACCAAGAAGCAAGCGCCAGCTATTTGAATTATTGATGTTGACGGACGGGCAGAAAAAACCGTTTGAGAAACGTCTAAGGGCAATGGTGAGAGACAAACAGCTCAGTTGCAACAAGAATGGAGTCTATAGAATCTTCTCAAATCGAGGACTTCTTACGGGTACCGTTATTGCCAATCCAAAAGGTTTTGGTTTTGTAGTTTTAGACAAAGGTGGCAAAGATTTAAGGTTATCTTCGCAACAGATGAAGCTCGTTTTCCATGGCGATAAGGTTAAGGTTCGATTACTTAATCGTAAATTAGACGCTGAAGTCGTTAAGGTTATCGAAACCATTAAAACCGTTGTTGGAAGGCTTCATTTAGATGGTCAATATCCATACGTTGTGGTTGATGATAGAAGGATTAAACACAATATTAAAATCACAAAGCTACTGAAGGAATGTATGGACAACCAAGTGGTTATTGTTGAGATTTTGTCTTCGCCGACTCTTGACTCTGAGGCCACAGGCAAGGTGACTGATATTCTTGGCACCTACCTAGACGAAGGCGTGGAGATAGATTCAGCACTCCACCGTCACCAAATTCCATCTGTTTTTAGCGATGATTCGTTGTCTGAATTAAAGAAATTATCAGATAAGGTTCTTGAGAAAGATAAAAAAGGTCGAGTTGATATAACTCACCTTCAGTTAATTACGATTGACGGTGATGACTCCAGAGACTTTGATGATGCTGTGTATGCTGAACCTTCTGAAAATGGCTGGAAACTTATCGTGGCGATTGCCGATGTTTCGCACTATGTTGGTGAAAACTCAGCTCTTGATATTGAGTCCTTTGATCGAGGTAACTCAGTATATTTTCCACACCGCGTTGTTCCAATGCTTCCTGAAGTGATATCGAATGGTTTGTGTTCTTTAAATCCAAATGCTGAACGACTTTGTATGGCGTGCGAGATGAGTATCGATTCTTTGGGTGAATTGATTGATTATAAGTTCTATCCAGCGCTAATGCTTTCACATGCCCGACTCACCTATAGTCAGGTTAGTGAGATACTAGAAAACAAAAAAAGTTCTCTTAGAGATTCTTACAGCAATGTGATTGAGAATATTGAGTTTTTGTATGGCCTATATAAAACACTTAGAATTTCACGTCAAAAACGAGGAGTAATGGATTTCGATAGAATCGAAAGTCAAATATTGTTTAACGATAAAGGAAAGATTGACAATATAGTTGCTCACCAAAGAAATGATGCACATAAACTAATTGAAGAGTGCATGTTGATGGCGAATCAGGCATGCGCAAAATTTTTAAGGAAACACAATGAGGACTTCCTTTACCGAATACATCCTAAACCTACCTCTGAAAAAATTGAAGTCACTCGACAATTTCTCTCGGCAGTGGGACTTACCTTGGAAGGTGGCAATGAACCAGAGTCTCGAGATTTTGCTAAAGTTTTAAAAAATGCTAGAGGAAGAGATGATGAAAATATCATCAAGACAGTTGTCTTGAGGACAATGAAGCAGGCTATCTATACGCCATCCAATGTGGGACATTTCGGCCTTGCTTTTGAAGAATATACCCACTTTACTTCGCCTATTCGTCGTTACCCTGATCTTCTAGTTCATCGTGCCATTAAACGTGTTTTAAATAATCAATCGAGATCGCCATCAAATAAAATGAGTGAAATTGGTTCTCACCTTTCTATGACAGAGAGGCGTGCTGACGACGCTACCAGAGACGTTGAGCAGTGGCTCAAGTGTGAGTATATGAGAGATAAAGTTGGCCAAGAATTTAGTGGAGTTATTTCCGGAGTGGCAGGATTTGGACTCTTTGTAGAGTTGTCTGAAATTTTTGTAGAGGGTATGGTGTCGGTCCGAGATCTGAAAGATGACTATTATGTTTATGATGACATTCATCATCAACTGACAGGTGAAAGGGGTGGAAAAATTTTTCGTCTAGGTGATGTGATCAAAGTAAAGGTAGCTTCGGTAAGCCTGGACGATCGAAAAATTGATTTTATTCTTGCAAGTTAATTTATCTATAAGCTTAACTTAATAATCGATACTGAGAAGCTGATTATTCAGTTATCGCGCCCCTTGATGCAGACTGAGCAAGTTTTGCGTATTTAGCTAATACTCCCTTTGTGTATCGTGGTTTTGGTTTTTGCCAATTTGATAATCGTTGATCGATAATAGATTTGTCAACTAGTAGCTCAAGGAGATTATTTTCTGTATCAATTAAGATTTCATCACCATCCTCAACGACCGCAAGAATCCCACCACTAAAAGCTTCAGGTGTTATATGGCCAACAACAAAACCGTGCGTTCCTCCTGAAAATCTACCATCCGTAATAAGGGCTACTTTGCCACCCAATCCTTTACCCATTACGGCAGAAGTGGGGGCTAGCATTTCACGCATTCCTGGTCCTCCTTTTGGACCTTCATATCTAATAACGATGACATCACCTTCGATTATTTTGTCATTAAGGACAGCCTGGAGTGCGCCTTCTTCACAGGCAAATGTTTTGGCTTTACCTTGGAAGGTTAATCCTTCTTTACCAGTGATTTTTGCAACCGACCCTTCTGGGGCTAAATTGCCTCGCAAAATTCTAAGGTGAGAGTCCTTTTTGATGGGATTGTTTAAAGGCATTATAATTTTTTGGTCTTCTGAATAGGGTTTAACGTCTTTTAAATTTTCAGAAACGGTTTTACCTGTTACAGTTAGGCAATCTCCATGAAGCATGCCAGCGTCTAAGAGCATTTTCATTAACGGCAATGTTCCACCAATTTTGACTAATTCACTCATCATGTACTTACCAGAAGGCTTTAGATCTGCAAGCACAGGCACTTTGGCTCCGACTCTAGTGAAATCATCGATATTCAAGTCAACGTTGATAGCATCAGCCATCGCAATCAAGTGTAAGACTGCATTAGTGGAACCTCCAAGTGCAATAATTAAAGTAATAGCATTTTCAAATGCTTTTTTAGTCATAATGTCACTTGGCTTGATGTCTTTTTTGAGCAGGTTAACTACCGCTTCCCCGGCACGAAGGCAGTCAATATTTTTATCTTCTGAAATCGCATCTTGCGATGAAGAGTTAGGCAAACTCATGCCCAATGCCTCAATCGCTGAAGCCATCGTGTTTGCAGTATACATGCCGCCACAAGAGCCAGGTCCAGGAATGGCTGTTGATTCGATTTGCTCTAACTCAATATCATTAATATCATTATTTGCTCGCTTTCCAACTGCCTCAAAAACACTGACAATATCAGTGTGATTGCTACCTGGTTGTATGGTTCCACCATAAACAAAAACCCCTGGACGATTCAGTCGAGCCAGGCCCATCAAACATCCAGGCATGTTTTTATCACAACCACCAATTGCGAGCACACCATCAAACCCTTGGGCTCCTACAACGGTTTCAATTGAATCAGCAATGACTTCGCGTGAAACGAGCGAATACTTCATTCCCTCAGACCCCATAGAGATACCATCTGAAACAGTTATAGTATTAAAAATTACAGCCTTACCTCCAGCATTGTTGATGCCTTTTTCTGCCTCATCGGCCAGAGTATTTATGTGCATATTGCAAGGCGTCACCATTGACCAGGTTGATGCAATACCGACCTGAGGTTTGCTGAAGTCTTCTTTTTTGAATCCAACTGGATAGAGCATAGCACGAGAAGGTGCACGTTCGTAACCGTCAACAACTACTGAGGAAAATTTTCTAGTATTTGACATCTCTTTTAAATGAGCAAAAAAATACAAATTTTAGACTAAAATGGTGCGGTTCTATTATCAATTTGAGGCCTGAATTTGAGTAAGATCACACAACTAATCAATTTAATGCAGCCCTATGTTGATGACGGAAAGTTGTTAAAAAGAAGTTACGAGCAACTCAATGAGTGCTTTGAAGACTTTGTTTTTGTCACTGATGGCGACCAAATAGTCGCCTGCGCAGCACTAAGGCACTATAAATATGAGGAGAAAGGTGAAATTTACGCTCTGGCGGTCAATAAAGAGTATCACAATACCGGTGTTTCCTCACAATTATTGGAAAAATTGATGAAAAAGGCCTCTGACTTGGATCTTATTGGTATTTTTGCGCTTTCTAAGTATGGCGGTAGGTTTTTTCTTCGACACGGATTTATAGAGGGCGTTATAAGTGCTTTACCATTAACTCGCCAGAAGAGCTACGACCATCAACGTAAATCGACTATCTATTTAAAAAAGCTCTAAGTAAGCTGAGAGGATGTTTGTATACTTAAACTTCGTCGACATTTTCTCTTAAAAGTCTATTTTTGAGTGCCCAATCGATAAACTCTTGTGTGCTTATTTTTTTAGCACCGAACCTATTTCTTAGTAGGTGATTTTCCACTCTTTGAAAAAATATTAAGCTTAAAGGTTCGCCATGAAGGTTGCCCTCGTTTATCAAGTTAATTTTGTATAATTTTGGTTCAAGAAGGTCAGCAAGTGTAGGACTAACACCCAAAAGTATCAAAAGACATTCGTTATAACTAAGATATTCTGTTTTGGTCAAAAAATCATGCCATTCTTGCCTAGTAGTCAATTGCCTTTCTGATTCTTCAGAATTTTCATAATCAAGGATATAGTCTGATAGGAGAATTTCAAGAGTGGCAATATCGCAAGTAATGTCTACTTTACCAAATTTGTGTACTTTTTTCTTGCTGCCAAAAAGCAATGAATCCCTTAGGCGACTGACTTCATCCCTAATTTTTTCTGCAGTTCTTTGGTGAAATAATCTGTATTCAGTTTTCGGCATAATTCATGTTCCAATATAGCATAATTATTGTATTCTTTTTGCCTGCTCAAGCGTCCAATTTCTTATTTTTTCAGTTATCTCTGTTGCGGAGCCACTAGAGGCCGATATGGGTTCACCAATAGTTACCGTTACAACACCTGGTTTTTTGACAAAACTGCCCTTTGGCCACAGTTTCCCAGAATTATGATAAACAGGCAGAATCTTATGTCCAGAAGATTTTGCAATCGCTGCTGCACCATTTTGATAATCACCCAATCTTTCCCATGGTTGTCGTGTCCCTTCAGGAAAGATGACGACATAGATTCCATTACTTAATCTGTCCTCACCTTGTTTAATAACTTTCTTAATTGATTGAAATTTATCCCCTCTATCAATAATTATCGGTTTAAGAAGGGCTAGACTCCATCCAAAAATAGGCAGCCATAAGAGTTCTTTTTTTAGTACCCAGGTATGTGCTGGAAAGATTGTTTGGAAAGCAAGCGTTTCCCAGGTTGATTGATGATTTGAGGTAATAATACATGGTGAATCGGTAATATTATTTTTACCAGTAATATTTATTGTTATATTCAATGTAATTTTTAACCACCAAATGCAAAAAAATGCCCATTTTGAAATCACTTTATAGCGTATTGAGTAGGGTGAAAATACAAAAAATAAGCTATAAAAAGCAATCAAAATAACACTGATAATTGAGCCAATAAAGTACAATAAAGATCTTAAAAACAGCATAGTTAGTAGAGGGTTAACGTTATAATTTCATTGTTGTTTTATTTAAATTTTACTAACATTCTTGATAGTAAATTCATGTTTTTTTAATAGAGTTACTGATATCGACAAAGGAGCTAATAACATTTTGAATCCAGGAAGAGTTTTATGGATATAGTAATTGGACTGTTTTCTCTAGTAATTGGCGCTTTTGCTAGTTACTATATTCTCAATAAAAAACTGCTAGCTTTAAGTGAAAAAAATATTCAACTTAAAACCACACTTGATGAAAAAGAAAAAAATTACGCCGAGAAATTGGCGTTTGTTGATCAACTAAAATTACAAGTCAATACTGACTTTAAATCTCTAGCCTCTGATATTCTCAAAAATAATCGTGATAAGCTTAAGGATGATAATTCTGATCTTTTGACGCCTCTCCAGATTCAACTTAAAAGCTTTAGGGAGAGAATTGAAACTATCACTAAAGAGCAAATCGAGGAAAGAACTTCACTAAAAGAGCAAATTAAATCATTGCATGAAGCAAACCTTAAAACTCAACAATCAGCTCAAAATCTGACTAAAGCATTGACTTATGACAACAAATTACAAGGTGACTGGGGAGAGGAAATTTTAAGCTCCCTTTTATCCAGTTATGGATTTCAGGAGGGCGTTGAGTTTGACCTGCAAAAGCAATATAAAAATGAGACTGGCGAAAAGTTTAAACCTGACGTCATACTTCACTTGCCAGACGGAAAAGATGTTATTATCGATTCTAAGGTATCTCTTAAAGACTATGTTGATTATGTGGCCGATCAATCCAACAAGGAGGCATTAAAAAAACATATTGCCTCAATCGAAACACAAATTAATAATATTAGCATAAAAGAGTATGAAAACTTAGAAGGCGTAAGGAGTCTTGATTTTATACTTGTGTTTATTCCTATTGAGGGAGCTCTTATGCTAGCACTCCAGAACAAGCAAAGTTTGTTCGAAGATGCTATGAAGAAAAATATTATGCTTGTAGCACCTTCAACGCTTAATATGAGTTTAAGGACATTAAACTTTATGTGGCAGACTGATAAACAAAACAAGAATGCTGACGAAATTGCTCGGCAAGCAGGAGGGTTCATTGACAAACTAGCTGGGTTTTTCAATGACTTGGATAAGATTGAGAGTCAGTTAGATAAAACAAAAGAAGGCTTTTCTGATGCTCGAAATAAGCTCCAAACTGGCAAAGGTAATCTAATTGGCCGCGCGGAGAAGTTAAAAGCACTTGGTGTTAAATCAAACAAGGAAATTGGTGAATGATAATCCCTTCAAGCCATAAGGTGAAAGAAGGAGAACTTGAGGGTAAAGTTATATTGGTGACGGGGGCAAATCGAGGCTTTGGTTTGGCCATGACAATGGATCTATCTAAGGCTGGCGCAACGGTAATCATGTTGGGCCGAGACTTAGGCTCTTTGGAATATGCCTATGATGCCGTAGTTGATAAGGGCTTTCAAGAGCCCACTCTGTATCCGTTAGATATAGAGGGAGCTACCCCTGAGAATTACCAGTCATTGCAAGACGACATATTTAATCAATTTGAAAAGCTCGATGGCCTGATTCATAATGCCGCCATTCTAGGTACGATGATGCCGGTTGATCAACACGACATTAAATTATGGTACTCCACATTGCAGATTAATCTGAATGGGCCTTTTATGCTGACACAGTTTTTGATTCCATTGCTAAACAAATCAGACGATGCAAGAATATTATTTCTGTCGGCAGAACAAGGCAGAGAAGCGAAAGCTTATTGGGGTGCCTATGGTGTGAGTAAATTTGCTGTTGAAGGCTTTGCTAAAACACTTTCTGAAGAGTTAGAAAAGACAAATATTAGAGTCAATACCCTAGATCCTGGTGTGATGAGAACAGAGATGAGAAGGGCAGCTTACCCTGCAGAAGACACGACTAAAAACCCTTCACCAGAAAGCAAGAGCCCAGCAATTGTATATTTGATGTTGCCTGTTAGTTCGAAATACAACGGCAAACAATTAGCCTTAACTGACTGAGCAATTTTTAGCGTTGCAATTCTTGAGTTAGATGAGGGTGTATTGTCTTTAGTAGGATTTTATAGACATCAGCATTTCCGGCGACCACATTACCTGTCTCTAAGTACTGATCTCTTCCTGAGAAGTCTCCTATAAATCCACCTGCCTCTTTCACTAATAAAGCTCCAGCAGCTATATCCCAGGAGTTAAGTCCAATTTCCCAGAAACCATCCAAACGTCCAGCAGCTAAGTAAGCTAGGTCAAGTGCAGCAGATCCTGCCCTACGAATACCAGACACATGAGGGTGGATGGCTTTAAAGGTTTTTAGATAGCAATCTAGGTGTTCTGGCTGCCTGAAAGGAAATCCTGTGCCAATTAATGTGTTTTGTAGTCCATTAGTATTGGTAACCCTCATTCTCTCGTTATTAAGATAAGCACCTTCACCCTTTGAGGCTGTATAAAGCTCTTCTTTGAAGGGATCATAAACGACCCCATGTGTTGTGACTTTATTTTCAAA
>JAKUUR010000035.1 GCA_022448455.1 Candidatus Thioglobus autotrophicus
TTGACAATTGTACGAACGCTTTTCACGCCTTTTTGGTGTCCACTAGAGCGAGGCAGGCTTCTTGATTTTGCCCAGCGTCCATTGCCATCCATAATAATGGCTATATGTTTTGGAGGCGCCTTAACGCTATTTGTTGATGTTTGATTAGTAGAACTCATAGAGCGCAATTATACCCATGGGGTCTGCGAAACCCAATGTAAAGTGTCATTACTATTAACGGCCTTTCAGGCGTAATTCAAGGTTTACGTAAAATACAATTTCTACCAGAATAGCAAAGCAGTTCAGCTAAGCTTTATGCGGTAAAATTATCCACCATGAGTTTAGCAAAGCGCATTATTCCATGCCTTGATGTCCGTGATGGACGTGTTGTAAAGGGCGTTCAATTTGTTGGCATTAAGGATGCCGGAGATCCGATTGAGGTTGCAAAGCGATATGATAATGAGGGAGCTGATGAGATTACTTTCCTCGACATTACGGCCTCACATGAGGGGCGCGATACAACCGCACATATGGTAGAAAAAATAGCTGAACAGGTTTTTATTCCACTCACTGTCGGTGGCGGCATTCGCAAGGCAGAAGACGTACGTGCCATGTTAAATGCTGGCGCTGACAAGATTGCGGTTAACTCTGCAGCGATTTTTAATCCCAAGCTTATTAATGAGCTCTCTAAGCGCTTTGGTTCGCAGTGTATTGTTATTGCGATTGATGCCAAGAGAGTTGTAGACAATCCACCAAAATGGGAAATATATACTCACGGTGGGCGCAAACCAACCGGCATTGACGCTATCGAGTGGGCGGTGAAGATGACGGAGGGAGATTGTGGTGCAGGCGAAGTGTTGCTAACATCTATGGACAGGGATGGCACAAAGGATGGCTTTGATATAGCTCTCACTCGGGCTGTATCCGATGCCGTAGACGTGCCTGTAATTGCCTCTGGCGGTGTTGGCAACTTGTCGCACTTGTCAGCAGGCGTTCTTGAGGGCGGCGCTGACGCAGTCTTAGCAGCCAGCATTTTTCATTTTGGAGAGTATACGGTGAGTGAAGCCAAAAAATCAATGCAGGAAAACGGCATTGAGGTTCGGCTCTAAAGCGTATTGAGTTTTAAGTCTCAACAGCGTATGATTACGCACTTTTGATTCAAGGAAAGCAATGACAGCAAAAAAAGAATTTTGGATGTTGTTGGCTATGTTTATTCTGCCAATAGCTTTTGGCACGCTATTTTTTTATGCCAACCCAAACTATTTCAGCGAAAGCACAGTCAATTATGGAGAGTTGGTTCGACCTGTAATCGCGACTGAAGACAGCGATATTGAGATTGATGGTGGCGCCTCCTTGCAAGGTATATGGACCATGGTTTACGTCTCAAGTCATTGTGACGAAGCTTGCGAAAAAGCAGTTGCAGATATGAAAACTATTCGTACACTTATGAACGCTGACATGCGCCGCATTCAAAGAATGATTATTATTGAGGATAACTCAACGCCGACAAGCAACGATGAGAGCTTGATTAAGGCAAGGGTTGCTAGTGAAAAACTTACACAGAGCCTGAAAAAATACACTGAAAATGCCATCTATTTGATTGACCCAATTGGCAATATAATGCTCTATTATGAGCCTCAAAATATAGACATTAGGCTGGTTATTAAAGACCTTAAGCGGCTGTTTAAATATTCCAGAATAGGATAATGAGCTCGATGCCATCAATTGCGGACTTGTTAGAGCTTTGTAAGCTAAAGGTTGTTTCGCTTATTATGTTAACGGCAGTTGTGGGGATGCTTTTGGCTGTGCCATACTTGCCAAACTTGTTGCTTATAATTGTTGCCTCTGCAGGCATTGCGCTTTCGGCAATGTCAGCGGCGGTTTTCAATCATGTTGTCGATGAAAAAATCGATATTCAAATGTCAAGAACAAGTCATCGTCCCCTGCCTCAAGGCAAAGTGAGTAGAAATCAAGCGTTAATCTGGGGCTTGTTTTTGGGTTTTCTTGGTATAGGCTTGTTGTTTGTTTATGTTAACCTGCTGACAGCGGCTTTAACATTTTCCTCTCTTATTGGCTATGCGGTTTTTTATACCATGTATTTGAAGCGTGCCACGCCCCAGAATATAGTTATTGGTGGAGCTGCTGGAGCAACCCCTCCAATTTTAGGATGGACTTCAGTTGCAGGAGTGCAAGGCATTGAATATGCGCTGTTGCTTTTTTTGATAGTGTTTATTTGGACGCCCCCTCATTTTTGGGCGCTGGCGATTCATAGGCATGAAGAATATAAAAAAGCCGAAGTGCCGATGCTGCCTGTCACCCACGGCCTTCAATTTACTAGGGTACAAATCCTTCTTTACACAGTGCTTTTGTTTATTGTTACTCTTCTGCCATATTTAACTGGCATGAGTGGAATCATTTACTTAGTTTCGGCGGTTATGCTTGGAGTGCTTTTTTTGGGCTATGCTATTAAGATTTGTCGCGAACCCGAAAACCCAAAAATAGCTTTTCAAACATTTAAGTATTCAGTTAACTACCTAATGGTTTTGTTTGTTTCGCTTTTGGTTGATCATTATCTTTTGATAACTTTTGGGACTATCTCTTAGTCATGAAAGGTACGCTTCAAGTCTTCAAGGCGGTAGCCTCTGCGATGATTGGAGTAGGAAAGAAAAAAAATCTTGCTAAGGACTTTGAGGCTACGGAAAAGAACGGACCTTGGCCTTATATTGTTGTCGGCATTATTATGACAGTGCTTTTTATTGGCACAATACTTGCAGCAGTTAGGTTTGCCTTATCTTAGTGTCTCAATAATCTGGTCGAGTGCTTCCGCGATAGGTTTTGGTTCGTGAGGACTGGTTAACAGCGCTGTTAGTTTTAAGTCAGGACTAAACAACAAAAAGCTAGTTGTGTGGTCAATATTATAATGTTCATGTGAGCCAGCCTCTTGATTCCCATGTGAATCAGTATCATTGTCCCCATGACTGTTGTGGTCCGATTGAGCCAATTTTTGCGCCTCAACGACTTGATGATAAACGCCCAAAGATTTGCTAATAGTTTCTAGTTCGTGGTTGTGTGCTGTCAGCCCAAGAAAAGAAGAATTAAAGGAGCCAGCAAATTGGTCAAGCCTTCCTATGTCGCGAGCTGGGTCAACCGAAATAAACACAACTTGGAGCTTGTCTTTGTTCTCCATCATCTGAAAACTGAGATTAATTTTCGAAAGATCTATAGGACATACATCTGGGCAAGAAGTGTAACCAAAGTACATTAAAACCCATTTACCTTGAGATATTTCAGATAAATTCAACGATTCAGATTGATCATTTATAAAATTAAGTTTCTCAGAAATAGATTTGGTTTCAGGGTAAAGTGACGCCGCCGGTGCGATCGATTTTTTTAGTCCTTCGATATCTTGTTGACCGCCAAAATATAGGAAGCCAGCAATAGCAATAACGGCTATAAGAACTAGTGAAAAAAATTGAGTGATCTTATTCATTAAGTGACTCTTAACCTAAGTAAGAAAACCGCAAATTATGTTTTAAGCTTTTGGATTATTAACTATTTTGTGTAACAAGCCAATCAAGCTCAATAAAAGACCTAGAGCAACGGCATTGTGCAAAACGGCTACAAGCATAGGCAAAGATAAAACAACATTCATAATGCCCAAAACTACCTGTGTCACTAAAAGTGCGAGTATAAGCAATAGATTATTTTTAAGCCTTGGATAGTTTTTAAAATTGACAATCAAAAAGGCCAAAGTCAGGGTTACTACAAGGGCGCCAATTCTATGAAGCATTTGAATCGCACTCCTGGTTTGACTTTCAAGCACACCAAACTCATAATCTACACCAAGCGGCCCCCAAAAAAACGCATTTTTAAAATTCATATTGTCTGGCCATAATTCCCCCAAACAGGTTGGAAAGTATTCACCACAAGAGAGCGCAGCATAGTTGGTGCTTGTCCAACCTCCTAAAAAGATTTGAACCGATAATAGAACAATAGAAGTAGCCAGTATTAATTTGTGCCGCTTTAAAATGTGTTGATTGATTCGCTTTGGAACGTTCTGGTTTAACAGAAGCCATAGTAGCAAAACAGTTGTCGTAAAGCCCCCCATTAAATGCATCGAAACTATGCCAGGGTGAACCAGCTCGGTAACTGTCCACATTCCTAAGGCACCCTGGAATCCAACCAGCAGAACCAAAAAGGCAGGCAGTTTTATTGATTGGTAACGAGGTGTTTTACGAAAGGCTGCAAAGAAAAATACCACCACGATCAACAACCCCAGGATTGAAGCTGCGTATCTGTGAATCATTTCTTTCCATGCCTTTGCAAGATCAAGCGGTCGTTCAAACTCACTGGAGGCGACATCAGGAACAATTAGTTTGCCGTAACACCCTGGCCAATCAGGGCAGCCAAGACCGGCATCAGCAAGACGGGTATATGCACCAAGCACTACAACCACAACAGCTAATAAAAGAGCAAGATTGAGTGTTTTTGTATACATTAAATAGAGGGTTTCAAGGAGAATGCACAGCCATATTTTAATGAAGCAAGCTAACAAAGAAAGCTATATTTTATCTAATTCTATAACCATATAAAAAGTAAGCAAATATTGGATTTTTTTTATATAATTGTGATAACCAATATTTGCACTTCGATCTAAAACTCAGCGTTGATGAAAAAAGTTCAATTCGCATTGAGAATAAAGGCGAATTATTGCTTGGTAAAAAAGCAATAAACAGGTATCATTTGTATGTTTTTTTGACTGTAATCGCTTGAAAAAAGATTAAATTTGGAGAATCTATGAAACAATTATTGACGCTGACAGGCGCAATTACCGCGTTAATGAGCTCGAAAGCTGCGATAGCAGAATATGGCTTGAACATGACAAAAGGTGTATCCACTATAAGTGGAGATATCTATAGCTTGCACATGATGGTTTTCTGGGTATGTTTAGCTATTGGAGTTGTTGTTTTTGGCGCAATGTTTTATTCAATTATCAATCACAGAAAGTCGAAGGGTGTCAAAGCTGCCCATTTTCATGAAAGCACAACCGTTGAATTTATCTGGACAGGTATTCCCATTCTAATACTCGTTGCAATGGCGATTCCAGCGTCTAAAGTCCTTATTGATGCTGAAGTCTTAGATAAGGCAGACATGACTGTTAAGGTTACTGGTCATCAGTGGAAATGGCAATATGACTACCCTGAGGAAGGTATAGGATTTATGTCCAACCTTGCTCAATCTTCCAGGGACGCTACTAAGTTGGACGACAAGCCCGAAAACTATCTTTTAGAAGTTGACAAACGTTTGGTTTTGCCTGTGGATACCAAGGTTCGTTTTCTAATAACTTCAAATGACGTAATTCACAGCTGGTGGGTGCCGGCCTTTGCAGTGAAACAAGACGCCAACCCTGGTTTTATTAACGACGCATGGGCAGAGATTACTGAAGAGGGAACTTACAGAGGGCAATGCGCTGAACTCTGTGGCAAAGATCACGGCTACATGCCAATTGTTGTCGATGTTATTTCTAAAGACGCTTTTGCGACATGGGTTACTGAGCAACAAGCTGACAAAGCTGCAGCAGCTGCAAGTGCAACAAAGACTTGGTATGAGGACGAACTTTTTGCAAATGGTGAGACTATCTATAATGCCAACTGTTCGGGTTGCCATCAAAAAGATGGCTCAGGTATTCCAGGCGTCTTTCCAGCAATGAAAGGCTCAAATATTACCAATGGTCCAGCTGCAGATCACCTGAACATTGTTATTAATGGTAAGGGCGGTATGCCGTCATTCAAAATGCTAGGAGATGCTGATCTAGCCTCAGTGATCACTTATGAAAGAAGAGCCTTTGGTAACAATGGCTCAGTTGTTCAACCATCAGATGTTACATCTGCACGTTAATTTAAGGAGAAACAAATGAGCACCATTTCAGCAGTAGCAGCACACGATGATCATCATGGGCCTGAAAAAGGCCTATTAAGATGGGTTAAAACAACCAACCATAAGGACATTGGTACACTCTACTTGTGGTTTGCTTTTTCAATGCTGCTTTTGGGTGGCGCATTCGCAATGGGTATTCGTGCTGAGCTTTTACATCCTGGCTTACAATTAATGGAGCCACAATTCTTTAACCAGCTAACAACCATGCATGGTCTGATCATGGTTTTTGGTGCTATTATGCCAGCCTTTGTTGGATTGGCAAACTGGCTCATTCCAATGATGATTGGAGCGCCTGATATGGCCTTGCCACGTTTGAACAACTGGAGTTTCTGGATTCTGCCATTTGCGGGTGCAATCTTGTTGAGTACGTTTTTTATGGAAGGCGGGGCACCAGCTTTTGGGTGGACATTCTATGCGCCACTTTCAACCTCCTTTGCGCCTGACTCAACTGACTTCTTTATTTTTGCGATTCACTTGTTAGGCTTCTCCTCAATCATGGGGGCAATTAATATTATTGCCACTGTCCTTAACATGAGGGCTCCAGAGATGAGATTAATGGATATGCCATTGTTTGTATGGACTTGGCTCGTTACAGCATTCTTGTTAATTGGTGCGATGCCTGTTTTGGCAGGTGCTGTAACAATGATGCTTACAGACCGTAACTTTGGTACTGCATTTTTTGACGCAACCGGCGGTGGAGATCCAGTATTGTTCCAGCATATTTTCTGGTTCTTTGGTCATCCTGAAGTCTATATTATGATTTTGCCGGCCTTTGGTGTTATTTCACATATCCTTCCAACCTTTGCACGCAAGCCATTGTTTGGGTATTCGTCAATGGTCTATGCAACCGCTTCAATTGCTTTCTTGTCCTATATTGTTTGGGCGCACCACATGTTCTTAACGGGTATGCCGGTAGCGGCCGAGCTCTATTTTATGTATGCAACGATGTTGATTGCGGTGCCGACAGGTGTAAAAGTTTTTAACTGGGTGGCGACAATTTGGAAGGGCTCTATGACTTTTGAGACGCCTATGCTTTGGGCGTTATCGTTCGTTATGCTATTTACAATTGGTGGCTTCTCTGGACTAATGCTGGGTATTGTTCCAGCTGATATTCAGTATCACGACACCTATTTTGTGGTTGCACATTTCCACTATGTTCTGGTAACAGGAGCGTTGTGGGGAATTATTGCTGCAGTGTTTTACTGGCTGCCAAAATGGACAGGCAGGATGTATAACGAAACGCTTGGAAAAGTGCACTTTTGGTGGGCAGTGATATCTGTGAATGTGGTGTTTTTCCCGCAACACTTTTTAGGGCTTGCAGGAATGCCACGTCGCATTCCAGATTACTCACTACAGTTTGCTGACTTTAACTATATCTCTTCAATTGGAGCTTTCGCTTTCGGGCTGTCGTTTGTGTTATTTACTTACATTGTTGTTGATTGTATACGTAACGGCAAGCCTGCAGATTCACGACCTTGGTATAGTGCCAAAGGGCTTGAATGGACGCTGTCTTCACCGGCGCCATACCATAGTTTTAATACGCCTCCATCACGAGCGGATATTTTGGCAGAGTCGCAGCATAGCTAATGGCTGATAATAAAAATAAAAAAGGTGCCATCATAACCGCTATTGTGGCTGGCGCTGTTGCAATAGGAGTATATGTAGCGACCATTATGCTTAATGGTTGATTATGGAAAGAAAAAAAATAACAAAAGGGTTTTGGATCAAACTGGTTTCGGTCCCCATCTTGATGTTCTTTTTTGCTTTTGCGTTGGTCCCGCTTTATGAAGTCTTGTGCGAAATCACAGGTTTTAATGGGACGACTGGCAGGGTAGAGACTGAGCAGCAATATGAAGTGAATGAAGAGCGACTTGTTACGGTAAGTTTTTTTGCATCAACGATGCCAGGATTTCCAGTACAGTTTGGGCCCAAGGTTAACTCAATTGAAGTTGTCCCTGGAAAGTTTTATACTGTGAGTTACGTTGCTAAGAACAACACAGATGAAATAGTTTTTGGCCAAGCTATACCTAGTGTTGCACCAACAGATGCAGCACTTCACTTTAAAAAGTTAGAGTGTTTTTGTTTTGTTAGGCAGGAGTTCAAGCCACATGAGGAGGTCGAAATGACACTTCGATTTGTAATTGAGCCCGAAATGAAAGAAAGAATTAGAGATGTAAGTTTGTCATACAATTTTTTTAAGTTAGATAGTTAAAGAGAGGAAGAAAAATGAGTAACCAAAATTATTATATCCCTCATGGCACCTACTGGCCAATTATTGGCTCAATTGGCATATCTACAATGTTTGTTGGTTTTGCCAATCTAATACACGATGTCAGTTGGGGGGCTCCTGTTATGGGGCTGGGATTGACGATCCTTGTATTTATGCTTTTTGGCTGGCTTGGAACTGTAGTCAATGAAAGTATTAGCGGTATCTATAACAAGCAAGTAGACAGGACATTTCGTTGGGGCATGAGCTGGTTTATTTTTTCCGAAGTCATGTTCTTTGCCGCATTCTTTGGCGCTCTATTCTACGCAAGAATTCTCAGTGTTCCATGGCTTGATGGTGCAGGCAACAACATGTTTACCCCTGAGTTGTGGGAAGGATTTAAGGCTACTTGGCCACTAGTCAACACACCTGGCGCTATTGGACAAAGCGGAACAGCGTTCTCTACTGGTTTTGAGTTAGTTAATCCTTGGGGATTGCCAGCAATTAATACAGCCCTACTATTAAGTTCAGGTGTTACCATTACATATGCTCATCATGCGTTACGCAAAGATCACCGCAATGCATTGATTGCTTGGATGATTGCGACAATCGTTCTGGGAGTATTGTTTTTAGGGTTTCAGATTACTGAATACGGACATGCTTACCATGAGGGCTTAAAGCTAACTTCTGGTATTTATGGGTCTACATTCTATTTATTGACAGGGTTTCACGGTTTTCATGTGACTGTGGGCGCCATTATGTTGACAGTTATTTTGTACCGTATTCAAAAAGGTCATTTTAATTCTGAAAACCACTTTGCCTTCGAAGGTGTTGCTTGGTATTGGCACTTTGTTGACGTAGTATGGTTAGGACTATTTGTTTTTGTTTACTGGCTATAATTATTATTGAGTGGTTCATTGAAAGGCCCCTTGGATGGGGTCTTTTTTTACAGTCGAACAGAGGAAGTTATGGATATTATTGTAATTGCAATTATTATTGTCATTTTATTTAGCCTAGGTTCGGCACTTGTCGGAATGATAAGAGGAGGAGAAAAGGGCTCGGACAAAATGTTTAAAGCCTTAAGGGTGCGTGTCAGTTTGTCGGTGTTTTTGTTTATTTTGCTAATGTTTGCCAGCTTCATGGGCTGGATAGAGCCTAACAATGTACTACCCACCCAGTAATGAGGTTTCGTTTTTTCATACCAGCTTGCCTAATAATCGCTACTCTAGCGCTACTAATCTCTCTTGGTTTTTGGCAGCTTGATCGCGCCGATGAAAAACGAGCAATTGAAAACCAAATTGCCAGTGCTAATTCCGGTGATGTAGAGCTTGTTACTTTTGTCGAATTTCTTAAAGACAAAGAGTATTATCATGTTCGTCTCCAGGGTTCGTATATTGAGGGCAAGCAATTTATTTATGACAACCAAATCGTTGACCAGATTTCAGGCTATTATGTTTTAACACCTTTTGTTTTGAAGGGTGCTTCGAAAGCTATTTTGATTAATCGAGGCTTTATGCCCTGGAATGGAAGAAGAGATATATTAGCTGATATTGATATAGGAGAAAAGCTTACAGAAGTTAAGGTGCAAATATCAAAACCACTTAAACGTATGGAGCTTAAAGTCAGTGAAACCACGCGAGACTTTCCAGTCTTGATTCAGGCTCTTGATTTGGATGAGATGAGCTCCATAGCCTCGCTAGATTTTGTTAGCGTGGTTGGTTTATTAAGCCCTGAATCTGATGACGGCTATGTTAGACAATGGGAACCTTATACTGGCAGCATTGAAAGACATATTGGTTATGCCATTCAGTGGTTTTTAATGGCATTGGTGCTCGCTTTTATTGGCATTCGGTTGGCATTAAAACAACGGAAAAATTAATATTCTTAAGGTATTTAAAATATTGCTGAAAAAAAATCCTTTACTGTATAATTTTGCCCTAAGCCGACATAGCACAGTTGGTAGTGCAACTGATTTGTAATCAGTAGGTCCGCGGTTCAAGTCCGTGTGTCGGCACCATCATTTAATAAAAAAGAGGTCGCAGACCTCTTTTTTTATGGGTTGCTAAACCCTATGTTATGACGTTGAGTTCGCGTGTAAGCTCCGAAAGTATTTCTGGGCCATCGGTTCGCAAAATCACAATTTCCTCAAGCCTGACCCCAAATCTACCTTGCAGATAAATTCCTGGCTCAATTGAAAACACCATGCCCTCGTCAAGCTCTACCTCAGATGTGGCGGTGATGTATGGTGGTTCATGTATATCAATACCTAAACCATGGCCTGTGCGATGAACAAAATAGTCACCATATCCAGCTTCAGTAATGACATTTCTTGCAGCAGCATCTACTTCCTTCGCCATTACACCAGGTTTTGCAGCTGACATTGCTGCTTGCACAGCGCGCTCAACAATAGCATGAATTTCTAGATAACCTTCTGGCGGCTCACCGAGAACTGACATTCGAGTCATATCACTTGGAAAGGTTCCTTTTCTCCCACCAATATCTATTAGAACAGCGTCACCATATTCTACTTTTCTATCACCTGTATGGTGATGAGGAAAAGCTCCATTAGGACCGGAACCTACAATGCAAAATTGAGGCTTCGCTCCCTCAGAGATAAAATGTTTATTTATTGCTTCACCAATTTCAAGTTCAGTTACCCCTTCTTTAATTGCAGCAAACCCCGCTTGCATTGCACGATCATCTATCAAGGCATTTTCTTTAAGATTAATAAATTCTGTCTGGTCTTTTCGCATCCTTAAGGCGCCAATTGTTGAGGCGGTAAATTCATAGGTTGGATTTGGCAGTGCCTCTATAACGATTAAAGCAAAGTGAGAGCGCATTGCCTCATCTATGGCAATGTGTTTTGCAGAACTTTCGCCAATATATAAAAGCGCCTCTTTAAGAGCTTGATCTGGCCCGTTTTCATCCTTCCAGCTATTAATTGCTATATCGGTTCTCTTTTTCGCATCTTCTGCATTTACCGATGGCATCAAAAATGCCTCTTTTTCTTTTCCTATTAAAAGCATGCATGGCCTTTCATCTGGATAGGGGTTAAATCCCAATAACCAGTTCATATGCGTGCCTGGTCCAAGAACAACTAAGTCGACGTTATTGTCTTTCATTCGAAGTTTAAGTGAGTTTATTTTATTTTGCATAAACTTTTCTCTATTTATGCGTCTGTCATTCCATAAACCGTTCTTGCTACTTCAGGAGTTATAAGCTCATTTTTTAGATCTTCTTTTATTGAAGCTTGGTCACGAGACTTAGGTTTGCCTAAGCCACCACCGTTGCCAGTAACAACTCTAATGACATCATCTTTATGAAGACTTAAGCCAGATACAAAAGCAAACCTTTCGCTCTTACCTTTTACAGGTAAGTATTCAATATAGTTTGATGAACCTTCATTACCACCATCAAGAGACCAAGCTGGAAATTTTGACCTTGTATAGCCGGCAGTTAAATAACCATCCTCTGCGCGAATTCGGTAATCCATTACAATCCCTCGTCCTCCGGTATATTCACCTTCACCACCAGGCCCTGTATTGAGGGACATTTGATCAACCCAGAGCCCATTTCTTGCCTCATTGATTTCTGCAGGACAGTTATAAGTTTCCCCATGGAAACCACAAAACATAGCATTATTACCGTCTGCTCCAGCTCGGCCTCCCCAGCCTCCAACTTGAGCTTCAACTATAGTATATTGTCGTCCAGTGTCTGGATGGGTTCCACCAATAAACGTTCCGCATACTGAGGCAAAATGACCAGCTGATAATCTTTCAGGCATATATTTAGCTAGGCAACGCCACATTAAGTCGTAAACCCTGAGCTCTACTTCATAATAAAAGCCAAGTGGAGCAGGTTCCTGTGCATCAAACACAGTTCCCGGTGTTGTAATAAGTTCTATTGGTCTAAAGGAGCCTCCAT
>JAKUUR010000036.1 GCA_022448455.1 Candidatus Thioglobus autotrophicus
TTTCCAGGCCTTAAAATTGTGCTCGAACATATCACAACCAAGGATGCTGTTGATTATGTTCTTGGGGCTAAAGGCAATATAGCGGCAACAATAACTCCGCACCATTTGCTGGCAAACCGAAACCATATGCTTGTAGGAGGAATTAAGCCCCACTATTATTGTTTGCCGGTCTTGAAGCGACAAAATCCTGATCAGAAGGCGCTACTAAAAGCCGCTATCTCTGGCAATCCAAAATTCTTCTTAGGGACTGATTCTGCTCCGCATGATCGAGACAAAAAAGAATCCGCTTGTGGCTGTGCGGGAATCTTTAGTGCGCACGCAGCCATTGAGCTTTATGCCGAGGCCTTTGATGGTGAAGGTGCGATAGAAAGACTTGAAGGGTTTGCTTCTATTTTTGGACCAGATTTTTATGGCTTGCCTCACAATCGAGAAAAAATTACTCTAGAGAAGTCGCCTTGGAGGGTGCCAGATCATTATGAGTTTGCAAAATCAAAGTTAACGCCGTTTTTTGCAGGGGCTGAGCTTTCATGGAGGCTTTTATCCTAAAATAGCGCGGGCTTTGAAATACTGTTTGCCGCTTTCAACATCTTTGGCAATTTGTTGTTTTAATTCTTCAAAGGAGTCAAATTTCATTTCTTCTCGGGACTTTTGTTTAAAGACAATGGTGACGCGTTCACCATATATTTCTTGATTAAAGTCAAATATAAACACCTCTAAAAGAGTTTTTTCGCCACCCACTGTCGGTCGTTTACCAACGTTGCACACCCCATGGTAGGCCTCCTTGTTTATTTCAACTAAGACATTAAAAACTCCAAGAACGGGGCTAAGTCTTCGACTAATGCCGACGTTGATTGTGGGAAAGCCAATAGTTCTGCCTTTTTTGTCTCCATGAGAAACCCTTCCGCTAATTGCAAAAGGCCTGCCAAGAAGCTTTTCTGCCATTGAAAAATTACCTGAAGCTAGGCATTGCCTAACTGCTGAGCTGCTGACTCGCTGGTCTTCAAAGCTTACTCTTTCTACCTTTTCTGCGATAAAGTTGTTTGGTTTAGAGAACCTTTCAAGTAGCTCGTAGTTGCCAAGGCGGTCTTTGCCAAAACGAAAGTCGTCACCAATAAAGCAGTGCCTAACTTTAAGTTTTTCAACCAAAATATTTTCTACAAAAGATGTTGCGCTTGTTTGAGAAAAAGAATTGTTAAAGCGAATTAGTAAGTGCTTGTCTACGCCCATCGATTTTAGAAATAAGTGCTTGTCTCTAAAACTGCTAAGCCTTGCTTTTGGCCGACCAAAAAAAGACTCTGGGGTGACCGAAAAAGAAATAACAAGGGACGGCATCTTTAGTTCATGGGCCTTCTCCACCAGCCTTTTAATAATTTCCTGGTGGCCTGTATGTACGCCATCAAAGTTTCCAATGGTAAGCACACAGCTGGACTGTTTTTTTAGGTTGTGAAGGCCGCGAATTAATTGCATAGGCATATTTTACTCATTGCTTTCGGCAGGGTTGAGCGAATCAAGCATCGAGATTATTTTTTTAACAGGCGCAGGAACACCTAACCCTAACTTATTAATATTGTGGTAGTCTTTTTCTAGGCCAGGAGAGTTGATGATAATTGGTCGGATCCATAGATGGTAGTGAGTAAAACTATGCTTAAACTTAGGAAGCAAAGAAACAATGCTCGCTTCTAAGTTGTGTTCTTTAATAGCGGCAGAGATAGCGGTCTCGTTATCCTCACACTCGGAAAAGCTCCATAAGCCGCTCCAAATGCCTCTGTTAGGTCTTTTTGCTAGGTAGATGTGGCCCTTGATATTACGGTAGACCAAAAATGCAAGTGATTTTTCAGGTCTAATTGTTCTTATTTTTTTTTGAGGAAAGGACGACTGATCATTGCAAAGGTTTGCCTTACAGTGTCTGGAAACTGGGCACCTAGAACAAAGAGGGTTGCGATGCACACAGATAGTAGCACCTAGATCCATAATTGCCTGAGCATAGTCTGCGTTTTGTTCAGAAGGAGTGTGATATTTCGCAAGCCGCCATAACTCTTTTAAAGTTTTAGAATCGCTATAATATCCAGCTACTCTATGGTACCTGCTTAAGGCGCGTTTAACGTTGCCGTCAAGAATTGCTCGAGGCTGATTACATGCTAGCGACAAGATCGCGCCTGCAGTAGACTCGCCAACCCCAGGAAGGGTTATTAATTCAGAATAACTGGTTGGAAAAATGCCCTGATATTCCGATAAAATAATTTTAGCGCTTTTGTGTAAATTCCTCGCGCGACTATAGTATCCAAGCCCTGCCCAGCTAGTCAAAACTTCTTCCTCGTCTGCGTTTGCAAGCTCAACCACTGATGGAAAGTTAATTATAAAGTTGTTAAAATAATCAATGACAGTATTGACCTGTGTTTGCTGCAACATAATTTCGGACAGCCAAACATGATAAATATCAGGAGGGCTGGACTGCCAAGGCAGACCCTTTCTTCCATGTTCTTGGAACCAGGCCAACAGGTCTTTGGCGAAACTCGTCACTTCTTAAGGTTAAGGGGGTCGTCTGGGCTGATGCCACTCATAAATGGTTTGCCAACTCTTTCGTGAGTTATTTGATATACACAACCGATCCAGTTATTAATAATTGCGTTCGCGCTATCGTGCCAAGTATTGTCAAGAGTTATTGAAATAAGTGACTCCGGGAAGTCTTTAATAGACATTGTGCCGGCGTCAAGGTTGGCTCGGTATTCGTTTAATATGGCCTGGTTTTGTATAGACAAGTAATTACTAGGCATTGGTGGATAGCTTAACCCCCTGTCTTCAAGGTAAAGCGCAATTTCTCTTTTGTATTCTTTTAGAAGGCTTATGGTGTCATACTCGGGGTGGCCTTGAAAGAATACAATTCTAAACAAGTCAGGGCTCACAGCTAGGTGGACGCCAATTGAGCTTTTGGCCAAAACCTTGACTCCTACCTCATCAAATTGTAATTCAGAGACCTCATTAAAACGAGAATGAGGAATGTCAAAGCGAGTGCTAACTCCACTGAGCAAAGGGTGGTCTCTGTCAACCACTTGATGAGGGAAGACCCCCCAATGTTTTTTACCGACAGGTTGGCGCTTTTGGCCATACTTGAATTCCAAAACAGCATGAGTTGCCAGGCAAGAGCATAGCGTTGAAGTGACATTTTCATAAGACCAGTCTACTACCTCTCTTAGTTGCTCGTAAAACGGTTCAAGTTCAAGGCTGGGCTGGGAAACATTGGCACCAGAAATAATCAGCGCATCAAGTCCCTGAGATTTAATTTCGTCAAAAGTTTTGTAGTGTTTTTTTAGATGCTTAGCTGCTTTCGATCCTCTTTTAATGCTTGAAAGAGAGAAGGGTTGCATATAGAATTGTGCAATCTGATTAGAGTGGCCAACCAGGCGAAAGAATTGCCGTTCAGTGGCCTCAAGCGCAGCATCAGGCATCATGTTTAATAGACCAATATGAATTTCTCGTATGGTCTGATGCTCTGCCCTATCTTTTGAAAGAATTGTTTCACCTTGTTTTTTAAGGCGCTGAAATGAGGGCAGTTCGGAATGGGCTATTAATGGCATGTCAGTCTAGAGCTCCAGCAATAAGATTAATAACATCGTCTGCAGAATGGCAATGATAAAGGTCATCGCTTTTTATGGCGCAGCCATACTGGTCAGCAAGCGCCTGGTATTTTTCTAGACGGTCTTCAACCAGTCTTGGAAAAACCCAGCGCACAAAAGCATCAGGATTTATTTGGGCAACATAGTCCAAGCTGTTTTTTTCAAGATAGGACTGCAGAGCGGACGCAAAAAAGTCGGGGTGATAGTACACTGGCTTGGGTTGGTTTTTGGATCGTTCTATGAGCACCCTCTCGGCTTCTTTGTTTGTTTTAATGTAGACAATCAGCGTGTTCTTGGCCAAAAGTTGGTAAAGTTTTTTGTCCTCCAGTTCACACAAACTGCCGCCTGCATCGTTAATGAAATTGTCGTATCCTGATTGTTGGGATTGTTTGATAAAGCTTGGAACGTCATACATAGCGTTGATTTCCGCCTCCAGAAAAAGACTTTGACGGCGAATGAATTCGTCAATCTCAAGACCTCCTTCTTCTGGGTTGCCTACTTTTCCAAGGAACGCAGAAATGGGCTCTAGGTTGTCAAAGGTAACTTGACTATTGACACTAATAGATTGGTTGTCTAATAGATTCTGAAGCCATGGGTCTTGCTTCATTTTTTTGGTAATGTTGTTAATGATTTCATCCTTTAAATAGGTTGCACCAATATGGTAGTCGCCTGAAAAATGGTACCATCCGCCATTTTCTCCGATAAGTTTTGCGAGGTGTGTCTTGCCAACGCCTGACATTCCGAGCAGAGTCAGTCGTTTGTTTTTTTCACCTCTAAATTCTTTTGCAGTGAGCTTCATTATGTTGGCAGGCGCTCTATTCTTGAAAATTTTTCGTTCATACTGCTTACGGCTTAGTTAGTCATTGTCATCAAGTGGAGAGCGTAAGATGGTATGAGCTAAACTTTCGTATATTGAGCACACCGCTCTCAAGTAACAAATACTGCCCCTTAATTCCATTCAAAACGCCTGATATGACGGGGGTTTTGTCAAAGCTTAAAGAGACAACCTTGGTGGGGTATTTTAGCACAGGGTAGTCAATATTTACGACATCGGCTGGGAAGGTTTTTGCGTCGAGCTCATCTACAAGGCTAGAAACTTCAGCTAATAAAGACGCCTTAGCAGTAACAAGATCTGCGGGCTCGGTTTCGTTTTTCAGCATTACTCTCCAGTTTGTTTTATCAGTGATAAACGACTTTAGGGCCTTTTCAATAAGGCCTGATTCTAGGCGTGTTTTTACTTCAAGTATCGGCAATGCACTGATTGCGCCCTGGTCAATCCAGCGACTAGGGGTGTTTGTTTTGCGGGTGATGCCAACCTTAATTCCTGAGGAATTTGCGAGATAAACAATGTGGGGAGTAAAACAGTTTGACAGACCCCAGTCAGGCTCCCTACAGGTGCCAAGGTGGTAATGACAAGTCTCAGGCCTCATAATGCATAGGTCGCACCTGGCCAGAGAGCGCGCACAAGGGAAACAGTAGCCCTGTGAATAACTTTTCGGAGTAATTCGTCCACAATTGGCACACTGTATTGTTTTGTTAAAGGACAACTCAATCGGACTGCCCACTAATGAGTTCATATCTACCCGTTTATCGTCGAATAGAAGATGATACTGAGCCAAACTTCCAGCCAACGAAGTTTGCATTTTATCTATGTGGCCGTTTAGTTGCATAATATTGAATGAACTTGATGATATTTTTCTGTAGCTTTTGTCATAATGTTGTCCGGAAGTCTAGGTGCAGGCGGCTTCTTATCCCAATCAAGCGTTTCAAGATAGTCCCTAATGATTTGTTTGTCATAGCTTTTCGGGCTGCTTCCAGGTTGATAATCTGCAGCAGACCAAAACCTTGAAGAGTCAGGCGTTAATACTTCGTCCATTAGGGTCAGCTGGTTGTCTTCATCTAGGCCAAACTCGAACTTCGTGTCAGCAATAATAATGCCACAACTGAAGGCATGTTCTGCAGCAAACTGATAGATTTTTAAGCTCACATCCTTGATTTGAGATGCAAGCGCGCTACCGACAATAGTTTCTGTCTCTTTGAAGGAGATGTTGGCGTCATGTTCGCCAACGCCTGCTTTTGAGGAGGGCGTATAGAGGGGCCTTAAGAGTTGCTGGGCAAGCCTCATGTTTTGTGGTAGCGGAATGCCACAAACCATGCCAGAAGAGAGATATTCTTTCCATCCGGAGCCAATTAGATAACCTCTAACGACGGCCTCTAGTGCCAAAGGCCTTAGCTTTTTAACGACAATTGCTCGGCCGGCAAGCATTTCAGCCTCATTTTTTGACAAAACCTCTTCAAGACTTATGCCAGTTAGGTGGTTCTGAACGATGTGTTCGGTTTTCTGAAACCAATAATTAGCTATAGAGGTGAGAATCATTCCTTTTTCAGGAATGGGTTGGTCAAACACAACATCAAACGCTGAGAGTCTGTCAGTAGTAACAATCAGCATGTTGTCGTCGTCAATATCAAAAATATCTCTAACTTTGCCTCTATGTAGAAGTGGCAAGCTTAATTTGGTTTTTATAAGGGTTCGCATAATCACCCTAGCCTGATATAAAGTTTTTATTTTAATGGAATGTCTTGAGCGTGTGACCCCGTTGAGACAAGGAGTCAAACAGAAGAGGGGTTACTTTATTCCTAATTCTGAGAGCACATGGTTTGAGCGCTCCTTAAAGCTCGCTATTGCGCTGCTTGGAATAAAAGACTGCTTTGAGAGTTTGACTTTCTCAGCGTCTTTGTGGACGCCATTGATGCGAACTTCGTAATGCAGATGTGGGCCGGTTGATTGGCCAGTGCTTCCAACAAAACCTATGGCTTGTCCTTTAGAGATCTTATCTCCAGTCCTTAAGCCTTTTTTGAAGCCCGCCAAGTGAGCATAAACAGTGAGATATTCGGTTCCGTGTTTTAAGTAGACTACATTGCCGTAGCCAGTCAATGTAGCCAAGTGTTTGATAACACCTTTTGCAGAGGCGTAGACTGGCGTACCTTTTGGCGCAGCAAAGTCGGTTCCTAGGTGGGATCGCCATACTTTAAGTGTTGGATGATAGCGACTTTTTTTGTAACTTGAGCTAATGCGGGTATATTTTTTTAATGGCGGGAAACTGAAAGAATCATTAAGGGTTTTTCCTTCAGAAGTGTAGTATTTTTTTTGCCCTGCTAAGTTTTTGTAAGCAAAAAGGGCGATAGTTTTTCGGTCGCCGACATAAATCATAGCACAAGGTGTTTTTTCGCCATCCCAGGCAAGCACAAAATTGTCGCCCTTGCGCAGATCTCTGCTGAAATCAATCTCCCAAGAAAAATTATCCACCATCAGCTTAATGACTTCAGCCTCAATGCCTGCCCTCTTGGCATCGTAATTAAGTGACTTGTTAATAGTAATTGTTGAGTGCGTTATGTCTTGCGTGGGCTGGATGTTTACAACAACAAAGCGAAACTCTTGCTTTGAATAGCTTATAAGCATAGGGTTTGCGTTCAGAGGCGCGAAGACGATTTTTTTGAAATTGTGGTTGTCATCAAGGGCAATTTTAAATTTATCTCCAGGATAAATGTGGTTTAGCCTTTGCGCCCTCTCATCTGAGCGCATGAGTTTTTTTAAAAGCTTTCCAGAAAGCCCTGTGCTATAAAAAAACTTGTAGAAGGCGTCTCCTCGAGACGCCTCAAAGTAAAAGTCATGCTTTCCGTCTGCCTTGGCTGTAGGCATTAAAACAGAGCCCATCAGGGCAATTGCAAGCAACATAAGCCTGCTTGAAGTCAGTACTTTATTATCAGGCACGGGATTCAATAACGGATTTCGCTACTTGTCGAGAAAGCTGGTCATTTTCCACGACACTTGCAAGCGTGTCAAGGTTTGCAGTGGGAACGGCATCAAGGACGCTTTCTATGGTCTTGCTAATATCTAGAAACCCTATTTGTTTATCAAGAAATGCCTCCACCGCAACCTCGTTGGCTGCATTAAGGGTGGCAGGGGCGTTTTTGCCTATTTTTAGTGCATTGTAGGCTAACCCAAGGCAACTAAAAGCCTCTAAATTGGGTGGTAAAAATACTAAAGAAGGTTGTTTTGTTAAGTCCAGAGAGGCGACGCCAGATGTTTGTCGCGCTGGATAAGAAAGCGCATAAGATATTGCGGTTCGCATGTCGGGCAGACCAAGCTGAGATAAAACACTGCCATCATCAAAATGAACAAGCGAATGAATAATACTTTGAGGGTGAACAACGACCTCAATTTGGTTAGGCTTTAGGGCGAACAAAAAATGCGCCTCAATTACCTCGAGCCCTTTGTTCATCAGGGTAGCAGAGTCAACTGATATTTTTCTTCCCATTGTCCAGTTTGGGTGGTTGCATGCCTGGCTTGGGGTCACCAAGGCAAGCTCTGACAGCGGTGTATTAAGAAACGGCCCTCCTGAGGCGGTTAGCTGAATTTTGCTGAGTCCGATATGACTTCCTTGAAGGCACTGAAAAATTGCGCTGTGTTCAGAGTCTACAGGTATCAATTCTGCGCCAGACTTTTTGATTGCACTTATTAGCAAGTTGCCAGCTAGCACCAAAGACTCCTTATTGGCCAGCATGATGCGCTTGCCTGCTTTTGCTGCTGCAAGTGTAGAAGACATTCCTGCGCTGCCAACGATAGCTGCCATGACATATTCTGTTTTTTCGTGAGCTGCCACCTTGGCAAGAGCCTCTTCACCAGACAAAACGGTTACACCTTCAGGCGCCAACTTGTGTAAATGTTCAGCTGCATCTGGGTCAACTAGTACCGCATAAGTTGGTTTGTATGATTCACAGAGCTTAAGCATTTTTTCCCAGCCAGTGTTTGCACTAAGCGCAAACACCTTATATTTGTCTGGGTGAAGTGAAATGACGTCCAAGGTGTTGAGTCCAATTGATCCGGTAGCTCCTAGAATGCAAATGTTTTTCATGTGAGAAAACCGTAGGCTAGAAAAAAGATAGGCGCTGAGGCGGTGAGGCTGTCTATTCTATCAAACAAGCCACCATGTCCAGGCAGCAAAATGCCACTATCTTTGACACCTGCAACGCGCTTGTGAAGACTCTCAAACAAATCGCCGAGAATCGAGGCAAGAGTAACTACCAGAGATAAAATACCATAGAAAAAATATTGCTCAAAGGCGGCGTTTTCAAAACCAAAACGGACATAAACGAACATTACTCCGAGAGAGAACAATGCTCCGCCTGCAACCCCTTCAATGGTTTTGCCAGGACTTACGTTTGGAATGAGTTTCTTTTTTCCAATCGTACGGCCAACGAAATAAGCACCACTATCTGCAGTCCAGATTAGAGCCAGTAGTAATAAAACAAGCGTGCTGTCGACTTGATGCAGTGCTGATAGTGCAACAAGCAATGGAACAAAAAAGAAGAATCCATTAATTAGTCTTGTTGCTATATAGCTGTACCAAAAGTTGGTGTGTCTAGGGAAGCTGATAATCCAGTATGAGTTAATAACCCACCAAAGCAATGTAACAATTAAAAGCGGCATTAACAAGAACGGCGCTTGGTTTAAAAAATAAGCAGCGGTCATCAGAACTAAGGCGTACAAAGCTTTGGCGACCCAATGCTTTATTTTAATTAGACCGCTGAACTCCCAAGAGCCAATGACAAGAACAGGCATCATGAGCAATAGAAACTCCGAGCTTTCTAATTTTAGGGTTGCTATAACAACCAGTGGAATTAAAATGACTGCCGTCAATAGTCTCTTAATTAGCATTATTTCTTTCACCAAAGCGGCGATCACGTGAGTGGAAACTATTGATAGCTAGATCAAGCTCATTAGCATCAAAGTCCGGCCACAAAGTGTCGCAAAAGTATAGTTCGCTGTATGCAATATCCCAGAGTAAAAAGTTGCTAATCCTGACCTCACCGCTGGTTCTAATCAAAAGGTCTACTTTAGGATATTGTGCCAAGGATGTATGGCCTCCAAATACATTTTTGTCAATCTTCTCAGGGTT
>JAKUUR010000037.1 GCA_022448455.1 Candidatus Thioglobus autotrophicus
AACCATAAAGATATATACTCACTAAATTTGAACTAAGGTAAACTGCTTCACCCAGTTAATGATGAATTCTCCCTATAGATAATGAAAACAAAAGCACTCTTTCTGTCTTGTTGCTATCATGGTGTGGTTTTCCTTATGGTGGCTTTAGCTGATTTGGTATAAATGTTAGAAAGATAGTAATAAAAGTAGGAGTAGTTTTTTCATATTAGAATTATATTCAATTTGGACTCAGTCAAAGTCCAAATCATCTCTGATGTGTGAGGGAGGGTTTATTAATACATAGTTTAGTGAGTCTACAGCACAATAGTGTTATTTTCTGCCCCTGATAAATACTTTGTCAAAATCAAGGAAAATAGCGCACTATTTTGTCTAACTCTTCACGTGGTGTTCGGTAGCTATTAATCCTTAATCACAAACATGTCCATAAACTCGTTCACAGGTGTTTGTTCAATTTTCTTTTGATCGAGATATAATGTATATATCTTGTCACAACGCTCTTTAGAATAAATACTTTGAAGACTATTAAGAAATTTTCTCTCAAGTAATGGGATACCTTCCTGGCGACGATGACGGTGTCCAACGGGATACTCAACTTCTACTTTATCAGTTTGACTCCCGTCCTTAAAGAAGACTTGTAATGCATTGGCAATTGATCTCTTATCATCTGCTAGGTAGTCTTTTGAATATCTTTTATCTTCCTTTAGCACCATCTTATCGCGAAGCTCATCAATCAATGGATTTTGTTGATGAAAAGTATCTTCATAAAATTTAGCAACTAAATCACCTTCAATCATTGCCACCGCAACCATATATTGTATGCAATGATCTCGGTCAGCGGGATTATCTAAAGTGCCTGTCTTATCAATAATTCTGAGTGCAGATTCATGCGTTGTAATTTCAATCCTTTCAATTTCGTTTAACTTTTCTTTAATTTGAGGATAAAGTAATAATGCACACTCTATTGCAGTTTGAGCATGGAATTCAGCTGGGTAAGATATCTTAAAGAGAATGTTCTCCATCACGTAAGAGCCATAGCCCTGAGAAAAACTAAACTCTCTACCCCCAAAACTTACATCGTAAAAGCCCCACTCCGGAGCACTCAAAACGGAAGGCATACCCATCTCACCAACTATCGTCATCATCGCTAAACGAACTGCACGAGATGTTGCGTCACCAGCGGCCCATGATTTTCTTGAACCGGCGTTGGGTGCATGCCTATAGGTTCGAAGTGAAGAACCGTCAACCCAAGCTTGCGATAAAGCGTCAATAATTTGATCTCTGGTGCCGCCTAACATGTGTGTTGCAACAGCTGTGCTTGCTACCCTGACAAGTAAAACATGGTCTAGACCTACTCTATTAAAACTATTCTCAAGTGCAAGAATGCCTTGAATTTCATGAGCTTTTATCATGTACTCAAACACATCTTTTATATTTAATGGCGCTTTATTATTCACAACATTAACTCGTGAAATATAGTCACCAAGTGCCATGATTGCACCCAAATTATCTGACGGATGACCCCACTCTTCAGCTAACCAGGTGTCGTTAAAATCTAACCAACGCACTAGGGCGCCAATATCCCAAGCTGCCTTTACAGGATCAAGCTCAAAAGACCTGCCGAAAACTCTGGCACCGTTTTCTACCGTTGTTCCTGGAACTATCGGACCTAAATGTCTTGTACAATTTGGATATTTCAAAGCCAGCAGACCACAGCCAATACTATCCATTAGACAATTTCTAGCAGTGTTTAGGGCTTCCTCAGATACTACTTTATAATCAATCACGTAATCAGCGATATCTTGCAGAACTTGATCTGCTGTCATTCTATCAGCTTTCATTTTTCTAACCCCTTATCTCTATGGGGCTGACTTTTTGCAGACTTGGGCCTATATAATCGGCATTTGGTCTTATTATGCGATTGTTGTGTCTCTGCTCAAAAATATGAGCACACCAACCAGTCACCCTTGAAAGAACAAATATTGGGGTAAATAGTTTAGTCGGTATTTTCATAAATTCATATGTAGAAGCGTGATAAAAGTCAGCATTTGCCAGTAGATTTTTCTCTCTTCTCATAACAGCTTCAACTCTTTCTGATACATCATATAAATGTTTGTCGTTTACTTCTAAGGATAATTTTTTTGACCACTGCTTTATAACCTCATTGCGCGGGTCAGATTCTGTATAAACTGGGTGTCCAAAGCCCATCACAAGTTGCTTTTGTGTAAGCATTTTAAGTAATTCTGCCTCTGCAACATCAGGGCCATTCCATTGAGAAAGCATAGCACTAGCAGCCTCATTAGCGCCTCCATGTAATGATCCACGCAAAGTCCCAATAGCAGTTGTCACTGCGGAGTGAATATCTGAAAGTGTCGAGGCACAAACTCTTGCAGCAAAAGTGGAGGCGTTGAATTCATGTTCAGCATACAAAATTAAAGAAACACTCATTACTTGTTTGTGCAATTGGCTAGGTTTTTTACCGTGCAAAAGGTGTAAAAAATGCCCCCCAATAGTGTCATCATTTGTTTCTGTATCAATTCTTTTTCCATGGTGAGAAAACTGATACCAATAGTTAATTATCGATGGAAATGCACTAAGCATGCGATCAGCATGATCAGTTTGGTTTAAAAAGTCCTCCTCTTGCTCTAAATTACCAAGAACTGAACAGCCTGTTCTTAAAACATCCATTGGATGAGAAGTTTTAGGGATACCCTCCAAAACATTTCGTAGTTCAGGTTGTAAACCCCTTAATGATTTGAGTTTTTCTATATAGTCTTTTAATTCCTGGGAGTTAGGCAGTTTTTCATGCAATAGAAGGTAGGAAACCTCTTCGAATGTTGTATTTTCAGTCAAATCTACTACATCATAACCACGATAGGTAAGGCCAGAACCACTCACTCCAACTGTACATATTGATGTCTCTCCAGCGCTCTGACCTCTAAGACCAGCACCACCCATTTTTTTTGTTACACTCACTATTTATCCTCCTTAGTAATTAATTCATCTAATTGCTGTTCATATTGATGATAGTTTAAAAAATCGTACAACTCTTCCCTTGTTTGCATACTTTCTACCACATTTTTTTGATGACCATCTTGTAAGATATGCTGATAAACATTAAGTGCTGCCTTGCTCATAGCCCTAAAGGCACTTAGCGGGTAAAGAACCATATCTACCCCAGCCTCAAAAAGTTCCTCTTTGCTAAACAATGGTGTTTGACCAAATTCGGTTATATTTGCAAGAATAGGAACATTGAGAGAATCAGAAAACTCTTTATATTGCTCAATGGTATTGAGCGCCTCAGGAAATATCATATCAGCGCCAGCTTCTGCAAATGCTGTCGCTTTATCTACAGCAGATTGCATACCTTCTACAGCCAATGCGTCTGTTCTAGCCATAATTACAAAGCTAGGATCAGTTTTAGCATCAACCGCAGCTTTGATACGGTCAAGCATCTCGTTGGTACTAACTATTGCCTTGTTTGGTCGATGTCCGCAACGCTTTTGAGCAACCTGATCCTCAATATGGATAGCAGCTACACCGCTATTTGTCATTTCTCGAACACAGCGGGCAATATTAAGCGCTCCACCCCAGCAAGTATCAACATCTACTAATAATGGAAGTGTAGTTGCCTGAGTAATTCGCTTTGCATCTTCGAGTACATCTGAAAGAGTAGTAATACCAAGATCAGGAACTCCAAGAGAAGAAGCTGCAACTCCGCCACCTGATAAATAGATTGATTGATGCCCAACTTTTTCAGCCATAATAGCGCTATATGCATTAACAGTACCGACAATTTGTAAAGGGTTACTTTCAGCGACCAACTTTCTGAATTTCTTTCCACTGCTGTCCATCTTACATACTCCTTACCTTATTTATTTACTTACCGCTTAACTAAGGATTTAAGCCAACACTGCGTAAAACTAGATCTATAACTTGTTGTTTTTTTTCTTCAAACTCCGCATCTGTTAGCCTTTTACCATTATTTAATATCTTCACTTGATACTCAAAATCAGCATAATGTTGTGTGGTGGCCCAAATCATATATAACAAGGTATGGGCATCACCCACATTAATAATTTTCTTTAGTTCAACCCATGTATTTATTGAGTCAACACAAGTATCAACCCATTTTTTTAACCTTGACGATAGTATTGCTTCCATTTCTGGGGCGCCACTGATAATTTCATTTGCCCACACTTTTGAGCCAAATGGTCGTATACGCGACAAATCCATTTTTGCGCCAACATAATATCTAAATGCTTCCCGCGGTTCATTAAATGTATTAAATGTGTCGGCGGCCTTCATCCAATCAACCAGTATGCTTTCCAAGACACATCTATACAAATTTAATTTAGTATGAAAATAATAATGAATGTTGGATTTTGGGAGTTTTGCCATATCTGCAATTTGTTTGGTAGTCGCGCCTTTAAGACCATGCTTTGCAAATACTTTTTCCGCTGCAATTAAAATAATACGTTCGTTTTCTTCACGAATTTTCTCTTTACTTCGAGAGCTACTTCTGGTTTTTGCTGCAACCATTACATTACCCATTCTATTTCTCCATTATTTTTTCATGAAACCTTCAATGGATTATTTGGGTGGGTTGTCCAATCAGATGCTTTTGGTGAAATTGCCTTACCAGTTCTCGGATCAGTGCCAGTTGTCATGGCGACCATTGAGATACAATCTACCACAGGGCAAACGCTTACACAAAGATTGCATCCAACACATTCATCGTCGTTAACTGTAAATACTCTATCCCCGCCATTGTTTGAATATTCAATTGCTTGATGTGCAGTATCTTCACATACAATATGACAACGCCCACACTTTATACATTTATCTTGGTCAATGACAGCTTTGTCAACGTGGTTTAAATTCAAATATTTCCAATCAGTTACTGATGGCACTGCTTTACCCACAAGCTCTTGCACTGAATTCATGCCTTTTTCATCCAAAAAGTTGTTCAACCCAGTTTTCATATCTTCTACAATTTTAAAACCATAAACCATTGCAGCTGTGCACACCTGAACATTACTTGCACCTAGCGCAATAAAATCCACTGCATCTTTCCATGTAGTCACTCCTCCAATCCCTGAAATTGGCAAATTTTTTGTTTTGTCATTGCGAGCTATTTCTGCCACCATGTGCAATGCAATTGGTTTTACCGCCTCACCACAATAACCACCATGTGAACCCATATCTCCAGTAGTTGGGAACATAGTCAAATTGTCATAATCAACCCTCATAATTGAATTAATGGTATTGATTAATGACACTGCATCTGCACCGCCCTCAAGGCACGCTTCAGCCGGATAAAGTACATCAGTTATATTCGGTGTAAGCTTTACAATTACAGGTGTCGTAGCATATTTTTTACACCACTCGGTTGCTTGCTTTATATATTCTGGAACTTGTCCAACTGCTGCCCCCATGCCGCGCTCAGACATACCATGCGGACAACCAAAATTTAATTCAAAACCATCTACGCCTGCATCTTCTATTATGGGGACAAGCTTTGCCCAAGATGCCTCATTCATTGGAAACATTACAGATGCAATCAAAGCTCTATCTGGCCAGTCTCTTTTAACTTGACGCATTTCCTCAAGGTTAACTTGAAATGGTCGATCAGTAATTAATTCAATATTATTAAAACCAATAACACGACGATCATTACTCATTATGGAAGCGTATCTAGGGCCATTGACATTCACTATATGTGGATCCTCACCCAAAGTTTTCCATGAAACTCCACCCCAACCAGCTTCAAAGGCACGATTCACATTATATGCCTTATCTGCAGGTGGTCCCGAGGCCAACCAAAAAGGATTAGGTGACTTAATTCCCAAAAAATTACTAGATAAATCTGCCATATTATGCTCCTTGTGTTAACGTTTCGTTAATTGAAATTGCGGCCAGTTTGCCATCTTGAACTGCTGATACTGTTAAATTATCGCCATCAAGCACGCAATCTCCACCCGCCCAAACTTTAGCCAATGAAGTTTTACGATGCTCATCTACAACTATCCTTCCTTTTTTTAGTTGTAGGCTATTATTTTCAATCAAACCTTCAGTAACTAATTTTTGTCCAATTGCCTTAAAAACAACATCGGCTTTTAATGTAATATTTTCCCCGCTTGCCATTAAACTACCATCATTTTGTGATTGCATAATATCAAACTCCATTGCAGTGACATTGCTATCAGCAGATAACAAACGTTTTGGTGACACATTGTATTGTATTTGCACGTCATGCTTTTTTGCCAAAGCTTGCTCATATTCACTAGCCGCCATTATATTTTTACTGCGCCTATAAGCAATAGTTACTTGCTCTGCACCTAATAATTTGCTTTGAACGGCAATATCTATTGCTGTCATGCCACCCCCTATAACTACAATATTTTTTCCAACCATTAGTTCATCTTTATTGCTGGTTTGCCGCAAATTTGCAATATATTCAACTGCATCTATAACGCCTGAAATATTTTCGTTATCAAGATTCAATTGGTTTACCGTGGCTAGACCACATCCTAAAAAGACTGCGTCATATTGTTGTTGCAAGTCCTCAAGATTAATTTGTTTACCTAGCTGCATTCCTGTTTTAATAGTAATACCACCTATATCTAGAATATAAGCAAGCTCTTGCTGTGCAAAATCATTGATAGTTTTATAAGCTGCAATACCATACTCATTTAAACCACCTAATTTATCCTTTGACTCGTAAACTGTTATTTTGTGTCCCAAAACTGCCAAACGGTGTGCGCAAGATATTCCAGCAGGCCCCGCTCCAACAACAGCAATAGATTTTCCTGTATCTTCTTCTCTTGAAAATAACTGTACGCCATTATTTAATACTGAATCGGTTGCGTAGCGTTGTAATAATCCAATTTCAACCGGTTTTTTTTCATGATCATTACGCACACATGCCTGTTGGCACAACTCCTCAGTAGGGCAGTCCCGGGCACACATGCCGCCAAAAATATTTTCACTTAAGATTTTATCTGCTGCGCCTGTTAAATTATCACTCTGAATACTTTGAATAAAACCTGGAACATCAATATCTGATGGACAGGCTTTAGTACAAGGAGCGTCATAACAAAAATAACAACGATCAGCTTCAATTAATGCCTCTATTGCAGATAGTGGTGGATGGAGATCTGTAAAATTATCTTCGATCTCTTGTTTGCTAAGGCGATGCGGCTTAATGTTCATTGCCTCATTTGTTAATTTTTTATCATTCATATATTCCTCCGAAAAAAAATATTTGACCATTTGGTCAGGTTATAAATACAAAACCACAATATAAAATTAATTGCCTCTTAACGATTCACAGATTTAGGTTTGTTTATCTCTGCTTGAACATCTAGCCCTTGGTAGAATGATGCATAAGCAGGTCGGTCAATATATTTACCGGCACCACGTTCAACTTTTAACTCTCCGTTAGCATATACTACTTTTGCTGCACTTATGGTGTGCGAAGCACAGCCTTTAACCTTCATGCCTTCAAAAATATTAAAATCAATATTTTGATGGTGTGTTTTAGCAGAAATTGTCTTAGTTGCTTCTGGATCCCATACAACAATATCAGCGTCTGCTCCAACAGATATAGTGCCTTTACGTGGATAGATATTAAATATTTGCGCAGCATTGGTAGAGGTTAGTTTAACAAACTCGTTCATATTAAAAAGTCCAGTATTTACCCCATGATGCCATAATACTTCCATACGATTTTCTATACCTGCGGTACCGTTTGGGGTTATACGAAAATCATCTTTACCGGCTGCTTTTTGATCATTACAAAAACAGGCATGGTCAGTAGCAGTGGTTTGTAAATTACCAGATAGGATACCTTTCCATAAAGCATCTTGATGTTCTTTTGCTCTAAAAGGTGGACTCATAACATGTGCAGCTGCACTTTCAAAATTTTTATCCAAGTAAACTGACTCGTCTATCAACAAATGCCCAGCTAAAACTTCACCAAATACTTTTTGACCTGCATTTCGTGCCCTGGTAATAGCCTCTAAAGATTGTTTTGTTGATACATGAACAACATATAATGGCACCCCATATACGTTAGCAATACTAATAGCGCGACTCGCAGCCTCGCCTTCAACTTCGGGTGGGCGTGACAATGGGTGACCTTCTGGTCCAGTTATACCCATTTCAAAGATTTTATTTTGCAATTGCGCAACCATGTCACCATTTTCGGCATGTACAGTGCAAATTGCGCCTAATTCTAAAGCCCTATTGAAACTATTTACTAGTATTTCATCGGTGGCCATTATTGCACCCTTATACGCCATAAAGTGCTTAAAACTATTAACACCATATTTTTCTACTAAGGTTTGCATATCAGCATGTACAGTTTCATCCCACCAAGTGATGGCAACATGAAAACTGTAGTCAGCTACTGCTTTTTGCGACCACTCACGCCACTGGTGATAAGCCTCCATAATATTCTGTTGAGGCGCAGGAATAACAAAATCAATAATCATTGTTGTGCCACCTGCAAGCCCTGCGGCCGTGCCAGTATAAAAATCTTCACTGGCAACTGTTCCCATAAACGGTAACTGCATATGGGTATGAGGGTCGATACCACCAGGCATAACGTACTGCCCGGCGGCATCTATAATCTCAGCGCCACTTGGCGCTGAGATATTACTGCCAATTTCCTGTATTTTGCCATCTGCACATAGCACATCGGCTTGAAAAGATTGATCAGCATTAACAATTGTTCCATTTTTAATTAGTACAGACATAGTATCACTCCTACAAGAAATTAGATTTTAAAAAATTATGAACCAAATGCAGCATCCCAGACCTTATGAGTCCAAGCTCCTACTGGTTCTTTGTTGATCACTGGATCAGAATCACTACCTAGCAAAGTATCAACAGTACGTTGGTAGTCGTCAACATTTAATTTACCACCATTTGCGGTTAGTTTGTTGATCTCACCCATCATACGACGCTGATGTTTTTCAGTTTGGGCACCAGTCATATCATACTCAAGCACAATATCGGCAGCTGCATCAGAATTATTGGTAG